>JAOAPI010000143.1 GCA_025462865.1 Candidatus Sulfotelmatobacter sp. | reverse complement strand
GCCCCAGAATGCGGTGCGCGCGATGGGCGATTTCTGGATCGTGGCGCGGATGCGGGCGCTCAATGGAGGCGCGGTCCAGGCGGGAACCGAGAGGAGGAGAGCCAGCGCGAGGAGTTTCTTCATCGTCCGTTATCTTGCTTTCGAGTTAGTGTGGTGCGTCAAGCAGAACGCCGACTATAAAGCAAGTCCATTAGGTTAGCAGCAAACGCTGGCGCCTGAAGACGGCGGGCTTGGGTTCGGAACCCTGAAAATCGGGTAATTTCGGGGGATCCGTGGGTAAATCGGGCGGGAATGCGGGTATTGGCGGGTTGGTTATTTTGGCTAAGTGGTTTGTTTGGCATCATTGGTGGGTTCTAAGCGACTTTCTTAGCGAAAGCGTTGGTGTGGGTGGCGGACGCAGGAACCCCACGTGATGGCGCGCTTGTGCTCACGAGAGGCGGCATCGATGGTGGCGTTCTCGAGAGCCCGGATGCGCAGTTTGCGCCATTGGGCGGCGGCTATGGTCTTGACGAGCATGTGCTCGATGGCGGTTTGGGGCTGGAGCTCGACCTGGAGGCGGGAGTTGGCACCGTCAAGGCGGGAGGCGGCGATTTGTTTGTCGATTCGCATTGGTTGGCGATTTTATTTTGCAGCGCCAGAGGGGGAGTTTGGGGTGCGGGTGTGGGTAAGTGGTTTGGAATGAATCAAATAAAAAGCGAATTGTGCACTTGACAAACCACGGCGTTTATAGCACTATAGGTCATGGCCGGATTGCTTGCCCCACAATTTCAGAACGAAGATGTAGCGCGTGAGCACCTGGAAAAGCAACGCTGGCCCGAAGGCGCGGTATGTCCGCATTGTGGCGTGATCGGTGAGGCAACCAAACTCCAGCCCGTAACGGACACCAAAACCCACGCACGAAAGGGTACGTGGAAGTGCAACGCTTGCCGTGAGCAGTTCTCCGTTACGGTCGGAACGATCTTTGAGGATTCGCACATTCCCCTGCACAAGTGGCTTCTGGCGATCCATCTAATGTGTTCGTCCAAAAAGGGCATCAGCGCACTTCAGCTTCAGCGCAACCTCGCATTGGGCAGCTACCGTTCGGCGTGGTTCATGTGCCATCGGATTCGTTGGGCCATGACTCAAGACCCAATGGCGGGGATGTTGAGCGGAATCGTCGAGGTGGACGAAACCTATGTTGGCGGTCGCGAAAAGGGCGCTGGCAAGCGCGGGGTTCCGGGAGCCGACAGCAAGAAGACCCCCGTTGTCGCAATGGTGGAGCGCGGTGGAAATGTTCGATCATTTCCCGTCGAGCGCGTGACCGTGGCCAACATCAAGCCCCTCCTGCAAGCGCACATTGAAGCCGGAACGAAGTTAATGACCGACGAGCACACCGTCTACCACTTCACGAAAGATGCGTTTCCAAGTCATCACACAGTTAAGCATTCCGCGAAGGAGTACTCCCGCAACGACAACGGTCTGAAGGTTACAACGAACACCGTCGAGGGCTACTTTGCGATCCTGAAGCGCGGCAATTATGGCGTATTCCACCACTGGAGCCGCAAGTACATGGCTCAATACCTAGCTGAGTTCGATTTCAGATACAACGGTCGCAAAATGAATGACGATGACCGCGCCGCGTTGGCACTCAAGAAGACGGACGGAAAGCGGTTGATGCTGAAAACACCAAAACGGACAAGCGTTTTACCCGAATAGGGTATTTTTACCCTAAACTCGCTTAAGCGGCAAACTCGCCCTCAACTCACCCCACAACACCACAACGCAACACCACAACGCAATCTGTCGTGAGTGTTTAAGTTAACCGCAAGGCTACATAAAAAACGTACTAAAGTTGACTTTGCGGACTCCGAGGACTTATTATGAATCCAATGACGCTCGAACAAGTCATCGCCAAGGCCGCGCGAATCAGTGACCTGCGAAAAGAGCTAGGCGCACTAGAGTGGGAACTTTCCCAATCTCTGGCGTTGGGGCGATCTGATTCACCACGAACCGATCCTCACGCCACATTGCCGGGGATCCAACACCAGAATCACCACGCCGAACCATCGCATGAAAAGACAACGGATGTCGATGGCATAATCTACCAAACCATCATTAAGATCGCCGACGAAAATCCCCAGAAGGAGTATAACGCGGAGGACTTTGTTAACCTGATTCCCGGCGTGAATGTTAAGTCCGTGCGATCCTCGCTATCGAGGGGATTCAAACATAACAAGCTTTTCCGTCTAGCCCGAGGAAAATACTGCTCGACACATGGAGTCATTCACGATGACAAGGGGCCACTACAGGACTAAAATCGAAAACCCCCAGTAAACGGTTGCCGCCGTCCTGAGGGTCGATAAAGCCACATTGCCGTTGGAGGGCAAAATGATCAACGCCGTTTTATGGGCGTCGGGCTCTGTTAACATTCTAGCCCGTCCGCCAACGTTTCGCAAGACTGAACTCTAGGGTTCAGGAACCTCGTGGTGCCTTCGGCAAGAAAGCGCCACGAGGAGCGTCCTTGCGGAACGTCGATTAACAATGACAGCTTAACAGCTTTCCGCCATTCCGCAAGGGCCATCCTCGCTATTAACCAGTGCTACCCAAAAGGAGTACAGCATGGATGCTATCCAAGCGGGATGTTTTCCGCCTTTTGAAGCGCCGGACGGATGGAGGTGGGTTTTCTGCACTCGTCGCTGGCATGTCGGTGCCAAGAGGTACCTGATTGCGGCCGAGTATGGCCGCACGGCATGGTGCATTCTGGTGCGTCGCAAGAAGTAGTCCAGCAAAGGGGAGCGGCCAAGCGCTCCCCGGTTCAAACATGCGGTAGTGGCGAAACGAGCAGACGCGCTCGATTTGGAATCGAGTGGGAGCCCCTTGACCGGACAGCCCCGTGCGGGTGCGAATCCCGCCTACCGCATACCTAGTGTAAGCGAAAGGTCGATAATATGGAAAGAATGTCACGCGCAGGCGAACCAGTACGAATACCCTTGACGGAACGTAAGGCGCTGGCCGGTCTGCTTCAGGTGAAGCCGACTGCCGACATGCCGCGACCATCCGACAGCAAGAAGCCAAGTACAAAAAGGAAGGCTGCGCGAAAGAAGAAGTGAGCGGCCAGGCCGGATTTTGGGAGGAAAAATCAGGAAAAAATCGACCCTTGTTCTTGACAGTCGTATGGTAGTGTAGTAACACCATTATGGCGAAACTGAAGATGAAATTTGAAGTGGCCTGCTCCCTTGAGCACGACCCTGAAGCTGAATGCTTCGTGAGTCGCTGTGAAGACCTTAGTCTCCTTTCTGCGGGAAATACCGAGATCGAGGCCATGAAGGCGATGCGAAGCGCGATCATTCTCTATATTCAGTCGGCGATTGAGCACAAGCGCCTAGATGCGGTACTTGAACGTGCAGGCCTGCGCTTCACCACCACTCCCATGCAAACACCTCGATTAACCTCCCCGGGAGAGCCGCGCAGGGGCGTTCAGACCATCCCGCTGGAGATACCGCTTTACCTTCTTGCATCGCAAAACTTGGCCTATGCGGGCTTGGCGTAAGCCGAAGGGATAATCGGTTCCTTGCCTCCATTCGCGCAAATTTCTCCCGACTTGCTTCGTGACATTTTCGTACTAGATGGTTGGGTGGTGACCCACGAGGACGACTACAACTGGTTGATGGGTAAGGATGGCTTTGACCCTATTCCAATTCCAAAACGCGTTAAGACGGTACCTTTCTTCGTGCTCGATAACTGTCTAATTAAATCGCAAATACTCGGGGAGCGCTATAGCGAACTGAAATCTAGGGCGACGGAACCGACCCTAGTATAGGGATTCACCAGACGCGAATACCTTAAGGCCCGGAGCAATCCGGGCCTTTTCAATTTGGGGGCCTGTCACGCCACTCCCAGTTTCTATTTCCAGTCGTGGTTTGTCAAGTGCACAATTCGCAATAAAAATCTGGAACGGTGTCACTGGCCTGAACGGATCGGCTTGACCGCAGTCATTTCACGGGCCGCCGACTCGGTCAATGCCGACTGGGTCAATGAGGACGACCATAAGCGCGTTTATGGTTCCTAATTATGGTTCCTAATCCGGTCGAATGGCGTAACTGAGCATTCGGAGTTCAGGGCAATAGCCGCCTCGATCAGGTAGCGCAGGCTGCGAGGGTGATCAGCCCGCGTCGCGTCGGCCACGACTTCCAGATGAGTAGTGCAGGAAAAGAAGGCAGAAGACCGCTTTCTGGTGTGAAGGGAATTTCGCGCCAGTAATCGACCCGGGCGGCTCTTCTGTCCCAACACGTGAGTGCGAGCGAACCTTCGATGTCAGCTTGGGAAGACGACAGTAAATTGGAAATAAACAACGATCGCGTCTTCCGTACCTCGTTCTGTCGATAGAGGATCCTGTGCTCGGCTCACAACCTTAACGGAGCACAAGTGGAGCACGCGAATCTCTGGCTTTCGGAGGCTTCGGTTCACCGAGCTTGCGCAGGCGATCCATCTGGGTAAACTGCTGCCACTGCTACAGTACGCTAAACTGCTCATTGCTCCAATCGCCAAGCATGACCATCTCCGGCTCAAACTTTCGTTCCCAGAAAAAGGCTGAGCTTCACGCGCATCTGAATGGCTGTGTGCCGACGCATGTTGTTCAACAGCTCTTAGAAAAGTTCAACGTAACCATACCAGAGGGATACGATCCGGCGCGAGATCTCCAAGTGACCAAGCCAGTTGCTGGCCTTGCGGAATACTTCAAACCTTGGCACCTGCTAAAGCTTCTTCCCATCGGACAAGCCTGCTTGAATCGAATGACCTCATCGGCGCTTGCCGTGTTGCGCGAAGACGGGATCGACTATGTCGAGCTCAGAAACTCGCCATTCTCGATCGCCACCGTAAATGGTATCTCTCTAGAAGAGTGTTTGAACTGGATGACGGATTCCTTGGCGCTGGCAAGAGAAGAAAGCGGGGTAGATGCGCGATTGATTCTGGGACTCTCGCGACTCGACTGCAATCCAACCCAGGCAAGAAAACTATTAGATGCAATAAGGACGGTGAACAACCGCGAGCTGGTTGTCGGCCTAGACCTTTCGGGTGACGAAGATAACCCCATAGACAGTTCGCTGTCTCGATATTTCCGAGAAGGCAAAGACGAAATGGGCCTCGGCGTCTCTATTCATGCAGGTGAAACGTTTTTAGCAGCCAATGTTGACTGGGCGATTCATGAGTGCAACGCAGATCGCATCGGTCACGCTTTGGCCGCCGCTGCCGAACCCCGCCTACTAGATCTGCTGGCGACTAAGCAGGTGTGCGTCGAGGTTTGCTTATACAGCAACTTTCTGACAGGCAAGGTCACTACCATTGAAAATCACCCCGTGAGAAACTTCATTGACTCCCGGGTACCGTTTGTACTTTGCGCCGACAATCCCTCGGTCCACAATATGCCGCTCTCAGAGGAATACGCGCTCTTCGCGTTACACTTTCCAGACAACGATGTGTTCGGAACAATGTATGAAACCCAACTCAAGCACTCATTTGGGAAGAGGCTGAGAAGTGACGACAAGGTTTGAGCTCAGATTCGTTTCCGGCAATCAACACAAGCTGGACGAAGCTCGTACGATTCTCGAACAGCGCAACATTATCGTTTCCCCGGTCAAGCATCCGATCGAAGAGCTTCAGATTGTCGACACCGAGCGCCTCGTGAAAGACAAAGCGCTCAAAGCCTTTGATCGCCTGGGCGAACCTTTATTTGTCGAGCACACGGGCCTCTATCTCAAGAAGTTGAACGGCTTTCCGGGAGGGTTGACGCAGATTTTCTGGGACACGCTGCAGGCGGATCAGTTCGCAAAGCTTTTCGGAGAGACAGGCCCCAATCAAGTTAAGGCCAGAACGGTCATTGGCTATATCGACGGCAAGCGCTTCCACCTCTTCGAAGGCGAGATCGAGGGCACCATTGCTGGAACGCCACGAGGAAACCGTGATTTTCAGTGGGATTGCGTCTTTGTACCAGATGGCTACGATGAGACTTTTGCCGAGTTAGGTGATCTCAAAAATCAGATTTCAATGCGTAAACGGGCGCTCGACTCGTTCGCCGCTTACCTCGAAAGTGTCCACTCGTGAGCATAGAGACCCTTGTATCCGCAATCAAAGAAAGGCAGGTGATCCTTTTTGTTGGAGCAGGAGTATCGATGAACTTGGGCCTACCTTCCTTCCAGCAACTTGTCTCCCAAATCGGCAAGGAACTCGGCTTCGACCCCGATATTTTCCACACTCTTGGTGACCATTTATCCCTAGCCGAGTACTATCACCTGCAGCGAGGCGGCATAGGAGAGCTCCGCAGTTGAGTTCGATCGTCCGGCGTGGCCCACTTCGATCGTCTGATTTGGCCCACCTGATGTTAACAATAATCGTTTTCCCTGCCGCCCGTGTTTCAGAGTTCGAAAGAGAAAGCGCCGCTTAGTCAGAGT
>JAOAPI010000104.1 GCA_025462865.1 Candidatus Sulfotelmatobacter sp. | reverse complement strand
AGGCGAACTACAGTCTCGGGATGGTCTTTGCTCAGCTCGACGACAGTGATCGAGCTTACGAATATCTACAGAAGGCTTTGAAGTTTCGTCCCGGTTATCCCGAAGCTTTGAACAATTTGGGCGTGCTCTACCTGCGAACCCAGCGACGTGACGAAGCTGTTGCTAGTTTTCAAGAGTGTATTCGCGTTTCTCCTGCCTTCGATCAGGCATACCTGAACTTAGCCCGGGTTTACGCGCTCGAGAACACGCCGGAAAAAGCTAAAGCAATTCTTCAGGAACTACTCAAGCAACGTCCAGATCATGCTGCGGCACGGTCAATGCTGGAACAGCTGTCGCAATAAGCAGGAAAGTTACAATGCGAGGCGGAGGATACATGTCGAAATCGCGCAGGCAGTTCTTGGCGGCTACTTCTCTCAGTCTATTGGGCGCAGCCGCTGCATCTCTCAGCAAGGCTCAGGTGTCCACAAATCTGCCGCCGGGATCTCCTTCAGCGTTTGGCACCGGCCCTGAGGTTGGGCCTGAGGTGACGGTCTCGACCTTCGCCGAAGCCGAGAAATTAGTGCAGTTTCCTTTGAACGACCGCGAGCGGACGATGGCAGCGACCAGTTGGCGTAAGACAATGGCAGGGCTGTATGAGCGGCGGACAGGTCCTCGCAAACTTGCGCTAGAGCCTATGCTTGCTCCGGCATCGCGTTGGGACCCCGTGCTGCCCGGTCAGAAGACGGTCCCACAACGTGACCGTTTTATCCGCAGCAATGCCGATCCTGGTCCGCTGCCAAAAGACGAGGACATTGCCTTCGCCCCTATCACTCAGCTTTCGCGCTGGATTGAGACCCGAAAACTGACTTCACAGCGGCTGACGAATATTTATCTCGCACGATTGCAGCGGTTCAATCCTAAGCTACGGTGTGTTATCACGCTCACTCCAGAGTTGGCGCTGGCACAAGCCAAGCAAGCAGACGAAGAAATCGCCGCGGGCAAGTACCGCGGACCGCTGCACGGCATTCCTTGGGGAACCAAGGATCTTCTCGACACGGCTGGAATTCCCACTACATACGGTGCCGAGCCTTTCCGAAACCGCGTACCCGCGGCGGATGGTGCGGTGGTGCACCGTCTGCACGACGCAGGCGCCGTGCTCGTCGCTAAGCTGAGCCTAGGTGCGTTGGCGCTCAACGATATTTGGTTTGGTGGGCAAACTATGAATCCATGGCTGCCGGAAGAAGGAGCCTCGGGATCGAGCGCTGGGCCAGGTGCCGCGACGGCTGCGGGATTGGTTGCCTTCGCGATCGGTAGTGAAACCGGCGGCAGCATTGTGAGCCCATCCATGCGTTGCGGGATTACCGGGCTGCGTCCCACCTATGGGCGCGTACCGCGTACTGGCGCGATGACGTTGTGCTGGTCGCTCGACAAGCTCGGCCCCATGACCCGCAGCGTCGAAGACGCAATGCTGGTACTGCAGGCAATCTCCGGGCCAGACGCAGGTGATCTGGCGAGCGTGCCCAGTAAACTTGATTTTGACGCGGGCGCAAGTGTCGCGGGGCTGCGCGTAGGATACTTTCCTGCGTGGATGAATGAGGCACCTGCGACCGGCGTAGATCGTGCCGCTCTCGATTCAGTTAAGAAGTTGGGAATGGTTCCGGTAGAGGTTTCCATTCCCGATTGGCCTTATGGTTCGCTTAGCCTGATTCTCTTTGCTGAAGGAGCGGCGGCGTTTGAGGAGCTTGAGCTTAACGGCGGAATGAGTCAGCTCCGAATGCAGACGCCGGACGCATGGCCCAACATTTTCCGTGAGGCCCGGTTTCTCTCCGCAGTCGATTTCGTACAGGCTGACCGCCTGCGCCGAAAGGTGGCCAATGAAATGATACGGATCTTCTCGGAAGTCGATCTGCTGCTAGTACCTTCATTGCGCGATGAAATGCTCACCATTACTAATTTCACTGGACATCCGTCGCTCACCCTTCGCGCAGGTTTTGTGGAGGTGTCTAGGGCTCGCAGCGATTGGGCGCCGGATCCGAGCATGCCGCTTCCATCGTTCAATCCGCCACGCAGGGCGCCTCATGGAGTGACGCTGATCGGAAGGCTGTTTGATGAAGGAACAATGGCGAGTGCCGGGCTGGCATTGGAGCGGAGCTTTGGCGTGATGGGGGATAGGCCGCCAGGATTCTAAGGAGGAAGAGAAGAATGGGAGACGACAAATACCGATGCCTTGTGGATTTGAATGGAACCTGATACAACGCTCAGGCAGTCAATCTCGAGAAGCTTGCGTTCTGACTATGGGCAGGTCTGAAAAGTGAACGGGCAGTGGATTGGTACCTATTCGGGGTCAGCGGATGGGGCGATAGTTGTGAACATTGATGAACGCGAGTCGAACTATCAGGGTGTAGCCTACCTCCTCCCGAGCGATCACAAAACATACCCCGGTACTGTTGCTTATTTCAGGACTACAAATAAAGACGCACAATTTAACCTTCGCACTGACGCGATTCAACCAATTGATCCAACCTCAGGAAACACAGCCCCATGGGAGAACGTCAAACATCATTATCCTGAAATTGTGGCCTTTTCTCAGTATGCGGATGTGGTTGGTTCTTGGAATAGTGATTTTCTGACTATGTCTTGGGTCTCCGACACAGGCGAGACTGGGAACTGTGTGTTGCCTCGCTCGAAGGCGGAGAGCCCTTCAGAACTCGTGGCTTTGGAAAAGGATTGGACAGCCTATAAACAGGATCTCGCCAGTTTAAAAGGAAGGCGGTTTCTATTTCGCGGGCAGAATGGTCCTTGGCGCTTGCGAACATCGTTTCATCGTACTCGTCGAGCCGATATAAACAGATTTTTGCAAGAGGATATACAAGTTCTTTACAAACACTTGAGCGCGAGAACGAGACACATCTTCAATCTGCAAATTCCAGATGAGAATGGTGCCTTTTTTAATTTGGTGCAGCATCACGGGTACCCCACGCCTCTCCTCGATTGGACGTACTCTCCGTATGTCGCAGCGTTCTTTGCGTATCGCGGTATCTCAAATGAGAAGGCAGCTGCGGCCCGGACGACCGATAAAGTGAGGATCCACGTTTTTGATCAAGCACAGTGGAAGCTGGACTGGAGGCAAATCTTCCTTTTGAATTTTCCTGGACTTCACTTCACGATCGGCGAATTTATAGCAGTTGAGAACGAACGGATGATTCCGCAACAGGCAGCCTCCACATTTACTAACATCGATGATATTGAGTCATATATCAAGTCGAAGGAATTGGACACAAAGAGATACCTTTGGGCATACGATTTACCCGTTCGCGATCGCAGCCAAGTAATTCGCGATTTAAGCTACATGGGTATCACCGCAGGTTCGTTATTCCCGGGATTGGACGGTGCCTGTGAGGAACTCCGGGAACGCAATTTTGAGCTGTAAGCGTCACCGTCCGTTCGCAGAAGTGGCCTCTTCTAGGCAAAAGACCTTCATCTCATAGTTATGGGCCTGCATCACCCATTAACTAATCCTTCTTCGGCGTGGGCGCACTCAACAGATCCACGAACATCTTGTAGAACTTCTCTGTATCTAGATCGTCCTGTATTTCTACTGGCTGCACTTCTACTTTCGGTTTGTCACTCTCTGTCCAAGTCAGCATGTTGCCGTAGTCGGCTCCACGATCGAGGTCTATATCCAGATAGCGGGTTTCTTTCTTTGTGATGATGCTGGGATCGAGCCAAGCCAATGATGCCAGCTCATCCCATAAATAATTGAAATTGCCGTACAAGTGAGAATACGTGCCAATGTATTGCGCCGATGGTGTGTTGGACGTTTTGATTTGGTTGATTAAGTCATTGGTCATTCGCGTCTTCACTGAAATGTCCACGGGAGTGCAGACGATCTTTTTCCACGGAGCTCGCAATACGATGTGAGCCGCTTCGGGATCGAACCAAATATTGAATTCGTGGCGCGGAGCGTTGACGAACTCGGGATCTGTGGTCTGCGGATTCAGACTAGCTCCCATGAAGACTAATTCTTTGGCGAGGCTGACAAATTCGGGATCGATAGAGATAGCGAGAGCGATATTGGTCATCGGGCCGCCCGCGTAGATGGTCACCTCGTTCGGATATTTATGGACCATGCGAACTAGAAAGTGGGCGGCGTCTTCGTCGATTGGTTTGGTGGTGGGCTTACCTTCCGGCATGTCCCCCAGTTGATCTGGTGGGTGATAGAACTTCGGAGTCCAGGCTCCCAGCCACGTTACCGAGCCATAGCGCTGCTCCCAAAGTTCGGTGTCCAGTTTTCGGCGGACCAAGGGATACTCTGCACCCGAGGCGACGGGAATGTCGGTTCGACCGACAATTTCCAGCATGCGCAAGGTGTGCGCGACCTCCGACTTGAGCCAT
>JAOAPI010000088.1 GCA_025462865.1 Candidatus Sulfotelmatobacter sp. | reverse complement strand
ATCAACGCTGTCGCGGGCGCTCCTGGCACTGAGACGCAGTCGTGGGTCCCAGTCTGAGAAGTAATCCCGAGATCATGGGCATTACCATTCATATCAAAAAAGTTAAAGTGGTCATAAAACGTACAGGGTGTCGGAGTTGTAGTCGTCTGACGCGTCCAAGAAGGTGCACAAAAGAAAGCAGTGCAGCCAACTGGGCCGGCCGGCCCAGCCGCGATAGAACAGGCCGGATCACTGAAATCACAATTAACAAAAACTACCGGATCAACCGGATTTGCGGACCCAGCAATCAAACCATTTGCGGTTTGAAAGGTGCCCTGTATTTGCGAAAGCGTCGGTACCATATAGCTCCAACCGCCCTGCCCTAAATAACTTGAATTGTCGGTGAGTCCAAGACCTCCAGTGATATGTTGCGCAGAATTGGAGTCGTAGCCGAAGGCAAATGGCACTGTCAATCCGCGTGCTGGAGCAACATCGGCATTGATGCGGATACTGAGGGCGCCAGTCGCAGGGTTTACGCTTTCACTCAAGCCACCCGCATGATGCTGCCCAGTGCCGGGAACTGGTGGCGCTTGTTCGGCAGTCGGTCGGGTGATCTGTGCCTCCATTGGCTCGATGCAAATACAAGTGAGAAAAAAGACAACCAACAGAGCTAGGGTGACTTTTCGCGTCATCGTCATCTCCAAATCCCTTATGTGTTTATTTCGTGGGTTTGACTCATCGCAAACTACAAGCCCAATGGACATACTTCATGCAATGAGCAGTGGCAAACGCCTATTGTTCTGGGGACCCGGGTACGGCGGCACTCCTCTGAATGGAGTGATTGGAAGTTGGGAAGAAGAGGCCGCCAGCGGCGGGTTAGAGGTTAATGTTCATGATCCGGAAGGTTTTTGTTAATCACCTTCACGCTCGGTCTTCTTCTCGGTGGCCGCTAACTGCCCCGCCAACGGCGCTTTGTCACCGCATCCGGCTCCCTAGATCTAATCACGACTCCCACGCGTCGTCCGGAAGCCAACGGCGGAAAGACACAAACAATAGTGCACTTAACGCAGAAATCGTTTCATCCAGGCTCGAGTTTATTTTTCAATTCACTAACTGGGACTTAAAATGTCCTCTGCGTTTTTGTTGGACGCTCCAAGAACATCCAGTTCTCTCTGGATTGAGTCACCGACTGGCAACTCGTTCCTAAACGCCGGCTTCGTGATGAGACTACAAGGGCAGCATCCGAGCGCCAGGGCTCTTGATTGACTTCAATTGGACACTCCACATAACGAGTGGCTAGGCTTTGTCGACGAACCGCCAAAGGCGGGCTGTAAGTCAGTGTTCAGTCATTGACCAAATCCAATTCGGCTTTCTTTAAACCGGGGCCACACTCCACATGTCGCCCCGGCCCCGGTCGCCTGCCCGCTCCTTGGTGGTATTCGGGGGTTCGCACGGCGCTCGGAATCTTTAATGAAAAGAGAGTAAACGTCCTTCGTCCTCCATCGCGGTACTCCACGACCCTCGACGCATCTCACCGTCTCACTGGGGTCTCGCCGGTCAGAATGAACGGCACAAAGCTTTATGATTTGTTCCATTCAATCCTCTTCCTCAATGACGCGTACATCAGGAAACATTTCGCGCATTTCCTCAATGACAACTTCCCGGAGCCGAGGATCATTTGGCAACTGGTTTACGCGCATAAAGTCAGCAACAGAAAAAAGTGTCGTGTCGCCTTCCAGCCGAAAGCAACTGCCTAAGTTGTCGAAAATCTTCAGCATCGACTTCTTCTGCGACATTTCAGCCCTTTAGAAGCGGGTTAGAGGCTAGCGCTCACAATCCAGAGCGTTGCTTTGACGCAGGAGTCTACTCTAAGTAACAGGGGAATGCAAGCGATCAGTTGGTTCTAAATAGAACCATGTGATTCGATTATGATTAGAGGCAACAAACAACGAAAACGTAGATCAACTAAGCGAGAGCGAGACCATGAACCCATTGCAGGATCATCTTTGATACCGCCTCCCGCTCTTTTTCTCCTGTGCTTAAAAGGGAATGGGTGCTTCGGAGACTGAATAAGGCGAGGATCAGAGTCCTGGACGCGGCAAGCGCGTCCACATTGCGGACCTTGGATTTTCGGGCTTCTTTTCGAATGCTTTGCGCCAGGATGCCAGCAATCTCTCCCGTACGGGTCGACGCCATCTCCCGCCATTGTTCGTTGTCGGAGAGTGCCGCGTACATTAGCAACCGCGCCGATTGGGGCGACAACGAGGAATACCAGCGCCGGATGGCACGTTGCGCAAGAAGTGAAAACTCCTCTTCGTCCGCCTGGAGCAACTTCTGAAACTCACCCGGCGCAAGGGAGCGGTACGCGACCGTCTTTAGGGCCTCTTGAAACAAGCTGTCTTTGCTCTCGAAAAGACGGAATATCGATCCTGGAGTGACATTGGCGGCCGCAGCGATCTCTCGTATGCCAACGCCGGCGTAGCCGTGATTGGCGAACAATTCAATCGCGATCTCTAAAATCGGTCCTTGAATCTTTGACGTCATCCAGGTTTGGCGCTCTCAATTAAGAGAATCTTAATGCGGCCCGAAAGATAACCCAAGCCACAGATCTTTGTCGAGCCTGCAACCTTGGTAAATTCAAGCCCCAGGAATTTAGTGAAAACGCTTCACATATTACCAACAATCAAAAGAAACGGTGGAACTTCCGTATGCGGAACGATAGAGGGCAACGAACAGGGGGGACAAGTTGTTCTTGTCCATTGCGCTCCGGCTAGATTGTCCGCTTCTGGACCTCGCCTGAATTGTAGCGTCAAGCGAAGATTGTTAAGTCAATAAGGTCATTTCTTGCTCATTCACAGTTTTCAGATTCCTTACACAAAGAAATCAAACTGCGGTTTCAAAACGGGAGCGAATATGCTTTCTTCTGTGCCGACTTCAGCGGCAATTCCACTTATGGAGAAAAGCCATGACAAAGACTCTACGCTTCCTGTTACCCACCACATTACTCATCCTCATCATGAGCGGCGCAATTTCGCCCGCAGTAACCTTTCAAGGTCCCGTACCGCAGCCGTCCTGTGTTCCCGGTGACGTTGGTTGTCCGAGATAGACGACGTTTACATTTACGTATGTGGAGGGGCTGGTTTAAGCTGGCCCCTTCACTATGCGAAGTGTAATTGATGCGGCGTTGTCGTTGGCTGGCGGAGCATTGGAGGCTGCCCTAGTGATCACGCTCGTTCGCCGCGGCCCCTGGCGTAGGATGTTTCCATTCTTCTTTTCGTATATCTGCTACGCGCTGGCCAATGTTGTGGTCCTGCTCCTAAGCGCGGCTCTCACGACTAATAGGCGAACATATTTCACAATTTATGGGGTCATGCAGGCCATCTATGCCATTTTGGCCGTTCTGGCGATGGATGAAGCATTTCACAGAATTTTCAAGCCGTACTACTTTCGCCGAAGTTGGTTTCGACTCCTGGTGCCCACCGCCGTGCTGGCAATTCTGTCGCTTTCACTCTGGAATTCGGTAAGGCATAGGCCGATTCAAGCAGGCCCCTTAACAATTATTTACATATCGTTAGACCTTGCTTCGAACTATATGCTTGCCGGTATTTTTGGTTTGTTCGGCTTCCTTGTGTTCTTTTGGCGCACAAAATGGCTAGAGCCGCCCTTTGGCATCATGCTCGGGTTTGGCGTCTTCAGCGTGGTCGGAATGATGGCCGATGCCCTCCGTTCCGAATTCGGAATAAAAATGAACCTCGTCTTTAGTTATGCCTCCGCTGTGGCATACATAATAGCCTGCGTGGTCTGGCTGCAGGCTTTTCGAGAACGTCACGACGATCCAGGCAATCGGCCTGGATCATCGGCTGACCCGAGCGAACTGCTGCAGCTGCTGGATCGGCCAACGGAGATGCTCGAAAGGACGAGGAACATCAAAAGATGCCAGTAGGTTCCTTTGCGGCTTGGATTCCGATCACACTGTTTGGCCTAATCGGTCTTTATCTTCTGATCCAGCGGCAATTTCGGTTTGACGACGACCGGACGATAGACGAGGTTACGGTATTCTTCCGAAAGATTGACTGGAATGAAGTGGAGGAGCTGTTCGATCCGGTGGGCGAAAGATATTTGCGTCTTGTTCAATCTAATTATCACTTCCGTCGTACGATGCGAGTTCGAATTCACGAGGCCCGAGAATTGCTCTGGCGTATGTATCACAATGTTCGCGTCGTTCATGAATGGGCGAATACCGAACTGCGGGATATGTTGGACAAATCGCCCGACCGATCTACGGAACGAGAAAGAATGATCGTGGCGGTTTCTGAGAGGGCTGCCCATTTTCGAGCCTTGGCGACGATCCAATTGGTCAAACTGACTGCATGGACGGTGCTTCGGATTGAAAGATGGCCATTTATTCGCATTCCCAGTGTAGCGAGCCTGTGCAAATGTGGGGACAACGGCAACCTTGATCTTTTGGAGGTCTACAGACAGCTGAAGGATGCCGCGGCGGGTCTTGCGCTTACTTATGGCAAACAGTTTCACGATGACATGCTAATGATGTTGTAATCACATCGTCTTACATTCCCCGCGCGCCGTGCGCGCTAACGCCGCCCGAGTTGTTCCTGCCTTACTCTTTCCTGATCCCATTCCGTGCGTTCGCTTACTCAGTAATATGTTCCGTTGTCCCTCCGGCAACTGTCTAAGGCCCGCAGCGTATGATACCATTCGGTTCTATATCGAATCGCATGATTCGATATAAAAGGGGGCTTAGTCTCACAATCTTAGGAGTATGGCCATATGGATAAGCGACGACGGCACTGAGAGTGAGATTCGGCTCGCCGACTCAGGCTTGGTCTTGGAGAAACATGACATCAATGCATGGGTCGGCAAAGCCGTTGGCATTTTCCTTCTTAGCGGCGATCTTGTCATGATCGCAGATCTGTCAGCCGTCTTGAGAGGGGCTACTCGAAATGCAAAAGCAATAAGGCTTTTGCGTGGATCTTCTTTCGAGCCCTTGGCCGAAATCTACGGTAGCGTGCTCGTTGCAAGAAACAATGAGGTGGTGATCTCCAGTCTTATTCGCGACGATCCGTGAAAAGCCGTCGTGGCATATCGGCTGGGGCTGTTCATGGCCTTGGTGAATCGCTGGGTTCTCACTGCGGGAAGTGAAGATTGCGAGCATGGACCGTCCACTAACGCAGATTAATTATTGCTTTTATGTCGATGACGACGACCGCCTGTATTTTTGCGTGAGAGACTTTTTGCGCGAAAATCAATTTGTCGACACTCCTAAATTACGGCGCGAGGTTGCTGCGGACATGAAACTATTGTTGCCCGGCCTTCTTATATTAGAAGAACAGAATTGAGCGTCCGAATTAGGCAGAATCACGACCTGAAGAAGTTGATGATTCCCGACTGGACGGGCGGATCCAAATTCGTCACGATGGACACTGGCGGCGTTCTGAGCCACTGTAATGCGACCCTTCTCCCGCTCTTTCATTGCAGTTGTATTTATCCTTATAGACCCGTAGTTGCGGCTATTGCCCCACAAAGGTGACTGGGAGGTTTTTTGTTGTTATTACAATGGTTCCATCTGCTGCCAGGGAAACATCCCATGTTCGTCTGCCTGCCGCGGTTGCGGCGGTTTGATTCACGGTCCGGTTGGAGATCTCTGCAAAATCTTTAGCGCTAGATTGTCCGTCGGAGACTTCGATTACTATTTGGGTCATCACGGCTTTGGGATCGAAAGGGATTTTGGCGACATCATTCTCAGCCAAATCCATAGTTTTGTGGTTCAATGGGATCGTTTTTGACTCATGGATCAACCTAGCGGTGAAGATTGGTGTAGCACTTATGTCAATATGGCTGCCACCGCCGCCGCAAAGATTGAACAAACTTCCGCAGTGTCCGCAATTGGGAGCTCCCAATTCGATATCAACCTGATCCAAAGTCTTTGCATGTACGACAAATGAGGGGCTGGGACAACAATCACACGGCTTATCGTTGCCCGTCTGCACCAACTGTACGTCCTTGAATACCACGTCATTAGGGTCATAGTCAGCGTGAGTCGGAACCGTTGTCATGAACAACGCTCCGGCATTTTGAATCCAATGGACTGATTGATGGTCCGAATCCGCTCGAACAGCCTGAGCAGTGCCAGCTATATCCCGGTATGCTCCATCGTTCCGCTGCAGGAAATCCACATTCACATGAAATGGCTTTTGCGGCAAAACGTATACCCGAGTTCCAAATGTATCGTCCTTGGAGAATATTGAGCCACTCGGCAAACTAACAGATGCATTTACAAATGATCCCTCTTTTACAATGTTGTTCGGCACGTCGAAGAAAAGACTGCCGATCCCGCGCATTCCTTTAGCCTTGGTTCCGCCGTCAAACCTGATGGTGGCCTCTCCTCGCTTTAATGAGGGGAAATAGCCGTAGATAATGACGCGTCGGTCAGAAGCGTTCGGCTTAAATGCGATCGGAAGAGCAGCGAAGGGCGTATCAGGAACATGAATAAAGGGGATGGAGTCCAGAATGGCAGCCGCGGCCGCGAGTCCCTGAAACATGCTTACGGAGATATTCATCCGTGCGCGTTGCGTTTCTGTATAGAGTTCGCCAAGCAGAGTAAATGCTTGGCCCGCAGCTTGCTCCCGCTGCGTTGCGACTTCGCCGCCAGTTTGTTTGGCGAGATCGTTCAAATGTTTGATTAAATAGTCCGCCCGTGTCTGCGCATTCCTTAATGTCTGGTTAGCTTGATTTCCAGCATTGTTCACGCTTTCGTCGAGACCTGGTTTCACTGCTTCGAGAGCCCCAGCGAGAGCGAGCGCTTGACCGGCACCAATCTCGGCACCACCTCCACCGCCACAAGACGCCAGAAAGAACGGAATCAAACAAAAGAAAATGGCGCCTAACGCTTTCGCTGGATATCTTCCCATTGGCTTCCCCGTCTCTCTGGATACGCGTATCGAAAGGGCATGGATCATCCCACGATGCTCGATGTGCCGTCAAGTCACAAGACCGTTAATGCCACGACATATCTCTACGTCTTTTTGAACAGCTTGACGATAAAAGAGCCTACTCCGGTCAAAGCAAGTATCCAAAGAATGCAAATCATCATCGGCATCCAGAACGGCCAGTAATCAACACCACCCTGATAGAGATACGCGTGCTCTCCTATCGCTTTTGCCGGTGAAACATATCTAAAGTGTTCGCCCCAGTTACCGATAACCCTGGCTCCAACGATGCCGCACGCAGACGTCGCCGACGCAACGTGCTCGCAAAACTGACCACTGAAAACCTTTTTCGTCAACGCAAGCAAACAAATCAGCGGAAGCAGTAAGAACAACGCCAACTGCAGCGAATGAAGCAGAATGCTTCGCGAATCCCCAAGACCAAACGGTTGGGGCAGCCTGTTAAGCACGGCGTGACTCCTCACGTCATTCGCATGTAACGCCCCAAAGACCGCTAAGACAATAAGAAACACGAGGCCGGAGGGGACTGCAATCAGAGCGGCGGCGTATGGATCTGTGGTCTTCTCAAACGCGATTCCGGGGAGTGCCAGCGGCCACTGCCATGCTCTCACTACGCCGTTCAAGACGAAGTAAAGCAGGATCATGCCTGTTGCTGTCCATGCGGTTCGGAGCGCTGATGTTCTGGCCATCGCGTTAGTTCAAGAAAAGCTACATGCACTTTATCATTCCACTGTCCCCTTTGTACGCATCCGGCCTCCGTCAACACACGGCTGCGCCTGTCGCAAAACTGCTCTCCTGTCACATCCGTTGCCTTCCGCTCCAGCCTCTTAGCCCGGAACTTCTCACAATTCAACAAACAAAGGGCGTCTGTTAACTTCCCAACAGTACAGTCCTACTGCGGATAGCCTTTGTCAGATTAGACAATATTAAGAATGAGGCTCGAACAGGGGCGCGAATCGGTTTTTTGATTGACGATTGCTTGTACTGCGTCTGTTCTGTTTTCAGAATAATCGCGAGTTTTGCGCTCCATCATAAGAGGTTCTGGGCGACAATTCTGCTGATGCCGCATCGCGACAAACCCGAAGCTCCCAGGGAACTTCTTCATGAAATTAATAACCAGCTTGAGATCGTCATGTTCGCAGCGGAAGTGCTAGGTCGGCAGTGTCCTGGTGCTTCGAGCAAAGAGTGCTGCGCGCAAAGCCAAACAGCCATTATCAGAACCTCCAAAATTCTAAAAACGTATTTCACGGGTTTGACCAGGACTCCAATCCCATAGAACAGTCCTGCCAGCATTTTGTTGCACGGTGCATTGAGTTGTATGGCCTCCTCCGAACGCTTTCTTCCCTGGTGGGACCGAGAAATCGATGAAGAGACAGGTAGACCGTTTCGTCCAGACGTTCGTGAAGCCGCGCACAGCGTTTGGAAATGGGTTTGCCTTAAAGCCCAGGAAATATTGGGCGATCCAGGTGAAGCGGCAGAAGTGCTCGAATCGTCGGTCAAGACCATCTCTCGCTATCTAGATAAGAATAATGTGCCTCTCCACTCCGCCGATCCGGGCGGTTTGTTGGTTGTAGCTTCGTATCGCGCTCTGCGCCGCATGGCGCGACGCCGTTGGCGGATCGAGCTTGTTGGCGGAAGCAGCGAGTTGGCGGATATCCTGCGAGTTCCCGAGTGGCGCGATGAGACTGACCGGCATCTATTCCTCGAAGAGCTTGCGCGAGAGCTCGACAATAAGCCCCGGGCCATTTTGCGGCTGAGGATTGCGGGCTATGATTGGAAAGAGATCGCCCGGATCTTCGGCGTAAGCGCCGCGGCAGTGCGACAGAGCTTTTGGCGGGACGTGCGAAATGCTCATTTGCGATTGCTGCGGGCCGATAATACGACAAGGTCCGATGAATGGTAATGACATGTTGCCGTTGAGACAATATCGTGTTGCAGAACAGGAACTCATGGAAGCCCTGTCATCTGTCACGCGGAAGGACGGTCCAGTCCGTAGGCTGGGCGACTGCTCGACTGTGGCTGACTTGCGCCGGTTTGCGAAGGGCAAGTGCAACCAGGCGCAGCGTGACGAAATGCTAGCGCACCTGGGTCAATGCGACCGGTGCATCACTCTCCTGCGGGAGATGCGGGAGCGAGGCATATTAATAAGGAGAGCGTCTCTTGTCCTCGCCGTCGCGGCCGTTTTGGCCGTCGCGGTTTGGGCGAGGCTGGATCGCCCTTCATCCGTTTCAAATGCTGTTGCCACTGTCGATCTGCGGTTAGCCTCACCCACGCGTGGCATCGAAAATAACACTGGCGCAGCTGCGGTCACGGCGCGACGGAAGGCAGGACGGCTACGGATCATCTTGCCGATCGGGGGCGAAGGTAAATACGAGTGTCAGATTCTCCGCACGGAACAGAGTGTCCCACTGCTGAGTACTTCGGGAGAAGCGCTTTTGGAGAACCACGACGTGGTCCTCAATTTGCCTGTCGAACTGGGCAGTCTGACGCCAGGACGCTATTCGTTGGCGCTCCGCCGCGAGGGTTCCGAGTGGGTGTACTACCCCTTGATTGTGGAATGACCGAAAAATCTTGTTGTCTGCGAACCTGAGTTATCGCCCGAATGAGACCGGCTGAGCGCCTTCACCGACCATCACAAACGCCGCCCAATAATAAGGAGACGTATCTCCATAACGCTCCAGCATGTCCCGTTTGGCATGCGCGAGCGCCAAGGCCTTATCTTCGTGCTCCGCAAGATGAGTGTAAAAGGCCTTCATCATTACGGGCGTTGAGTTGTCTTCGACATTCCATAGGCTGGCGACCACCGCACGAGCGCCGGCAATCAGGAACGCCTGTTCCAGGTTCACCACCCCAGCTTCTCCCGCCGCTGCGCCGACATTGGTGTCGCAGGCCGATAACGTTACCAGTTCTGCGTTGAGTGACAGACGCATGATTTCGCGCACCTGGAGTAATCCGTCGTCAGATGTGTTGGGGGTAATTCCCAAAACAAGCGCGGCTCGATCCGGGTATTGTGGGTCGGCCGCAGCATGGGTTGCGAGATGAATCACGCGATAATCCGCCAGCGCCTGGTTCTTGAATGCGCTCTCGGTGGCTTTCTGTCCAAGCAACAGCTCGGCATCCGGGCCGGCGATTTGGGCTATCGCTAACACTTCATCGCGACTCGCGGGAAGGTCTTCTAAGCGCGATCCAGAGAGTTCCGCCAGCCCGCGGACAATTACCGCCGCGGCGGAGCCGTGTTCAACACTCTTCGGCAGCGCTCGTACCATCTTGTAATCAACTGCGCCTATTGCAAGCAACGGTCGATGGCTCTCCGCAACATGCGCAGCGCGCAGACGCCACAGTACGCTAGCCGATGGAGTATAAGAAACAATCTTGGAGCGCACTACGAAACCGTCGCGGTCGCGAAGAGCCTCGAACGGGAGCAAGTACAGGATGCCGTCAGGTGAGACGATCAGGCGAGCCTGATGAAATGATCTCAAGACTGGTTCGAGCAGCATGGTATAGAGCTCACCGGCAACTTGTTCGCCGGATTTCCTCGACTTGAGTTCGGACAGGTAGGACTCTGTCAGAGTCTGGATCCTGTTGGCGCCGGCCGGCAGCGTAACGAGTTGAGCGGATTGCTTGGTTATCACGACGCAAAATGCTTTCGGCTCACCGAGAACATATTCGGCCAGAACTTCGTTGTCGCCCAACATTGCCTGGATCGTCTTCAAAGGAGCGGGTTTCGCAAGCACGTCTCGGCGTTGCAATCCCGCCTCGTTCAGTTCGAAGGCACGGTTGCGCTCCTCGGCAAGCAACTGCTCCAGAAGCCCCGACCTTTCTTCGGCGTCTTCCGTTCGCATCAATGCGAGTTGCGTAGCAGCGATTTTGGCTTCTAACGCGGCAAGTCCGGGCGACTTGTCATCGACCCTGTCCCGTACATAGAGGTGGCTTGCAACGGTGCGACCGCGGACTCGCTCCAAAACCTGGAATGCGCGCCCGACATCTCCCATCTGGAGGGCCAACCTGAAATGTTCAAGGTATATACTGCTCATTGAGCCTGCACGTGCCGTGCTCTCCTCAAAACTGTGCTGATTGATCAGGATTCCATCCAGCACGTCCTCGGCTTGTTCGAATAGCTTGTCCGCCTGTCGAAAGTTGCCTTTGCCCGCAGCTATCTCGGCCAACGCGGTAAGGTCGCGAGGCACATAGTAACGATCTCCGACATGGCGGCTCGCACTGAGTCCAACTTTCAGAGCATCGCTCGCCCCTTGTGTATTGCCGAGCTGCCGTTCCACATTGGCGAGGTCGAACATAGCATAGGAGAGTGTGCGATAGAGTCGCATCGCGCCGGCAATTTGACCGGCCTGGGTAAAATAGGATTTCGCATCGTCTACTTTGTGGTCCGCCAATGCGACTTCGCCCATCTGTACCAATAGATCGGCCTCATTGGCCCGATTTTCTTGATAGCGAGCCGCGGTTAATGCTCTTTCCATCGACTCCTTAGCCAGTGCGGTCTGGTGGAGTCCGGTCAGTGCCGCTGCCTCGCCGCCGTAGGCCAGGAACGGGAATCCCGCATCCGGAGTACCCTCGGCTATGGCGATTGCGCGCTGAAACATAATGAGCGCTTCTGAAAAACGTCGCTCTTCATTGAAGCCGTTTCCCAGCATCGATAGCAGCCGCACTTGCGAAGCAATGTCGCCGGTGCGGTAGGCAGAGAGAATTGCTTTCCCTATTAGGCTCACCGCCGATGCGGTGTTTCCTTCGAGGAAAGCGATAACGCCCAACTCCCCAGTTGCCCTTGCAGCCCACTGGCTTTCGCCCAAGGCGTTTGCAATTTGCAGAGCTTCAGTCCAATCGCGCTTCGTAGAGTTGGAGTCGCTGTTTATCTCCAGGTACCCCTTGAGCGCCAGGCACCACAGCCGTGCCTTTGGATTCATTGTCGTCGCTTCGAGTTCGTTGCTGAACAGCGACAAAGTCCGGTCGAGAGGGACATTTACCGCTTGCGCCCTCATGCGTCCGATGCGCGCGTAGATTTCGTGATCGGTATCCCCGCTTACATGAAAACGTTCCTCCGCTTGCTGATACAGTGGCCCAGCCTCATACCAATTGCCCAACCACGACAGACGGTTCGCTTCCGAAAGCAGAGAAATTGGATCACCGGCTCGAATGTCAACGCGAGCATTGGTCTTCCGAGAATTACTGCTCCAAGAAAAAGCTAAAGAGATGATGATCAATAGAAGAAGAACAGCGAGAGGGAGTCTGAAAAGCTTCGGAAGCGAGTTCATCGAACAGCCTAATCGCGCGTCGCCAACTGGAATCGCGCGATTCTTTCTTGGTGAAACTTAGTCCACGGCCGGTACTCGCCACAAGCCGTTTTTCGTACATTGACCAAGTGGACATCAAGGCCATCTGACGATTCTTATTTTCTTATTTTGTGTTTTTGTAAAACTCCGTTACTAAGGCTAGGTACTGATTCCGTATTAGCACGTTCTTATGTATTTTCCTGTCTATCAACAAGCATGCTGCACGCGCCGCGCTTCCTGAAAGCAGGACGAACGAAAATTAGTTGTTCGCCTGAAAGAGGGATGAGAGATGATCCTGGGCGTACGAATTGGCGCTTGTATAGGCCGAAGTATTTCGTATCACACCCCTTACGAAGTATCTCCAGGCTTTCCGCTCACGCGAAGGCAGGCGCTCATTCCAAGGAGTGCCATATGACGACACTAGATCTCGAATTGCCAGGCAGTCCATCGGACTCGGTTAGAGCAATAGATACGAAGGACCGGGCAGTTCTCTTGACATCGGGCAAGGTCAGTGCAACTCGGACAAGGTTGTGACCCTATGGAGATCACACAAAACCTTGTTCGGACGTTCGACACGTCCTTGGATCAGGCAGGCTTTGACGTTCAGGAACTTATCCAGTGGCTCACATCGCTGAAGTTGCTGAGATACGCTCGGTTGAGACGAAACCGCCGCCAATCTGAAATACATAAATAGGAGAAAATTATCATGACCTCGTCTTCGCTCTTTCATGCTGACTTGGATCGGCGTTCTGTCTATCTGATTACCTCGCAGGATGGCGGCGCGTTCTTTGACCTCGACAATGACGAATTCTTAAAGCTCAACCCGGTCGCCGCTAGGATGTGGACACTGATCTGCGCCGGAAACACGGAGTCGGAAGTCGTCCAGATTATCGCCCAAGAGTGTGATGTTGATCAGGAGCCGGTGGCCGAGGATTTAAGGAATCTGCTGCGCAACGCAGCCGAGCGCGGCATTATACCGGGATGCGTGCAACACAGGAACGATGAGCCGGCCGTATCGTCTGCCGCCTCACAGCCGGCCTTTCCATGGTATGGGCAAGATGCTGGTGCCCCTCGTCCACAACCTAAGGGCGTTACAGTCATTCGTGCCTTCCTTGCACTCGCGCTCTTTGATCTGATCCTGTCAACCAGATCGCTGAATGCGCTGTGTCGGGCGGTAAGCAAAAGACCCGTTGGGCGGCGCAATCTAGATGATCCTGATCTGATCGGCCGGATCTGTACAGCAGTCGAGCGGGCCTGCGTTTGGTATCCCAGGAAGGTGGTCTGCTTGCAGCGTTCTGCGGTGACGGCGTGCCTCTTGAGGGCGTTCGGCGTCCGTGCGGAAATGGTCGTCGCTGCGAAGGTGATGCCGACTCTCGCGCACGCTTGGGTTGAAGTCGATGGATGCGTGGTAAATGACTTCCCAAAAGTGAAGAACTTCTACCAGTCGATAACTTCCTACTGACGCATGTGAGGTGATGTCATGAAACTGCAGCTTGGATTGCTTCAGAGGGATGGAAGGCCGGCTACCGTAGACGACTTAGCTACTGTCCTTGGTCCCTTCGTGACCTGGGATGCAGAGACGCGTGGCGAAATAGTCGATGGGCCATTGGCAATGGCTTACAGGGGAGATCGGATCACATGGGAGGAGGAGAATGAGGTCCAACCTTACAAATGGGGAGCCTGTATCACCACCTTCGATGGACGGCTCGACAACCGGGAGGAGTTGGGCATTCGCCTCGGCCTTCCGGACCTCCCGAATGTGCCCGACCCGGTTATCGTCGCAAAGGCCTATTCCGAGTTCGGAGCCAGGATATTTGCAGATCTCATCGGAGAGTTTGTTCTCTCCATCTGGTGCGGGAATAGCCGAACACTGTTCTTTGCGCGCTCGGCTTGCGGTGCCCGGCCTCTTTATTATGTGGCCGACAGATCGAGGCTTATCTGGTCAAGCGATTTTGGCCACCTCGTGCGGGTGTCCAGTGTCGATTTGAGCGTTAACTATCGCTATCTGCTCGAATACATTATCTCTCAGCCGAGTACGAAACATTCTCCTCTTGAGAAAGTCAATGTGGTACCTCCTGGAACCGTAGTTGCATTCCGGGACAATGAATTTAAGCAGGTCGGAGAATTGTGGAATCCAACGAA
Source organism: Candidatus Sulfotelmatobacter sp. (assembly GCA_025462865.1). Classification (GTDB taxonomy): domain Bacteria; phylum Acidobacteriota; class Terriglobia; order Terriglobales; family Acidobacteriaceae; genus Sulfotelmatobacter. Next base: position 9,401 of record JAOAPI010000088.1, on the reverse strand, counting down.
CATTCGTTCCCTCAAATATCGAACAGATCACGACTATGAAGACCACTGCCGGGAACTGCTAGCGGAGGCGGTTCGGGTGAGGTTACGCGCAAGGCCTCCGGTGTTTTCCGAACTCAGTGGAGGATTCGATTCCTCCTCACTTGTGATGATTGGAGATCGCATTCTCCGCGATCAGAACGAGTCGACCGAAGGCTTAAGAACAGTTTCGTGTGTATTTGAAGAGTCGGAGTCGTGCGATGAAAGCCCATTTATAAAGGCCGTCGAAGACACGCGTCGATTGCCCGGTTTTCGCGTCACGGAAAAGGATCAAGCCATTACGCTTGCACTGCGTAACGTAGTATTCACCGGCCTGCCTAACCCTCTTCATTGCTTTCCCGGGAGATTCCTTGCTTACCAAAAACTCATGAGGACGCTCGGAGCGCGAGTGTTGTTCAGCGGGGAAGGCGGAGACCATCTCTTCTGGAGCGTCCGGGACGGAACACCCGTCGTTGCCGACAGTTTCCTGAAAGGTCACTTCGTTGAGATGCACGCGGCATGCGTCGCATGGAGCCATTTCACAAACGTCCCGTATGTTCGACTCTTGTTCAAGCAGGCTTTTCCATTGGCCATGGGTTCCATCTTTCCCTGGGTTTCGGCATACCAGCCGCCAGAGGCACCTCGGTGGATAACCCGTCATTACAAGGACGACTTTGCTAAGGCTGTTTGGGACGGGGGCACTCGATCATCGCGAAACATGCCCAGCCTGCGGATGCACCGTCATCACATCGACCTTCTTTTTTGCCAGCTCGCAGCAGGATACGTGAATGAGTATCGCGACATGTATGTTACCTACCCGTATTCCCATCGGCCGCTGGTCGAGTTCTGCTTATCTGTCCCGACTTCGCAGTTTCTCCGCGCGGGACAAACGAGGTCCCTTATGCGGCGCAGCTTGTCAGAGATCTTGCCACGCAAGGTCCTGGAGCGAAGGTCAAAGGGTGGGCCCGGAGAAGCGATGGTGCGAGCGTTACACAAGGAATGGTCAGATATCGCCGACCTTAGTCGCTGGCAACTGTGCGAGCGTGGCATCGCCGATCCCGAACGCCTGATGAAAGATCTGAACAAGATGAGGGTTCAAGGCGACACTGGACACATCCTGCGGATGCTGACAGCGGAGCGGTGGCTGAGGAGCTTAAACCACGTGCATAGCTCAAGAGAAGTGAGTGCCCACGCGGTACCCGCCTGATGGCCTGCAGATTTCCGCTGGCGAACTACATTTTGCGTTCCACCAGCGCAAATAATACGCACCTGAGATGGTGGAGAAAGGAGGATGTATGGAGTACGAAACTCCCGAAATGAACCTAATTGGACCGGCTGCAGAGCTGATCCAAGGCATGAAACAGATACACGACGACAACGGCGTCAACAGTAAGCTGGACAACAATGACTGCTCAAACAAGCTCGAAGAGTAGTTGCTTCTCGCGTGCGGGGGCCATTGGGCAATGGCCCCCGCTTCTAGGGGGAAGCGTCTATCGATTCCAGCCAATCTCTTACATTAAACGGAGTGACAACTTCTGCCGAAGCGCAGTTTTCCTTACCAGTCTATTAGCAGACGCAGCGCCGGCGCACCCAATAGACTATTTCGCGGCGCCTGACGGTTGCAAGTGCCTGTCAAACCAGTCGATCACCCGGTTCCAGTAGTCACTGATGTTCGCCGGACTCCACGTGCCCGGCCAGTGTTCTTCTCCGGCATATTTGGCGTACACGACTTCTTTGCCAAGGCGGCGCAAACCGATAAAGACCTCCTCCGCTTGCTGACAAGGCACGGACCGATCCAATTCTCCGTGTACAAGCAACACCGGCGTCTCGACTCTATCGAGATAAAAGACCGGTGAATTTTCAATATACCGCGCTCGGTACTGCCACGGTGTACCGCCCATCCGTCCCTGGCCTGTTTCAGTCCATCCCACCGAACTGTCCGCACCAGTCTTATCCATGTAGCCGTAGTCGCTCACGAGATCGGAGACGCCTGCGCTATCGATAGCCGCCCTGAATCGGGTGGTCTGCGCGATAAGAGCTAGAGTTGAATACCCCCCGTAACTGTGGCCCATCACGCCAAGTCGATCAGGGTCCGCGATGCCGAGTGAGACGGCCGCGTCCACGCCTGGCATCACAGTCTTGAGAATGTCCTGCATTGGCGTCTCCTGATGAAGAGGAGTGTCGGGCAGAAGCACGGCGTAGCCCCTCGTAGCGAGAATCTGCATGTTATCGACTCCGCTGCCACTGAGCCCGAACCTGTTCAATAATCTCGATTCGTAGGCGCCACCGTAGATATTCACGACCAACGGATACCGTGTTCCCGGCTGATAATCCACTGGCAGGAGAAGCGCTCCCTGCAACACTTGCCCGTCAATGCTGTGCCAGGTAATCAACATGCTCGAACTAAAGCTATTGCTTGTCAGGTGCGGATTGATTGTCGTCAATCGCTTTCGGTTACTGAAAGTCGGGCCCGCGATCCAAATGTCCATCGGATGGCTCGCATCTTCCAATGCAAAAGCAATAGTCTGACTGTCACGGGTCACATCAGTCGTGAAGATCGAACCACCTTCGAAAAATGCTGCCTGTTCGAAGAGGTTCGCGACCGCGCCCGTGGTGATGTTGATCCGGTAAAATCCGACATCTTTGGTTGCTTCATTGCGGGCGCTCACTGTCAATGACACGCCTCCATCCGGTGACCAGAAGCGGCCACCTGAAGCAGGCGCGACAATTTCGAGGAGCACGCAGCCCGGAATTGTTGCAACCTCCGAAAGGGTGCCTTCGGAGACAGAGGTTTTCCAGACCGTGCCGGTTCCGAGGCGCTCATAGCTTTCTGAACTGATGAAATAGACATTTCGTCCATCTGCGTCCCACAAAGGAGCCCGATGATTGTGTCCGAAGGGAGGATGTGCTCGGCGGGTCAGGTTACGCGGCTCGCCATTGGCCAACGGCACTACAAAACAGTCACCGCGCGCGAGTGGGCCGGCTGTGGTGTATGCCAGAGACTTGCTGTCAGGAGCCCAACTCACCGACACTCCGTAGTCCTGCTCGATATCGGACACGAGGATCCTTGCCTCTCCTTTGGGAAGACCGACGACAGAGAGTGCATAAATGTTCTGCTGCGTATGCGGACGGACTGTCTTGAAAGATGTATAAGCCAGGAACTTTCCGTTTGGGGAAATCCAATAGCCTAGCGCCCTGACCCCGGTCACGATACGCTCAACGCGACCAGTCGCCACGTCGATCATTGCCAGATCCGCCAAATAGCGATTTGCCCAAGCTTCGGGTTGCGATTGAACGGACGAAACCCTATCGACGGCTCCGCCTTTGCTCACAGATATGGAACTGTAAACCGAAACGGTCGAGTGCGAATCTCTCTTGGTGCTGTCTTCGACTTCATTCGCACCGGACAACTCCAGATCCCCTGCCTCTTCGACGCTCATTTTCTCAGGCAAAACCTTGAGAAACACGTGGCGACTGTCTGGGCTCCAACGCACAACCTGGAAATTGAAAAACGGTCGTACAATGGCGTCAGACAATTGCCAGACTCTGTCTGACTCCCGCCCCCAAACCCAGAGATGCGCGACCCCGCTTCGGTCGGAATAAAACGCCAGGTATTGCTCATCTGGTGACCAGACGGGGTCCCAGCTCGTCCCTTTCCCTTCGGTCAAATTGCGCGTTTCGCCCGTTTTGATGTTCGTCAGCCAAATATCGCAGCCTACGGCTTCGTGGTAGACGCCTGTCCGCGTGTAATACAAATAGCGTGCGTCACTTGTCGATTCGCGCTTGCGGTCGTCCTCAACAGTGAAGGCAACCCAGGCGCCATCCGGAGAGACAGCAATCGGCGCCCGAAATGCCAGAGATAAGGTTCCAACTGCGTCCTGAATGTCGAGTGGCCTCGATTTCGCGAATGCAGAAGCGATAAGGATAAGAACACACAACCAACCGAAGGCGAGAACGATCGTTCCATTTCGTCTCATAGATCTGCCAATACCACAGCTAGAACGACAGCTTCAGAGCGACCTGAACTGAGCGCGGGCCTCCGAGTTGATACAGTGGACTCAAAGCTCCGCCGCCAAGGTTGGAGCTGCCGGTACTGGCAGTCAGGCTTTGTCCGAGCATTTGCCGCGACAACCCAAACCCACCCGAGCTAATGTCCGCTTTTGGCGGACCAAAATTAGGATGGTTCATGACATTAAACATTTCCGCCCGGAACTGTAAACGGATCGATTCACGAATGGGGAAATCGCGGTGAATGGCAAGGTCCCATTGAGTGGCTCCGAATCCTCTCAGAAAGTTCCTTGGGACGTTCCCCTGCCGGAGGGGAATAAATGTGTTCGGGTCAAAGGGTGGGTCGGTGAACGCGGCTGGATTGAACCCCTTGCCTCCGGGACATCGCGACCCGAAGGTAGCAGTGCACTGCGCGCCCTGCACGTAAAAGGGCTGTCCTGGAACCACATCTGGCCGAATACCCGCAAAGGCGCCGTCACTGAATTGCGAAAAGTTTCCATCGGTAATGTTAACGGGCGGAGCAGAACTGGCTTGAATGACGTTCTGAATGGACCAGCCCCGCAGAATCGCGGCTGTGAAGGCATTAACCTTCGGAGTTGGTAGGTCGTAAGTAACGCCCGCCGAAAACGCATTTCGAACGTCGAAGTCTGAGGGCCCGCGGTTCCCGTTGGCAATCGCCGACGGCACCAATGCATTCCCGTCAACCCCAACTGAACCGGCCGAGGCGGTATCAATCGAATGCGCCCATGTGTAGGATGCAAGCGCCTGGAGCGCATGCGATAGCCGCCGGCGAAACTGAACTTGTAGCGCATCATAATCGGAAGTGCCGGCATTGGTTACTAGAAACAGACCGACCTGGTTCGGCTGACCCGGAAAAACGTTTGTGGTTTGCAGCAGACGCTTTCCCGCCGCGCCAACGTAGGAAGCAGAGATCGTTTGATCTGCTCCCAGTGTTTGCTCAACAGCGACATTCCACTCAAACGTATAGGGCAGTTGAAGGTTGGGATTGAAAGCGGTAAGGAGTCCGCCGTTGCTTGCCGTCGGTGGTGCGATAGTGGGCGGCGCCGCCGTGGTCGCATCCAGTGGAAACGGTACCCCGACAACAAAACCGAACGCGCCAAAAGGGTAACCAAGAACAGAAATCTGATTGCCTATCTCCGAGGTCGCAAGATCGTAGAAGAGACCGAATCCACCCCGAAGAACCGTCTGCCAATTCTTGTCCGGATTGAACTGATAGGCAAGGCCAACGCGGGGAGCGACATTGCCGTAGGGTGTATGGAACGGCGATGTTCCCGCTGGCGCCAGGGTGATGCCCGCCAGATTGTTCAGATCGAAGCCGGTCACAGCGGGAATGTTGGGGCCGTTGAGGGACCGGGGGGCAAAGTCTACATCCCATCTGAGACCGTAGGTCACGCTCAGATGCGAAGAAGCCCGCCATGTATCTTGGGCATATAGGCCAAGGTTCCGTAATAGGAATGTCGAGTTGACCTTCGATTCCAACAGGCCGAAGCCAACACTCCCAGCTTCGGCGGAAGGTATGTCATTAAACGCTAGTCCTTGGCTATAAACGTCGGGGTTGGTCATTGGCGTCAGGCGCCGGAAATCAACTCCGACCTTAATGTTGTGCAGGCCCTTCTGCACTGACAGATTCTCAACAACATTGAATTGCCGTTGCCGGTTTCGGCCTTGGTTCCCGGCGTTGAATCCGCCGTTTGTCAGCGACTCCACACTCATACTGAATAAAGAGTCTCCGAAGGTGAAAGGACTGGGAAATGGCGAGGATGTCAGCGGTACCGCTCCCCCGAAATTGTCAAAGTGGGATGAGCTCGATGCACTGGTCTGGCTGTAGTTGAACCGCAAATCAGCCGCGACAGCAGGCCAAATCAGCCAGGTCGCGCCTGCCGTCGCCGTTTGCGTCGTAATCCGTGTCGGATTGACTATGCTCAAGGCATTCCCTGATCCCCCGCGCTGAATCAGCTTTGAGGGTGAATAGTTGTACCGTCCAAAGAGCGTGAACTTATCATTCAGCTTGTGATCGATTCGGAGGCTGGAAGCGTCGAGTGTGGCGCTGTTGGAGAAGCTGGCGTTGTACGCTGCAGAACCCGTAGCTTTCTGGCCAGACGCAGGGCAAGTCGGATCGGTTGACGGGTCACACGGCTCAAGGATTTCAGGACTCGTGGCATTTGGGAGCGGATACGCGTTGAAGTAGGGCTGAAGAGCCGGTATAGCGTTCTGCCGAGAGTTGGTTGTGCCGTCCGGCGTGAAGCTCGCATCGGGAACAGTGGTCAGTTGTGTTTGAGGCAATCGCAGCCGTAGTCCTTCGTACGAAAAGAAGAAGAACGTTCTGTTCTTCAGAATCGGACCGCTCAATGTTCCACCAAAGTCATTCTGTCTTTCTTCTGGCTTGGGGAGAGGTGGCTTGTTGGTGTAGCCGTTAAACCAACCGTTCGCGTCCAATATGTCGTTGCGCAAGTAATCGAACGCCGTCCCGTGAAGCTGGTTCGTACCTGACCGCGTAACGATGGAAATCTGCCCTCCCGGCATACGCCCAAATTCTGGCGCGTACGTAGAGGTCTGAATACGAAATTCCTGCATCGCGTCCACAGACACCAGGCTGTTCGTCCCGCCAAGGACGCTGAACGATCCGACCGCTCCTCCCAGGCCATTCTTGGGACTTGCTCCAATTCCGATATTTGCCCCCACACCATCCACCATCCAATAGTTGGCGGCAGCGCGTTGCCCATTGACACTGAACTGCCCGTTGTCCGATGAGCTGTTCGCTGTCAGAACAACTCCCGGCGTGAGCTGTATAAGCGTTTGAAAACTCCTGCCATTCATGGGGAGGTTTTCTGCGAAGTTGCGATCTACTACCGTGCTGACAGTTGCGTCAGTTGTATTGATTCTCTCGCCCTCAGCCGTGACAGTTATCGATTCCGAGGACGATCCAACTTGCAAGATAAAGTTCCGCACCACATTGTCTTGCACATTGAGATCTACCTGAGTCACTGAGACTGTCTTGAAGCCGGGCTTGCGCACGGAAATAACATAGTGACCAGGATGCAGTGAAGGTATGGTGTACAGACCGTCCGGGTTTGTGGCCGAGATGGCGGCAAGATTCGTGTCTACATTCCTGATTTCCACTTCAGCTCCAGTGACGACAGCTCCCGAGGGGTCGGTTACCCTACCAAGGACTGTTGCCAGCTCAGTCTGCGCGAACGCGCACGGCAGAATCTGCACAGATAAGAACATGAGTCCTGCAGCCAATGCTCTCGAAAGCCAGAATCGACCAACGTGGAAACGTGGTATCGGCATCTTGGGATTCTCCATAACGGAGCATGCCTGTCGTTCTCCGTGAATGTTTCAGTGGCGTTTACAGGATTTGTTTCTTGACCGGCAGAATCTTAGGGATGATTAGCTTGCCCACGCAGGTAGGCATACATCAATTTGTCGCCCTTAGGCTGGGTCTGGTTGCCGTTCGGCGGCTCCAGCGTTACAAAAACTGAATCGATTTCTTGCAGCACCTTGGGATCGTCATATTGAAGCACCCACCTCTTCTGAGACTTGTCATCGGAGTAGAAAATTCCCAGACTCTTTGCGCGCTGGCTTGGTCCTTCTCTTTTGCCCCAAACCCGATAGTGGTATCCCGCGCTTTGAACGCGGGGATCGTTGAGGTCGTATGCGTAGAAGATCAGCGATTTGCCCTCGGTAAGAAAAATCCGTCCGAAAGACGGGCGCGTCTTGCCTTTGGGGTCTGTATCGAATACGTCAACAATGTGCAGATTGCGTGAAGCCATCAATTCACGAACGTCCCTGCCGGCGGCCAAGAGTTCTTTTTCCCGCTCCAGTGCGCTCGATTTCTCAGCCAACTGCTCCGACAAATCGCGTACTCGCATCTGGGATTCGATCAGGCTCGCCTGGTCCTCAGCCCGCCCACCTTGCGCTCGATCCAATTCGGCACGCGTGTTTGCCACAGCCGCCTGATTTTCTTCTACGCGCTTTTGTAATTTGTCGATCGTTTCATCGCGTTCCTTAAGATCGGCCGACAATGCAGACCGCTGCTTCTCGGTCGCCGTATTATTGTCTTGTAGGCGCGCCACGGCTGAAGAAGCGCGCGCATAAGACGACTTCAATGATTCGAGCTCAGTCGTCAGACTGAGATTCTCGGCTTCTAGACTCGCCAGTCTCGACCGCAGTCGCTCACCGTCAGCGCCTGCCTGAGCCGTGCTTGGCCGGTTAGAGGAATGCTGCGTCACCGACGTAGTTTGAATCCGTCGGCCGCCAAAATAATATCCACTCAAGCCGAACGCGCCGGCCAAGAACATTGCGGCTGCGGCTCGCATCACCAGCACAGGCCAATCCTTTGGCGTGAAGAAGTGAATCCGCGGTTCCGGCAGAGTCGCTTCTGTGCCGGCGCGAGAGAAGACAATTCCCTGAGATTGCGCCCTTTTGAAGAATCGTTCGCGCAGAAGGCCCGAGTCTATGCATGCAGTGGTTTCAGTCGCGCTGAGTTCTGGGTCACCCGTTGTTACGGCGTAATGACTCGCTTGGATCTCCATGAAATCCGAATATCGCTGCCGGCACTCAGGACAGGAAAGCATGTGATGCTGCAACTCCGCCAAGTCCGCACCGGAAGCCTGACCGATGCTGGCCACTGCGCATATCTCTTGGTAATGTTCATGCTTTGGCATGATTCACCTCACCAACAGACACTGCTTTGCCGCGCCGAACGGCGTCGGGCTCTTCCGTGAGGCAACTCCGCAATCGTTCAAGCCCTCGGTAATAATGATTACGGACATTGCTGAGTGATTCCCTCGTTTTCTCGGAGACGTCCCTTAGCGTCAGTCCCTCGAAAAACACCATCTCGATGGTTCTTTTCTGAGCCTCGTTCAGCGTGCTGAGCGCTTCTTTAACCACTCGTGCAATTTCCTGACTGAACAGCTGTGGCGGACCCTGCGTGCCTGCCTCCCAATCCAGCACCTCATCAAGTTCGGGCCGGTTATAAAACTGTCGCAGCACCAGGTAGTTTCGCCGGTTCATGCTCCGATGGTAGGCATACTGCAAAAGCCACACTTTAAGACTGCCTTTGGCGGAATCGAATTTCTCCGCAATCCGATAAATTTCGAAAAATACATTCTGGGTTACTTCTTCGGCCTCGGACACGTCCCGTACGATTTTGAGAGCAGTAACCAGAACGAGGCGATGAAAACGATCGAATAGTACGGCAAACGCGTCCCCATCGCCCCGCTGGACGGCATGCATGACTTCTTCGTCGCTGAGCTGTTGAAGTGGATCCTTGGACTGCGGGCTACGCCGCGTTAGAGGGCCTGGGAACATTCTCTGAATGAATCTGCACATGGAATACCACACCCAACCCGTGA
>JAOAPI010000084.1 GCA_025462865.1 Candidatus Sulfotelmatobacter sp. | reverse complement strand
CAGCATACGAAGACTTTGCCACGGATTTTCGCGGATCGCCACGGATAAGACGGTATTCATCCGTGCAAATCCCCGAGAATCCGTCGCCGAATTTAGCTTCCCGCCTTCACCTTCTTCACTTCCTCAGTCAGCGGCGGCACGATATCAAACAGATTTCCAACAATCGCGTAGTCGGCGATCTCGAAGATCGGCGCTTCCGAATCTTTGTTCACCGCGATGATGGTGCGCGCGCCTTTCATGCCCACGATGTGCTGAATGGCGCCGCTGATGCCAAGCGCGAGATAAAGTTTGGGCGCGACCGTCTGGCCGGAGGAGCCGATTTGGCGGTCCATGGGGAGCCAGCCGGAATCGCAGATGGGGCGCGAGGCGGCGAGCTCTCCGCCAAGAGCTTCCGCAAGCTGTTTGACCATTTCGATATTTTTCTGCTCCTTGATGCCGCGGCCAACCGAAACAATAACTTCTGCTTGCGTAAGGTCGACAGCTTGTTTGGCTTCTTTAAAAACATCTTGAGGCTTGTTGCGAATAACGCTGTCTGCGATTTCCGCTTGCACTGTCTCGATTGCCGCGGGACTGGCTCCGGCTTCGGCCTGATCGCCACGGAAGGCGCCGTTCTGAAACGTTGCGAACCACGGAGCGTCGGAAGCAAAGCTGACGTCGGCGGCGAGTTTGCCTTGAAACATCTGGCGCGTGAACAGCAGTTTGCCATTTTCGTGTTTGAAGCCGATGCAATCGCTGATAACAGCGCGTCCCATGGCAGTGGCCAGTTTGGGAACAAAATCCCGAACCTGATAGGTGTGGGGCATCAGCACGAGCTTCGGCTGCTTGGCCGTTATGAGTTGTTTCAGAGCGGCGGCGAAGGCGTCGGGAGTGTAGGGCTCAAGCTTTGGCGACTCGACCGCGTAGACCTTCGCCACTTTTTTCGCGGCGACCTCTGCGGCAAGGGCTGACGTCTTGGTTCCGGCGACGGCGGCTTCGATGGTCCAGCCGGTGGCGACGGCTATAGCTTGCGCTGCGGTGATGGTCTCCCAGGAGACACGGTTGAGTTTGCCTTCGCGTTGTTCCACGACTACGAGGATGGTATCGGGCATAAGGTCAGCTTCTGGCTCCTAGCTTCTAGCTCCTGGCTTCTAGCTCCTGGCTGCGCGGGCGATCCGCCGTACGACAGCCGGGCGGGACGGCGGCGCTACTTTACAGCACGCGCAGTTCGTTACGCAGTTTATCCACCAGCTTTTTCGCGATTTCGGCTGGGGAGCCTTCGATGTGTTCGGTCTTCTTTGTTTTCTGCGGCACGTAGAGGCGTTCGATTTTTTGCAGGTTCGTCCCAATTGCCGACTGAACATCCGCAAGCGTGACCTTGCGGATGGGCTTATTTTTCGCCTGCTTGATGCCGATCAGCGTGGCGTAGCGCAGCTTGTTGATGCCGGATTGAATGGTGAGTACGGCGGGCAGCGGCATGTCGACAAACTGAAAGAATCCGGCTTCGAGTTCGCGCTTCACTCGAATGCCAGTCTCGTTCTTTTCGATTTGCATAATTATGGTGGCGTGCGGCCAGCCCAGCAGTTCGGCGAGGATCACTCCAGTTTGCGCGTAGCCATAGTCATCGGATTGCAGGCCAGTGAAGATCAGATCGAATTTTTCGTCTTTGATGGCAGCGGCGAAGGCTTTCGCGGTGTTAAAGGCATCGAGACCGACGAAGGCGTTGTCTTCGAGATGGATTGCGCGGTCGGCGCCCTTGGCTAGAGCTTCGCGTAGAACCTGTTGTGAGCGCGCCGGGCCGGAGGTGATGACCACTACTTCTCCGGTGTGCTTTTCTCTTTGGCGAAGCGCTTCTTCGAGAGCGAAGGCGTCCGGCTCGTTAACCTCATACGAGACGTCTTCGCGGATCCAGGCCGCGCTTTCGTTGAGCTTGAGGGGCGCGTCTTTCTGCGGCACCTGCTTCATGCAGACAAGAATCTTCACGTTGCTCCTTACTTCCGTGGCGGCGGCAAAACTTGTCAGTATAAATCAGCGGTTGGCAATTAGCACTTGGCAGGACCCTAAAAATCATCGACCACGAAGGGCACTCAATCGGTGAAAACCACGGACTGCACGCCGGAGATTTCGAAGCGCTTGCGGCAGCGCATGTTCTTGCAGGCCATCAGGTCGTCTTTGCGGAGCATGTAGGAGCGGGCTTTGGCGAAGCGGGCACGGTCACGTTCGTCGGCGCGTCCGCCAAGCTGCCGCTTTTTGGTACGCACCACCCAGGTGACTTCGTATTCGCCGGGCTGATGGCAGTGCGGGCAATTGAGAGTTGCCGGCTTCTTTTCGGTGCGTTCGTCGAAAAAATCGCGTTCTTCCATGAAATCGTCTTGACCGGTAGTGGTTAGTTGTCAGGCGACATCATCCTTTTGCGACGATGGAACCTGCCAAAAAAGATTATTGCATGTTCGACACCGTACAAGCTATGGCAACATGGAGATCATGGCGCGTAAGAAGAAAGTGAAGCGATTTGGGGCGGTGCAGGCCGTGAAGGAATTGGCGCGGGAGCGCATGGGCGCGCCTCCGGCGGAGAAGGTGGTCCCTCACAAAAACAAGAAGGCGGATAAGCACAAGGCTACGCTGGGCAAACTGCTGGAGGAGAGAGAGGCAGAGTAGCGATGTCCCTTAGTCCCGCGTTTTTTAGTTGAAGGTAGCCGTCACAGTTAGATTGTTTTCGAGAATGACGGTACAGACCGACGAATTGGTGCCACTGGTGGAGCTGCAGCCACTCCAGCCCGCGAAGGCAGACGTTCCGGTGGCGGAAGCCGTCAGAACCACCTCGGTTCCCGTCGTGAATTGGTCGCTACAAGACGACGGAGTCGAGCAACTGATCCCCGAGCCGGTGACTGTTCCAGTTCCGTTACCGGCGAAGCTGATGGTGAGAATCGGCTGAGGTCCGGCAGGAGTACAGCCCGAACTGGCTGGGCCATCGACGGTGACTGGGACGGAGTTGCTGACCACCTCGTTAGAGCCGTCTTTGAAGGTGGCGGAAATGTCGCCGATGCCGCATCCGAGACTTGGTGAAACTACGCCCGCGCTGCTAACTTGAACCACCTGAGGATTATCCGACTGCCACGTGACCAAGTTCGTTATGTCTTTAGTCTGCGGAGGATGAACGTATGTCCCAAAAGCTTGGAAATTGAAAAAAAGACGGGGATCTGCTGCGCCAAACGTACCGCCCTTAGACGGGATGTTGATTGAGACCAGGTGCTGATTGAATCCGCAACTGGAAAGGCTCAAGAAAAATGTTGCGGTGGCGACGAGGGTAAGGACGCTGAACCACTTCCGGCTCATCAACGACTCCTGGGATCAAGCTATAGGGCTGAATGCTTGCACATTGGGGGATGGGCCAATTTAGTCAAAAGCGGGCTAAAAAGCAATCGCTAAGAGGGCTGCTTCTACTCCTTCACCGCCACCGCGACCACCTCGGCAAACCTGCGAATGTCGTCTTCCGTGGTGTCGAAGGAGCACATCCAGCGCACGATCGATTCCTCTTCCATCCAGGTGTAGAAGAAGTACTGCTTTTTGATTTTCTCAATAGAGTGGTGCGGGATTTGGGCAAACACGCCGTTGGCTTCGACCTTCCACACAACTTTGACTCCCGGGATGCAGCTGATTTCTTTTTCCAGCAGACGGGCCATGCGGTTGGCATGATCGGCACTGCGCCGCCAGAGGTCGTTGGTCAGCAGAGCTTCGAATTGGGCGGCGATGAAACGCATCTTCGAGGCCAGTTGCATGCTCTGTTTGCGCAAGTAGAGAAAGTCGTGAGCCTGTTCTGGATGGAAAAATACCACGGCTTCGCCGCCCATGATTCCATTCTTCGTGCCGCCGAAAGAGAGCACGTCTACGCCTAAATCGCGAGTGGCCTGCCGCAGGGTTTGTCCGAGCGAGGCTGCGGCATTGGCAATGCGGGCGCCGTCCAGGTGCAGGAACATTTCGTGTTCGTGCGCGAAGCGGGCAAGGGCTTCAATTTCTTCCGATTGATAGACGGTACCCATTTCCGTGGATTGCGTTATCGAGATGACACGAGGCTGCGAATGATGTTCGTCGCCGACGCCGTGGTAAGCGTGACGGACGGACTCCGGCGTGATTTTGCCATTCTCATGCGGCAGTGGAATCAGCTTGCAGCCAGTATGCTTCTCGGGCGCTCCGCACTCGTCGGTATAAATGTGGGCATAGGCGCTGCACAGGACCGAATGAAACGATTGCGTGAGAGATTGCAGGCTGAGAACGTTCGCTCCGGTTCCGTTGAAAGTAAAAAATACCGCGATGTCCGGACCAAAATGTTCCTCGAACTTTTTGACTGCTGAGCGGGTGTAAGGATCATCACCGTAAGCGACCACGTGGCCTTGATTGGCGCGGGCGAGAGCTTCGAGGATTTCAGGATGGACGCCGGCATTGTTGTCGCTGGCAAAGTTGCGGGCAGGCTGGGCGGTCTTCTCCATAGCGCATCAATGTAGCAGAACGAACTGATCCGACAAGCGGTTCCTAATCGGCACGACTTGAAGTCGCGCCCTTCCCGGTTTGTTTCAATGCTGATCTTTTCTTATCTTAATTTCTTATTTCGTGTCTTCTTTCGCGCGGTCTTGCGTCGCAGCTTGGCGATCCATTCGCGCGAATACATGGTGCCACGGCATTTGGGCGACCCACAGTGACAGGGCGCTGGATCATCATCGTCGTACAAGTTGTAATCCCAGAGCAGTTCTTCACCGGCAGCGATGTCTCGGAGGGCAAAAATCCAGGCGCGTTTTTTTATTTCATCGATTTCGCAGTTGGGATCGCAGGAGTGGTTCAGGTACGCGCCCAGGCCCTCGCCATCGATGACCGTCTTGCCGTCATCCAGACCATAGAGGTAAGTGCGAGGCGCGGTATCGTACAAGCGATCGGCTTCCTCAGGCGTGATTCGAGGGCCGGTATATTCGACAACGCGGGTACCTTTGCGAACCGGCGTAGTAGTGAACACACCAGCGGCATGAATGCGGGAGGGACGGACAACCAAGGCCATGCAACTAATTTCGCATGTATGAGACCTCTTGTGGAAGATGGGAACGCGAAAAGATCAGGAAAACTTTACGTATGTTCGATTCTGGATGCAGCCGGTCAAAACAGCCGCGCATGGTAGACTTCGGTGGCTTTTGAATCGAACCGTTGAGCACGCCACTGAGGAAAACGATATGCGGGCAACTAGAGAAGTTGTTGGAATTGCGGTTTTGATGTTGTGTGCGGTTTTAGGCGCTACCGCGCAAACCGCAAAAACGAACAGCAGAGCCCCCGTGGCAAGTACGGCGCAAGGCTACTGCATCAGCACTGGCGGAAAAGTTGAAACCCGTATTCCGGCCTACAACACAAATGGTCCAATACAGGACTGGCTGCTGCTCTCCGGTAGCGAAGACTTTTGCCAGTACACGCTGGCTGCGGACGGCTCGCGCATTCATGTGTCGCTGCATACCCTGTTCACACCAAAGCCTTCGCTCGCGGCACTGGCCTACTACGCTCAGACTCCATGGAACGGTCAGGGAGGAGGAAATCCGGCATCCCAATATTGCACGCAACTTGGCGGAACAGATCTGTTTGGCGGCATCAACGCGGCAGGCGGAGGATGGGTGATGCCGAACACAACCGATTACATTCTGGATGCCTGCATCTTTCCCGATAATTCCACGATCGACGCATGGGGATTGTTCTACTATTCCGCCGGCATTATCCGTGGCACGGACCTATCCACGATTCTGAAATATCCGAATCCTTACACGGCGAAAAAAGCCGGCAGTTAGTAGTTCTTGAGTTGGGCTCAGGAAAAAGCCGCCGCTGACATTGAGGCACGGCGGTTCGATTTCTGTCAGATGTTGTGACTGTTACGGGTCGTAAACCGAACTGCCATAGCCTTGCTTGCGAGCGGCATCCTGCGTATCTTCCAACTCCCTCTTCTGGACTTGTAATTGCCCTTGCATCTGCTCCACATGCTGTTGCTTGGTTCTCTGCCGTTCGTTTCGGAGATCGCAACTGGTGCCGCAGTTAACGAACGAAAAACGAATTGAACTATTAATCTCGTCTATTCTTTTTTGAACCGAGGCGATCTGGGCTTTTTGCGCCTGAATGCGCGACTTCCAGTACTCCGCCGGCTGCTTTGTCTTGTTGGAAGCTGAAGGCGTGGAGTTCCCACCATTACCGTGCTTGTTGACGGTGGCTGGCGTTTCGTCCGGTTGCTCAGGAATTTCTTCGTTGGTGATCACCTTCGATGCGCTGGCATCCTTTTTCGGAGTTGCCGCCGCCTGCTGCCGGTGCTGGCGGGCGAGGTCCCCAAGCGGCTGTGCATCTTGAGCGTAGGAAGTACCGGCAAAAAAAATGGCCGCAGCCGTCAGTCGGGGAAGCAAGCCGCATTTGATACCCATGAAAGACCCTCCCAGACTAGAGGAAGTAATGACTGCTACTACCAATGCTATTTGGGATCACCGCTCGCCTTGTATTACGAACGTGCGCTAGTCGGCACGGAAAACGAACAAGGACAAAAGACACTACTTTTTCTGGAATCGGTTGCCGGCGCCGGGCAAGGCTCCGGTTAAGAGGCCCGGCGTTGCTCAACAATTAGATCATCAAGCTTAGCGAGTAGCGCGCCGTTGCCTTGCCGGGGATAGTCGGCGAGCTTGTCGCGATATAGGGGCAGGTTGTAGAGGAACGATTCGACGCGCTCTTTATTCAAGTCTTCCCAGTACGCGCCATAACCGGTTTTCTGTAACCAGTAGGCATTAAAAATCTGCTCGAACTGATGCTCGACTGGAACGGCCAGATAGGGCTTGCTCAGATGTAGAGCCTCGGTGACCAATGAAAATCCGGAATTGGCAATGACGGCTCCGGCTCCCGTGAGATCACGAAGAAATCCATCGAGTGATGGTTTCTTGTAGACAGTGTTTCCTTCCGTGCCCTCTCGGCCGAAACCGTAGGCAATGAATTTTCCGCGGACGGTGCTCAGCACCTTCGCCAGCAATGGCGCGGGAGAAGTTACATACACGAGTACATACTCGCCTTGCGTGGGGGCGGCCTGGAGAATTTCCTGTCGCAACAGCGGTGGAAACAAGAACGTGTTTCGCTTCTTCACCGGTGCCGTGAAAAAGGAAATGACCAGGTAGGCATCGGCGTGGGGAGTCATCAGCCGAGTCAGAAGTTTTGCAGCCGCGGCATCGCGATGGTACTTGCGGGGATAAGAGACGACCGCGTTGGTCAGGCAATGTTGATTATCGATAGAGATAACCGGCAGGCCCATTCTGTGCCCGACGTGGCAAGTGAGCGGTTCGAAGTCGGTGATCACAAGATCGATCTTCGAACTCTTGATCAACTCCTTGATCTCTCTTACGCTCTTTCCCGCCTGGGGCATTGTCACCAGGTTCTTCGCAATGGTGCGCTTGTAGCGCACACGATTATTCACGTAGGCAAAGCGGAACCCGAAAATTTCAGTGACTTCAAAATGGTCGCGGAGATTGAGCAATCCCCGGTCGAACGAGGCGACGTGCAAACTATGTCCCTGCTGCCGCAGATGAGTGAGCACTTCCTTGGCGCGGGTGGAATGTCCGGCACCCTCGCCATTCACTCCGTAGAGAATATTGGCCATAGGTCGAGCAGTATACGGCAGCAGGTCGGGGAAGGGATGGCCCTACGACGCTAACGTACAGGCCGCGCTGCTCATTTCCAACAGCCTGACGCCGGTGATTACAGGCACAAGTTGGATTTGTACGAGGCGTGCAGGGGATACTTTATCCTTATCCTTCTTCGCCAGCAGATTGGCGGAGGGAATGCCGGTTCGGGCGAAAGATCTCTCGCAATCCGCAGTGGAAGGGCCGCGCATGTTTCCTTCCAGAAATGCCAAGCCCGGGCAACGAGTGCAACTCCCGCCATGCGCGCACTGCGAGCAACTGGAGAGATCGCGCAGGCGAATCGATCGGACCTCTTTCAATTGCTCGGAGTTGTGCCAGATATCGATAAAGCTCTGTTGCCGGACGTTCCCACAGGACAAAGGAAATTGCACGCACGGATAGAACTCGCCATAAGGAGAGACATAGCAGGCCGTGTGACCGGCGCTGCAGGGCGTAGAGTCCATGCTGTCGTCATCGAGCGGGCGCGGCGGCGCACAGAATTCGTCGGCATTGCCGACGAGAGTTTCGTCGCGAAAAACGCGGCGGAGGGCCGATTCGCCAACGTTCAAATCCAGGACGGCGCGATCCCCATCCATCATCGGGGTCACGGTCGGATCCAGAGTGTATTCGGCGCCAAGCTCATCTGCCAAAGCGCGGGTGCTCGGGTAGTCATCCATGTTCTGGGTCATCAGAACATTAGCCATGACGACTTTGAGGCCTTGCGATCTGAGGAAGCGAATGGCTTTGATCGAGCGCCGCAGAGAACCTGGAAGTTTGGTGATGGCATCATGCACTTCCGGCCGGTGCGAATAGATGCTGATTTGGATCGATTCCACACCCAGATCGCGAAGTCTCGCTGCCTGCGCTTCGCGGATCAGAACCGCATTGGTCTTTAGCTTGATGCAGAACGTAAGCGCGCGCGCATATTCGAGAATCTCGAAAAAATCTTTGCGTAGAAAAATCTCGCCGCCGCTCAGGGTCAGGATGAAAACGCCGGCGTCTGCCATCTCTCTAAGGAGTTTCTTGATTTCGGCGGTTGTCATCTCGCCGTGATCATGGTGATCGAGATAACAGTGAACACATTGTTCATTGCAGCGATAGGTGAGATCGAGTTGAACGCTGAAAGGAACGCCCAGCCGATGCGCCCGCTCCCCCATCTCCGCCATCAAGCTCATCGAATTTGCTCCTGTAAGACAGGGTCCCGGCTTGGGATTGGGATCTCTGAAACCAGGAGGATGCCATGTTTAGCGAGATCTTCGGCCAAGTCCTCGGCGTCGCGGATAGCGTCTTCGGGCGTCACTTCAAACTCAGAACAGATGCGGCGCTCGACGATTTCCTCCAATGTAGTTTTCCCATCGGCAGCCTGCCATAGGACAGTCGCGGTTTGGTTCAAAGTAAACAGTGTCGAACCCTGAGCAGACATGACCAGCATTTCTTCGCCGAGCTGGCGGGCCGCGATTCGGGGACTTCGGGCGACGTAGAGTTTTTTATTCATCCAATCATCTCCCATACGCGCGCGTCCGGAACGAAGGTAAGCCTGAATACTGGAACCCGATCGACAAAGTTGCATGCGGCATTGAATGCCCGGTGAACGATTTCCTGATCTTCAGCAAAGAAAAGCATATTAGCGAGCAGTTGGCGCCCAGCTTCCGCAGCGTTCACCGGCTCAATGCGATTTTCCGGACCCTGGGCCAGCAAGTAGAGAGCCCTCACCGGCGCTGAACGATTTTCGCCCAATTTGGCAAGCTCTCCAGTGAATGGCGTGCCGAAAGCAACATAACCGTCATCCCGTTTGCGAACGTAGGAGATCTCATCGGTCAAAAGAGTGGCATCGGGCGGAGCGAGCCGCGAAATCGTCGTCTTGCCGGCGCCTGAAACCCCGGCAAAAAGAAATGCCTTCCCGTTGCGAATGGCACTGGCGGAGTGCAGTAGGAAGCCACCTTGTTTTGCCAGAACCAGCGTGTGGACGATGCGCAGAACCGCGTCGATCGAATATGGATTCGCACTCTGGCGGATGCTGCCGCGGCCCGCTGCCGGGTCCCACTCGGCGCGAAAATCGCCTCGATCCAGTACCCATCGACCGGCACGCTGGGTGACGCTCAGATCTACCTGCGAATCGGTGAACGGTGGAGGCAAGAGGTCAACATCGAATTCGAATTCTGCGTGTGCTGCCGGGCTCACGAATCCCGAGTAACGGTGGTGGAGAATCTCCAAAAAATCCGCGTCGATGGTGTTCAACCGGATCGCGACATCGCCAATCGCAATGACCACGCTGTAATGCGCGATTTGTGTGGCTAGCCCTGGCACGGAAGGATGGCTTCTCTCTGAGCTCGAACCTTGCTCGCGACGTACACGAAAACACGAGCCGCAAAAGCTGAACGCCGCACAACCTGTGCAAGCAGCTTTTTGATCCCTCTTAGATTTGCGGAGACGGAGATGGACTTCCCCGACCGAATAAGCTGAGTTACGCGGCCCAAGAGCTCAGCTTCGAGCACCGGTCGATCTGGTGCGGGAATTGCGTCTCCTTGAGTGATCCAGAATCGACCGCCATTATTTTCCGGAAGACAGACGACGCGGTGGGCACATAGCGTGCCTCGACGTCCGACGAGCGCGATATCTCCGACCTGGTATTGATCGGGGTTGATGCGTTCAACGATCAGCGTGTCGCCGGTCCAGAGTGCCGGAAGCATGCTCCAGCCGGTGGCAGTAAAACGAAAACTTCCGAAAGAGCGCAAAATCTCACCTGCCAGTTCGCACTTTGCGGCAAGAACATTGCGCATCTCATGGCACTCCTGCATTATGAGACCTTTTTAGGACCGAACTTGCAATTTGTCTCATTAGGCGCTTTCGTGCAGGAAAGCGCTGAGGTCACAAAGACCTCTTCGAAGCGAAAACTTGGCTTCTCGTAGGGCCTCTTCCTGGCCGCCAGATCGTCTGGTCCGTCGCTGGACGAATGAGTTATGCCCATAGTTATGTCCTCTCTGCCTACTGTAGCGCTGCCTGCGACGCCTGCACCGCGCAACCGCCTGTCGTACCGGACGTCGCGCAAGTCTGGTTGCTCAGAGTGGAGAAATATATCTGAGACGCACCCGCCAACGTCCCTGAGCTGACGGTGTTGTCGATAATGATGCCACTGGTGCCTCCGGCTGAAGGGAGGGACGATGAGGAATTCGGCCCCAGGTTCGTCCAAGTCAAAGCGGCATCAGCCGTAGTGCCCCCGACTGTGGTATTCCACGTAGGCAGATTGCCCCCGGAGTTACCATTCCCGTTGGAGACCTTTACGATTTCGATATTATTGTTGCCATCCAAAATCTTGCTGCCCACGGGATAGTGGTTAAGACGCACCCATACTGCCCGGGTACCGGCACTCGTCACTCCCTGGCTAAACCACGTAACTGTTCCGTCGGTGGTCGTGGTGCCCCCGGTAGCGCTCCATGCGGGGGCGGTCGCTCCGGAAGTACCCGCAACCGTGACAACCTGAATATGGAAGGAACTATCCACCACTTCCTGGCCAACTGCATACGCGGTCGACGCCTGCCAAGGGGTGTTTTTGAAATTGTAGATGCATCCGCCGGCGCAACCGGCACCTGTCCCGTTTATATCGGCACTGGCGAATACCCACTCCGTTAAGCCTCCCGCAATATTGGGATTCACCACATCAGTTACCGGAGAGCAGGGCGTAGTACTCGTCGAAAGAACCGATCCAGCGGTAGCGGTCCCGAGAACGCCAGCTGCAATCGGAACTTTGTACAGGATGGGGGGCCCGCCGGTGTTGCCGCAAACATAAAGATTTCCGGTTGAGTTCACCGAATTTTGATAAGTGCTGTCGAAGTCGCCGATGTAGAGGGGATTTGGCGCGGTTCCTGTGAGAGTACTAATTCCTACTGTCTTCTTCGTTCCTGTATTGCCCGCCGCGAAACTGAAGCCCAGGGCGTATACACTGGCGCAATTGACGCCACCAGTGCAAGCCGAAGAGCCGTCGCTTGACGCAAATACATAAACCTTTGCAGCCGTCGGATCGATGATCGGGCCTTGTACGATGCCTACACCGAAGTCCAACTGCCCCGAAGCGGTTACGGCCGCCGCAGGACTCACGCGATACAAGAATCCACCGGCGTCTCCAACAAAAGTTTTACCCGAGGAAAAATCGTGAACTCCGACGGTGAGAGCCTTCGAGGTGGAAGGATTCACGTGCACCGGCCAGCCGCCCGTCCTCACCTCCGTGGGCGTTCCCTTAAACACGCCGGTAAACTGATGCAGCCAGCCGGCACTATCTCCGACATAGGCGGAATCGTCATTGTAGACGTAGAAGATTGAGGATGTAGTGTCGTCGTTGACCGTGCCCACGGAGTCTGTGAGAACAAATCCGGTCATGCATGGCGCCGTACAGGTTGGGTACGATGCCAGAGATACAGGCGTGGGGGTTCCGGGATTGCTTACACTCTGGGTAGTAGACGCGGCCCACTTCAACAGCACCAGCCTTGCGTGACCGGCAAGCGTTTGCACAAAAGCAACCTGCTTGCCGTCGAAGGAGAGCGCCACAGCAGTCTTTACATTCCCGCCGGTGTTATAGGCCCAGTAAACCGAAGGTACGGTTCCAGTACAGCCGGAGTAAAGGTTGTAGTAGGCTACGATGCTCGCTTGCGTCGCGGATCCGGAAAGACCCGTGTTATACACCGTGAAGTCAGGCTGAGTCGCGGTTCCGCAGTTTGCCGTAGTGAGAGAAAATGAGTATTTGGCAGGATAGTTCCCGGCGCCCACGCTAGCGCCGCTTCCCATGCTTTTCGACCAGTCGCGCTTCGTATTTAGGTTCGAGCCGATCTGTTCCGACGGCGAAATCGTCCCGGACTGACGACGGTAGAGCTGCTGCCAATAACGAACGTCCTGCTGAACGCGGGAGACTTGTGCTGGCGTCGCCGGTCTGGAGAAGATGACATGTTTATGGCTGAAGTCTCTGGTTACGGGAACGGCATCCTGCGATTCGGGAGAAGTCTGCGCCATCGAAATGACGGAAAAGCCCAGCAACCCAAGGAAGGACACACCCAGCCATAGCAAGCCACGCTGACTTCTTCTCATATTCCTCCCCAAGAACACGAGCGATTAAAATTGCCTTTGTGTTGACTGCCCCGTCCGCACTTACACTCTTGGCTGGCTTGTTGGGAAAACATCATACACGAGTGCCCGTGAAGATGCCTCAAAATTAGAGGAATAACAGAGTGGTTTTCTCTGCACGATTTTTTGTATGACACCGAACGATACGGGGCTTCGTACCCGAACGGCGCGGAGAGCGCCGCTCTGTGCGTTGTTGAGCTCGGGCCTGGCGACAATCATGCCGGAAGCGTCGAGGTGGGAATCTGTTGCGCGCGAGTGCGCAGCTCCTCGAAAAGTACGGTGCTTAGATAGCGTTCTCCAAATGATGGCAGAACGACAACGACCAGCTTTCCTTTATTTTCAGGACGACGCGCCACCTGTAGAGCAGCGGTCACGGCAGCTCCGGAAGAAATTCCTACGAAGAGACCTTCCTCGAGGGGGAGCCGCCGCGCCATACGGATTGCGTCATCGTTGGTAACCGTAATGACCTCATCGATGTACTCCCTGCGCAGAATGCTCGGTACAAAGCCCGCGCCGATTCCTTGGATCTTGTGCGGGGAAGGTTTTCCGCCGGAGAGCACCGGACTATCCGCGGGCTCGACAGCAACGGCCTTGAAGGATGGTTTTTTTGGCTTGATGTATTCGCAGACTCCGGTGATCGTGCCGCCGGTGCCAACGCCAGAGATAAGGATATCCACGCGTCCCTCGGTGTCATCCCAAATTTCGGGGCCGGTGGTTTCGAAATGAATCTTAGGATTCGCCGCATTGTCGAACTGCTGCAGCATATAACTGTTGGGGGTATTCGCCAGCAACTCCTGCGCTTTGGCGATCGCCCCTTTCATTCCGTTTGGGCCGGGCGTAAGAACAATTTCCGCCCCAAAGGCCAACAACAGGACGCGGCGCTCCATGCTCATCGTTTCGGGCATCGTCAGAATCAGTCTGTATCCCTTGACGGCAGCCACAAACGCCAGGCCGATGCCGGTGTTGCCGCTCGTGGGCTCGATGAGCACGGTTTTGCCCGGCTTGATTTTTCCCGCGCGCTCCGCTTCGTTAATCATGCTCACGCCAATACGGTCTTTCACGCTGCCTACAGGATTCTGACTCTCGAGTTTGGCAACGACTTCGGCGACGCAGCCTTCCGTGACTTTGTTGAGGCGCACAAGCGGAGTGTGACCAATCAGTTCAGTAACGTCCTTGGCGATTTTCATATTAAAAATTTCTCCAGAGAGGGCCGCCTATAAAACAAGAATTGATTCTAAACGATTTGATCCGGAACAATCTGTGGAGTCGTGGCGGAGCAATCCAAGCGAGGTGCGTTACGAGAGGTTGCAAGGCGGAAGGTACTTAGCGAAAACGCCGCACAAAAAGCGTATGCCGCTCGGAACGGTAAAAGCCGACCACATAGATGGTAGCTTTTGCCTTGGTTGAGTAAATCACCTGGCGAATACGCAGAATAGCAGCGCCTCTCAGCAGTCCGAGCATCTCCGCGAGACTGGAATCGGCGGCGGTTGCGTCAATTTCCTCGTCCGCATATGCCAATTCAACGCCGTAATCGTGCTGCAGAGCGGCGAACAGCGAGCTTCTTCCTAAAGGAGCACTCACCAGTCCGGAGAAATCGGCGGCGGGAAGATAACACGTCTCCAGAGCGAACGGTTCCTCGCCGGTAAGGCGAAGTCGCACAATCTTGACCATGCGGCTGGCCGCGGGGAGACCCAGGCGCGCAGCGATTTCCTGCTCGTCTTCTATGACCTTTGCCACCAGTATGCGAGATCGCGGCGCGAGCCCGCGGCTGGACATGTGCTCGGTGTAGCTCATCAGCTTGTTGAAATGAATTTTGGGGGCAGCGACAAAGGTTCCAGCGCCGCGACGCCGTTCGACGACACCTTCCCGCTCCAGTCCGGCAAGGGCGTGGCGAGCGGTCATCAGGCTTACCTTATGCGTCTTGGCAAGTTCGCGCTCGGAGGGAACCGCGTCCCCGGGATTGAGCTCTGCCGCTTTGATGTGCTTGCGGATAGCGCCCTGGATGCGCTTGTAAACCGGTGTTCCGTTACGGTGATTTCCAGCCATAAACGATTGCCCAGCTACGGGGCTGCGCATCCGATGGCAACGCGGACCCGAAAAGGCGCCTCGCCCGCATCAGAATTCTCAAGCACATGTGCTATATAGCGTATTGCCTAGGCTCGTGTAAAGGGAAAACCTCTTTGCTCCTGCTAGAGCGCCGTCGGCAAGCCGAAATTGCTATAGAGCATTAACAAAACGTCAAATCGTCTTTCGGCTGGAATGGAGCCAGCAACCCTCCGAATTACCGCATTTTTCCTCTTTACGGGCACCATAAAGACCCACAGATGGAGTCGCCGCAGCGATATAGAGCGGGAAAAAGGGAAACATTCAAAAAAATCTAGGATTCGCTGCATTTTTTTCTTGACCGCCAAGTCTCGTGTGCTATATAGCATAGTGCGATTCCGTTAGGGCTTTATTTGTGACGCCTAAGTGGCAAATGCTTCAGGAGGCTACGTGATGAAAAAACCGGCGACTGGATGTCTGGTTCTGCTAACAGTGATGGGGCTTGCAGCTGTGTTGACTCCGGCTTGGGGCCAGGAAGTTACAGCGGGCATTGTGGGCACCGTGACGGACTCGAGCGGCTCACCTCTCAACGGAGCGGTAGTCGCGGCCAGGGACACGGAACGGGGTACGGTGTGGACCGCAGTTACGAGTGACGTAGGGGTGTACACCATCGCGCGGCTTCCGATCGGAACTTACGACGTGAAGGTTACCGCTCCTGGATTCCAGACCGCACTGCATCCTCCCTTTGAGCTGGTGCTGAATCAAACGGCTCGCGTGGACGTGCAGATGAAGGTTGGCAAGGTCAGCGAAATACTTGAAGTCACGGGAGAGGCTCCGATTCTGCAGACGCAGAGTACAGAGGTGAGTACGGTAATCGACGCCAACACTAATGTCAGCTTGCCGCTTGCCTCGCGCGACTACCTTCAGCTTACCCTCCTCGCTCCCGGTGTAACCAACGTTGATCCGGACGGCATGCGTCAACCGCAAAACATGCTCAACTCGGGACGCCCTTACATTAACGGCAACCGTGAGCAGGCAAATGAGTACCTGGTGGACGGCATCATCAATAGCGAGGACAAAAATAACGAGGTCGGTTACACCCCTGGGATTGATGCGATCCAGGAATTCAACCTGATCACCCAGAATGCCTCAGCCGAGTTCGGTAACTACCAGGGCGGAGTCGTAAGCGTGAGCACTAAGTCGGGGACGAACAATTTTCACGGGAACGTCTTCGAATTTTTCCGCAACGACGCACTGGATGCCAACAAGGCCTCTGCGGGATGGACCCGGGGCGTAGACAACGGTATTCTCGGATTTAACTCTCAGGGAGTTCAAAATAAGCCCGAGCTACGATACAACCAGTTCGGTGGCACCTTCGGCGGACCGATCATAAAGGACAAGCTGTTCTTTTTTGCAGATTTTCAGGCCCAGCGTCAGATCACTGGCGGGCAGACTGGCGCCCAACTTCTTACCGCGCAGGCTCGCGCCGGAGATTTCGCCCAGCTTTGCCAGAGCGGTTTTAGCGGGGCGGGTATCTGCGGTGACGCTGCTCTGGGGCCAAACGCACTGGACCTGGATTCGAGTGGAAACCCCAAAAATACAGCTCCCGTCGTGGGAAATCAGCTTGTCATTCCAAATTCGGGCGGGACAAACAATCTGTATTACTTGAACCCGGCAGAAATTCCCGCGGGCGGTTCGCAACCGACAGCGGTTGCTAACAACAATCTGGCTGCTGCCGGCCTCACGATCGATCCGGTGGCATCGGCCATATTCGGCATGACCAAGTACTATCCGTTGCCATCAGTCAACACCCTTGCCGCAAACAACTTTTTTTACAACAGCGGAAGCAATCTGAACAACAATCAAGGCGATCTGAAGATCGACTACAACATCTCGCGGAAGGACCACATCTTCGGACGGTGGTCCCAAATGGATCTAACGCAGCCTACATTTACAGGCTGTGTTTTCTGTAATTCCGGCGCAACAGAGGGGAGCGACGAGCCCGTCCGGAACGCAGTCGTTAGTTGGACGCACACGCTCACGGCGAATGTGTTGAATGAAGCTCGTTTCGGCTTCAACGCAGTCCGATTCGATTCCCGTGCCACGCCCACTTCATCGCTGGGAAACATCAGCCAACAGCTCGGGATAAACGGCGGAAATCTGCAGGGGCCCGGGCTGGTTCAGCTAAATATTACGGGCAACAACGGAGGGTCGGCCGCCCTCGGTCTCCAAAACCTGATTCAGGTGTTTCACACTACGCAGGCCCAGTTTGAAGACAACTTGATTTTCACCCACGGCCGTCACCAGATTAAAACCGGATTCCAGTACATCAGGGAACGGCAGGATTACATTTACCAGGGGAACAATGGCGCGCTCGGGTTCCTGACAATGGGCTCCGCGAGTGGCTCCAGCCTGGCTGACTTCTGGCTTGGCAACGTGGTGGGCGGAACGCAATCACTCAGAGATACGGGCGGCGTTGTCAGCAATCCCGCGAAACTCCGTGGAAATGTCTTCGGTGTTTACGCGCAGGATGACTGGCGCGTAACCAATACTCTGACCGTCAATCTCGGTATGCGATTCGAGGATCACACTCCGCTCTACGAAGTAAATAACAGATCGGTGAACTTCGGACTATTTACAGGGACGATTTACACTCCGAACGGTGTTGACGGGACTGCCAAATTCGGCAATCGAGCCCTTTACAACAATTACCTGGGTATTGGCGATTGGCTGCCGCGAGTAGGCTTTGCCTGGTCGCCCGCGGCTCTGGGCGGCAAAACCGTGATTCGTGCGGGCTTTGGGATCTCGGAATTTATGGAAGGGGGCGGCAGCAACGAAGAACTCACACTAAACCTGCCGTTCGGTATTCTCCAGCAACAGGCTGCGGGCGGAATTGGAACTCTTTCGAACGGTTTCGGAGCGGCGACCAGTACACAGTGCCCGGGCGGCATCAATCAGGCTTGCTATGAAGGCGGAGTCCGGCTCCGGATCTTTGATCAGAACTTTAAGCCAGCCATGGTCGACCAATGGAACCTTACATTCCAGCAGCAACTGAGCAACTCGCTGACCTTCCAGCTTGGGTATGTAGGCCAGCGGGGGTCGCATTTGCTGAACTTTGAGGATGTTGCGCAATCCATCCCGCTAAACGCGCAAGGGAAGGTTGCAGGAGCTGGAGAACTTATCACCAGCCGGGTTCCCGGACCGTTCCTGGGCGGAGGAACAGCTGGCTCCCTCTATCTTGCAGATAACCCTCAATTCAATGCTCCGAATTGCGGAACAGCCGGCAACCCAGCTTGTTTTGGTCACGAAACTCTGGCTGGCGCCAACATGTCGAATTCCGATCAGAAATACAACGCGCTTCAGGCTGTTCTGCAAAAGCGAATGAGTAACGGCCTGGAGGGCCAGATTGCATACACCTGGTCCAAGTGCATGAGCAACTCGCCGGGATACTTCGGAACGGGTTGGGGAAGCATCAACGCGACCAGTTCGGGCGGGCAACCCGGCTGGGAGAACATTTACAACTCACGATTGAATTGGGGGCCGTGCTACTACGATCAGACCCACATTCTGACCAGTTACGTCACTTACCAACTGCCTCTGGGCCACGGCAAGCAGTTTGGCCATGACATGAATCCCGCTCTGAATGCCGTCCTCGGAAACTGGGAGATTGGCGGGATTGTCACCCTGCACAGCGGAAACGCTCTGACGCTGAATAACTTTGGAGGCTGGGGCGTCGGCGGAAACTCAGACAACACTAACGGCATTGGACCTTATACCCTGGCAAATCTGCCGGACTGCAACGGTCGACCTAAGGTCTTAAATCAGAAAGTAGTGGCGAATGCAACTCCGGGAGCCCCAGCCTTTGTTCAGTGGATTGACCCTTCGAACGTAAGTCCGGCGGCTCCGAATACGTTCGGAACCTGCAGCGTAGGCAACGTTCGAGGCCCGGCATACGCCAACCTTGATCTGAGCTTACACAAGAACTTCCTGGTCACCGAAAAGACGCGGCTGGAATTCCGATGGGAGGCGCTGAATGCACTTAACCATCCGGTCTGGACATTCACGGGTGGTCCCGCGAACGGGTCTTTCGATCCCGCCAGTCCTATATTTGGCCGCATCACCGGGTCACAAGGAGCGAGGGAGTTGCAGTTTGCTCTGAAGTTCTACTTCTAGTTACCAGATCGCGCAATTCAAGGCAGGCGCTCCGTGCGCCTGCCGTTTTTTCTTGGGTACGCGTTTACGCGGGCCACATTTAGCGCATGATGATTTCGGCATATAATCGGCGGATGCATTTGGATTTCCGGATTTCTGCGCAGCCCCTCCGCCCTTCCCTGCTTGCTTTATTACTGATAGCGATCAGCGCGGCTGGCGTGGCGCAGACTTCAGGAAAGGCTGCATCCTCAAGTGGAGTCGCGGAGGCGGAGCGAGCCACTCATCTGGCGGAAAGCGGCCACTGCCTGGAGGCGCTGCCGTTGCTGCGTAAATCGATCCGTCAGACCGCCAATCGTGACCTAAAGAAACGCATCGGGCTCGACGGAGTGCACTGCGCCATGACGCATGCCAGTCCCTACGATTCCCTGGATTTTCTTACAATGCTGAGCCGCGACTTTCCCCACGATCCGGAAGTGCTCTATGCCGCAAGTCATGCTTATTCCGATCTGTCGATGCGTTCTTCCCAGGATCTGGCGCACGAGGCGCCCTTTTCTTTTCAAGTGCACCAACTGAACGCTGAGGCTTTGGAAGTGCAAAGTCGATGGGATGAAGCGGCGGTCGAGTACCGAAAAATCCTTGAAATCAATCCCATGTTGCCGGGAATTCATGCGCGCCTGGGGCGTGCCCTGCTGTCGAAACCGCAGCCATCCTCAACCGAGGTAGAACAGGCCCGAAAGAACTTTGAAGAGGAACTTGAAATCGACCCAAGAAATCCAGCTGCCGAATATGTTCTGGGACAACTGGCAGCCGACGCGAATGATTCTTCGACGGCGATCCGACATTTTTCGCGTGCCACGAAATTGGATACGAGCTTTTCCGAAGCCTACCTGGGGCTCGGAACATCGTTGAACTCTGCGAAACGGTTTTCCGAGGCGATTCCGGCGTTGGAGAGCTACGAGAAGCTGGCTCCGGACAGTCCTACGGGGCACTATCAACTGGCTCTCGCGTATGCCGGCGCGGGACGCCGCGATGATGCAAACCGGGAAGCGGCATTGCAACGGCAAACCGCAGAGGCTCTGGAAGCCGTGAAGCGCAAAGCGGCCATCGCACAGGAGAAGCAGCAGCCTCCAGCCTCACAGACTCCGGAGCAAAAATAAGCAATGTCGTGGCGATCCGGCGCTGTCGGAAGGCGAGAGTTCCTTGGATCCCTGGCAGCAACGTTAATACTTCCCGCAGCTTCACGCTTCAGTTCGGCCGCTAATTCCCCGCCCTTTCCTTTTTCCGAAATTGCCGCCCCAGCCAGCGGCATCATCTGGACGCATACCGCCGGGTTGTCGCATGAAAAGTATTTGCCCGAATCGACCGGAGCTGGCTGTGCATTTCTGGATTACGACAATGACGGCTGGATGGATATTTACTTGGTCAACAGCGGGAGGTGTGACTTCTTTACTCCTGCTGAGCCGCTGCGGAATGCGCTTTACCGCAACAACCGCGACGGAACTTTTTCCGATGTGACGGCGAAAGCCGGCGTGGCGGGTCGTGGCTATGGAATGGGAGTCGCTGTCGGTGATTACAATGCGGATGGGTTTCCCGACATGTACGTCACGCAATACGGGCGCAGCCTTCTTTACCGAAATAACGGCGATGGCACTTTTACCGATGTAACCGAGCAGGCAGGAGTCGCGGCTCCGGGATGGGCATCGAGCGCCGTTTGGTTCGACTACGACAATGACGGGCGGCTCGATTTATTTGTGGGACGATTCGTAGACTTCGATAAGACAAAACATCACGCTTGCACTGCGCCGAATATTCCCGCGCTTAAGGGTATGAACGAATATTGCTATCCTCGTGTGTATTCGCCAATGCCCAGCTGGCTGTTTCATAACAACGGGGACGGTACTTTTACCGACGTCAGTCAGAAGATGGGAATCAGCGACAATCCCGGAAAATCATGGGGTGTTGTAGCCACCGATATTAATAATGACGGGTGGATGGATCTGTTTGTGGCCAACGATACCGTGGCCAATTTTCTATTCATGAATCGAGCGGGCAAACGCTTGGAAGAAATTGGATTTACAGCGGGTGTTTCCTTTGGAGAAGGCGGGAAAGCCAGGTCGGGAATGGGAGTCGACTCCGCCGATATCAATGAGGATGGCTGGGCCGATTTGTTCGTGACCAATCTGAACCATGAATTTTACGGCTTCTATCAAAATCGGCACGACGAAACTTTCGACGACGTCGCCGCCGCTACCGGAATTGCAAATGCCACCAAGCTGATGAGCGGCTGGGGACTTAAGTTTTTTGATTATGACAATGATGGCAATCTGGATTTGATCATCGCGAACGGGCATCCCGACGATCTGATTGAAAAGATCTACGACAACGTGAAGTACCGCGAACCGCTGTTGCTGTTTCACAATGCAGGCGGCGGCTTGAAGAATGTGAGCCAGGAAAGCGGCCCGGTTTTCACGCGGCCAATGTCTGCGCGTGGCTTGGCGATTGGAGATTTCGACAACGATGGTGCGGTCGATGTCCTGATTTCCAATAACAACGAAGCGCCAGTGCTGTTGCGGAATAATGTAGGAAGCCAGAATCATTGGCTGGGCCTGAAGCTGATTGGGAAGAAAGCAAACATTGATGCGATTGGTGCGCGCGTCACCTATCAAGCCGGCGACTTGAAGCGGAGCCGCATGAAGGTGGGCGGTGGAAGCTATTTGTCGTCGCACGATCCGCGGATGGTGCTGGGGCTGGGGCAGTCGAACAAAGTTGACTGGCTTGAAGTGAAATGGCCACAACCCAGCGGGGTTACCCAGCGGTTCACAAACCTACCGATCAACCGCTACGTGACGTTAAGGGAAGGCGAAGCAGAGTACCGTAAGTCCTGAACAGGCGTGTCCGCCAAAAATGATTTTGGCATCTCACTCTCGGGCGGACTCGCCTAATAATTAAAAACAAATGGCGGAAGCGAGTGGGGGTCGAACCCACCGGTGACAGGAAACCTGCCGCCCGCCGGTTTTGAAGACCGGGACGATCACCGGACCGCATGCGCTTCCGCAACAAACTCTCAGCTATTTCGGCTGGGGCACGATCCTCAGATATGGCTTCGGCGTCTTCCAGCCACCGGGATATTTCTGCTGCGCTTCCTCGTTCGAGACTGAGGGCAGGATGATGACGTCCTCTCCGCTTTTCCAGTTCACCGGCGTCGCGACTTTGTATTTGGCCGTGAGTTGCATGGAATCGAGGACACGCAGTATTTCGTCGAAGTTGCGGCCGGTGCTCATGGGATAGCTGAGCTGAAGCTTAATCTTTTTGTCCGGCCCGACTACGAACACAGTGCGGACGGTGGCATTGTCAGCTGCCGTGCGTCCCTCGGAAGTGTTGCCAGTCTCGGCGGGCAACATGCCGTAAAGCTTGGCGATTTCGAGCTGAGGATCGCCGATCATCGGGTAGTTCACCTTGGCGCCTTGAGTCTCCTCAATATCCGCGGCCCATTTTCCGTGACTGCTAACCGGGTCAACGCTTAGGCCGATGATTTTTGTGTTGCGCTTGGCGAATTCAGGCTGCAGGCGTGCCATGTAGCCAAGTTCGGTGGTGCACACCGGAGTGAAGTCCTTGGGATGGGAGAATAGAATCGCCCAACCGTCGCCGATCCATTCATGAAAGCGAATCGTGCCCTGTGTGGTCTCGGCGGTGAAATCAGGGGCGATATCGTTGATCCGCGGGATTCGTGTGGCAGTTTCGCTGGCAATCGCAGTACTCATGTTGCTCCTCCTAATGTGTCTCTCGATGTTCTGAAGGTGGTCGCCACCACGGTAATCATCGGGCGAGTTCGGACGAAAACGAAACCCACCCGTTTCGCGCCGGGTGGGTTGGCAAAAATCTGGGTTGCTCCCTACCCGCGAGACGGCAGACACATGCAACAACATGCGGCGCCGGGGTGGGTCGGGCAAAACACACATTAAGAATAGAAGTCTGCAATAGTGGTGTCAACCGTCAAGACGGTGAGGAATGTTTTCTGTAAGGACATTTCCTGCATCGCTTGCCTACCTGCTCGCATCAGTGATCTTAATTCTTGTATCTCGCGCAAGTAGGCGTGCGCCGCTGTTTTCGAATCTTCATCTGGAGGATCGTTCATGGGGGAACCTGTGCGTCGGCTGGCAATGCAGCAATGGGATGTTTTTTCCGCGCGACCGCTTGAGGGCAATTCGCTGGCTGTATTCCTTGACGGCCGTGGATTGACCGACACTGAGATGCAGTCACTCGCCAAAGAAATGAATCTCTCTGAGACCACATTCATTCTGCCACGCGATGCCGCCACCGAACGCGAGCGCGGAGTACGCGTGCGTATCTTTACCGTTCAGGAGGAATTGCCTTTTGCGGGCCACCCCACGCTGGGAACAGCTTTCGCGTTGCGCGGCAAAACCGGAGAGAAAAGAGTCATGCTCGAATTGAACGTGGGCAAAGTGCCGGTGCATTTTGAAGACGGTGCAGGCGCACATGCGTTCGGCGAAATGACCCAGCTCGATCCGGACTTTGGAATGCAGCACGAGAGAGAGGCAGTTGCGCGTGCGACCGGACTCAAGCTGCAAGATTTCGATGATTCCCTGCCCATTGAAACAGTTTCGACTGGAGTCGCGTTCACTGTGACGCCATTGAAATCGCTGGCTGTAATGAAAACTTTGCACGTGGACCTGACTCGCGCTGCCGAATATCTGGGCAAGACAGAGGGCAAGTTTTTTTATTTCGTTACCCGGGACACTAAAGATCGCGAGGCCCGGCTGCGCGCCCGCATGCTGTTTTACAACGGTGAGGACCCGGCAACCGGTTCGGCTGCTGGGTGCACCGCGGCATGGATGGTAGCCCGTGACGTGGCAAAGCCCGATGAACGAGTCCTGATTGAGCAGGGAGTCGAGATGAAGCGGCCGAGCCGGATTTTTGTACGCGCCTCACGCAGCGGTAACCGTGTAGTTAACGTACGGGTTGGCGGCAACTCGGTTGAAATTATGCGCGGAGAAGTTTTTCTTTAATCGCTGCCTGCAAGCATTGCAGAATCGCTTCTTCCGAGAAATCGCGCAATGTCAATGGCCAATTCCTGCCATTTGCTTCAACGGTACTTTACAGTGCGCGTCCCGTACCGTTAGCATCACTTCGCTCCTCAAAATCTTCACGAACAGAGAATTTCCGTTAGTACGGCGTTCAGTCGGCCACTTGCGGAGATGGACGGTGAATGAAACCTAAGCGCACGATCCTTTGTGTTGACGATAACGAGCAATCGCTTTCCTATCGCAAAATAATGTTGGAGACTCGCGGCTACCGGGTGGCAAGTTACACCCGTGGCGAGGAGGCGCTAGAGCGCTTCAGGCTGGGGGGCATCGATCTGGTGGTGACGGATATGGCTATGCCAGGGCTGGACGGTCCGCAATTGATCGCCGCCATCAAAAGCCTGTCGCCCCTTACCCCGGCTATCCTCATTTCGAGCAAGGTGCGCATTTACGATCATGAATCGCAAGCTGACGTGTTCCTCGCCAGAGGAATGTATGCGCCCGCGGATCTGCTGGAACGAATTCGTCTGCTTCTGGTGCGCAAGCGCGGACCCAAGCGAATGCACGAACGGGCCGTGCAATTCCCGCAGCGACAGGGAGTTGCTTAACTCGCCCGAGTCGCGTCAAGAAACCCTTCATCGCTGAAATCGCAGGAGAAACCTGAGATACTTTTGGGGTTTCCCTGTGCATAGTTCTCGTCCGGCTTCTGCGTCCGGGGCGGTTGATTGCCCGTGCGGGCCATCGTGTAAGATCGTGTGGCATGGGCGCATTCATCGAAGCCATTGATTTACGTAAGACATATCGCGTGGGAAAGATCGACGTGGCTGCCCTCCGTGGTGTCTCCTTCAGTGTGGAAAAGGGAGAATTTGTCACCGTAGTCGGCCCTTCGGGCAGCGGAAAATCCACGCTTTTCTATCTGCTGGGGGGACTGACCCGTGCCGACTCCGGCAAGGTAGTCATGGACGGAGACGATTTCGCCACTCTTTCCGATGCTGAGCGCACGAAAATGCGTAAGCGAAAAATCGGCTTCGTGTTTCAGAAATTTAATCTGCTGCCTACCCTCGACGCTCGTTCTAACATCACTATTGCGCAGGAAATTTCCGGCAATGGAGGCCGCGATCCCGAGTTCTTTCTACGCATTTGCGAATTACTGGGGCTGACCAAGCGATTGAACCACCGCCCTTCGGAACTTTCTGGCGGCGAACAGCAGCGCGTGGCGCTGGCTCGCGCGCTGATTAACAAGCCGGCTGTAGTTTTGGCGGACGAACCCACGGGAAATCTTGACACCGAGAATTCGAACATCGTCTTGAAGATGCTGCGGCAGTCGAACCAGGAGTTGGGACAGACGGTACTGATGATCACGCATAATCCAGAGGCCGCCAAGTATGGCGACCGCATTATCCATATGCGCGACGGCCAGGTGGTCAAGCCCGAAGAAGACCCGCAATGGGCGGTTCACTAGAAGTCTCAAAATCCCAGCCAGCGGCATTTTTCCTAGCTAAAGCTTCTTTCCCCGGCTGCCGATCAGATATCTGTGGAACCTACTACTTCTCCCACCAGCGCCACGGCTCGCGCCACGAATCTAGGTCGTCGCTACGTGGCCCGGCAGCCGATTCTGACAAGCAAGGAAGAGGTATTCGGGTACGAACTGCTGTTTCGTAACGGAGTCGAGGACTATTTTCAGAACACCGATCCCGACTCCGCCTCGCGAAGCACCGTCGATACGTCGATGCTGATGGGATTGGATCCTGTGCGATGGGCATCGCGGATTCATCAACTGCACCAGGGACACGCTGCTCAAGGACTACGTGACGCTGCTGCCTCCAAGTCATACCGTCGCGGAAATCGTGCCTGCTGTTCCGGTTGACGATCTCGTAAGAGCTGCCTGCGTTCGCCTGAAGAAAGGCGGGTACTCGATTGCCCTGGATGACTTCGTCGTGGATGATCCCCGTTCCGAACTTACCGAGTTTGCCGACGTCATCAAGATTGACATGAGAACCACATCGGCCGAACAACGGGCTGCCTTGCTGAAACGCTATGGCACACCTACTTGCCGCATGCTGGCTAAAACAGTCGAAACTCGCGAGGAATTCACCGCATGCCAGAAGGCGGGCTTCTCGTATTTTCAAGGCTATTTCTTTCGCAAGCCTGAGCAGTTGCACGTCCGGGAGATTCCCAAGAACCGGGTGAACTATTTGCGGCTTTTACAGGCGATCTCCCATGACGAGCTTGAACTGGAAGTGATCGACGGTATCATCAAAGGCGAAGCCTCGCTCTGTTACCGGCTGCTGCGATATTTAAACTCGGCCTCATTCGGTTTTTCCTCGGAGATCCATTCTGTTAAGCACGGCCTTTCCATCCTGGGGGAACGCGAAGTGCGACGCTGGGTGCGGATGGTCGCAACCTTGGGCGCTGGACAGGACAAACCGTCCGATCTGGTGCTCTCGGCCATGGTACGAGCTCGGTATTGCGAGTTGCTTGGCGCCAAGATTCCGCACGGCGAATCCGATCTTTTTCTCGTCGGCCTTCTTTCTCTAATGGACGCGATTCTGGAAATGCCAATGGGTCTGGTGCTGGAAGGTATTAGCCTGGACCGCGAAACCAGAGCTGTGCTCCTGGGCCAAAAAAGTCAACTGGATCCCCTCTACCGCTTAATGCTTTCCCAGGAAATCGCGGATTGGCCCAAGCTCTCGGAACTGTGCGCTCAACTGAAGCTTCCCGAAAGCATCGCGACCGAGTGCCATTGGAAAGCTATGGAATGGGCACGTGCGATGACAACGGCAAACTGATCGAATCGTTGGCTTAAGTTGTGCACCGCCTTCTTCCTGTAGGTCAGCGACATTAACGTCCTCGAGCCGGAATCCAGTTTTGAACCCCACTGTTATGCCCCTGCTCCGTGGCTGATCGTGTAAAATAAGTGGACTGAGCGGGAGTAACTCAGTGGTAGAGTGCGACCTTGCCAAGGTCGAAGTCGCGGGTTCAAATCCCGTCTCCCGCTCCATACATTTCCGAGCCCCTGCCGAAACGAGGTTCTATGAAGAGACCTTCTTCTCCTCTGGCGGCGGTAGTTTTCACCTTATTGATTACTCTGCTTGGCTGTGGCGACGGTCGCTCGCTTCAGTCCGTCAGCGTTAGCCCTGCAGTCGCGAGTTCGAGTACTCAGTTCGCGGCCACGGGCGTTTACAACAAGAGTCCCACAAGCGTCGATATCACGGCCACCACGACCTGGTGCATTGGTTCCAGCAGCGGCGTTTGCGCGGGGAACATAAATCCTGGGGCAACGGTTAACGCTGGACTGGCTCAGTGCGTGACTGGCTTCACGGGAAGTGTGACCGTCCTGGCAGGGCGGGGTGGAACGATGGCAAATCCAGATATGGGTACTCAATTGAAGCCTTTCGGCAGCGCCCAGCTCAATTGCCCGTAAATTATAGTCGATGGTTCAGGTAGACTTTTTCTGCACGGAACGCTAACGTAGTGGGCAGGGGCGCGGTACCCAAGTGGTAAGGGAGAGGTCTGCAAAACCTTTATGCGTCGGTTCGATTCCGACCCGCGCCTCCAACTTTTCGTGTAGTTCCTTCGCCAATAACATTCGGGAGCCCTAATCATGTCGCGACATTTCGTTGTAAGGTCGATCGATCTGTTTCTGCTGATGACCTTATTTTCTTTGCCTATGTTTGGGCAGGCTCAGAGCACAGCCAAGCCCAAGCCCCGCGTTGTTGTGGTCGGTGTGAATGGCATGGAGTTGGACATCATCCGGCCTTTGCTGTTGCAGGGCAAGATGCCGAACCTGGCAAGCGTAATCAAGAAGGGCGCATACGGCAAGCTGCGCACGCTGTCCGCCCCCAACTGCCCTCGCGTTTATAGCACGCTGTTCACCAGCACCAAGCCGGAGGAGCATGGCGTGAGCGGCTTTATTGTGGGCGGGATTACCGCCAATACGAACATGTTGAAGGAAGAGCCCATCTGGTCCGTGCTTTCAAAGGGCGGAGTGACGGTAGGAATGGCTAACGTCCCAGCCACATTTCCGGTCATGCCAGTGAATGGATACATGATCAGCGGGATGCTGACCCGCGGCAAGAATTGCGAAGACGGTGTGCTTTGCGCTCCGAAACTATCTGAGGTCGAAGGTGGAGACGCAGTTTATCCCGCCCCTCTAAAAGCGGAGTTGCTCAAGAACGTTGGCGATTTCTACATTGACTGCGAGCGGATGCCCGCGGCAGCGGACCTAAGAGGCCACGAGACCGAGGCGATCGATGCCTGGTTGGGCAAGGTCCAACTAATTCGCGATCAGCAGACGCATCTGTTCGACTATCTGCTGGACCACCATCCCGCGGAGTTCACATGGCTGGCGCAGTCTTGTGAAGACCGAACCGGGCACTGGCTCTATCCCATCGCGCCTTATCACGCGGGCTATAACCCTAAGATCAACTCGGTGCGTCCGGATGCTTTTCCCGACCAGTACGTCGCCTTTGACAAAGTACTGGGGGCCATCCTGAAACACACGGACGACAACACCTACGTTTTTATCGTCTCCGATCACGGCATCAAACCGCTGCGCGAATTCGAAGAAACCGATCCGCACGCGCACATGGACCACGAAAAAACAACGCCGGTCATCGCCAAGCATGACTTCGCTGACGGAGACGACGTACCCGGATCGTTCTTCGCCATGGGCCCGGGCATTAAACACGATCTTCGTCTGATGGGGTTTGAAGCATCAGTGTATGACCTGGCGCCCACCATCCTGCACATCTACGGCATTCAGCAGCCTGTGCAAATGCGCGGGCATGTGCTGAGCGAGATTTTCGAGAATTCGGATAAGGCGATCGCCCAAAAATAATCAGGGCACAAATCCTCGTGTCTGACCGAGCGCCAGGTCGACTACACTTTCGCCTGTTAGCGATACTTCCATGCTTGCCTTTCTGCATGCTGGCAATCCTTTGCCCCGCGCAGAGCCGTGATGTGCTTTGCAGCAACGGCAGCGGCAACTTTGAAGCGGAATTTCACACGGGGGTGAAACTGCGGCTGGGAGCGGCCAAAAGAAACAAGGGAGGACTCGCGACACGAGTCTGTGAGGCAACGCTCAGCTGGGACAAGCAGGAGATAGTAATCACTGAGAAGGCCTCGTTGCTCGACGTTGATTTGTTCGGCGCCGACTTGGGCGTCGGTGCGCTAGTAGTCGCATTTCAGATAAAGAATTCCGACAGCGACTGCTGCATGGCATATCAGATTTATTCCCTGCAAAAGCCTCCTCGGCTGTTACGCACCATTACGGGCGGAGGCTTCTTCAATGCTTCGGACAAAGATCTCGACGGCCGCGTGGAAATTTGGACCGACGATGCTGCTGCAGTAGATGGCTTCGAGAATATGGTTGTAGGCGAATTCGACTTCACACCAACTCTGGTCCTTCGCTTCGAGCACGGTCGATTGCTGGATGTCGGTTCCGAATTCCGGCCATATTTTGAAAAGGAGATCGCAAAACTCAGGGCAGAGCTGGATTCGCAGGATCTGCGCGATTTCAAGGACAGCGACGGGAGATTGGCGTCCGTTGCTTACCTTTCGGCGCAGCGGATACATCAATTGCGAGGCGTGAAGATCAAGGTACTCGAGATTGTGTGGGCTTACCTGTACAGCAGTCGCGAACCGGAAGCCTGGCGTTCGCTCGAAGACATGTGGCCTGCATCAGATGTCGAACGCATTCGGGCCGCGATCTTAGGAGTACGTGCTCGCGGCATCCACTCTCAAGTGGAAGGGACATCCTCAGGACCTTCTAGTGGCCGAAAAAAACGCGCCGTGATTTTCGATACCACCAACAAGCCTGAGCTGGCCAAGTCCGACATAGTGCCGCCTCAAGCCATTCTTATGCGACGGCCAGCTCCCTTAGCTGCGGGCCAGGGTTTGCCCGATTCTGAACTGCTCATGGATCTCCTGATTGATTCCGCCGGCAAAGTTCGATCCGCCGAACCGGCTGGAAACGTGAAATTCTCCGACGACAGTCTCGTAAAGGCAGCAATGGAATGGACGTTTATTCCTGCATTCAAGAACGGCAGCGCCGTCGCAAGTCGCCTGCGGCTGGCCGTATCCGCCAAACGATGATCTCTCATGAGCAAAAGCAGGAAGAACTACCTGTTGCCATGCAACAGCTTGGCGCGGGATTCGGCTCGCTTCGCTTCGCCCGTTCTGCCCAAGCCCGTATAAGTCTCCGACAACAGTTCGAACACCTCAGCTTTGTTCGGTTGAGTTCTGGACAGCGGCTCTAGTTGCCGCAGGGCTTCGTCGAACTTACCGTTTGCGATCTGCGCGCTTGCTAAACCGAGTTGCGCTTCGCCACTGCTTGAATGCAAGAGCAGCGCAGCCTCGAATTGATCTTCGGCAGCCTTTGGCTCTTTGAGCGCCAGATAAACCTGTCCCAGCAGCAAGCGAGCCTCGAATTGCCCCGGCAGCAGCTTTAGGCTGGTTTCGAGCGCATCCCGCGCACCGGTTAGATCGTGCAGCTTATCCAAGGCCTGCCCTTCCTGAAAAGCCGCGCTGGCATCGTCGGGACGCGCATCCATCGCTGCCTTGAGATGTTGGGCAGCGTTCGCATAATCGCCCGCCTTCAGCTCTAACTCCCCCAGATCTCGCAGCGCAGTTGGCGATTTTGGATTGAGTTGCAGAACTTTCTGCAGAGCTTGCCGGGCCTCGGCGGGACGATGGTCTTCCGACGCAATCATGGCCGCGTGCAACAGGTTCTGCTCTTCAATCTTGTCCTTTGGGTCAGGCAGCAGAGATGGCTCCGGAACATTGGTTGCGCTTCCCACATCGGCGGGACCCAAGTATCCCAACGCTTTCAATTCATTTATGGTTCCCTGACCAACTGCGCTTTTGGAATTCTGCGGCGGTTCTTTTGCTCGCAATGCAGCCAGCATCCCACGAAACTCTTTTACTCGATCGCTCCACGGCTCGTATTTATTATCCAGCTCGCCGGCGTCCTTGTGGAGTTCGTAGAGTTCGGGACGGGGCGCTTCGATAAACTTAAAGCCTTCCGCCCGCACCGAACGCAACGGGGCCCAACCGAAGCGAAGGGGATAGTCAGTCTCACCGAAAACGGTTCGTGCTTCTGGTTCTGACCCCGTAAAGTAAACGTTCAGCGATTCGCCGTCTTTCTCCTGCAACGCGGGAGCACCCACAATATCGAGCACCGTTGGCAGGATGTCGATCGTCCGAACCTGGGCTTCAACGACTCTTGCTTTATCAGCTGAAGCCGCCGCGGGAAGTTTAATGATCAGCGGAACATGCGTCGTCGTATCGTACAGAAATATTCCGTGCGTATCTTCGTGGTGCTCACCTAATCCCTCCCCATGATCGCCCACCACAACAATCACTGAGCTTTCGTACCAA
Source organism: Candidatus Sulfotelmatobacter sp. (assembly GCA_025462865.1). Taxonomy (GTDB): domain Bacteria; phylum Acidobacteriota; class Terriglobia; order Terriglobales; family Acidobacteriaceae; genus Sulfotelmatobacter. The sequence goes on along the minus strand of JAOAPI010000084.1, from coordinate 86,663 downwards.
CCATGCTTCTTTAGATAGGCAATAAAATTCGCGAGCGCTGAGTCTGCATAGGCGATTTCGCCGTCGTACAGGTGATCTTTATAGATCTGCGAATAAGGCGCCGGAGGTTCGTAAGGGTCGTGGGGATCGTATAAGTGTACCCATACAAAATGAGCGCCATGGGGATGCGAGGTCAGCCAGGTTTCCGCATGCTGAACAACCACCGTGCCACGGCGCTCCACGCGGCCCCATCGCGATTTCGTCAACGGATGCTCGGGAAAATTGTCGTAGAAATCGAACCCGCGGTCCAATCCCGGCGCCAAGGTTTTGCTGTCGAGAATCACTGCGCCGATGAAGGCCCCCGTCTGATAACCCTGCTTGTGCAGCAACTCGGCCCACGTCGGGTGAGCAGGCGACAGGGGCACAGCAAAATCGGTTACTCCATGTCTCCCTGGCAGCAACCCGGTCAAGATGCTGGTGTGCGAAGTGTTTGTGATGGGACTCGGGGTAAAAGCCCGCGAGAAGCGAAATCCGTCGTTGGCGAGCGCATCCATGGCAGGAGTCTTAACGCGTTCATAGCCGTAGCAGTGGACGTGGTCGGCACGCAGCGTATCAATGGTTACGAGAAAGATATTTGGCCGCACACTTTGTCTGTGCGATGCATCTTGGGCGATACTGAGCGAAGCCAGGCAGCAAATTGCCAGCGTGGACAGGAGCTTCACGGTCACTCAGGTTAGCACATTCATGCCCGCTGTCGGCCCGGAGCAGGCCGCAACGTGGGATATAATTCCCTTTCTTATGCCCCGTTGGCGTTCAGTATTTCTGTGGATCGCCCGCTTTCTTTTTGCAAGCTTCGGAGTGCTGGCCGCGGCCAAATCGGCGCCCGCGGTTAACGTTGTAGTCATTACCATTGATACCTTGCGTGCCGATCACCTGGGCTGTTACGGCTACAAATTGATTCGCACTCCGCACATCGATGCCCTGGCATCCGAGAGCGTGCGTTTTGAGCGAGCCTACACCCCTGTGCCAGTCACGCTGCCGGCGCACACTGTGATCTTTACTGGAACGTATCCCACGCTGAGCGGCATGCATGACTTCAGCGGGAACAAATTGAGTCCCGGCCAGCCCACACTTGCCACGGTTCTCAAGCAGCAAGGATATGCCACAGGGGCCGTAGTCGGCTCTGCCGTTCTTGATTCGCGCTTCGGCTTAAATCAAGGATTCGATTTTTATTACGACCACTTCGATTTCAATCGCCTACAGGAATCGAACCTCGAAGAGATGGAACGTCCCGGAAACGTGGTGGCCGATCTGGCACTCGAGTGGCTGGGCAGGAATTATCGCAGCAAGTTTTTTCTGTGGATGCATCTCTACGATCCGCATTATCCGTATCGTCCACCTGCTCCGTTCAGCGAACAATATAAGGACCGTCTTTACGATGGTGAGATCGCATTCGCCGACGCTCAAGTGGGGCGACTGATCACTTTCTTGAAGGCTAAGGACCTTTATCGCAACACCCTCATCGTGCTTTCCGGTGATCACGGAGAAGGCTTGGGCGAACACGGTGAGCAAACGCACGGGTTTTTTATTTACAACGCGACGCTTCACGTTCCGATGATTATTCATTTACCGGATGAGCGAACTGCGAAGGCCGTGCCGGAGCTTGTGAGCCTGGCCGATCTAATGCCGACTATTCTTGCTGCGGTGAAGTCAGAGGTACCGGCCCAGGTGCAAGGTCGCAGTTTGCTGGCATTGATGACACCAAAGAAGACTGAAGATGCGCGCAACCTTTATGCAGAGACATTCTTGCCGCGCCTGCATTTCAACTGGAGCGAATTGCGGTCGGTGGAGACGGAGAGATATCAGTTTATCGAAGCCCCGAAGCCCGAACTCTACGACTTATCGAAGGACCCGGGCGAAAAGCTGAATCTTTATTCGGAGAAAAAAGCAGTAGCCGAAGAATTGCGCGCGCGTCTGAATAAGCTTGTCCATCAATACAGCGCGGATCAGGAGCTTGCCGAAAAGACGGGTCTCGATCCGGCACTGATGGAACGGCTGAAATCTCTGGGGTACGCAGGCTTTTCGGGCGGAGGCGATTCCAAAGAGCCGGCCAGTTCTCTACCGGATCCCAAAGATCGCATCCAGGTCTACGAACTTATTTCGGATGCAATCGCCGACAGCCAGCATGGGAGGTACGACAACTCCGTGCAGAAATTGACGAGTGCTCTCAAGACAGAAGAAACATCGGTCCCGGTACACTACCTTCTCGGGCTAAATTACTATCGGTTGCGTGATTTTTCCAAAGCCGTCGAAGAGTATCAGCGAGTTTTGCAACTCAGTCCGGACTATGCATTGGCAGTTTTTCAGTTAGGCTTGGCTTTGGCGCGCACGGGTGATTTCGATCAGGCGATCCAGATGCTGAAGCATGCTCTTGAATTGGACGGCACGAATTTTTCAGCCGCATACAATCTTGGCGCTGCTTACGCCAGAAAACAGATGGCGCCGGAAGCCGCCGCCGCGTTCCGGGAAACGGTTCGCATCGCCCCGGAATATGCTCCAGGACACCGCGCGCTGGGTGAGTTGCTGCTCTACGCGGGCCAGGTGGATGAAAGCCTCGATCAGTTGCGCCAAGCCGAGGCCCTTGATCCGAACGATGTCGGCACTCACGCAGCGCTCGCGAAAGCGCTGTCAGCCAAACATCTGGACGCGGAGGCGAATGAGGAAATGCGCAAAGCTGAGCAGGGCCGGCCACAATAGGCAGACGAACGAAATCTCATTGAATCGACACCTCCAACTCTTCCTACTGATCGTCCTCGCTGTTGCAAAGGTCCACGCGGCGGCGAACGATAAGCCGCACAAACCCAGGCCAAATGTGATTCTTATTACGATCGACACCGTGCGTGCCGATCGCCTCGGATGTTACGGAGCAAACAACGTTCAGACTCCAACGCTCGATGCCCTGGGGCATGACGGCGTGGTTTTTGAGCGGGCAATTTCGCAAGTCCCGCTGACCTGGCCGTCGCACGCCGCGATTCTTACAGGGCTCTATCCTTTTCAAAACGGAGTACAGGATTTTACTGGTCAACCCCTAGAGTCGCGTTTTCGATCCGTTGCCCAGGCATTTAAGCAGCAGGGGTATGCTACGGGTGCCGTCGTCAGCTCATTTGTTTTGGACCGCAGTTGGGGACTAGCTCGCGGCTTTGATTTCTACGACGACGCGTTTTCAGCCGAAGAATTCCTCCACCGAGATCTTGGCTTGGTTGATCGTCGCGCGGGTGAGAGTGTGACTCGCGCGCTGGCCTGGCTGAACAAGAATCCACACCGACCTTTCTTCTTCTGGTTGCACCTCTACGATCCCCACAGCCCGTACGATCCGCCCGAACCGTTTCGAAGCCAATACAAGAATCATCTTTATGATGGAGAAATCGCGTACGCGGATCATGAACTCGGCCGCTTTATCGCATGGCTGAAACAGAGTCAGTTATACAACCAGAGTTTAATCGTGTTCCTCAGCGACCATGGGGAATCGCTTGCTGAACACGGAGAGAATGAGCACGGTTTTTTTGTCTATAACTCCACCATTCATATCCCGCTGATCGTGAAACCGCCTGCTGGAAGCGGGATTCGGACCGGCAGAATTTCGCGGCCAGTCGAGACTGTTGCAGTGGCTCCGACGCTGCTTAACCTTGCAGGCATTCGCGACGCAATTGATAAGCAGTTTGCATCCCAAGGACTTTTCGGGACAGTCGCGCAAAGGCCGGAAGAAAGTTACAGCGAGACTTTCTATCCTTTCAGTTCGTTTGGCTGGAGTCCGCTGCATGCGCTTGAGACAAATCGCTATCACTACATTGACGCTCCCGAGCCAGAACTGTACGACCTGACAGCCGACCCGCAAGAGAAAAACAATCTGGCGGCGGAACAAACCGCCATAGTAGCAGTATTAAAAGACAAGCTGAAGACGCGCCTTCAGGACCGGCCTTTCATTCCGACGAACAAGGCCAGCTCCGACCTGAGTCCCGACGCATTGGAGAAATTGCGCGCCCTGGGCTACGTCGCCTATCGCTCACCAATTTCGCCGGAGGCACTAGCCGCAGGCCTGCCCGACCCCAAAGAAAGACTAGAGGAGTTCAATTCAATTCTCAGGGCAGAGGATGCCTTGCAGGCAGGGAATGTAGAACGCGCGGAGGGGATTCTGTCCCCAGTTCAGCAGAAAGATCCCAAGATGTATGTGATCCCCTTTCTGCTCGGTGAGGCGGCGCTACGAAATCAGAATTGGAGCCGCGCCGCCGAACAGTTGCAGCGTTGTATGGAACTCAATCCGAATTTTGACAGCGCGATGACTGGCCTCGCGCGGGCTTTGGCGAAACTCGGTCGCGTGGATGAGGCAACAAACTGGTTGAAGAAAGCGACCACCAGCAACCCTGAGAATTACCGCGCCTGGTATGAGCTTGGGTTATTTGAGGCGGAGAACGACCCAGCGGCGGCTGAAACGTCATACCAGAGAGCCACAACAATCCAACCCAATTTCGCACCAGGACAGCGCGAACTGGGCGTGCTGCTTTTCAATCAGAAGAATTACGCTGCTGCCACTCCCAGATTCGAGAAAGCTATCGCGCTCGGATTAGAAGATGCGCAGTTACACAATTTTTTGGGGATCTGCTACAGCCAGACCAAGCAATTGCAAAAGTCGATCCGAAGTCATCAAGCAGCGCTGAAGCTCGATCCAAAGCTGGCTGAAGCCCACCTCAACCTGGCATACGACTATCAGCTACTGCATCAGCCGAAGGCGGCGCTAGAGGAATACCGGCGTGCGTGCAATCTTGAAGAGAAGTTCTGTAAGTTCGTGCCGCCGCAGTGAACTCTTCTGCGAATTGTTTCGATCCTTATTGGCTGAATACGGAATTGGTACTGTCCAGGGAGCACCTTGCATCCACGGCAGCTTTCGATTCCACGATACGCTCGCTGCGAAATGATTTCCACCATCGCAGTAGCGGTTTTAATTGAGAGTCGTAAGGTTTGCGGCTCTTGTTATCCAAAAACTCCATATTCTGAAATCTAGTGCCACGAGCCACGCTGATGGTAACGGTATGGGCATCCTGAATCACCAGGGGAGACACGTCTTGGGGAATGCTGAGCGCTCGAAATCCTTCGCTGTCAATGATTCCGCCCAGCGCATTCCAGTCCGCCTCCGACAATTCACCCTCATAAACCTTGCGATCGGTGTCCTTTCCCCTGCGGCGGCTCGCTTTCTCAGAATGGAAGTGGCGGTCGGAAAAAACCACAGTGCAGTACTGCTCGGAGGCCATGGTCCCCGGCTGCACCTCGTTGAGCTGGAGCCGAACTACTGCGCCTTTCCCCATTTCAGTCTGGCCCACAACAGCAGCCGCAAGGCCAACTGCCAGGATGCCGCAAAGAATTGTTAGATACCGTGTCATTGTTTTATCCAATGTTGATCGGTGCGCAATACTGAGGCTTCGATTCTTTCAGCTCTGACTTGCTTTTCTTTTCCACGCCTTCAAACCACTTCAAGAGCGGGCTCAGAGTTTTCTTGTAGGGTGCACCATTATCCAGGTAAGTATCCATACCGGTTGAGGGGCCTGTTGTCGCTGAAGTTAGGGCGCCGGTTTTCACCCGCTCCTTCACTAAGGTGAATCGCTGAGTGGTTCCGGAGTGGTCAATTTGCGCATCCAGGCTCTCGATGTCCCGCACAGCTTGAGCGTCGTCGGGAAGCCCCGGCATGTTCGGCGTCTTGATTTTTTTGAGCGCTTCGTCGTCGAGAATGCCTTTCAGCCGCAGCAGATCGTCGGCTCCCAGGCTACCTTCCGCCCGTTTCACCTTTGGTTTACCCAAAGTCGGCTCGTCTCTTTTTTCCAGGACGTATTTCCCGTCACCATAAACCACCAGGCATGACAACGAATTTGGATATCGCCAGACGTCCCCGGGATTACCGAAGGTGATGCCCCACATTCCCTGACCATGCTGAACGTTGGCGTCGATATTCAGATAGGCTCTCGATTCCTGCAGCCGAAGCAGCGGCGTCGAGGCTTGTTGACAGGCGCCAATTTCTGACGCCATAAAAATCGCCAGAACCGGTAGGAGCTTAACCAACTTGGGGGCGTCAAGGAGTCTCTGCATATCTCCTCCTCCCTGGATGAGGCCATCATATTACAACAAGTTCAACTGACCATCTCTAACAAATTTATTCGGGCGGGGGAGCTACGATGCTCTCCTTCTGCAATTTGTAAAGTAATTCGTTTGCCTTTGGCACGGCCGGCACGGAAGGAAAAGCCTTCAGAAAGGCCTGCAACTCGGAAATCGCATTTTGCTTCCGGTTCTGCTTGAGGTAGAGATTAACCAGTTGCAAATGCGCCTGCCACATCGTCGCATCCAGTTGCAGGGAGGTGCGTAGACTCTTTTCCGCTTCAGGAAGTTTGCCGGCTCGCCCGTATAGAGAACCTTGAAGAAAATTTCCAAAAGCAGAATCGGGTTGACGCTGCAATCCTAAGGACAACACCTTTTCCGATTCCGGATAGCGCCCAGTCAACATCAGAACGTTGCCCAGGTTAAAGTAGGCCTGAGCATCGTTCTGATCGAGCCGGATCACTTCTTGAAATTGCGCCTCCGCGGACTTGAAATCTGCCTTGCCCAAATACAGTGAACCGAGATTATTGTGGGCGGGGTAGTACCCGGGAGAGATCTTTAGCGCGCTTAAGTAGTGGGTAATGGCTTCATCATGCTTGCCATGCCGCTCGGCGTCAAGCCCGCGGGTATATTCTTTCAGCGCTTTTTTGGGAAAAAGTTTATTGAAGTCAGCCGGATCAACCAGATAGGGACTGCCGCCGGACGCCCTGGCTCCCACCGGATCGTTGTTCTGCCGAGCCTCGCGGCTACGGAGAACGATCTGCACCCTGGTATAGGGCATCACATCGGGATTTACATCCGCTCGTTCTTCCACCGGGTAGTACTCTTCGTCGTTGATGGCGACCTGGTACCCATTGGCGTGAAGGTTGGAAAAACCGAAACGCCCCTCATTGTCGGTGTAAACGCTTTCAACGGTGCCCCCGTGCAGGCGTAGTTCTACCATGATCTGGCGCGGCGGGAATTCACCTCGAACGGTGCGTGCCTGGCCAATAATCCGGCCCAGCGGTACTTGTCCCACTATGGTGCAGGGCAAAAGCAACGCCAGCGCAAGCAACATCCAGGGATAAGATCTGCGGATCATGGCCTTCCTCCGCAAAGTGAAAAGGGCCCGTTCTTAGATGCGAGAACAGGCCCCTGAAAGCTAGCTCAGCTTAGAAGAACAACTTCAGGCCAAACTGCATCGTGCGTTGACCAATCACTCCACCGGCTACGCCGAAATTGCCGCTGGCAATGTTGTTCTTGTTGGCAGTGCCACCGGTCGCCAGTTCGAAATTCGTCCGGTTGAACACGTTGAAAGCGCTCGCGTCAAACTTCAGGTTGAATCGCTCCGTCAGCCTGAAGTTCTTTGTCAGGCTCATGTCGGTTTGGAACAGGCCCGGACCGACAAACGTATTCCGTCCCAAGTTGCCCTTACAGGCCAGGCACGGCGCCGAAAGAACCGGAAGATTGGCTTGAGGCGTCACGCCCGGACAGTTGGCGGCTGTCCAGCCGCACGCCCATGTGTTGTGGCTGAAATCGGAGAAGCCGGGAACGCTGCTGCTTGGACGTTCATTCCGGCCCCGTGTCAGAAGGTAGTCACCGCCCAGATTCACGCAGTTGCCGGTATTAACGTCTGCCGCGGTACAGCTAACCGTATTGTCCGAAATCTCCCTCAATTTTGCCGCCGACGAGCGGAAAGGCTCCCAGTGAGCCCCACTTTGGAGCTGCCACACCCCATTCAAAGACCAGCCGCCTAGAATCAACCCGCTTATACCCCTCAGGTTCTGGCCGGGTACCTGCCAAACATGATTAATAACCAGGCGTTGACGGATGTCATAAATCGAGTTGCCCCGGTCAAACTCGGGATGCGTCGGATCGGTGGTGAAACCCTCACCCCCTGCAGCTCCGTTCGCGCTGGTGGCGCCGCTATGCCAGGTCGAACCATTGTCAATCGAGTGGCTCCAGGTGTAGTTCACGTTGAACAGGAAGCCATGGCTCATCTGGCGCTTCACGGAAGCCTGCAGAGAGTTGTAGTTGGAATTCACTACGTTCTCCCACACACGCAAGCGCCCGTAGTTGGGGTTAGGCCGACCTCCGTAACCGACGACGGTCTCCCCCACATCATTGACGAGTGTCGAACCGACCGGCAGTAGGGTTCCGGGGAGGCGGTTCACGTCCTCAGCGCGGAACAGCTTGTGGCCGGTGGTGCCAACATAGTCCACTTCTACCACCGTCTTGGGGAAAATTTCATGCTGAATACCCAAATAGTAGTTGTACACGTAGGGGTCATCGACGCCTTGCGGGAAGATGATTCCCGTCAATGACGCCAGGTTTGGATTCAGTGGATTCCAGCCGTCAATATTACCTTGCGCCTGCGCTCCGGTAAATCCTTGGCCCTGCTTGCCCGACGGCGGTCCGCTGAAGGTGGGAGCAACCCCACCTGGACCAAACTGGGCTCCGCCTATTGGTACGCAATTATCGGGGAAAGTACCTGCTCCGGTGCAATCGGTTGGACCATACACGACACTGTTTACGTCGCCGCCTACGAAATTGCTGACGTTATTGAATGAGTAGTACGGCAGGTTCCAGCGCGAGTTGGAAAGGGGGTTGTAGAGCGTGCCCTCATAAGCCAATCCGAAGCCGCCTCGCAACGAAGTCTTGCCATTGCCAAATACGTCCAAGGCAAAACCAACGCGAGGGCCGAAATCCTTGTACCGGCCTTTACCCAGCGTGGAAGCTGCCGCAAAACCGCCTTGCCCACAGACACCCGCCAGCTGCGCCATAGCCATTTGTGCAGCGTTGCTATCGCAGCCGGGGCTGCCCGCCGGGGCGTTAGCGCTGATCACCCCTTGGATCGGATTATTTCCCGGTCCCAGGACGAAAGTGGTAGCCAGGTTGTTCTCTTCGGTGTGACGCTTGTAAAGGTCATAGCGCAGGCCTAGCTGCAGAGTCAGGCGCTTCGTAACCTTCCAATCATCCTGGAAGTAAGCTCCCATCTCCAGGTTCCGCCAGTGCCGAACGTTGCTTTGCAGGTTCGCGCTGGGAGTTGCATTGCTCGCGATCAGTTGCTGAATCGTCGATTGCGAGCAAGGAGGCGCACAAATCCCCGGATTGACGCCGGCTGACACAGAGTACGGAGCATCCGCTGCGAAGAAAAGGGGATCGTTGAAATAGTAAGACGGGCGCGCGACGTTGAACTCGCTGTTTTCAATGTTGCGCCGGAAATCGACTCCGATCTTTATGTTGTGCTTGCTGTGGGTAATTGCCACCATATCGGAGTAGCTGTAGACATTCTCCTTGAAGAACTGCGGATACCCACTGTAGGAACCGAAACCAACGGAAGCGTCGTCAAAACTGGTCGAGGGGACTCCGCCTTGGGCGGTATTGATGAGGCTGACGTTCTGGGTATAACCTGCCCGGAAGTCGTTCAAAATAGCTGGGCTAAAGGTGTGGACAAAACTAAATTGACCGTTCGGCGTCCGGCCTTTAATCGGATTGGTAAAGCCGCGGGTGCAAGAAGGAGCGCAGGGACCGAAGCCATCTGTGGTCCGCGCATCGTTATAGTTTACGGACAAGCGGTTCTTGGTATTCCAGTTGTAATCGAGGCGCAAGGTAGCCTCGTTGCCGTTGAACAGGTTTTGATTGATGCCACTCCCAGTTTGTGATTTGAATAGGGATACGCTCGAGTTCTGGATGACCAGAGCAGAACCAGCGGCCGAACGACTGATCGTGCCGGGCTGTAGCGCGGGCGCCCCCGATGTGCACTTGGAGTAGTCGTCACTTGCAAGGACGCCCAGGATAGATTGGAATCTTGCGGCGATGGCCGGGGTGGTGTTTGCCACGCAGTTGTACGCCTCATAGCTGTTTAATCCGCTGTCCGTTAGGGGCCCAGATGTTCCCGCAGGGCAGTTCGCTCCGGTGATGTAGCAATCGATCGTGTACAACGGCGTCCCACCCACACTAGGCTTGAAACCACCGTAGAGGACCGCCGCCACGGAATTCACTCCCGTATTCGCGTCCGCTTGTATTACCGCATCCCGCCAGGCCTGCGATTCGACGACAACCGGCGACGGAGTTCCCACCGTTGTGAAACGGCTTCCTTGATAAGAGGCAAAGAAAAAGAACTTGTCTCTCTTAATCGGTCCGCCGAAGGTAAAGCCGAACTGATTCCAACGAAGCGCAGGTCGCGCCACACCTTGCTGGTTCAGAAAAAAATCGTTTGCGTTGGCCGCAGAGTTGCGAAGGTACTCCCACACGCTGCCGTGGAACTGATTGGTGCCCGATTTGGTCACCAGGTTGACGGTGCTGCCAGCGCTGTTGCCGTATTGCGCCGACATATTCAGCCCTAATTGCTGGAACTCTTCGACAGTGTCCTGGATCGGCGTGTTCACCACGCCGCCGCTCAACCCTTTATTGGAAACGCCGTTGATCAGGAAACCGTTGAAGTCTTCGCGCACCCCGTTGACTACGGTATTGTGTCCATTTTCAAAGTCAACTCCTGCCACGTTCACGGCGCCCGCATTAAGCTGCATCAAGTCAAAAACGTTACGGCCGTTCAACGGAAGGTTGTTAATTTGTGCGGCGCCAATCGTCGAAGTCAATCTTGCGTCTTCAGTTTGAACCGTCGCGGCTTCGCCTGTAACTTCGACCACTTCACGCGCCTGGCCCAACTGCATCTTCACGTCAACCCGAAGAATGGCCCCGGGGTCGAGGTTCACGCCGTTATCTGTGTATGTCTTGAAGCCGGGATGCTCAACGGTGATTTTGTAGACGCCGACTGGAAGCTCCTTGGCGCTGTAACTGCCGGTTCCATTTGTAGTGGTGTCTACTGAGAAGTTCGTCGCCTGGTTCGTGATGGTGATCTTCGCACCAGCAACTGCGGCGCCGGAGGCGTCAGTGACCGTACCAGAGAACTGGCCGTTTTGAATCTGCGCCATCGCGCTCAGCGTCAGCAAAAAAATACACAACGAAATCATGCAGAACTGCAGCTTCGTCATTGTCTTACCCTCGCACAAGATGTCAACGTCGATCACTCGGAACCCAAGAACCTAGACAAACACATGGATGTGTGACCACCATCACACATCATTGTTAAGTGGGCCGCATTTTGCTCTTAATGTATGACGACTGTCAAGAAATGTTTAGAAATGTAAGTCTCTTCATGGTGGAGGCTTCGCCGCTTGCAGTCTTAGTCCAAATAGAATTAATGGCGGTCGGACGTTAAGAATTCTTACTGGAAAACCTCAGGATTGGGTCCGACGAGACCACTTCAGCAATAGAATCAATCACTTGCAAGTATGCGAGGCTAGTTACAGGAGTGGAGTAGAAGAGAGAATCCTACTCGATACTGCGGCTCGGGCAACAGTTCGTTCGATCCGGAGAATCAGAATTTGGAGTGCTTCCGTTGGTACTGCGAAGAGCGAGAAGGCGTCTTTCGGGGTGCGATCGGCGGTTGTAAAACGACACCTTTCCCTTCCTCAATGACTAGCTGCTGATCGGCATTTTGAGGGCCGATCCGGTCGATGATTCCGGAGGGCCAGCGCACGACGATGGAATCGACATGATTCGCGGCACCCAAGCCGAAGTGCAGTCGAGGATCACTGGCAGATTGAAAACTTGAGTTGGTCCGCATTTCTGAAACTTGAGCGAGCGTGCCGGCCTTTACCTCGACGCGGGCACCAAAGCCGTCACGATTGGAGCGCACACCAACTGTCTTGATGCGCAACCAATGACCTTGTTGGCGGCTTTGATTGCGAAGGAGCAGAGGAGCACCGTCCAACACGCTTACTAGCAATCCCTCCCTACCATCATTGAAGAAATCAGCGGCTGCAGCTGCACGAGCCACATAACGATGAGTGAGCGCCGCTCCCGCACTCAGGCCGATCTCCTCAAACTTTCCGCTGCCAAGATTCCTGAACAGCAGCGGGCGTTCGGCGTACGTAACACCAAAGGAATACTGATCGACCTGCGGATTCACGTGCCCATTAGCGACAAAAATATCTTTCCATCCATCGTTGTCGATGTCGAGAAACTTGACCCCGAAACCAAGAAAGGGAACGCTCAGAGGCCCAAAGTTCGTAGGCCCGGCGAGGTCGGTAAATTCGCCAGTGTGATCGTTGTGAAAAAGATTATTGGTGTCGTCGGAAAAGTTAGTCTTGGCAATGTCGGGCCAACCATCATGGTCGTAGTCGGCTGAGTCAACGCCCATGCCAGCCTGCTCTCGACCATCGGCGCTGTACGCCACTCCCGCCTGCACTCCGACTTCGGTAAAGCCGCCCTTGCAGTCGCCGTGATACAGCATGCTGGGAGAGGAATCATCGGCGACGTAGAGATCGAGGCACCCGTCCAAGTCATAGTCCAGCCAGAGCACGCCGAGACCGTAATAAGAGTTTGGATCGATGTTGAGTTTCTCCGTCACGTCCGTGAAGGTTCCGTCTCCATTGTTGTGATACAGGCGGTCGCGTCCGCCCTTCAATCCGCGGGGACCGCAGGAGACTGGGATCCCGCGATATTGGCAGAAAGATCCCTGGCCGAACTCCGGCAGGTGTTGAAGATCGAGGTCGACATAGTTGGCGACGTAAAGATCGAGATTGCCATCATTGTCATAATCGCCAAAGGCCGCGCTGGTTCCCCATCGACCTGGGTTGCCAACCCCTGCCTTCGCCGTCACATCACTAAAAGTGCCGTCGTGATTGTTGTGATAAAGGACTGCCCCATCCAGATAAGTAATGTAGAGATCTTCCCAGCCGTCATTGTCGTAATCGCCGACCGCTACTCCAAACCCCCACCCGCAGTGAGCCAAGCCCGACTTTGCCGTAACGTTGGTGAAGGTACCGTCGTGATTGTTGTGGTAGAGCTTGCCAGCGTGACACTTTTCGTCGCGCAAGTCAGCAAGCGTGGAACCGTCCACCAGAAAGATATCCATCCAGCCGTCATTGTCGTAATCGAAGACGGCAACGCCGCCGCACATCGACTCCAGGATGTAGCGCTTGTCAGGACCGCCGCAGGTAAGATGAAAATCGATTCCGGCGATCCTCGCTACATCCGCGAACGTAACCAAGTGCGAGGCCGCGTCCTTATTATTCTTATTTTGGCTGGACACAGTGGCGGGGGATGAATGATGGGCCTGCGACTGAGCAGCAATGGGCAGTAATGTTACCGCCAGAATTGCAGCGCCTACTGTCAGCTTGAGCCAACTGAGCCCGGGCATCACTGGATCGTTCCCGTCGCCATGCCTCCGGTTGCGGGTTGCGCTTTCTTCAGCGCGGCAAAAATCTGAAACTCCTGCTGAGCCTGTTCTTTCTTTCCAGCCTTTTCGAGCGCCCGCGCCAATTGATAGTGGGGATTGGGATCGTCGGGCTTTAGTTCAGCTGCTTTACGCAACGCGGGAACCGCTTCTTCCCACTGGCCGTCCGATAACAGAGCTTTACCCAGATCATAGGACGCATCTGAATTTTTCGGATCAACTTCAAGTGCGCGCTTCAAGTGCGCGGCCGCGGACTTCCACGCCCCTGCGTCGAGCTCGCAGTGGCCAAGATGATAAAGAACCAAAGCGTTGTCTGGAGTGCGTACAATCTCTTTCTGGTACTCAGCAATGGCCTCGCGGTTACGGCCCAGACTGGCATAGGCAAAGCCAAGATGGTAGTGGCCCAAGGGGATGTTCGGTTCCAAACGTAGAGCCGTTTGAAATTGACCAATTGCCTCTAAGGTGCGATTGGAATTCTGATAGGCGCGCCCCAACAACACATGGGGAAGCGCGGCATTCGGATCAAGATCGATAGCTTTCTCAAGTTCATTCGCGGCCGCCGTATATTGATCCCGCGACAGATGTACCAGTGCTATGTCGAAGTGAATATCTGAACTCTTTGGGCTCAGACTCTGAGAAAGCTCTAGCGCCGATAATGCTTTTTCGCCTTGCCCCTGCTTGAAATAAACAAGCCCGAGCCAATGTTGCAACTGGACATCGCGCGGCCATCGCGTCACGGCAAACTCTGCGACTCGTTGCGCGTCACCGAGCTGTCCCAACTGTAGATAACTGAGGACGAGCCCGCGATTGACCTCTAGATTCTCCGGGGACAACTGCCGAGCCTTTTCGAACTCTAGTACAGCGCGCGAGAAATCGCCCGCACCGAGAGCGCTCTGAGCTGCCCGAATCCGAGCACTCAAAGGTTGGCTCGCCGACTGGGCTGCGGCGACGAGTGGTAGGGTCAAACACAACAATAATAGAGAGGACACTACACAGCGTCCTATGGAGGTGAGTGACAGGGACCTGTCGGAAGAAATGGGCATCTCAACTGCTTCACAAGCTGTTTCGCACGGCTTGGTCAAGTGCGCCACAGCGAAATCGGATTATCCGCGTAAGTATACCGCAGCACTCAGCCGTCGCCTGTCCCACATCAGAGGTCTACTTGATCCCTTTCACTCAATCTTCAGATCAAGATGAATAAATAGGATGTGGAATCCACACAGTCTTGAGGCCGGAGTGTGGTAAACCAACCCTGTGAAGCTTCTTGTGGTCGAAGATGAACCTCGAATGCTGGAACTGCTGCGCCGCGGCCTGACTGAAGAAGGTCACAACGTGACCTGTGCTTCGGACGGCGGCGAAGGCTGGGAACTGGCCCACGCTTACGAATTTGACGCCGTTGTGCTCGACGTCATGCTGCCGAAGATGAACGGCTTTGAGCTCGCCAAGAGGCTTCGCCAGGAAAAAATCGCCACCCCGGTGCTCATGCTTACCGCCAAGGATTCCGTTCCCGATGTAGTGCGCGGACTGGACGCGGGCGCCGATGACTATCTGACAAAACCATTCACTTTCAATGAACTGCTGGCACGCCTGCGGGCTCTACAGCGTCGCGCAACCTCGCGGCCGCAGAATCGTCTGCAGGTTGGTGATCTCGTTCTCGATCCGGAATCCCGCGAAGTTTCTCGCGCCGGAGTTCCCATCAGCCTGACTCGCACCGAATACAGTCTGCTCGAGCGCTTGATGTATCGAGCCGGCAAGGTGGTTCCTCGAAATACGCTGATCGAATCGGTTTGGGGCTTCGATCGCGAAATCGAGGAAAATACCCTCGATGCCTTCGTCCGTCTTCTGCGCCACAAAGTAGATCGCGACGGCATGACGAAGCTGATCCTTACGGTGCGCGGAGTTGGTTACATGATTCGCCAGGAGCCTGCGGCGTGAAACGGCTCTCCATCGGCTTGCGTTTGACGCTATGGTACCTGGCGATTTTTCTGCTGGCTGAACTTATTTTTGGCGCGGGCATGTGGTTCATCCTGCGCCAGAACTTGTACGACATCGCTGATCAAGCTCTTCAGGGACAGGCTGCGGATCTGGAACGATTCCTGCAGGCGCGGCAAAATATCTCAACGGCCCAGTTAAAGGCGGAAATCAGCGAGGACTACAAGATTGAGAGCTCCGAAGACTATTTGCAAATCAGCGATGCCGCCGGCAACTTGATTTATCGTTCGCGATTTCTTGAAGAACACCCCCTCCCGCCGCTTCCGGTCGATCAGCGCGGAAAGCCTCGCTATGAAAATCGTAAGTTGGCGCAGCGGCGCTTCCGTTTCATCAGCAAGAAAATGATCGCGGGTGACCACGTTTATATCGTTCAAATCGGCCACCCCATGCACGAGGAAATGGAAACGCTCGATGATTTCCTCAGATACCTGCTATGGTTTGCGCCGCTCCTGTTGTTGGGCGCGTCTGCGGTCGGCTATTGGCTGAGTCGGCGAGCCCTGGCTCCGGTTGACGCCCTGGCGCGGACCGCGCGAACCATTTCCGGCCACAATCTCAGCAGCCGCCTCGAGAAGTTGCATACCGGAGACGAGTTGCAACGGCTGTCCGATACCCTGAACGAAATGCTGGGCAGGATCGAGTCGGCCTTCCTGCGCATTACCGAGTTCACAGCGGACGCTTCGCACGAATTGCGAACTCCCATTTCTCTCATACACACTGAAGCCGAGCTGGCCTTGCGGCGCTCGCGCAACCAGGAGGAATACCGCGAAGCTCTGCTGCATATTCTTCTGGAGGCCGATCGCACTGCAAAACTGGTCGAGGAGCTCCTGGCCTTGGCTCGCGCGGATTCAGGGAGCGAAGTCCTCAACATTCATCCTCTCGACCTGCTCAAGCTTTTGAAGGAATCCACTTCGAAGTGGGCCCAGGTTGCATCCCTGCGGAACTTGAAATTCGAAGAGCACCTTGACGTTGAGCACGTCCCAGTCATGGGAGATGAGAACGCCCTGCGCCGCGTCATCGATATTCTGCTCGATAATGCTTTCAAGTACACGCCTGCGCCCGGAACCGTGACGCTCTCGGCTGAGCAGAACCAGGGCAATATTTTAGTGAGCGTCGAAGACACGGGCATGGGCATTGCGCCCGAAGATCAAATCAGGATTTTCGAACGTTTTTACCGGGTCGACAAGGCGCGCAGCCGGGAACTTGGCGGCGCCGGCTTAGGGCTGGCTATTGCGCAGTGGATCGTCAAACGACATAAGGGGACGATCACCGTGAAGAGCGAACTGGGAAGCGGCTCGGTATTCCGAGTCGAGATACCGTCTGCGGTCATCCCAGCAGAACATGCGTCACTCAGCAGTAACAATCCCGGTAGCGGTGAAAATTACAGCCCGGATTAGCGCGACTCAATTGTCATACGCATTCCGTACTTCGGGCGTAGCGTGATCAGCGGCTGGGGCTCGACCGGGTGTCCTGGAACCAATCGAAGTTTCCATTTCTGCGCCAGCGTCGCCAGAACAAGGACGCCTTCCATCCAGGCAAACGATTCTCCGATGCACTGCCGAGCGCCCGCGCCAAAGGGAAAGTAAGTAAATTTCGCGCGCCGAGTTTTGGCTTCCGGAGAAAATCGCTCGGGATCGAAGCGCAGCGGATCGGGGAAATATCGCGGATCCCGGTGCGTGATGAACTGGCTGATCAGCACAGTGGTTCGTGCGGGAAGAAAATAATCTCCCAGCGAGAAGTCGTTGCGGGCATAACGGCCCATGGCCCAGGCCGGAGGAAAGAGTCGAAGCGACTCCGCCATCACGTTTTCCGTGTAGCGCAGGCGGGGAACATCTTCAAAAGCGGGAGGGTTTCCTGCGAGAACGCTGTCAACTTCGCCGTGAAACTTGAGTTCGCAATCTGGATTCTGCGAAAGCAAATACCATGTCCATGAGAGCGCATTGGCGACGGTCTCGTACCCCGCGAGAAAAATCGTAATTACCTGATCGCGAAGAGACTGGCTCGATTCTTCATCGTTGCCGGGGGAAGCCGCGAGCATGAGATCCAGCAGGCTTCCGCGATCGAGGCCGCTCTGGCGATGCGCGTCGATCATGCGATAGACGACAGCATCGATTCTGTTCCGCGCCCGCACGAATGCCGCCAAGCCGGGCGGACGGAAATGCACGAGCCACTCCGCGGCCGGCAGCATGATCAGAAAATTGTAAAGGCCCATGATGCGATTGATGGCCGCTGCCAGTTCGTATACTTCCTGCCGCAAGTCGGTTGCAAACAAGGTGCGGGCCACCACGTTGAGCGTCAGGTGCATCATGTCCGCGGCAATGTCTCGCTGCTCTCCAGCACGCCACAAATCGCGGATGTGGGCAGCCTCTTCGACCATGATGCCCGCGTATTCAACAATCCGTTGACGATGAAATGCAGGTTGCGCCGCTAGCCGCTGCGCCCGATGTGCCGCTCCTTCAGCGGTGATCATGCCTTCGCCGAGCAGCAATTTGGTTCGCTGTACGGTGCGTTCCTTAATGAAATTATCGTTCTGAACCACCAGCACTTCGCGGATGTATTCAGGATGATTGAGAAAAACAATGTGGCGATGGCCGAGTTTGTAGTGCGCAATGTCTCCGTAGGTGTCGGCGAGCTGCTGGAAGAGAACAATGGGATTGACCGGACGGAACTTGCGTAGCGCAAACCAAAGCAGGTTCCGCTGAAAGCCGGGCGGGAAGCGGTAATCCACTGGCTGCCGGGGAGGCTCCTCCATCCCCGATTGCCGTACCGCGGTTGCCATGTAATTAGTTTACATTGGCTAACGCGCAACTATTTTCGCATCTGATCCAAAGCCGCCAGCACTTCTTCGCTATGCCGCGCGGGATCGACGCTGGTATACGCCTTGGCAATCTTTCCGTTAGGGTCGATAAGAAAAGTGTGACGAGCGGCAAATTTCACCACTCCAAAATTGGTGAGCGAACCATAACTCCGGCTCACCTTACCATCTGTATCGGCGAGCAGTTTGAAGTTCAGTCCTTCTTTCGCGCAGAATTTTTTGTGCGAGTCGATGTTGTCCACGCTCACTCCCAGGACAACTGCGTGACGTTCGGCATACTTGGTCTGGTCCATTTGAAAGTTGTGAGCTTCCCGCGTGCAACCTGGCGTCTGATCTTTCGGATAAAAGTAAAGGACGACCCAACTGCCTCGGTAGTCCTTCAAGCTAATGAAAGAACCTTCCTGTGAGGCCAGAGTGAAGTCGGGCGCGCTGGCGCCCGACTCTGGAGCTCGGGTCCCCGAGAATAAGCGCGGAATCAAAATTACTGCGATCACTACCGCTACCGCAATCAGCGCGAGCCGCAACATTAGGTCTCCTGAGACAAGGCGTCCAAATCGATCAGCCGACACCGACGTCCGTCACTAGCTAAAGCATTGTAGAACGTTCGGACATCGACCTTCGTCCAGCAAAATTTCGCGCAATTGCATATCATGGAGTATTCGGCACAATCGAACGGAGAGATCAGACGTGGCTCAGACGGAAACTGACGGTCAAGAGGTATTGGAAACAAGGGAGTGGGTCGACTCGCTGGACTATGTGCTGTCGCAGGGAGGGCCGGTTCGCGCCGGACGATTGCTGCAGCAACTGGCCCTGCACGCCCGCCGCGCTGCTGGAGTGAATCTTCCTTTCTCGGCGACCACCCCTTACCAAAACACGATCGCCTCTCCGCAACAAGCGCCCTTCCCTGGAAGTCAGGAGATGGAGCGACGCATCAAAAGCCTGGTGCGCTGGAACGCGCTGGCCATGGTCGTGCGCGCCAATAAAATTCAGGAGGGCATTGGCGGGCATATTTCTACTTTCGCTTCTGCGGCCACGCTGTACGAAGTTGCTTTTAACCATTTTTTTCAGGCCAAAACTGAGAGCGGCGACCGAGACTTCGTTTATTTTCAGGGCCATGCAGCACCGGGAATTTATGCGCGCGCCTATCTCGAGGGCCGCATCCCGAAGGAGAAGCTGGAAAATTTCCGTCGCGAGTTGAATCCGGGTGGCGGTTTAAGTTCTTATCCGCATCCGTGGCTGATGCCGAATTTCTGGGAGTTCCCTACCGTGTCCATGGGCCTCGGCCCAATTCAGGCGATCTATCACGCGCGATTCATCCGTTATCTGGAGAATCGCGGCCTTAAGGAGTCAACCGGCGGCAAGGTCTGGGCATTCCTTGGCGACGGGGAAATGGACGAACCTGAGTCGCTGGGGTCCATCACGCTGGCCTCGCGCGAAAATCTCGATAATTTGATTTTCGTCGTGAATTGCAACCTGCAGCGTCTCGATGGTCCGGTGCGCGGCAACGGAAAAATCATTCAGGAACTCGAAGCCATCTTCCGCGGCGCAGGATGGAACGTTATCAAGGTCATTTGGGGATCGGATTGGGACAGTCTGATTCGCAATGATCGCGATGGCATCCTGGTAAGGCGACTGGGTGAAATCAGCGACGGACAGTATCAGAAATATTTTGTCGAGAGCGGAGCCTACTTCCGGCAGAATCTCTTCGGAACTGACCCGCGCCTTCTGAAGATGGTGGAGCATCTTTCCGATGAGCAACTCGCCCGCATGCGTTTGGGCGGACATGATCCTATCAAGGTGCACGCCGCGTATCGAGCGGCAGTGGATCACACGGGCTCTCCGACAATCATTCTCGCCAAGACGATCAAGGGTTACGGCTTGGGCGAGGCTGGCGAAGGCAAGAACATTACGCACCAGCAGAAAAAACTGAACGAAGAAGAGCTGGAGTTGTTCCGCTCACGTTTCGGAATTCCAATTCCGGACGATGAACTGCACAACGCGCCCTTCTACCGTCCTTCCGACGACAGCGCCGAAATAAAATACATGCAGGCGCGCCGTGAACGTCTTGGCGGCTACATGCCGCAGCGAAAAGTGTCGGCCACACCGATGAAGGCTGTCCCCGAAGCGCACTTTGAAGAATTCTACAAAGGTACCGACGGCCGCGAAGCCTCTACCACCATGGTTTTCGTCCGTTTGCTGGCGAAACTTCTTCGCGATCCGGAACTCGGCAAGCTCATCGTTCCGATCATTCCTGACGAAGCTCGCACCTTCGGCATGGAAGCTTTGTTTCGACAGGTCGGCATTTACTCAAGCGTCGGGCAGCTCTACGAGCCCGTGGATATGGACACGCTCCTTTATTACAAGGAAGCGAAGAATGGGCAGATTCTTGAGGAAGGCATTACCGAAGCGGGCTCGATGTGTTCGTTCATCGCAGCCGGCACCGCCTACGCGAATCACGGCATCAACACCATTCCATTCTTTATTTACTACTCGATGTTCGGCTTTCAGCGTATCGGCGATTTGATCTGGGCGGCCGCAGATATGCGATGCCGCGGATTTCTGGTCGGCGGTACCGCCGGGCGAACCACCCTGGCCGGCGAAGGACTGCAGCATCAGGACGGCCATAGCCATGTCCTCGCTTTGCCAGTTCCGAACTTAGTCGCCTACGATCCGGCATTCGCATACGAAATTGCCATCATCATTCAAGATGGCATCAAGCGCATGTATGTGGATCAGGAATCGATTTTCTATTACCTCACGGTGACTAACGAGCCTCTCGCAATGCCCGAGATGCCGAAGGAAGGAAACGTCCGGGAAGGTATATTGCGGGGTCTGTACCGCTTCAACACATCAGACGCGCCCGATCAAAACCTGCGCGTGCAATTGCTGGGCAGCGGGACCATCATGTACGAAGTTTTGAAGGCGCAGACCATTCTCAAAGAAAAATACGGAGTGGCCTCCGATGTATGGAGCGTAACCAGCTACAAGGAGCTGTATCGAAATGCCAACGACTGCGAACGCTGGAACATGCTGCACCCCGGCGAATCGCCGAAAATGCCCTTCGTCACTCAGACTTTGAAAGATGCGCCCGGACCCTTTATCGCCGCATCAGATTACATGAAGGTGTTGCCGGAATCCCTGGCCAAGTGGGTTCCAGGACAATTTGTTTCTCTCGGAACCGACGGCTTCGGGCGTAGCGAAAGCCGCGCGGCGCTGCGCAACTTCTTTGAGGTGGACGCCAAGCACATCGTGCTGGCCACCCTGGGAGCGCTGGCACGCGAGAAGAAAATTGGCATCGACGTTGTAAAGCGGGCGATAGGCGAACTCGGGATCAACGCAGAAAAAGCAAATCCGGCCATCAGTTAATCAAGAATCGCGTTCGAATCAATAAGGAATGGAATCAGTGATCGAATTCAAACTTCCTGCACTCGGCGAGAATATTGACCAAGGCGACCTGGTGCGTTTGATGGTTGCGCCCGGAGCCACGGTCAGCGAAGGCCAGGCCATTATGGAACTTGAAACCGACAAGGCCGTGGTGGAGGTTCCTTCGTCGGTCAGCGGAACCATCAAGGAAGTGCTGGTCAAAGAAGGCGACAAGATTAAAGTGGGCCAGGTAATTTTCACCGCGGATAACAATGGAGCTTCGGCAGTGGATGCGAAGGAGGCTGCGCGCCAGCAAGAACCTGCGCCTCCCCCCAGACCTGAGCCCGCGCAACGTTCAAGTGGGACAACGGCCGCCGCTGCTAAGCCGCAACAGGTTCCCGCCCCTCAACCGGAATCTCAGGCAACGCCGCGACGGAACCGATCTACGGATGCTCCGGCATCCACCGAATTCCGCCTTCAAGAACTTGGCGAAAACATTTCCGAAGGCGACCTGGTTCGTCTGATGATCGCTCCCGGAGCAAAAGTCTCCGAGGGACAGCCGGTCATGGAACTCGAAACTGACAAAGCTGTGGTTGAAGTTCCCTCATCCGTCAGCGGCATTGTGAATGAGGTAAAAGTCAAAGAAGGCGAGAAGATTAAAGTCGGACAGGTGATTTTTACTCTTCAGGGCGGAGCAGCATCAGTAGCTGAGCCTGCTCGTCCGCAGAGACAGCCAGTTGAACACGTTTCCGGTCAGCATGGGGCGCGACTTGCATTTCAGGCAGCGATTCGCGCCGAAGGAAAAACCGAGGAGCAGGCGCTTCCTCCCGACCAGCCGCGGTCGGCTCCCGCTTCGTTCTCTATGCCTGCGCAACTGGGCAAGGTGGCGGGAACCGAACACCGGAGCCCTGTGCCTGCCGCGCCACACACTCGCCGCCTGGCTCGCGAAATCGGCGTCGACATCTATGAAGTCAAAGGCACTGGGCCTGGCGGACGCATCAGCGAAGATGACGTCAAGGCCCACGCCAAGGCCGCTTTGTCTGCTGCGACCATGCAAGTGCCGGCTCGCGCCGGACATTTCGCCGCTCCCAAGCTTCCTGATTTCGCGAAGTGGGGAAAGATCGAGCGCGTTTCGATGCGTGGAGTTCGCCGCAAGACGGCAGAACATCTCGCGGAATCATGGAACACCATTCCCCACGTCACGCAGCACGACCGCGCCGACATCACCGAACTGGAACAGTTGCGCGCGCGATTCGCTCCTAAGGCCGAGCAAGCCGGGGGCAAGATGACTGTGACTGCGATTGCCTTGAAGGTTTGCGCCGCGGCACTCAAAGTGTTTCCGCAATTCAACGCCACCATCGATATGGAGAAAGAGGAAATCATCTACAAGCAGTACATCAGTATCGGAGTGGCGGCCGATACCGATCGTGGCTTGCTGGTCCCCGTGATCCGCGATGTGGATAAGAAAAATATCGTCGAGCTTGCGGTTGAGCTGTCGCAGCTTTCACAGAAAGCACGCGACAAGAAAATTACACTCGCGGATATGGAAGGCGGGACCTTCACCATCACCAACCTCGGCGGCATCGGAGGCACAGCCTTTTCGCCAATCGTGAATCATCCCGAGGTTGCGATTTTGGGACTTTCGCGGTCGCGTATGGAGCCGGAATGGATTGGCGGTAAATTTGAGCCGCGGCTGATACTGCCGCTCTCGCTCTCGTACGATCATCGCCTGATTGACGGCGCCGACGCCGCGCGCTTTCTGCGTTGGATCGCAGAGGCATTCGAGCAGCCTTTCCTGCTTTCAGTGCAAGGATAGCGGCGGCGCGCAAGCACCAATCCCAAAGAAAGCCACTTCATGAACGAACCTCTTAACCAACCGCCGAACGAACGAACTAACAACCTGCGCCTCGCAGTAGTAGGCGCTGGACCGGGCGGATACGCCGCCGCATTCCTCGCCGCAGATCTCGGCATCCAAGTTACTCTGATCGATCCGGAAGCGAATCCCGGCGGCGTTTGCCTCTACCGCGGTTGCATTCCTTCGAAGGCACTGCTGCATGTCGCCAAGTTGATCGAGGAATCCCAGCAAGCCAAGAATTGGGGAATCGAGTTCCCTGTCCCGAAGATCGATTTGTCGCGGTTGCGTGGGTGGAAGGAAAATGTCGTCAAGAAACTTACCGGCGGGCTGGGACAGCTTTCCAAGCAGCGAAAGGTGGAATACATTCAGGGCCGCGCCGCGTTTGAGAATTCAAACAGCCTGCGAATTACCAAAGTAGACGCTGGCGAAACAACATTAACCTTTGACCGAATCATTCTCGCGACAGGTTCGCGGCCTGCCATCATTCCCGCACTTAAGCTGGATTCGCCGCGCATGATGGATTCGACTGAGGCTCTAAATCTGGAAGACATTCCAGGCAGTCTTCTTGTAGTCGGTGGCGGTTATATCGGTCTGGAATTAGGTTCGGTGTATGCGGCGCTAGGCACGCGCGTGACGGTGGTCGAAATGTTACCGGGGCTACTGCCGGGGGCGGATCGCGATCTGGTTCTGCCCCTGCACAAGCGGTTGGAGAAAATGTTTGAGGGCATTCTGCTGAACACGACTGTCGCTTCGCTAAAGGAAGATGGAACAGGAATACGCGCGAAGTTCGAAGGCCAGTCAGTGCAGGAGAATAACCGGGAGAAGACTTTTGACCGTGTGCTGGTTTCGGTGGGACGTAAACCGAACTCGGAGATTCCAGGGCTTGAAAAGACGCAAGTACAGGTCAACTCGCGCCACTTCATCGAGGTCAACAAGCAACTGCAAACGGCAGATCCAGCGATCTACGCAATTGGCGACGTGGTAGGCGAACCTATGCTGGCGCACAAAGCGTCGCATGAAGGACGAGTCGCGGTGGAAGCCATTGCCGGGCATAAAGTGGCGTTCGAACCCAATGCGATTCCTGCAGTGGTGTTTACTGATCCGGAGGTTGCGTGGTGCGGCCTGACGGAAACGCAGGCTGAAAAAGAAAAGCGCGAAATCAGAGTTGCTAAGTTTCCCTGGGGGGCATCAGGACGCGCCGTGACGATTGACCGTCCCGACGGAATGACCAAGTTAATCGTCGACCCGCAGACGGAACGCGTGTTGGGTGTGGGAATTGTGGGCGCGGGAGCGGGGGAACTGATCGCCGAAGGAGTGCTCGCCATTGAAATGGCGGCCTTGGCCAGCGACGTGGCCATGACGATTCATCCGCATCCGACACTCTCGGAAACGGTGATGGAATCCGCCGAAGTTTTCTTCGGAACAAGCACGCATGTGTTCAGGCCCAAGCGGGGATGATTGTGTTAATACGTTTGGAATGCCCGTCGACGCGGCTGCGGCGGCCACGCGAGGCGTGAGTTCGTTCGCACCCGACCGTTCCGCTACAATAAACTTTTCATTTGACCCGAGTTCGTCAAGGATGCTCGGGCGACCCCACGAAGCCGGCGTGCAGAAAAAATTCATGCGTACATTTTCACGAGCCATCGTTGTTTTAACTATTGGTCTCGCGGTTTGCCTGCCGCCCCTCGCGCATAGCCAACTCGGTCAGATTCTGCAACCAAAGGCAACGGCAAATCCTCCCGGAAAAACTGGGAACGACCCCCTGGGACGTGAAACTCCCTCCGGAACGGTTTTCGGATTTCTCGAAGCAGCGCAATCGGGCAACTTCGGCATTGCGGCGCAATATCTCCAGATGAGTCCGGCGCGCCGCCAGGCGCAGGGTGAATCGCTGGCGATGAAGTTGAACGTGGCGATGAACCGTGCATTTGTGGGCAACCTGCGACCGAGCAGACAGCCGGAAGGCACTCCACAGGAAGATGTGGCGCCCGACCGGCAGAAGCTGGGAACCATGGTGTCCGGCCACACAGAGGTGGACCTGGAACTGGTTCGGGTTTCCGACCCCAACGTTGGAAGAATCTGGCTGTTCTCCGCCGAGACGCTGAGCAAAATCCCTGAACTCTATGACCAGATCCAGGCGCGCCGGGTAGAAACGCGATTACCCGCGTGGGTGGTTAAGCATGAACTGGCTGGCATGCCGCTGTGGCAGTGGCTGGCATTGCTGGTGATGCTTCCCATGGCGGCAGCCGCTGGATGGCTGCTGTTAGTGGTGCTGCAAATTCCTTTGCGGTGGTGGGCGCGCAGCCACGGGCAGGCGGCATTAGTGCAGTGGCGGTCGGTCTCGGGACCGGAGTGGCTACTGGCCGGAACCCTGGTCCACCGCGTTCTGGCAGGCTATCTCGGCATGCCGCTGCTGCAACAGCATTACTACTTTCAGTTCACAGCGGTCGCCATCGTGGTTGGCGCGAACTGGATTCTGTGGCGCGTGATTCGCTGGTTCCTCCGGCGGGTTCGGAATCGAGCGTTAGCCCGTGGCAACAGCGGCACGGGTTCTCTGATGTTGCTGGGCGAGCGCGTTGTGAAAGCCGCGGTCTTCGTGATGGCCGTATTCACCATCTTCGGCATTCTCGGCTTCAATATGAGCACGGCGCTCGCCGGCCTTGGAATTGGCGGCCTGGCAATTGGCTTCGGCGCGCAGAAGACGATTGAAAATTTATTTGGGGGCGTTTCCGTTCTAGGCGACGAAGTGATCCGCGTTGGCGATGTTTGCCGCTTCGGAGATCGCACGGGTACTGTCGAAGATATTGGACTGCGCTCGACTCGCGTGCGCACGGAAGAAAGAACGCTGCTGGCAATTCCGAACGGTACGGTCGCCACCATTAATGTTGAAAATCTGAGCCGCCGCGACAAAATTCTTTTCAAAACCGTACTTGGTTTACGCTCGGAAACTACTCCCGACCATTTGCGCTACGTGCTGTCTGAAATCCGGCGGATTTTGTACAGTCATCCTAAACTCGAAACCAAAACGGTTCGCGTCCGGCTCATAGAGCTCGCCCCGAGTGCGATCAATGTAGAACTTGTCTGTTACGTAATGACGCAGGATTTCAACGAGTTTGCCGCCGTACGCGAGGATCTACTGCTACGCATTATGCATCTGGTGGAGGATTCTGGAACGGCGTTCGCCCTACCATCCCAAACTCTCTATCTGGGTCGAGACTCAGGACTGGAAAAAGAGAAGGCCGAAGCAGCGGTAAAAAAAGTAGCGGAATTGCGTGACGGCAAGCAGTTGCCATTTCCCGACTTCACCGACGAGCATATTTCTTCTTTGCGCGGATCAATCGAATATCCTCAGCCTGAATCCGCCCTGCGCAACCAAACCCATGAGGCAGGACAAAAAACTGGCAAAGACGATTAGGGAGCTGCGTGCCATCGTTGCGTGAGCCATGAAAGAAATTTGTGAGTCGGAAAGTAAACCAGGGCGGGAACCAGAATGAGGTAGAGCAGCAGGTATAAGAGTCCGGGCAATACATGTTGCTCGTGAAAAAACGGGCCACGCGCCCAGTTCACATCATATTGCGGGCGCCAGAAATAATTCACCGGCACCACAATCCACGTAGTCAGCGTTTGATACTTCCAGCCTCGTTCGTCGTAACCCAAACGCCAAATTGCCCAAAGCAGCAATGGCGGTGTCACCGCGTGAAAAAGGCTTAACAGGCGGATCCACAAGCTAATCTGCGGATCGAACATGTATTCCGTTCCACCAATAAAGTGCCTTCCGCTGAACAGGGCAATCACCAAATCGATGGTGAATAAGCTCTGGAACAATAGAAGTGAAGTTGCTTGCCAGGAAAATATGAGCGGACTTTCCAGCCAGAGACCGGCGGCGATGAAAAGATTTCCGAGATCGCAGAAGTACAGAAAATTCTGCGGGCCATATTGGCGCGCGTAGATCGGCATCCAGACAATCACCCACACCGTCCAAACGATCTTCAGCCAGAGAGGGATGCGCATCACACGCATTCTATTCGCAAGGCGCGACCCGAATTTGGAAAGCCCGAAACCCCAAGTCTGGCAAGGGAAAACACGCTTCCATGGAATTACTACCGTAACTTGATGCGCCTTACGGGTGTACCTACGATGACTTTAATATGGGTTATCAAGCACTCCTCTTCTGTCCTGATGAGAAGACGGCTCGCAGCGTAACGCAAGTTCTAAGCGAGCTTGACTTCGCCGTCACTCCCTGCACCGAACCCTTCGCTGCCGTTAAGAAGTTGATGGGCGAGCACTTCGATGCGGTTGTGGTCGACTGCGATAACGAGCAGAATGCTACGCTGCTCTTCAAGAGTGCACGCAACACAGGCGCCAATCAGTCTTCTCTGGCGGTCGCCGTGGTTGAGGGGCAGGCGGGAGTCGCAAAGGCTTTTCGCATTGGCGCAAACCTGGTTCTCACCAAACCCATTAATTTGGAGCAGGCAAAAGGCACACTACGCGTTGCCCGCGGACTATTGCGCAAGAATGAAGTGCCAAAGACAGCACCGGCTCCCACGAAGCCAGACGCGACTGCTTCCGCAGAACCTTCGCGAAACGCAATTCCTAGCGTAGACGTCTCGTATCCTAAAGTTCCAACCTTTCCTCTGACCGCACCCGAGCGCTCCAACGTCACAGCGCAAGGGTCGACAAGCGTCCCGGCCGCAGATCCGATCGATATCGTTGCGACCCGAGATGAGTCCGTCGAAGGACGTAGCAAGCAAAGCGCTTCGCCGAAAATCGCGGAACCTGCTCCCGCGAAACCTTATGTGCCCGAATCAGCACCGAGCCGGGCGGGCTTCGGACAAGGCTCTGCCAGCGCTCCTGCTCCAGCTCGCGATCCGAAAGCTGTCGCGGAAGACACGCCGTCAAAAGTTTCGCCGCGAAGCGAAGTCAGCGAAAAAGCCGCGGACCTCAAAGGAAACGCTGCCTCGACCTATGGAACGTCCGCGCCTGCGCCCACGTTCACTTTTGGCGGGACAATCGGCAGCGACACAGAATCTACCGGCGCCGGAACCAAGAAAATCCTGCTGGCAGTGGCGGCCGCGATTGTGCTGATTGCAGTGGGCAGTTACCTAGCCTGGATGCACTGGGGTCAATCGAAAGATAATACGAGTGTGCCAGTTCCCGCGATCGAATCGCCGGTGAAAACAACGGCGGCAATTCCGCAGGTACCAAAACCGGCTCCCAGTGCTCAAGTTTCTGCTCCTGACTTCTCAACATCGGCGACTCCAGAGAAAGCGCCAGCTCATTCCAGCAAGGTCACCACGACGGAATCGTCGAAACCTTCGCCTTCGTCTGTGGCGGAAAACAAAGCTCCGGAAAACAAAGCTCCAGCCACCAAGGAAGAAGCGGAACCGATCGTGATCAAAAATAACCCTTCGCGATCGGGGACTAAATCCTCAGCAACCAACGAGGCTCCGGCTTTGAGCCTGACCGGCATCGCTCCTGCGGGAAATGGCGGAGGCCTGCCCAATCTGATAGACAGCCAAAGCAAAGCTCCGACTCCGGTACTACAGACGCTGAGCGTGTCGCAGGGAGTTTCGCAAGGGCTCCTGGTGAAAAAAGTGCAACCAAAATATCCGGCGAATGCCCTGCGGCTGCGGGTGGAAGGCGGAGTACAGCTTATGGCAACGATTTCGAAGAATGGCGATATCTCTACGGTATCCGTCCTTCATGGGGACCCGCAGCTTTCGCATGCCGCAGTCGATGCGGTGAAACAATGGAAATACAAGCCTTATTTGCTGAACGGTGAGCCGGTTGAGATTCAGACGCAGATCACTGTGAATTTCAAACTCCCTAAATAGTAACGATCCGAAACTGTATCCCGGACAGCTCGCTCCTCGTGTGTTCACCCTTTCCTACTCAAACGCAAACTTCGCCCCTCTTGCATCCCATTGCGCGTCTTTGGACTAGGTTCTTGTTGGCCTTTGTCGGGTCATGAACGGCTCAGCCGAAGGCTCCGAACCTGCATTATCAGGCGGGCGCCACGTCCTTCCATTTCGGGTCTCCTATCGTACTTTGTGGCACGAAACCGGCGGCGCATACAGTGAATACCGTATTGAAGCATATCGTCGTATAAAGGATTTTGTCTTTACCTTGGACTAGCCTGGGGTCGGAGAGTCTGCGGAAGAACTCGCCGGCCTGCGAAAGAGCATCCAGCTGGTGCTAACGGTAAGCGGCACAAGCTATTCTTAATAAAGGGATAAATGGCCTACGGAATTCCAACGTGTGCCTCGAGTCGAAAGACGGTACATAAATTCGGATTAGGAAAGATTGTGGACTGCCGACGGGAATCAAATGGCAAGTGGACTAGAACTTAATCTTATGAAGATCCCGACTGAACCCATTGGAAGCATTCCGAGACCCGTTGAGTTGATTGAGGCCATTGCCATGGCCCGAGACTTCGCGGACCCGAAATTGAACCCGCTTTATGAAGAATCGATTCGTGACACGATTGAACAGTTTGAAGCAACAGGCTCGCCCATTGTTACGGATGGAGAACAGCGCAAGTACCACAACTTCTGGACCTATTCGGTGCATGGGCTACCGAACACGGCGCCGGACGGCTTCAAAATTCCTTTTTCCGCCGGTCACGTTCGCCGGATGCCGAGGCTTACAACTGGTCCATTCCGCTACAAAGTCTATGCGGATCGCTACCTGGACACGGCCAAGCGCTACGCGCATCTGCCTCTAAAACAAGCGGTTATCTCCCCCTCCGCACTCAGCCTTATGTACCCGGCAGAAGACATTCCCGGTTACTCACGCCAGGACTTTATCGACGATCTATTGCACGAGCATGAAATAGAGATTCGAAGGTGTTTCGAGAAGGGCGCTCACAAAGTGCAGATCGATTTTACGGAGGGACGACTGGCAGTAAAGCTCGATCCATCTGGTAGTCTACTAAATAGCTTCATTGGGCTGAACAATCTAGCGCTGTCGCGGTTCTCGACCGAAGAACGTAAACGGATCGGAGTGCATACCTGTCCCGGTGGCGACCGCGACTCGACTCATAGCGCTGATGTTGATTACGCCGACCTCCTGCCCAGTCTGTTCGAATTGCGCGCAGGAAATTTCTACATCGCGCTGGCGGGAGAAAGAGATCGCAAGAGGGTGCTGAAGATTATTCGGCAATACCTTAAGCCAGACCAGCGGGCGTTTGTGGGCGTAGTTTCCCCTATCGACCCTCACGTTGATACCCCCGAGGAAGTCCGTGACCGGGTGCTCGAAGCCGCGGAATATATTCCGCTCGAACAGCTAGGCACGACTGACGATTGCGGGTTCGCGCCGTTCAGCGATGACACATCAACGACCCGTGAAACGGCGTTTGCAAAGATTAAGGCCCGTGTGGAAGGCACTCATCTGGCTGAGAACATTCTCGGAAACCGCTAAATGCTACCAGACGAAAACGAACAGAGACTCTTGCGTTCGGTCACCCTGCAAAATGCCCAGGCCGTTTTTCTGGCCCGGGAGCGGGCGGAGCGCGAACTTCGCGAGTCCAACGAACGCATCACCAACATCCTGGAGAGCATCTCCGACGCGTTTATCGTATTCGATAAGGATTGGCGCCTCACTTACGTGAATCCGCAGGCAGAGGAAATTTTCAAGCCGCTGAACAAGTCGCGGGCGACTCTTCTCGGCAAGAACTACTGGCTGGAATTTCCAGATCTTGTCGGCACTCCTGTGGAAAAGAACTTTCGCCGCGCCGTGACCGAGAAAGTAAAGATTGAGTTCGATACTTTCTATCCGCCGCTGAACTCCTGGTTTCAGGTTCGCGCGTATCCCGCGAGAGACGGCCTTTCAGTTTATTTTCTAGACATCACCGAACAGAAGCGAGCGGCAGAAACCTTGCGGGAAAATGCCGAACGATTGCGCGCTATGTTCAATCAGGCTGCAGTGGGCATCGCCATGGGATCTCTCGAAGGCCAGTTCCTGGAGGCGAACCAGAAGTTTTCTGACATTCTCGGTTACTCCATTGAGGAACTGCGGAATTTAAGTTTTCTGGATGTCACGCATGCCGATGACCTGGAGAGAACCCGTTTGAACACCAGTCGCCTGCTCGCTGGCGAGATCTCGTACCTGGCCTACGAAAAGCGTTACGTGCGCAAGGATGGCAGTTCGGTTTGGAGTCTGACGACGGTTAACTTGCTAAAGGATGCCGCTGGTAAACCGCAGCGTTATGTGGGCGTGATTGAGGACATCACCTCACGCAAGGTTGCGGAGAAGGCATTGCGCGAGAGCGAAGAACGTTTCCGCGCCATCGTGCAGGCCACCCCCGAATGTGTGAAGGTGGTTGGTCCGGACGGCACGCTGCTGGCGATGAATTCCGCTGGTTGCGGAATGGTGGAGGCCGGTTGCGAGACTGACGTCATTGGGCAAAGTGTTTACTCGCTCATCGCGCCGGAATTTCGCGAGAAGTTCATCGAATTCAACGAGAGCGTCTGCAAGGGAAATAACGGACAATTCGAGTTTCAGATTATTGGACTCAAGGGGACGCCGCGGTGGATGGAAACCCACGCCGTGCCTATGCAGGATCCTTCCTCCGGCAGAACGGTGCAACTTGCGGTAACGCGCGACGTCACAGCCCGAAAAGCGGACGAAGAGAAATTGCGCCGCAGTGAAGAAGAACTTCGCGCACTGGCAAATTCAATCCCCCAGCTGGCTTGGATGGCCGATTCGGACGGCCACATTTTTTGGTTTAACCGCGGGTGGTATGAATACACCGGCACGACCTTCGATCAGATGGAAGGAGAGGGCTGGAAATTGGTGCACGATCCGAAGATGCTTCCGCTCGTCACAGAACGATGGGCTGAATCGGTTCGGACCGGAACTCCCTTTGAGATGGAGTTCCCCATTCGTGGCGCCGACCGGCGATTCCGCTGGTTCCTCACCCGGGTAAGTCCCTTTCGCGATCCAGAAGGGAATGTCACGCGCTGGTTTGGCACCAATACCAATATCGACGAGCAACGTCAACTGCTGCAATCCCTCAGTGACGCGCGAGACCACCTGGAAGCCAGGGTACAGGAAAGAACCACGGAACTTAAGACCGCCAACGAAAGTCTGCGTGACCTTTCGGCTCGCCTCATGAAAGTGCAGGATGAAGAACGAAGGAGATTAGCTCGGGAACTGCATGACAGCGTGGGCCAAATCCTCGCCGCGATCAGCATGAACATCGGCGTAGTGCAGGCCCAATCCCATAAACTGGACTCGATCGCGGCCAATGCCGTTCTCGGAAATGCGCAGCTGGTACAACAGGCCTCCAACGAGATTCGAACCCTCTCCCATCTCCTTCATCCGCCGCTTCTCGAGATTGCTGGTCTAGCTTCCGCGATTCGCTGGTACGTCGATGGTTTCTCCGAGCGGAGCAAGATCAAAGTCGATGTGGAAATTCCTTCTAGTTTCGGCAGGCTGCCTGACGACGTAGAGCTCGCCATCTTTCGAATCGTTCAGGAATGTTTAACCAACATCCACCGGCATTCCGGAAGTGACAGCGCCACTCTACGCATTCAGCAGGACGGCAACCGTCTTATGATTCGCCTCCAGGACAACGGGAAAGGTATAACTTTGGAGAAACAACTGGAACTGGGGGAGTCGAGCCGAAGCGGTGTGGGGCTCCGCGGTATGCGAGAGCGGCTGCGACATCTCGGTGGCACCTTGGAGATAAGTTCCAATGGAAATGGAACTCTCGTCTGCGCGACTCTAGTAGTAGAGAAAGATCAAGCAGATGGTCGCTCCAGTGACGAAATAGATCTCACTACCAGTAACGCCTCTGATTCAGATGTTTCTTAAGGGCATGGATCCCACCTTGAAGATCCCCCATTCCAGAGATGGTCGCGCCTAATCGTGCTGCATCACCTCATCGATTACAGCTTTCGCTCCTCTATCCACGGTGATGATTTTGTGGATGGGGGCGTAGCCGCTCATGGTGATGTCGACGATGTAGTTGCCCGGATCGAGCATGAACTCAACGGGCGAGTCCTTCTCCAACATGTGCTGATTGACCGCCACCTGCGCCCCCCGGGGCTGAGTCTTGATACTCACGGTGCCCATGCCCTGGGTTTCTTTTCCTCCGAAAAGCTTCTTCATTTTCCCGACGGTGCGGATGTCATCGGCATTCCCGAGAGGCCGCAGAGCGGGCGAGAAGTTGGTGATCTGGCCTAGGGCGAATTGGGCGTTCGTGGTCTCGTCAATGTAACCGGACTTACGCACCAGCACTACGTGCTGGCCCTTATCCAGTGAGATTTGGGCTGGCGTCAGTTTGCCACTATTTTTGCCGTCGATGAAAACATTGGCTCCGGCCGGTCTGCTGTTGACCGCGAGTGTTGCCACCAATTGCACGAGACGCGTCGAAACCGACGCTTTGCTGCCGGAAGCCACAGCTACGGCTCGCGTATCGGAAGCGAAGCCGGACTTGTTAAACGTGAGCGAGTGCTGCCCAGCGCTCACTCCCGACAGGGTGAAGGGAGTAATCCACGAGGGATCGTTTTTCCCGTCGATCTGCACTTGCGCACCTTGAGGCGAGGAATCAATGATCATTTGTCCGGGTGCGACCAAGGCAGTTGAAGTACTGGCTGATCTCCTACGCCCATTCCTGGGCCTCGATGTGTCGCTTACAGTGTGCTCAGGTTCAGCGGTAGCCTCAGGGACGGAGGCTTGCACATCGCCTGCATCGGCTGGCGCTTGGGATTGTGCCGGCTCCACCGCAACAGGACGCTGGCTCGGTGCTGGCTGAGTTTCACTGGTTCCGGCAGCAGGCCGGGGCGAATCGCCATCATGATTCAAGCCGTTGACATGAAGATATAGAGCCAAGGCGACGATCAGAATTAAAGCCGTTGCAAACGCAACGGAGTATCCGATCAGCCGAGGTGGAACGTTCTTCACTTCGTTCATCGCCTTCGCCGCGACTTCGCGGGGCTGAATTTTAGGCTTGTCCGCCTTCTGCTTATGAACCGGAATTGCGTCAGCACCTTCCTGTTCGGGCGCCGCAGGTGTCGGAGGAGGCGGTGCAATGTAGATTTCCTTGAGCGGAGGCAACTCAGTCATCTCCGAGAAGCTGACGCTGTTGCTGCCGCCACGCGCCGGAGTGCTCTGAGCCATCAGCGGATCTACTGCGATTTTGGGGGCTCGAGGAGCTTCTGTCGCAGGCTTATCAAGTATGCTTGAGGACATGGAAGCCGAAGGCCGCTGCGGATTGGAAAAAGGCTTGGGGGCTGCAGGTGGTGAGGTTTGGCCTTCCCATCCCGCGGCGGATGCGGCTGCCTTCGCAGCAGCAGTGGGGGCGGCGACTTTCCTTTCAGCAGGACTCTGGCTCGCGTTCGCCGAATGAACCTTTGCGTCAGAAGAACCGGCCGTAGCAGCGGCAGCGGCACTCGCCTGTTTGACGACGGGGGCCTGCGCTGCCACCGGCTTTGCCGCCTGCGGCTTCGATTCCTTGCATTTTTCCAGATCGTCCAGCAATTCTTTTCCGGTTTGATAGCGCGCCGCTGGATCTTTGGCGAGAGACTTCATGATGAGATCGCTCAACCGGGGTTGGAGTTTGGGATTTACCAGCATCGGAGACACAGGTAAGCCTTCGACGATACTGCGACGAAGAAATTCAGCGTCTTCTCCATCGAAAGCTTTGCGGTCGGTCACCATCTCGTAAAAGATTGCGCCCAGGCTGAATAAGTTGGATCGCGCATCAATCGCTTCGCCGCGAATTTGTTCCGGAGACATGTAGTGCAGGAGCGTCGGAACGCCAGGCATTTGATCGGTGAACTTGCCTGAGCTCGATACGCCGAATCCGACAATCCTGACGGTGCCATCCCAGCCGCACATGATCTTGCCGGGCTCCATACTGAAATGAACTACGTTGTGGGAGCGCGCATGATCAAGTCCGCTGCATGCCTGCCTTCCTATATCGAGCAAATCCCAGATAGAAAACCCCTCTTTGCGGGCGAGCATGGTTGCTATGCTGTTGCCCTGTATGTATTCCATTGCCGCACAAAATTGCCCGTCAATCACTCCTGCGCCGTAAACGGGCGCAAGGTTGGAGTGGCTCAAGGCCTTGGTGGTTTCGGCCTCTTCGAGTAGACACTTCTCCAGTTCGCCGGCACGTTCCCCAAAAGCGGACAACTGGATCGCCTTTAGAGCGATAGTTTGACTCGTCTGAGAATCGTTCGCCTTATAAACTGTGCAGGTCGCGGACTTTGCCAGTTCACTCAAAATTTCGAAGTGGCCGATTTTTGTGGACATAGTTCGAGCCTCGTTACACATAAAACCGCGCAGGTCTCCATGAGATCTGCGTGGGGGCAGGTTCAAGCTAGGATATCGTTCATGACATTTGGATTCGAGTTACCAAAGTACCTCGAAACTGCACCAGCGTGAACATTGAGGAAAGCCCGAAGGGTATGAGCAGGCGGGAGTTGAAAGCCGGTTGGAACAGACAGAGAGAAGCTTCGCCCGCAGAGTGCGAACGCAACTGCATAATGCAAAAGTGAAGAACTCAGAACGGCAGGAAAAAATCTGCCGTGCGACCGGGCGCGTTAGGCTGACTTCAAGTCCGGCTCAATCTCGGCGACCCACTGCCACGCGCGCCGGCCATTCTCCAGTGCAACCGGCTTCGCTTCTCCGTACGCCACGAGACGGTTGAGCACCGTGGTGACCGAAGCCATGGGGTCTTTGTGTCGCGCCAGGATGGGCTGGGATTTTTGCT
Source organism: Candidatus Sulfotelmatobacter sp. (assembly GCA_025462865.1). Taxonomy (GTDB): domain Bacteria; phylum Acidobacteriota; class Terriglobia; order Terriglobales; family Acidobacteriaceae; genus Sulfotelmatobacter. Next base: position 50,578 of record JAOAPI010000084.1, on the reverse strand, counting down.
GAAGCAGGTTACACACATCACGAGCGCTAAGGGCACGGTTGGCATCCATTAGAACCATACGGCAGGCTTTGGTAAATCCCGTCTGGCGTCCGCTGCTCTTGCGATCCACGAGTTCGAGAAGTTCGTCGCTGAGCACATCGTCTCCGAAAAGGTTGGCGAGGCCGGCGATGGTTTGTTTGATGGTGCCAATACGGCGCATCACTTCGGCACGCTGCTGCATGAGTTGCCGCAGCTCTTCATGGGCCTGCCGCACCACCTCTTGCACATGGCCATTCCCTGGGTCGCCGATGACCTTCAGTGTGCTCGCGGTCTGCTGCACCTGCATAAATCCTCCAATCGCGCTCGCCGTCTGACAGACTCTGCTTAACACTACGCAGGAAACGGCTCAGGAGTTCCCGGGTTCTCACTCCGAGATACTTCAACTTGGGGTGTTAGACGGGGGAACTCAGAGTTGGTTAACCGGCCGCGAGAGAAATCTACAATGGTTCTTTAGCTCGGAACTCTCTCGGGCTGCACACACACAGCAGTCCTCTGTTAGTAGTCGACAACTGATGCCAACCGTACAGTGTTTGCCGCGCACACCGGGGAAGGTTGTGAGATGAACTTTTGATCTCCGGACAGCCCCCTTTCGGTGCCAAAATGAATTCCCTTCCTGAAACGGCACTTTTTCTCGATCTCAAACGATTCCGATCTTCTCCAGACGCAACGCCACGACTGGAACTTTCCGATGTGATAAGAGGAGCGACTGAATCCCTCTGTCGACTGCAGCACAATCCGGACCGTCCCTCTTGCGCGTTCTATTAGTTGGGAGCCAGGAGGAGGATTTCTTTCTCATCCGGGAAATCCTTGACCGCAACCGCGGCGCTCTGCCTGCGGAACTCGATCATGCAGGTTCGCTCGCAGAAGCGAAAACGATGTTGCAGTTGGAAAACTACGGGCTCATTTTGTTTGAGCATGAAACTGGAGACGCCGCCGCAACCAAACTGCTCTCGGATTTTCTACAAAGCAGGGGCGCGATGCCCTTCATACTTCTGACCGAGCATGCGGATGAGAAAGCAGTCGCCGAGATTATTCAGGCGGGCGCTTATGACTGCATGGAAAGATCGCAGCTTAACGGGGCGAATCTGGTGCGCACGATCCGTTGCGCGCTAGGCCTGCACGCGACCCAGCAGCAGCGGCAGTTGGCGGAAGATTCATTGCGCAAGCTTTCCTGTGCCGTGGAACAGTCAGCAGACATCATCTTTATTACCGACGATCAGGGCGTTATCGAGTACGTGAATCCGACCTTCGAAAAAGTTACAGGCTATTCCCCGCAGGAAGTGATGGGCCAAACTCCGGGCTTTCTGAAGTCTGGGCAGCAGGCGCCCGCCATTTACCGCGAGTTATGGGAGACCATCCGGTCGAATGACGTCTACCGCAATATCGAGGTAAACCGGAAGAAGACCGGCGGATTGTATTACGTGGACGAAAGCATCAGTCCCATACGGGACTCGGCGGGCACTATCACGCATTTTGTCTACAATGGCCGCGATCTCACCGAACGCTTGCGCGTCGAAGCGCAACTGCTGCAGGCGCAAAAAATGGACGCGATCGGCCGGCTGGCCGGAGGCGTCGCCCATGACTTCAACAACCTGCTCACGATTATTACCAGCTACTCGGAGCTTGCGCTCGATTCCGTAGTAGCCGGAAGCTCGACCCAGTCCCGCCTTCAGGAGATTCTATCCGCCGCGCATCGTGCGGCCCAACTTACACGACAATTGCTGGCCTTCAGCCGCCAGCAGCCGCAAGCCTTGCGTGTGGCTGAAATTAATCCGGTGGTCGGCGGAATCGTCAAAACTCTTCACCGGCTGATCGGGGAGGACATTGAGCTGATCTTTGTACAGGGCAAAGACGTGGGAAGAATTCGGCTGGATCCGGTGCAGATCGAGCAGATTCTCATGAATCTAGCCGCGAACTCCCGTGACGCAATGCCTGAGGGTGGCCGGCTAACCATTCAAACCTCCAATGTACACCTCGACGAACAGTACGCTGAAAACAAAAAGGCAATCATTCCCTTGGGCCGTTATGCCGTCCTCACCGTGACTGATACTGGCAGCGGTATTCCTTCCGATCATCTGGCGCACGTCTTTGAGCCGTTCTACACCACGAAGCCTTCGGGCAAGGGCACCGGTCTTGGCCTGGCGACGGTGTACGGCATCGTCAAACAGAATCATGGTTTCGTGTGGGTCTACAGCGAACCAGGACTTGGCACGACCCTTAAGATCTATTTCCCCTGCGTACAAGACCGTACGACCACACTGGAAGTTCCAAAATCATGTTTGGCGGATGCACTCCGCGGAAATGAGACAGTTTTGCTGGTCGAAGACGAAGAGGCCTTGCGCAGAGCATCCGCCGAGTTTCTCGGGCTTCGCGGATACACCGTACTCGAGGCAAGAGATGGCCTGGATGCGCTATCTGTCACGAAGCACCATGGGTCGACAATCCATCTGGCCGTTACCGATGTGGTGATGCCTCACATGAGCGGAGGACAACTTGCGAAGGAATTGCAGACTACCCGGCCGGAAACCCGAGTGCTGTTCGTCTCGGGATACGCCGGCCAAACGGTTCTCGACCATAAAGTAGTGGATGTCGAAAACAATTTCCTCCAAAAACCCTTCACGTTGACACAGCTTGCAAAAAAAGTGCGCACGGTTCTCGATCACAATAAAGTTCAAGCGCATCTGGCTGACGATATCGTGAGGCCTTACTCGGCTACTGCGGGATCCGACTGAGTTTGCCATTTCTCAGCTGGAAACGATCACCGCGCCAGGTCACGGTGTGACCTCCGAGACTGGCGATCCACACAACGACGGCAAATAAATCACGCAGAGGAATCAGCCAGGCATATTTTAGGACTTGGCGATCCTTTAGAACACCGCGGCCAACTACCAAGGCAACGCCCAGGCGCAGAACCAGCGTGACACTCAGCGCGATCCATGCCCACCATGCGGCTCGACTTGCCGCCAGCGCAACCAACGCCCAAAAGAAACCGAACGTGAACACCAGGCCAACGTAACCGCCGGCGCGGGCGTCGCGAACTCCACGCGCCCAACGAAGTTGATGAGCGAAGAAACCCCGCAGATCATACGAAGGGAGATGTGTCTCAACCACGACCTCCGACAGTTTCACACTCAGCCCGAGGGCGGCGAGGCGCTTTCCCAGTTCGTAGTCGTCGGCAAGGTAATCCACGAATGAAGCGAATCCGCCGATCTTTTCCAAGTCGGCCCGGCAGAATGCGAGGGTCGAACCCAGCCCAAAGTGAATGCCTTCGAGTTGACGAGCCGCCAATACACTCGGGCAAAAATCCGTACTAATGCCTAAGCTCTCCAAATGCGAACCGAGCGTTGCGCTCGAAACGCCGCGATAGAGGCAGGTCACCAATCCTACTTGCAGGTCGGCTAATGGGGCCGTCACGCGGCGCAGGTAGTCGGATTCCACTCGAATGTCGCTGTCGTTCACAATCAAATACTCATGGCGCGCTTCCGGCAACATCTGAGCCAGATTGGTGACTTTCACATTCGCGCCGAGGATCGTCTGACAGATGACCAGCTGAATTCTGCGGTCTGGGAATTCGCGTTCTAGCGCACGCACACTTTCAATAGCGGGATCGCCGGGTTCACTCACGCCAAAAATGATTTCGTATTCCGGATAGTCCTGCAGGCAATGGCTGCGGAAGCTTTCATACATTTCCGGGTCCGTGCCCTTGAGCGGCTTCAGAATCGAGATCGCCGGTAAAGCTTGCGTGGGGCGGGCGCTCTCGCCCTCCCCTCGCTCGCGCAAGAATCTCACTGCACTCCAGAGACAAAGCAAATAGTAGAGCGAACTGGAAAAGACGCCGAGGACCGCGATAATCTGAACTATGTTGAGGATGGAGTGCATCATGCGCGAACGCAGATTAGCTTATTCGTAACGCAGTGCCTCGATCGGATCCAGATTCGCCGCTTTCCATGCGGGATAGATGCCAAACACCAGTCCAACTCCCGCCGCCGAAGTAAAGCCAAAGACCGTCCAGAACATCGACATCCGGGCGGGAAGCTCGGGCCAGAACTCCGGAATGATTCCGACAATGATTGCGCCCAGCAGAATCCCGATCACTCCACCCACCGTCGTCAGGATGATCGCCTCCAGTGTGAATTGCAAGAGGATGTCGCGTTTGCGAGCGCCAATGGCCTTTCGGACGCCAATTTCGCGCGTTCTCTCAGTGACGCTCACCAGCATGATGTTCATCACTCCGACGCCGCCAACAATCAATCCGACGCTCGAAATCGCGAACACTCCAACAAACAACATGCCAGTAAGCTGGTTCCAAACATCTGAGATGGAATCCGAAGTGAACACCGCAAAATTATCCGGCTTGTCATTGTGAACTTTTCGCCGCCGCCGCAACAAGTCGCGGATTTCGTCGACAGCCTTTGGCATGTCGTCGTGGGACGTAGCTTTAACACTGATCCAGTGCTGCTTTAGCTCCGGATGCAATTTCCTCAGCGTGCTTAAAGGAAAGAGCGCCTTATTGTCCTCCGGATTCTTGCCGCCGCCAAAGACCGACTTGACCTGCTTGGCCACTCCGATCACGGTGAATAGCTGCCCTTCGATGTTCACTTCCTTCCCCAGCGGACTTTCAATTCCGAACAACTCCTCCGCGGTATCGGAACCTAACAGCACAACTGAAGACCGATGCTCTTCGTCGACTTCGCCGAACCACCGTCCCGACGCAATCTGCAGGTCGAATACTTCTTTGGCGGAAGCCTGGTCACCTTCGAGAATCGTGTTCTTCACTTTCTTGTCGCCGTATTTCACGGCAAACGTCCCTACTCCCAGCTCCGGCCGAAAATACCGGAGACCGGCAGTCACCGCTTTCACATGCGGCAGGTTTGCGATGGCGAGGGCGTCATCGTAGGTCAGTTCTTTGCGTGTTCGCATCTCTTCGGTGGGACGCCCGAAGGTAAACGGCTCGACATGGAATGCAAAAATAACGTTCGAACCGATGCTGGCGACCATGTTGCGAACATTGTCGTCTAGCCCACGCCCAATAGACGAGACGCCAATTACCATGGCCACACCAATCACGATTCCCAGCACAGTCAGCGACGAGCGCATCTTGTTGCTGCGAATGGTGTCCGTCGCCATCTGGACGATCTCACCGAATTCGTCTTTGTGAACCATAAACGATTGAGTAATTTTGCAATTTGGTAATTTTGCAATTTAACTTCTTAACATGGAACTGGAAGCTGCGTTTCTAATTTACAAAATTACCCAATTACAATTTACAAATCGTTACCTAGGTTTCGAACCGCAACGCCACAATTGGATCAAGTTTCGCCGCTTTGCGCGCGGGATAGACTCCGAAAAACACTCCCACGCTCGCCGACACCACCAAGCCTGCAGCCACTGCCCACAGCTTGATTGCCGAGGGCATCCCGATCAGCAAAGTAACAGTCAGCGCAATGAATACTCCCAGCAACACACCCAGCGCGCCACCCGTCAACGACAGCGTGACGGATTCGATCAGAAACTGCAGCAACACATCCTCGCGCCGCGCTCCCAGAGCCTTGCGAATGCCGATCTCGCGCGTCCGTTCCGTGACCGAGACCAGCATAATATTCATGATCACAATTCCACCGACCACTAGCGAGATGCAGGCAATCCCAATGGTGGCGATAAAGAAAGTCTGGCTGAACCCGGTCCAGATGCCGAGCAGGCTGGCATTGGTTTCAATGTCGAAACTGTCATCGCCGCCGGGCTGATCGTGGCGCCTGGCGCGGAGAGCGGCGCGCGACTCCCCGATCGCTTCGTCGAGCGGAACTCCCGCGCTTGCAGCCTTCCCTGAAATACGCAGACTATTGTTGTGCGACCCATATTGCTTCAGGCAGGCGGTGATTGGAATCATCACAAAATTGTCGGCGCTCTGCCCCAGTGTCTTCCCTTTTTTCTTCGCCACTCCGATCACCTGGTAGGTCCAACCGTCCAGTCGGATTTCTTGGCCGAGGGGATCGATACCCGTCATCAGATGCTCCACGATGTCGGTGCCAATCACGGCCACGGGAGTTCGATTGCTGACGTCTGTCTCGTTCAGCATTCGCCCGGCGCTCAGGTCGGTATCCAGGATCGTCGCCATTGAGGGAGTGATCCCCCGCACCAGCGTGTCGCTGATGGACTGCTCACCGTGTTTGACGTGGCCGCTCTCGTTCCGGGTTGACGCTCCCACGAGTTCGCAGCTCCGGCAGGCTGCGGCCACTGTCTGATAGTCCTCAATGGTCAGGTCTTTGCGCTTCTCAGCCTCCAGGAAGTGATCCACATTTGTGATAGCGGGAGAGACTTTGAAGATGAAGAAAACGTCGGCGCCCAGATTGAAGATTTTTTGCGCCACATAGTCGTTGATGCCGGAAACAAACGTGACCACCGCAATGACAGCGGCCACTCCAATCACCACGCCGAGCAGTGTCAGCACGGAACGCAACTTATTCACCCACAGCGACTGCAGAGCGATTCGGACGGCTTCGGCTATGTTCATTGGTAAGCAGGTCTTAAGGTTTTAGGCGTCAGGCTTGCATTAACGACAACGTGATACAAGTCTATCAGCCTATCGACGCGTCGTTAAAAGCTGAACTGTGAGCCTAATACCCAAGACTTGTGACCTACGACCTCTGAAGCAGAGTCCCAATGCCTCCGCATATATAATGATGAAGTTGGCAGCTGGACCGGACGGTCGCTTTCCGCGTCTTCGGACGCGGGGAGAGGAAAGTCCGAACTCCGCAGAGCAGTGTGCCGGATAACGTCCGGGAGGGCGGGTTCAAGCCCGTTCGACGGAAAGTGCCACAGAAAATATACCGCCCGCCTCTTCACGGATGCGGGTAAGGGTGAAAAGGTGCGGTAAGAGCGCACCGCCGCCGCAGCAATGCGGCGGGCAGGGCAAACCACACACGGAGCAAGACCAAATAGGAAGGGAGCCGGAACTTGATTCTCACGAATCGAGGTTCGGCACGTGCCGGCTCGGTGCGTCAAACCTTCGGGTAGGTCGCTAGAGCCACGCAGCGATGCATGGCCCAGAGGAATGACCGTCCCGCCGGAGCAATCCGGAGGACAGAATTCGGCTTACAGGTCCGGCTGCCATTTCTTTTCTGTCCTCGCTATTTGTTTTGGTTAACTCCGAATTGACACCCGTGCGAACGAATGCGAACGAACAAGCCGACGGGCCCATCGTCGCGTGAAACGAGTGCACTAGCACGGTGGTACACTTCAGCCGTTATCTCTGGAGGCAAGACATGAAGGCCTCTTTGTTTTATCGAATCGCTGCTGTTCTGCTGCTCCTCTTTGCTGCCGGACATACGTTTGGGTTTCGCCAGAATAATCCGGAATGGGGAGCGGGCGCGGTTCTTGGGTTAATGCGCTCCGTCCACTTTGACGCGCAAGGGTTTAACCGGACTTATTGGGACTTCTTCAGCGCGTTCGGCCTTTTCTTCTCCATATTTCTCTTGTTCGCGGCGGTATTAGCGTGGCTGCTGGGCGGACTTCCGGCAGAGACTTTGACACGCGTGCGCAGCATTGCGTGGGCGCTCGCCATTTGCTTTGTCGCAATCACAGCTTTGAGCTGGAGATACGCCTTCACCACCCCGATCGTTTTTTCAATCCTGATTACAGTATGTCTGATCGCAGCCGCGTGGCTCTCGGCGAAGACGAGAGCAGTGTGACGATTGAAGCCGTTAGTTCGCGTCTGTTCCAGCTTGTCTGGTGAACCCCACCACACTCAGCTTCCCGCGGGTTCCGGCGCCATTACTGGCGGATGGTCGCCAATCCAGAATGGATCTCGCAGTTGGTGAAATATCGCCGTTACACTCATGATTCCTAGTTTCATACATTGGGGAACGTACCGTCTGTGCGTGGTTTTTTCCCACACTTCGGACGACAAAGTCTGGCAGATGACCAACGTATCGCTAAGGGCTAAAATGTACGCCTGCATGGAAAGAGCGCGCAGACCAAGAGGGACCGTGACCGCGCTAGGCATCCTGCTGGCGTGTTGCTGTTGCGCTTTCGCATTAGACCCATCTCTCGATATCAGTCAATACGCGCACAACGCGTGGAAAATCCGCGAAGGATTTTCCAAAGGCAGGGTCACTTCAATTGCTCAGACGCCCGACGGTTATCTCTGGCTCGGCACCGAATTCGGATTGCTTCGGTTCGATGGCGTTCGGAACGTCTTATGGGATCAGACCGCTGGCGGGCATCTCCCCAGCCCTTACGTTCGAAACCTGCTCACCGCACGTGATGGGCGTCTCTGGATTGGCACTTACAAAGGGCTGGCCAGCTGGAAGGACGGCAAGTTGACGGAGTATCGGGAGCTAGCTGGACAGACTGTTGATGCGCTCGTCGAGGATCATGAAGGCACGGTCTGGGCCGGTGGGTATAGGGGTTCCATTGGGAGGCTCTGCGCGATTCAGAGTGGCAACCCCCTGTGCTACGGAGACGACGGCAGTCTCGGCTTGTGGGTGGCATCTTTATACGAAGATAGCCGAGGCAGCCTTTGGGCGGGAGCGCAGACCGGGCTGTGGAGATGGAAGCCTGGTCCTCCGAAACTCTATCCGATGAACCGGGTGATCGGCACCTCCTCGCAAACTCTGAATGAGAGCGGCAACGGCACACTCTTGCTCGCCACCCAGGACGGAATCAAGACGCTCGTTGACGGGAAGGTCGAGGCGTACTCGCTTCCAGGTACCAGGTCGCGGTTCCAGGCGGCCAGGTTGCTCTGGGATCGTAATGGCGGTCTGTGGATCGGAACCCCGGACCGGGGCCTCTTGCACGTACACCAGGGAAGGACAGATGGCTTTACGCACTCTGACGGTCTGTCTGGCGATTACATTAATAAGCTCTTCGAAGATCGTGAAGGCAATATTTGGGTAGCTACCCTGAATGGCATCGACCGTTTTCGCGACTTCGCCGTCCCCACCATTTCTATGAAGCAAGGTTTGTCGAATGGCATCGTTTGGTCCGTTTTAGGGGCCAGGGACGGCAGCGTTTGGCTTGGCACTCCTGACGGTTTGAACCGATGGGAAAACGGGCAGATCACGATTTACCGTAAGCGAGCAGCACAGGCTCAGAGCACCGGCACAAAACAAGAACGAGAACCCAATGTGCGCGAGACGGTCGATGGCGGATTGCCGGATGACGGTGTGGAATCGCTCTTTCAGGACGATAGCGGGCGAATTTGGGCGTTCACCGAGAATGGAGCGGCCTACTTTGAGAATGGACGGTTTACTCCCGTGAGGACGAGCCCCGCCGGCGTCGATAATGGGCCAGCGTCCCAAAGACACGTCACTTCTGTGTTGGGATTGGTCGCGCCGGGCGGACAGGTGCATTCCATCACCGGGGACAATTCCGGGAATCTCTGGATAAGCGACCAGCATCACGGCCTTTTCCATTTGCGGGACGGGCGTGTCGTCGACCAAATCTCTTGGGCCAGCCTGGGACGGAAGGACTGGGCTATGGCTCTACTCGCTGGTCCCGTCCCGGGCGGTCTATGGCTTGGATTTTCGCAGGGTGGCGTGGCGTATTTCAAAGACGGCAAGGTTCGCGAATCGTATGCAGCCGCTGATGGGTTGGGTGAGGGTATTGTCACCAGCCTGAACCTTGATTCGGATGGCGCGCTGTGGGCCGCAACCGAGGGCGGGCTGAGCCGCGTGAAAAATGGCAGGGTCGCTACTCTCACCAGTCGGAACGGATTGCCATGCGATACGGTCTTCTGGATGATGCGAGACGACGCTCATTCAGTCTGGCTGTACATGGCCTGCGGATTGGTGCGCATTGCAGAGGCGGAGGTGAACGCGTGGGTCACCGATCCAAAGCGGACGGTCCAGAACACGGTTTTCGACAGTTCCGATGGAGTGAGGAGCCGTGCTCTCACTACTGGCTATACCCCGCTTGTTGCCAAGACCGCGAATGGAAAATTGTGGTTCTTGCCTCTCGACGGCGTGAGCGTCATCGATCCGCGTCACCTGCCCGTCAACCAAATTCCGCCTCCGGTGCACATCGAGCGAGTTACCGCGGACCGCAAAACCTACTGGCAGAACTTATCCGGCGATGCATCCTCCTTGCGACCGAAGCTGCCGCCGCTGGTTCGCGATCTCAAGATCGATTACACGGCGCTCAGCTTCGTCGCGCCGGAGAAGGTTCGTTTTCGTTATAAGCTCGAAGGCCAGGACCCGGACTGGAAGGAGGTCGTCAACGAGCGACAGGCGCAGTATTCGAATCTTGCTCCGGGCGCCTACCGCTTCCGCGTGACCGCCTGTAATAACAACGGAGTATGGAACGAGGCCGGCACATTCCTGGATTTCTCCATTGCCCCGGCCTACTACCAGACCACCTGGTTCCGCGTGTCGTGCGTGGCAGCTTTTCTGGCATTACTATTGGGGATCTATCGCCTCCGCGTACGGAGCATCGAGCAGCGCTACCGCGAACGCAAAGAAGCCGAAGAAGCGCTGCGTCAGGCGCGGACCGATCTCACACATGCCAACCGGATGAGCAGCCTGGGGGAACTGACCGCTTCGCTGGCGCACGAAGTGAATCAACCGATTGCCGCGGCCGTCGCCGACGCCAACACCTGCGTTCGCTGGCTTTCGCGCGATCAACCCGATCTGCAGGAAGCGCGCGGAGCTGCGTCGAGAGTGGTCAAGGACGCAACCCGTGCGGCGGAGATCATCAAGGGGGTTCGCCTGCTCTTCAAAAAGGGCAGTCCAGAACAGGAGTTGATCGACGTTAATGAAATCATTCAAGAGATGATCGTTCTCCTGCGTAGTGAAGCGGCGCTCTATTCAATATGGGTGCGCACGGAGCTGGCGCAAGATCTTCTCCAACTCAGGGGAGATCGAGTGCAATTGCAGCAGGTACTGATGAATCTCATGATGAACAGCATCGACGCAATGAAGGATGTGGATGGGACGCGGGAACTCACCATCCAGTCGCAGCGCGGCGAAAATAGTCAGGTACTGATCTCGGTCAGCGATACTGGGGTGGGGCTTCCGGAGCAACAGACGGACAAAATCTTCAATGCGTTCTTTACGACCAAGACGCACGGCACAGGCATGGGACTGCGGATCAGCCGCTCCATTGTCGAATCACACGGAGGCCGCCTATGGGCAGTCGGCAATTCTCCACGCGGCGCAAGATTCTGCTTCACATTACCTACCGGGGAAACTGGAGATGGAATTGGGGACGGGAGAACTGGAGACAGACGGGACGGTGCCTAGTTTTTGCGACCAAAATGGTTTCCAGTTTCATAAATTTGGGAACGTCCGGTCTGTGCCCCGGATTTCTCGGATTTCTGGTGCTTTGGCTAAAGCGACGTCAGCGTCCCGAATTGCCATCGCAACCGACTACGGGTTCTGAGTGTAATCGCCTGATTTCGTCACTTGACCCACGGCTCAATCCACCGTGCTCCACTGAATGAACGGCTGCGAGACAGACTCAATAGTGTCGTCAGGGTCCTCATTCAGAGCGTTGGTCTCATCGCTTGCCGCCTTGAATCTGACGTTTACCTTGATGTAGGGACAATCGACATGCACATAGGTCCGCTGGAAGCGGTTCGATAGACCGCCTTCGGTCGCCAACATGCCGCCGAGGTCCTTTCTTCGCATGCCGGGTTCAATCTTCTGGATTTGCCGCAGGACTTTCGCAATCCAGTAAGTTCGCTCTTGCGAGAGCGCCGCGCTCATTGGTACAGCTTCGTCCTGAATTTGTGACTGACTCTTCGCCCATTGCGGTAGCGCCATTTCATCCGCTGGCTCTGCTAAATTCTCGATGACGCGAGCGGTTGAAGATTCGTAGAGGGCATAGGTTCCTCGCCGCACGTTCAGGCCGGAATGAACTGCTACCTCTCGTCCTTCTTCCCAGAAATGCCAGTCCAGAATCGGCGCACCCGGCTCAATCGTGCGCTTCTTGCCACCTTTTAGATAAATCTCCAGCTTCAGGCTCGGTGCTGGTGGGAAAACATCGGTAGCGGGAGCGACCATGCAGCCGAGAGTTTGTCTGTCAGTCGCAAAAATGGTCTCTGAGCAGTGCCCGGTGTCGGCCATCCAGATAAGCCTGCCAGCATCCGAGCTGACGAAAATGTTCCCTTTCTCATCAAGCTCCGCCTCTTTGTTGTAGCCCGTTTTCTGACCGGCGCACGGCAGGGTCAAGAGCATGAGCAGGAGGGTCACACCTTGAGTAGGGTGGTTTCTCATGTCGCCATTATCCGGCATTTGCGCTGGTTGGCGAAACATCGCCCTTACACTCATCGACTCCAGACGCGGATTCTCAATGAGCGTAATCGCCTGTTTAAAACAAGTATCTGGAATTCCTCCATGCAGCGGGGTACAGTGACGAAGCGCAACCATGACTCTACCTGCATTGACACCGGAGAAGAATGCCTCTACTGAACCTCGTCTGGGCGGGGGTGGTCGGATGCGCTGGTGCGTTATTTTGCTCTTGATTCTGTTTCAGGTACGCTGCGATCGAGACAGCTATTTCAAGTTCGCTGGCTATGATCGAGCCAGCCTTATGAGAAGGATGACGCCCCAAGACGATGAATCCCTAGCAATAAAATCCGTTGAACTGCTTCGGCAAAAGCAATTCGAACAGGTCGAAGAACGTCTCGATCCTAGCGTAAAGAATGCTGATCTTCAGAGCAAGCTGGCAGCAATGGCTGAAATGTTTCCAACTCGTGAACCGGCCTCGATAAAAACGGTGGATGCCTCACACAGCAAAGGCTCCTCGACAACGAGCGTCACTCTAGAATACGAGTTTTCCCCGGCGCTAACGGCTGTAGATGGAAAAGCCGAGTTGTCGTCTAGAAGTTGGTTTCTCGCTCAGGTTTTCATTCAAAAGAAAGGCGAGGGTAAGACGATCGCTGGACTTTTTGTCCGGCCAATTTCGGAGTCGGTCGAGGTGTACAACGAGTTCACCATTCTGGACAAAGGCGTCTCTCAATATGCAGGTCTGCTTCTCGCTATTCTAGTGTCGGTGTTCGGCTTGTATGTTTTTGTGCTGTGTGCTCGGACAGAAACGGGAAAGAAGAAGTGGATTTGGCTGATGCTAATGGTACCCGGCGTCTGCCGACTAACCGTGAACTGGACGACTGGACACTGGTCGTTCACTCCGTTGTCTGTTCAGGTGAAACTGCTGCCCCTCATTGCAAACGTAACCTGCACGGCATACGGGCCTTGGATGCTCCAGATCACGGGACCGTTAGGGGCAATCGCCTTTCTGCTGTGGCGTAAAAATCGCGTGTTTGCGGCCGCCATCCCGTCCCAAGTTCGCGGTAGCGACAGCGCGCCAACACAATCGCTGGTGTAACATCGCCATAGCACTCATTGACAGGGTTTTGAGTGTAATCGCGTGATTCGTCAACAATCGGTTAGTCGCCGTGCCTTATTCCAGTCCGAAATCCTCTCGCAGCGTTTTATCGAACCACCTCCACAACAAGACCGCGAATCCTCCGGGTTTCTGTGACGGCTTAAGGTTCACGCCGAGATACTGGAGTCGGTCATCTGGTCTTTCTTTGGCCCGTGTTCGTCCAAGCAGGAACTGAGTGATGGGTCTCGACCCGCGGCTTTTACGAATGTCAACGGATTTGAATGACTTTGGTAGTTCCTCGCCGCTCCAATCGAGAAGCTCACAGATAGGGCCTGTTCCGCCCTTATCACTGTGGTGACCGATGGTCCGCAAAATGACGAAACGGCCGGACTGCATTCGGTAGGCAACGAGATCACCGATTTGCCATTCGTTCGAATCCCGGAATCGTTTTGGAATGTGCCTCTCGGGAGGTTGCGGAGAAATGAGTTGAGCACGGAGTTTTTCCAGAACGGTCTTACGTTTCTTGAAATCCTTCGAACCGGACTCCCATCTAGCTACGTCCGTTCCGCCGTCGATGACGGTCAGCGCTTGTTGCAAGACGCGCCCATCAAGCCGCCCACATCTCCACTGAGTGGCCGCAAGTGCCAACCAAAACACGGAGGACTCGTCAGGATCGTTCAGAGAAGCGGCCCAATCATGCAGAAGCGCCTTCGTCGCTTCATGTCCGGTCAGACCATCGCCAACAAGATCAACGTAGGAGTCGCGCACATCACATGCGGCATCGTCAGAGAAAAGTGTCGTTCCCCACGCACCCATAACGTCACAAGGCTAACACTGTGGGCAGCAATTACGTAACATCGCCATTGCGCTCATTGACGCGGGTCCCGCCATGACCTCGTCAAGACATTGCTACGGCTGTGTCCTCGCCTGACCTTTTTGCGGTTCATCTCGCCGCTTGAGGTGCGGAAAGAACGGGCTCACCTCGAACGGCATTTTCTCTGAAGCAGATTCCAGGCGGACGGGTTTGCTCTTAAGCATCTCAATGCGGTCCGACCAGGGATCAACTGCAACTCGTGAGCCCAGCGGCAAGGCAGAGATTTGATCCACCCGATCCATTTGCAGAGGCTTTGCGCTATGTGCCAGCGCCTGCATTCCGATCAGGTGGCTGCTTCCGAAATCGTTACTGAAGCGCCCATGCAGCAGGTTCGGCAATTGCGGAGAGCGTGCTTCCAGAGCTTTCAGGAAGAGTCCAGCATTGGCGAGTTGATCTTTATAGGGTGACTTCGAAAACAGTTCCAGGCCTTTTTTGTCGGCGTCGGTTTCCTGCGCGGGATCGAAATGAAAGTTCAGGTGCGCAAAGATCTCCAGATCCGAGAAAGGCAACGTCAGGCCCGACAAATACCCGGCTTCCACGGAATGGCCCAAAACGATGTGAGCCAGTTCGTGCGCCAGAACCGCGGCGAGCGTCCCCTCATCGGGTAGCACATCGAGAAGCCCGCGGCTGAGGACGATGGTTCGTCCCATCACAAACGACTCCAGCGGCGTTGTGAGCAGCACACGGCAACGAACCCCGGCAAGGTCGAGATCGTTGGTCACCATCAGATTGTTGACCACGGTCTGCAGGATCCGGTTGACTTCACCGTCAGGAGCCATCAGTCCGGCAACCTGCAACCGCTCCACAACATTGTCGTCCGGTGTGTAGGTTGATTGCCCCAGAGTGTAGGCGGGGCTCAAGTCCTGCGAAGCTTCGTGCCGCTTAGGATCAATCCACACCGGCGTGTCCGTCAGGGGTTTGGCATACTCCCGATGATCCCCTGCGTGCGCCATGTCGTAACCCCAGATCCGGGTTTGAGCTTTAAACCAGAGTCCGTGGCTCGAGGAATCTTTAGGATCCGACTCCTCGGTGTAAACATACGCGGGCATCCACATAGTGCCCAGAGTGTTCAGCCGCCAACTGTCGAAGTGAAACGCGTGCTTGGAGAACGCCTTCGAGGTGTACGTTCCGGTGAAACGCACTAGGTTGAAGTCCTGATCTTCCACCCAGATGCGGCCGACGAAGCGATGATTTCCCGAATTCTCACGAGGCTTCACGTCCACGGCCGCGCAACGCAGCTCGCCAAGAATCTCCCAGCGGACAAATTCGAACGAGTAGTTCTGCCGGTCGAAGTGGTCCAGGTCCGGGAATAACGCCTGCGCGAAGCCGGCTGCCGCGAAAGGCTCCTCAATCTTGTGCAATATCCTTCCCACACCTCGCTTCAAGTTCTCGTCGTCTGCAAATGCCGAAGTGCTGGCAGCATTGCCAGCCAGATCCAGACGGCTTAAGAAATATTCGTCGTTTTTAGGAGACGTCCCCAGGGCGGCGTCAGGCTGTTGTTTCTGAATATAGGTCTCGACGACCGGCTTGAAGTTGCGTAGCAGGTCGGTCATGCGACGTTCCTGCCGGATGGCCGAGTCGACAAAATCATCAAATGCAACAGCCTTGCGCGTGGAAACTGAGGGCGCTGACTGGGCCGTTCCCGGAGGCTGGGCCGCGGGAGTGGCGTTCTGAGCTGCCACGAACCTAACCGCAAACAGCTCAAAGAGTGCCAGACTAAGGCAGGGAATTGTGCTTCGCGCAAACATGCAGACACCAGTCTAAATCCCGCGCCACGCTCGCGATCTGGAAAACGGGCAGCAGTGGGCGATAAATCACTGCACCATCACGAAGACTTCTGCGCTCTGAACATTACATAGGTAATTATCGGCGCAGTTCCTGTGCCTATGATTGGGCGGAGCGGGCTGCGGTCCGGACGGCAGCCATCAGGGAGCATCTATGGCCACAATTTTCACCATTGAGGGTCATTGAGTATAGGCGCCTGTTAATGTCGATCCGTCCGCGCAACGGTATGCCCGCGCCCTTCACTACTCGGAGTGTGTTGGATGCTTTCGCAACTGGATGTCGAGGCCAACCATCGGGCCGTAAACATTGATACCGTAATTTCGGACGCCCCAGTTCGGCTTGCCGTTGCTTTCGGATAAATCAAGATTCGATATATGCATGAAATTCAGACCTGCAGAGAATGCATAGTGAGGACTGAAGTTATATCGCACGCCACTTCCCATGTTCACGGTAAACGTGAAGTCCTGTCCTTGGGCATATAGCACCCCTTGGGGACCCTTGGCGTCAATGTGCCCGAGGCCGAGGCGTGTATCGAAGTAGGGCGAGACCCTCGAATTACGCGGCACAAAATTACGGCGAATGCCCATGATGTAAGAGAAATAGCGGCTCTCCGGTCCCCTTGGAATCGCGGTAACAGAACCGGTGCACGTAAGATCCCAGTTGCCGCGCAGAATCAAAGGACCTCCGATGCCGTTCATATGCCACCGGAGAGAAGCGAAGATGGGTACCAGGGTGTATTTAAGGGGATAGGTGTTGTAGACATCGCCTACGAAAACATCCAAAGGAAATGGGACATTGATGGGAAGCCAACCAGTGTCCAGGGAGAATTCGACCTTGTTTCTGTAATAGATGTCTCGGTTGAAGTCAGGACGTTTGGGAGGTTTTAGTTTTCGAAACCTCACTAAGTCCTTGGAACCTTCTGCAGGCGTATTCCCTGACGCCAGTGAGTCCTCCGGCGATGCGTCGAGTTGTGGCGTGGGCCGCGAGTCGGCTGCGCGGTCGATAAAGTATTCGAGTGGGGGAAGAGTTGGCACAGCGCGAATCGGGTTTTCGCGAATCGGTTTTTGGTCAAACAAGGTTTCGCTAACCAGATGGGTCGTCGATTCTGGCCGCAGATTGGGATGATCAAGGGTGAGAGCGTCGGACTGGGGAAATGCGGAAAGGGAACAGAGAAGCGGAGCCAAACCAAGAAACACGGATCGCTTACTTGCGCACACTGACGTTTTCCTTGTGCAGTGATGCCCAGTGTAGGAAAGCTCCACTTGGCACACCTGTTGCAAAATCGCCATTGCACGCATTGGCATTGAAGGCCTTTTGAAGTGATATCCCACTATTTTCCTACCGAAAGCGGTTTGCTTGCCGCGGTTGCACTTCGGTCTTTAGCCTCGCCAAAACCTCTGCCGCGGCCCGCTCACCCGAGCGAATCGCACCGTCAATGTATCCCATCCATTTCGTGGAAGTCTCCGTGCCGGCCCAGTGGATGCGGACGTGGGGCTGGCGAATCGACTTGCCTACGGTGGTCATGATGCCGGGCGTCATGGAAGCGCCATAGCAGCCACGGCTCCAGGGATCAGCCGGCCAGTCCTGATCTTCATAGTCGATCGGATTCGCGGCCTCCGGTCCCAGGAAATTCACCAGACGTTCAACGACAAGCTTTTTTCGTTCCTCCATGGGACGACCGGTCCAGGCCATAGCGTTGTGCGCTTCGATAAATCCCGCAAGCAGCCCGGGGTGCCCTTCGGATGGAGTGAAATCTCCGGAAATAAACGCACTGGGAGGCTGGTCGCTCTGCAGCATGCCGTTCAAGCCGCGCTCTCGCCAGAATGGTTTCTCATACGCTACCCAATACTTGATAACCGATCCCATCGGCATATGTTGCGCAAGGATGTCGCGTTCCGGTGGTAGCACCGGCTGATAGACGATCCGCACGGAAAGCGGCAACGGCACCGCCACGATAGCGTAGTCGCACTTCCAGATGCCTTTGTCGGAGTTCACGACGACCCCGGCGGCATCCTGCGAAATGGATCGCACCGGAGCCTGCAGGACGATTGCGCTGCCAAGTTCTGCCGCTACGCGCACAGCCACCTGATGCATGGTCTCTTTCACGGTCCAGGCCTGAGCGGCATTCTCAAAGCCATACAACGTGTCATAGTTGTCGCCCGAGCGGAGAAAGAAGAGAAAAAACAGAAATGAAATCTGGTAAGAATCGGCAGTGAAGACTCCACGCACGAAGGCCCGCAGAAAACCAAGGATGGCAATGTTTTTGGTCTGGGAGACAAACCAATCTTCGGCGGTCATGTGGTCGTAATCTTCCGCGCGAGACATATTCCACGGGGCATCGAGTGGTATCTGGTCGCTCAGCTTGGTCAGGTCGCGGATAATCCGGTCGTATTCCGCCTGCGTCTGGGGATCGAATCCCAGCGTTTCGCCACTCGACGTGAGGCGTTTGCCATCGATTTCCGCGATGTTGTTGCCAGTCTCAAACTGCCGTACGGTGTGCAGGCCATACTCCTTGATCAGATCGAGTAAGCGGGTCTGGGTCGGCCCAACCCACATGCCTCCGCCATCGATGGCCCGGCCTGCGATCTTCGCGGCTTTGACCCGGCCGCCGACGCGATCCCGCGCCTCGAGCACTACCACTTTTTTGCCCTGGCGCATCAGCGTTCTGGCCGCACTCAGTCCGGCAAAACCCGCACCAACAATGACCGCATCGGTCTGGGTGGACGGGCTTGAACGGGAAGCCTCGGCAGAGTGCAATTGATCGGCCGCGATCAGGACCGTGGCGCCGGCCCCGATCAACTTCAGCGCGTCCCGGCGAGTTAGATTCGATTGCAGTGTGGACTTCTGTTTTTCTTTCTCTTTGCTCATCGTAGAGTATTGTGGCTGGACCGATCGCGGGCATTGTAGCAGGTAAGGATGCGGCTTCTTCGGAACTCAGTCGCGAGGTTAACGCGAGAGATTCTGTTAGAATCTGGGCTGCTACTTTGATTCCATCGCAGGAGAACCCATCGATGTCAGCACCCAGCCGCCGCCCGGAGATTCGCCGGCGCCGCGCTCGTCAACACAAAATCACTACTCTCCGCAAACGCCTGGCCTCGGCTCAGACCGATGCCGACCGCAACCGCATCACAGCCAAGCTGCACAAACTCTCCGTCGCTTCGCCGGGCCAGCCTCTTGTGAAGTAGAGACCTCTTGACTTAACGCTGATGGAACGCACCAGGCGGATAACTTCGCCGTATCACGCGACGCCCGCAGTTGAGTTTTTGCCGGCGCCGGTGGGCTGGCAATTCGGTTCAGCTTTTCCGCCCATGCTCAGCACTTCCTGATACGTGTTCATCATTCGGCGCACTGATTTCTCCCAGGAAAACTTGGCCGCTTGGCGGTAACTACGCTCCTTCATCTTTTCCCGCAGCGCCTGATCAAGCAGCACTCGCTGCAGCGCCCTCATAATTTCAAAAACGTTTTCCGGGTGCACAAGCACCGCGGCATTGCCCACAACTTCAGGCAGCGATGACACGTTCGAGGTCACTACAGGTGTGCCATGGGCCATCGCCTCGAGCGGCGGCAGGCCAAATCCTTCATATAGTGATGGGAATACAAAAATCTTTGCTTGATCGTAGAAAGTGCGCAGCACTTCGATAGGCACGAATCCCAAAAAGCGCACATCATTTTGCACTCCGCTTCGCACCACCGTCCGCCGCAAGTCCGGATTGCCGGAAAGGTCGTCTCCAATGATGATGAGCTTTAAGTCAGGAAACGCATGATCTTTTTCCAACTCCGTTTTCAACGCGGAGAAGGCCTCGATCATGCGTACCACGTTCTTATGCGGGCTGATTCTTCCGGCGTAAAGCAGAAAGGGATAAGTCACCTGATAGCGTTCGGCAATCAGTTGACGGTCAGCCGCACTCGCGTGCCCATGAAGGAACCTCTCGTCGATCGCGTTATAGACCACTTCGATGCGTCCCGGCGGAATACCAAATAGCTTCTCGATTTCAATCTTAGTAAAATTTGAAACCGCGAAGATCCGCGCCGCACCCTTCAAAACTCGTTTAGTCAACTGAAAGTGAAAGGATCCCAAAGCCCCGATCTGCTGCCGCCCTTTCGATAGATGCTCGAGCATGTCGTGGACCGTCATTACGTAGGGGCACGGGAGCGCGCGCGGAATAGAGAACAGATTCGGCACATGCACCAGATCGCATTCGAGTCGCTTTACTACGGTGCGAAAGTCGCGAAAACTCTTCAGTGAACGTTCCGGCTCGGTCAAGGGAACGGTGTAAAAATTTGGCGGCAAGGCGCCAATCTCTTTCACTTTGCCGGCGGGGCCCAGGAGGAAGTAAGTGGTCTCGTGGTCAATTCGTCCCAGCGTACGGACCACGTTACGGATGTAGGTTCCCACCCCGAATTCGGTCATCCGCCGGATGTCGATGGCAATCTTCACGGAAGGTATTCTAAACACTGCAGCCCTATATCCGCGCGTTCATTTCTTAGCCAAACATCGCCGTCATCCAGAACAGTGATCCGGAGATCATCGGCCTCAGAAGAGTGCGGACGTGCTCAGCCGATTCCCAGGAAAATGGGGAGGGGCGACCTTGCCAGTCAATCGAAAACATCACTTTAGGTGCTGGCGACGCCTTGGCGCGGCAACTCCAACCAGAGAGCAGCACTGCGATCGTCAACTTCACAGACGGATGCAACGATCGAGCTGTCACCCTCTTACTTCAGCCTGCGCCCTGCTCCGGCGCTCGGAGTAAAGCGGGAACGTCTCGCAGATTCCAAGCACTTCTTTTTTGATTTTCGCCAGCACCGCCGCATCGGCGCGCTGAAGAAGGGCATCGGCGATCCAGCGTCCGACTTGCCGCATCTCAGCCTCTTTCATGCCCCGCGTGGTCAGGGCAGGCGTGCCGATGCGAATCCCGCTTGGCTTCATCGGTGGATTGGTATCGAAGGGGATAGCATTCTTGTTCACGGTGATTCCGGCGTCGCCCAGAGCCTTCTCAGCCTCACTACCCAGCATGCCCTTGGAGAAAACATCGACCAGCATGAGGTGTGTGTCAGTTCCGCCGGAAATAATTCGGAAACCCTCGGCAGCCAGAGTCTCTGCCAGCACCTTCGCGTTGCGCACGACTTGTTTCGCGTAATCGCGGAACTCGGGCTGCATCGCCTCCTGAAAACAAATTGCTTTGGCCGCCATGATGTGCACCAGCGGTCCGCCTTGCATTCCGGGGAAAACTACTTTATCGATTGCTGCCGCAAATTCCGCCATGGAAAGAATCATGCCCGATCGCGGTCCGCGAAGTGTCTTGTGCGTAGTGGAGGTCACGATGTGGGCATGCGGCAATGGGGATGGATGCGCACCCCCAGCCACCAGCCCAGCAAAATGTGCCATGTCGACTAGAAATAGCGCGCCAACTTTGTCTGCAATCTGGCGCATACGGGCGAAATCAATGACGCGGGGATAAGCGCTGCCGCCGCCGATAATCAACTTTGGTCGATGTTCCTCCGCCAGCTTTTGCAGTTCATCGTAATCGATAGTCTCAGTTTCCTTGGTCACGCCATACGGAACGATGTTGTACGTCTTTCCCGAAAAATTCAGATGATGCCCGTGAGTGAGGTGGCCGCCGTGAGCCAGGTTCAATCCAAGGATGGTATCGCCCGGTTGCAACACCGCTGCGTAAGCTTCCATGTTCGCCTGAGAGCCGGCGTGAGGTTGCACGTTGGCGTGCTCCGCGCCGAATAATTGCTTGGCGCGATCGCGCGCCAGGTTCTCGACAACATCCGAGAACTCGCAGCCTCCGTAGTAGCGCTTGCCGGGATATCCCTCGGCATACTTGTTGGTGAACACGGAGCCCGCCGCTTCGAGCACGGCTTCGCTGACAAAATTTTCGGACGCAATCAGCTCCAAACCTTCATGCTGGCGGCGGGTTTCGTTATCGATGGCAGCGGCAATCTGCGGGTCGGCCTCGTATAAGGGACGGTACATCTTGGCGGTGGAAGTTTTCATGTGATTTCCTAAGGAGTCTCGTAAACATTGGGGCGGTGCAGTTCCATATATTGCTCGGGAGCCTTCAACCGAGTAAAGCCAAACTGCGAATAGAGTCCGTGCGCGTCACGAGTCAGCAAAATCCAGCGCCGCAAATTCTGAAGTGCGGGATGTTGGACGATGCACTTCATCAGCCACTTGCTCAGACCGCGTCCCCGATACGATTCCAGCACGAATACGTCGCCGAGATATGCGAAAGTAGCGAAATCGCTGACCACTCGGGCAAAACCAATTTGAGCGCCGCTGTTGTCATAAATTCCAAAACAGAGGCAGTTCTCAATCGACCGCGCCACCACCTCTCGGGAAATGCCTTTTGCCCAATAGCAGTTCGTCAGGAAACCGTGAACAACATCCCGATCCAGGCGGTCGCGGTCGGTGCTGATCGCGAACACATCGCGCCGGTGCTCGATCACAGCGTGGGGATCAACCATGCGATCGGTCGCCATGCCCACATTCTACCGCCAAAGGACTCCCGGCAAGATCAAGTCAGCCTTCAGAATGCGGTTCGCAAGAACGACGCCAACTGCCACCCGTCCATGTAATTGTAAGGCGCTTCGCCCATGGTGTAGTGGCCGCATGGCAGTACCACGACTTTGTGATCCAACCCGCGCCGCTCGAACTCCGCCACCACGTCAAGGGAGAGTTCGGGCAAGAAAGTCAAATCGTACTTCGCATAAACGATGAGCGACTTCCGGGCCCAACGGGAGAACTGATCGAAGTACGCCATGGGACTAACGGCCAGCCACGCCTGCCGCAGCGTCTCGAGATTGATTTGCGATTCGATTCCCTGACGGATGTGTCGGGTCGACTGGCCGTGCCACACCACATCGGCGACATAAGTGGAAGCGTGATTGAACGCCGCCACGCGAATACGCGGATCGTGCGCCGCCGCGATAAAGGCGTAACAAGAACCGAGACTGGTGCCGACGATCCCAAGCTTGCTATAGCCCTGCTGTTCCAGCCAATCGAGACAGCAGCGGACATCCACGACCCCCTGGCGAACCGCGTCAAGCGTGCGGCCGATGTTCGCGGAGACGGCGTAGTCTGCGCGGCTGATCTCGGCGGGCATGCGGATGTCATGATATGGCATGCTCAGCCGAAGCACGGAAATCCCCAGCATGTTTAGCAATTTGCAGAGACTTACATAGGCGATTGCATCCGCATTCCAGTGCGGCAAGAGAACGATGGCGCGACGTCCGTTGGCCGGAAACCAGCGCGCATTCGCAAGATTATTTTCGGGATACGGCGTCTTCACCGGCGCCGTGAACCGTAGGAACTCGGCGTGCGTTCCTTTCACCTTTGCTTCGAGCTTTGGATCGGGAACTTCTCGCGTAGAGAAAACTTGTACTTCGCGCTTTTCCAGCCGGAAGTCGGTCGGCCGCGTGTAGGAATAGAACTCGTCACTCGAGGCAACGATGCGCCGGTTGAAGTCTACCAGGAACTTAGCGGGATCGTCCGCCACCTGACCCGGTTGCCAGCCATTCCGGCAAGGCCAGTCCTGCGCAAATTCCAAACCCCAGTCCAGCGGACGCACCACGCGGTTGTTGTCCACTGAAGTGAGCCGGTGTTCCCAGTCGTACATCCATTGTGCGTAGCGCGAGGTCATGGTCAATCTTTAAGTGTAACAAGCGAAAGCGGCCCCTTTGCGTGCGATTCACTCAACGGTTGCAATCAGCGGTTAGCTCTAGGTATTCCCTACCTAAGCGGACGCGAGCGGTTGGGCTATAAACGCGGCGAGAAACCACGACGTGTTAACTTGCGTATCTTCTCGGCACCCTCTTGGAAATGTTGCAGAGAATTTCGTAGGGCGAGCTGTTGGCCAACCGCGCATGTTCCAGTGCATCGACGCTCAGCCCATCGCTGGTCCCGAGCAAGATCACTTCATCGCCCACGGCAATCCCGGGAATGCCAGTCACATCCACAAGCGTGAGGTCCATTGAGATGCTGCCGATGATGGGCGCGTAGTGGTCGCGGACGATTACGCGGCCGCGATTCGAAAGCTGTCGATTGTATCCATCCGCGTATCCGACCGGCAGGACAGCGACGTGGGCTGGCGCTTTGGTCACATAAGTTCCGCCATAGCCTAGCGCCTGGTTGGCTGCAAACTTCCGCATTGAAAGAATGCGCGTCTTCCACGTGAGCACCGGCTTTACCGCAAGGCGCAATGTACCGCCGCTTACTTCCCGGCCCGCGCGCTGAAAGGGCAAATAATATCCGTAGAGCGCGACCCCCGGACGCACCATGTTGTTCCACGTCTCCCTACGCGAGATCAGGGCGCTGGTATTGGCCATGTGCACCAGCGCCGGATCAAAGCCGGCTGCCCGCACCATGCGCTGCGCCTCTTCGAAACGGTGCTCCTGCTCTGCAACGGAAGGTGCGTCCATAATTTCAGACGAAGCCAGATGCGTCGAGAGCCCTTCAAGAACGAGATGCGGCGCCGCGCTCAGAGCTTTCAGAACTGCCGGAAGTTCATCCAGCGAGACTCCCAACCGGCCCATCCCTGTATCAACTTTCAAATGCACCGCTTGCCGGAAAGTTCCACGAGCAGCGGCACTCTCCAGTGCCTCGATATGCCACGGTTCCCACACAGTTGGCGTGAGTCGCAGGCGGACGATCTCGTTCTCCTCGCCGCGCCAGAAGCCAGTCATTAGGAGAATTCGCGATTCGATTCCGGCGTCGCGCAGTGGAATCGCTTCGTCGAGTGAGGTCACGCCGAGCCAGCGCGCGCCTTCATCCTGCAATGCGCGTGAGCATTCGACCGCGCCGTGGCCGTAGGCGTCAGCTTTTACCACCGCGCACACCGTCACGCCCGCGCCAGCATGCTTCAGCACGGTGCGGAAGTTTTGCCGCAGCGTGTGCAGGGAAACTTCCGCCCATGTAGGACGGGTCGCCACGCGGCTCAGGATTTCTGCAGTTGTCGCCACTGCGCTCGATTATAGCGGGAGCGTCGCGAGGTCTCAGGTTACGCTTGGGGTACTCTGCCTTAATCCCTTCGCGATGTGCGTCGCAAATGCCCCTTAATTCCCGGCCAGCGAAAAGTTTACCGTGATCTGTGTCTCTACTTCGACCGGCTCGTTATTCAAAATATAAGGGCGATAGCGCCACTGCCTTACCGCCTCGATAGCCGCGGGGGCCAGCATGGGATGGCCCGCCAAAACCTTTAGATTCTCGATGGCGCCCTGCTTGCTGATGACGGCTTGCAAAACAACCACGCCCTGAATTCGAGCGCTTCGAGCCAGCGCGGGATACGCCGGCTGAATTCTGCGAATCAGACTTCCCTCGCTCGGTTCGAGATACGAACCGGTGCGGCGGTCCGTGGCGGTTGCGCGGTCGGCAAGATCGGGCGCGAACCGCTCACAAACAAATTGCGGACTCCATTTGGATCCCCGCTCCCAACCCCGGGGATCCCCGGGCCAGAGGCTCCAATTTGTGGTGGAGCGTCATTCTCAGTGGCCGCGATGCCATTTGGAATTCGCGGCGGCGTTCTTAACGTGATAACCGACAGAGTATCCGGTCCCGTGGTGCTTGCACCGGCCCGCGTTGTCGACCGGATGGGTGCAGCCAGAGGTTGGCCCCAACTGACAGGCGTTGCGAGTTGGCGGAACAAAGGCAACCCTTGCGGCCTCAGCAGCGGCAACACCAGCAACACGGTTAGAGCAAGGGCCTGCAAACCGAATGAAGTTAAGGTGGTCAATCCTCGGCGCGATCGCTCGTCCCATGACGAATTGAGTGTGCGGTCAAACATGGTGTCCTCCTGTATTTCAACGCGTTACTGGTAAGGACACCGAGACTTCTTTCTTAGAACTCTTGACACAAAGAAAAAAGGCCGCGCTTGGCGCGGCCTTCGGGGAACTTTCACGACACTTGCGGTGTCGTGAAAAAACTACTTGGGTGGTTCGGTCGACTTCGGCGCTGGCTTAGGTGCTGCCGGCTTCGGAGCGGCGGGCTTCGCGGCACCCGTTGCAGCTGCTGCGGGCACGCCGGATTGCGTGTTATAGAGGTCCACTACCGCTTTGGTAATATCCCCTCCCTCGCCATACCACAGCACCGGACTCTGCGGCCATGGATTCGAAGTGTCCACGATCATGGCGAATCCGCCCTCTTGCGCATGCTTCACAATCACCGGCGCCATTTTTTGCAGAATACGCTGGAAGATTTCTTTCTGTTGATTCTGCGCATCCTCTTGAGCGTCCTGCACCGAGCGGTCAAAGGATTTCTTTTTCGTCTCGATCTGTTTGACCAGAGTGGCGCGGGCGTCTTCATTCAGCTTGTCGCCTTGCGTCTGCAGTTGCTTCTGCAGATTCTCAAGTTCTTCGTTCTGGCCCTTCAGTTCGTTCTGTTTCGGCTCCAGCTTCTTCTTCAAGATTTCAAAGTCGCGCTGGCCCTCGTTCGTGCCAACCACGGCCTGCTCAATGTTAATGGTCCCGATTTTGGTGCCGGTGCCAGTCGCAATGGTAGTTGAGGCCGCCGGGGTTGCGGGGGAACCGGTTGCGGGCGAACTGGCCGCACTCTTTGGAGGAGCGGCACTGGTTTGGGCGAATGCGGAAATCATTGAGACAACCGCAATGGCCAGGATAGAGCGCAGCAACTTGCTTGTCATCGTATCGCTTAAACTCCTTGGAACATTGTTCCTGTGAATATGGTTCGCTAAATATGGTTCCGGGAATGAACGTGATTACCCTTCAAGCAACGCCGGGCCGTACTCACCAGATCTTTCGCTTCTTCGAACGGCCGCCGTCAGAAGGCACACGGGATTGCCGGCGTCACACGCCAGGGTCGCGGACATGTCGTCCACCCTGATTATCTTTTTGCAATGGCGTGGATCGCATGATTATAGTGAGGTTTCTCGGCCGCCGTCAAACTTCCTGCCGCGCCTCAAGCCCTAGAACGTGGTCGCCACAGTGAAGCGGAATGTTTTACGTGGCTCCCGCAACAGGAAACTCGGCGAAAAAGTGGTCCGCGCCAAGTTGAACGTATAAGCTCCGGCAGCCGTCAACTGGCAACCAGTTTTCGGATTGCATGTTTGCGGAAACATCCCCGCCGTGATTGGAATCGGCGGGTTCGCGTTGCTATCCAACCTGAGTGGGTTATATGCCCAGTAAATGCGGAAGGGAGCATTGATCACCGGCAGGAACATCTGCAACTCAAGTCCTGTCGACATTCTGGGTCGCCAGTTTGTCGACCCCAGAACCTGGAGATCTTGCGACGGGCGCGGACTCAGCACGCTGCCCTGTGTACATGTGTTAGCACCGGCAGTCTGCAGAAGTTGCGGGCAGCCCAGCGGCGTCCCGATGACGCTATCGTATTGCTGCGTTGCAATCTGCAACTGCGACTTACGAACGATGGGATCAATTCCGAGGTCCACAAAAGGAGCCAGCGCGACTGGACCATAAATCGTGATGCGATACTCAAGATTCGTCACCAGGCTTAAATCACCGCCTGGGAACGTAATCTGGTCGATGGGAATTGGCACGGTCACGTTTCCCGCCCTGGGATTCTGGGGATCTCTCAGGATCGGCGTGCCGTCCGGATTAGTAAGCGTTATCGTTCCCACGCTGGGGAGGAAGGCCACCGGTGAAACCGAACGTATATCAAATCCGCGCAGATCGTTTTCGCCTCCCATGTAGGCGCGCTGGAAGGGCGGCGCAACCAGCCCTCCGAAGCCGCTGATAAATGATCCTTGAAAGTTAAAGCCGATCGCATTGCGCCGGTTCTGCACCGGAATGAACTTTTTATATTGAACGATCGGACGAATCGAGCGAACCGTTCCTCCCAAACCTGCCAACTCCGCTCCCACAGTGAACTGTTGTCCGCGATGGGGAGAGATCGGGCTATCGATCGTGTTCGTCGAAAAATTCGGAAAGATCTTGCTGGTAATGATTCCATTCAACGCGTTCGGCCCGGAAATGCCGCGGAATGCCAGGAATTCGAACAAATTCTTCGAGGCGTCACTCAGCGCCAGCAGCGATGACCGGTCGAAGGAATATGTGATGCCCACGCGCTTGAAGGAACGCCGCAGTGGATAGCTTAACGAAAGCGTGAAGCCCGCGCTCGATTGGGTATAGTTCTGCAGATTCTGCAACACGGCATTGGGCAGGTTCAGATTCTGTCCGCTGAAAATGGAAAGTTGCCGGGCCTGGTCAAATTTGGTCTTGTTGAAATAAACGTTGAAGCCGAACTGCAACGGCCGGTCGAACATGTAGGGCTGCGTGAAACCGAAGCGAATGCTGCGCGCCAGATTTCCGACACTAGCCTGCACCTGAAGAGTCTCACCCAGGCCGAGGAAATTATTAGTGGAGTAGTTGATGCCCACGAAGGCGCCTTCCAGTCCGCTCACGCCTCCATTCAATCCGATACTATTCTTGCCCTTTTCCTTTACCTTCAGCGTAAGGTCAACCAGTCCGTTTTTCTCATCCAGTTGACGGACCGTAACGTTTGGATCGTCAGGCTTCAACTGGTCGAAGTACCCCAACTGATTAAGGCGCAGCAGGCTGAGTTCCCAGAGACGTGAGTTGTAAATGTTTCCTTCCTCCAGCGCAACCTCGCGCCGAATAACTTTGTCTCGCGTCGTTGTGTTGCCCTGAAATTCGATGCGCCTGACGTAGAATTGCTTCCCTTCGTCGACGTCAATATCAAGAAAGATCAGCTTCTTCTCATCGTCAAAGCGGGTTTCAGGAATCGAGGTGAAGTTGATGTAGCCTTGCTCGCCATAGGCCTTACGCAAGTTTTCGAGGCCCTTGGCTACTTTTTCTTTGCTGAAGACATCTCCATCCTTGATCGGGAAGATGGAGCGCAACGCTTTTGAGTTCGAAACTGCCTTATTGTTTTTAAATGTGATCCCACCCAGAGTGTAGCGATCGCCTTCTTCGATGGGCATGGTGATGTCGACTGCTTTGCCGGACTTGCTCTGCAGCAACGGGACATGTGCTCCCGCGTGCCCGGTATCGTGAATTTCTGTCTTGGGCTGATTCACGATTACCTTGAAATAGCCGCGGTTCTGGTATTCATTGCGAACGCGCTCGGTATCTTCGTCCAGTTTGGTGGCGTCGTACGTTCTGGCGAAGATGTTCTCCAGGAAGATCGAGTGCGGCACACCGATGGGCCGCAGGTTCTTCATGGCATATCGCAACGTTCGGGTGCTGACGTTTTTGTTGCCCTCGAACTTGATCTTGCCTACCTTGACCTTCGGACCTTCTTTGACGACAAATGTCAGGCCGATTGCAGCGGGCGGAATCTGGCGTACTTCCGTTCGGATCGTGGAAAACTGCCGCCCATGTTCCGCCAGCAAGCCTTTGATTGCCACTTCGGCTTTCTTCACTTTCGTCGGATCGTACTGACTCTCTACCGCTAATCCGACCTTGGCCAACTTGAAGCGGTCCAGAACATCGCTGGTGGAAACTGAACTCAGCCCGACGTAGTTGATCTCGCGGATGGTGGGTTTTTCCTTGACCTGAACGATCAGCCGCCAGCCCTTCGGAGTTTGTTCGCGCGAAAAGCGGATGTCCTCGAAATAGCCTGTATTCCACAGCGAATTGAAGTCGCGTTCGAGCGCCGCCGTGTCGTAAATATCTCCCGCATGGGTGAAAATGCGTGCCCGAACCGTCTCGGCGGGAATCCGGCGGTTTCCCTGGACGTCAATCTCCGAAATGATGTCGCTCTGCCCCCAGCTGATCGAGCTAAAGAGGAGAGGCAGACCGAGGAAGAGCACGGATCCTAAAAGCCTTATGTTGCGGCAAAACTGTGCAAATGAAGAAGATGGACGATGGGCAGCGCCGTAAAACCCTCGGCCGCGCCCGGACACAGCACTGTCTGCATGAGAACAAAGATGAATCGCTACGACCTCAGCTTCTGGGATGTAGGAAAACGATCATTATACGTAGAGAAATGGAAAGCGTCCAAGGTGCCACTCTACTGGTGACTTCATGGAATGGATCTAGCGGACTCCACCTCAACCAAGACGGAATAAAACGTGGCGGAGTTGCCCAGGTCGGAAAGTTTTTCTGAGGTCAACACGTTAATGTTCCGGAATCCGCGTGCTAGTTTGGCCCAATTCAGCTTTGCCGACACGACTCCCGGTTGAACTGCGCCATCTACTCGGGCCTTCAGGAAGATTACCCCGCGATCGTTGTAGACTTTCACCGTCTCTCCATCGGAAATTCCGCGCGATCGGGCGTCGCTGGAATGCATTTCCAGAAGATTCGTCTCTTCCATGGCCTGGACCGAAGGCACGTTTGAGAAACTTGAGTTCAGGAAGTTATCTGCCTTACGAGCCAGAAGTTCGAGGGGGAAAGCCGAGCGGGCTCCGTGACGGGATTCCTGAGGTGCTGTGAACGCGGCAACAGGATCAAGCCCCTGCACCTTCATTGCTTCGCTGTAGAGTTCAGCCTTACCCGAAGGCGTGCGAAAGTTGCCTTGAGCGAAGGGAAGAAATGGCTCTGTCGGTTCAGACTGGCCACTGCCCACTACCCACTGCCCAGTGAAGTTCAGCCTCACCTGCCGTTCGCGCTCCAACCGATCCCGGCTGATCCCCTGCAACCACGGATTGCCTGAATCCAAAGCGCCGTCGATCATCTCGTCGACGCTCTCGCCAAAACATGGCTCATTGAATCCCATTCGTGCTGCCAGGGCCCGGAACACTTCTACATTCGAGCGGCATTCTCCTAGCGGCTCAATTGCCTGGTCTGACACTTGCACGAAGTAATGGCCGTATGCCGTCTGCAAATCCTTGTGCTCGAAGAAGGTTGTCGCCGGCAACAGGATGTCGGCATAATCCGTGGTGTCGGTGAAGAATTGCTCGTGGACAACGGTAAATAAGTCCCTACGCCGCAGTCCGCGAATCACCTCATTGTGATTTGGACACACCGCAGCCGGGTTCGAGTTGTAAACGAATAACGCCTTTAGCGGAGGATCGTTCAAGGTATTCAGTGCCTTGCCCAACTCCACCATGTTTACAGATCGAGGTGGATGATCGAGTCCTTCAACTTGAAGGTCCGGCCTCGTCAATGCATCCTTGTTGAGTCCGAACGCGCCGCTAGTCGACATTTGCAGGCCGCCGCCGACTTCCTTCCACGACCCTGTAATGCATGGCAGCATGGCGATCGCGCGCGTTGCCATCCCGCCGCCCTCCGACCGCTGCACGCCGTAATTTAGCCGGATGACCGATGGCCGCACCGTGGCATACTCCAGTGCCAGTTTGCGAATGTCTTCAGCGGAAATCCCCGTCCATTGCGCCACACGCTCCGGCGGGTAGTCCTTCACTTTCTCCCGCAGAGCGTCGAAGCCCAGCGTGTATTTCGCGACGTAATCGGCATCGTGAAGGCCTTCGCCGATGATTACGTGCATCATCGCAAGCGCGAGCGCGCCATCGGTGCCGGGATTAATCGGAATGTACCACTCGGCGCACGCAGCGGTGCGAGTGCGGTAGGGATCGATCACCACCAGCTTCGCGCCCTTGCGCCGCGCTTCTTCGATGAATGGCCACAAGTGAACATTGTTTCCGTGAATGTTCGAGGCCCAGGCGATGATGTAACGGGAATGAACGAACTGCTCTGGCTCAGTTCCGAGTTTCACGCCGAGCACTGATGTCAGTCCGGCCTCGCCGGCCGCGGAACAGATCGCGCGCTCCAACTGCGAAGCGCCCAGTCGTCCGAAGAATCTGCGGTCCATGGAAGCGCCATTCAGCGCGCCCAACGTTCCGCCATAGGAATAAGGCAGGATCGCTTCGCTTCCGAACTCAGTTACGATCGCACGAAAGCGCGCGGCAATCTCATCGAGCGCTTCGTCCCAGGTAATGCGTTGCCAAGCTTGGCTGCTTTCCGCCGATTGTGTGGGCGCGGGCGACTCGCCAGCGCCTACGGCGCTAACGGCAATTCCCTTCGGGACAATCCGCCGCATGGGATACAGCACTCTATCCGGCGAATACACGCGGTCCAGATACTTCGCGACCTTCGCACACAAAAACCCCCTCGTCACCGGATGCTGCGGATCACCTTGAATCTTCGTCGCACGCCCGTCTTCAACAGTGATGAGCACCCCGCAAGCATCAGGGCAATCGTGCGGACACGCGGCATGGATCACTTTTTTCATGACGTCAGTCTCTCGATTATAAGCGTGGACGCCCCATGCAACACAAAGGGCATCCGTATTTTGCGGATGCCCTAAGATAATTCGATAGAAATCGAAGAAGAGCTACTTCAACTCCAGCACTTCCTTTTCCTTGGCTTTGCTCATCTCTTCCATCTTCTTGATCTCGTCGTCGGTAAGCTTCTGTATCTCTTCCAGCGACCGCTTCTCGTCGTCTTCGTTGATTTTCTTGTCCTTCATCGCCTTCTTGATGGCGTCGTTACCGTCGCGGCGAATATTTCTCACAGCCGTGCGATGTTCTTCCAACACCCTGTGCAGATGCTTCACCATATCCTGACGGCGCTCTTGAGTAAGGGCTGGCACCGGCACGCGGATCAGCTTGCCGTCGTTCATCGGGTTCAATCCCAATTCGGCCGTGCGAATCGCCTTCTCGATCGGTCCGATCTGCGAAGGATCAAACGGCTGCACCGTAATCATCTGCGGCTCCGGTGCGTGCACCTGAGCGATCTGATTCAACGGCATCTGCGAACCGTAGTAGTCGACGCTGACGCTGTCCAGCATGTGCACCGACGCGCGCCCCGTGCGCGTCGCCGCCATTGCCTTGCGGAAATCCTCGACAGCTTTTTCCATCCGTGTTTTTAGTTGTACGTATGTTTCTTTGAGGCCCGGAATTGCGGCCATCGTGGCTTGAGCCATAATCAGTCAGCTCCGTAAACAACGTTGAATTATAAACCGAACGAAAAGCTGGCCACGGATTTTCACGGATTGCCACGGATCAGAAACACACAGAATCCGTTAAAATCTGTGAGAATCCGTGGCCAAAGTTCTAAGCGCCAACCCTGGACCCGATCTTCTCTCCGGTCAACACCCGCCGGATATTCCCATGCTGATTCAGATTAAAAACGATGATGGGCAGGTTATTGTCTTTGCACAAGCTGATGGCAGTCGAGTCCATTACCTTCAGTCCCATTTTCAGAACATCCATGTAGGTGATGTCGGTGAACTTCTTGGCATCTTTTACCTTCATGGGATCGGCGTCATAGATGCCGTCCACCTTGGTGGCCTTTAAGATCGCGTCGGCTTTGATTTCCATGGCGCGCAATGACGCCGCCGTGTCGGTCGAGAAATAGGGATTTCCCGTGCCGCCGGCGAAGATCACGACTCGCCCTTTTTCCAAATGCCGGATCGCACGCCGCCGGATGAAAGGCTCCGCCACTTGATTCATCTCGATCGCGGTTTGCACTCGGGTGTAGACTTTCTGCTTCTCGAGCGCGTCCTGCAGAGCCAGCGCGTTGATCACCGTGGCCAGCATTCCCATGTGATCGGCGGAAACACGGTCCATATCTCGAGCCTGATCCGCCACGCCGCGAAAGAAGTTGCCTCCGCCCACGACGATGGCGAGCTGAACTCCCAATTTGTGCACATCGGCGAGTTCGGCTGCGACCTCATGGATACGTGCTGTGTCCACACCAAACCCTTGATTGGCAGCAAGAGCTTCTCCGGAAAGTTTGAGCAGAACGCGTTTGAAGGCAGGGGTCGTCATAAGGTAGCGCCGGCGTATCGAGTAGCGCCGGCGTCCCGCCGGCTGTTGCGAGGGCGTCTCGCCCTCGCCGCAAGCATAAAAAAAAGCGCCCGAAGGCGCCGGAATTATTCCGCTTTCTGTTCCGTAGGCTTAGTGCTGGCGACAGTCTCGCCCGCATCACCAACTTTGAAGCGCGCAAAGCGCCGCACGCTGATGTTCTCGCCCAGCTTGCCAATCTTCGCCGCAATCAGCTGCGCAATCGACACAGTCTGATCTTTGATGAAGGGCTGCTCCAGCAGGCAGACCTCTTCGTAGAACTTTTCCATCTTGCCGGCAACCATCTTCTCCGCAATATTCTGCGGTTTCCCGGAAGCCACGGCCTGCGCAATGTAGATATCTTTTTCGCGATCAAAGTCCGCCTTGGTTACATCTTCCTTGCGGACGAACTTGGGATCGCTGGCTGCAATGTGCATCGCGATATCGTGCACCAGTTCCTTGAAATCGTCGGTGCGCGCCACGAAATCGCTCTCGCAGTTCACCTCAACCAGCACACCGATCTTGCCGCCGGCGTGAATATAGCTGGTGACCGCGCCTTCGCTGGTCACACGAGTGGCTTTCTTGGCCGCGACCGAGACCCCCTTCTTGCGCAGGATCACAACCGCTTGCTCCATGTCGCCCTTGGCTTCCGTCAGGGCCTGTTTGCAATCCATCATCGGCGCGCCGGTCTTCTCCCGGAGATCTTTCACTTGCGTTGCTGAAATGTTCACTGTAGTAGTACCCATATGAATGAAAATCCTTCTCGAGATTCGTAGAGACGTAGCTCGCTACATCTCCTCTAACCACAAAAGACGCCTCGAACAGCGTCTCCAATTAGATGCTTCCTAACAAACTTTGACCCGCGCCGGACGACCCGCGCGGGTCTGATGTCAACGCCCGGTTTTTGTCTTTCTGCCCACTAACCACTAGCCGCTGATCACTGCCCTTAAACCGTCTGGCTCTCCACCTTCGGAACTTCAACCTCTTCTTCATTGGCGACCGGCTTCTTATGCGTTCCCGGACCTAGCACTTCTTCCATGCTGATGTTTTCTCCAATATCTGCCAAGTCAGAGGCTGCGGCAGCTTCCTGGGCACGAACTTCAAGCGCGGCAGCGGCATCTTCCGCTTGCTTCATTTCGCGAGCCTGCGCCTGTTCGGTCGCCGCGGTCATGTCGGCAACCTGCTTATCAGTCATCAACTGCGCACCTTCGGCAATCGACTCCGAAATCTTCGAAGTAAACAGCCGGATCGCGCGCAGCGCATCGTCGTTACCCGGAATTACATAATCCACTTCGCTGGGATCGCAGTTCGTATCGACCACCGCGACCACGGGAATGCCCAACTTTCGAGCCTCGCGCACCGCAATCTGCTCTTTGTTCGAGTCGATCACAAAGATTGCATCCGGCAAGCGGCTCATGTTCTTGATGCCCGCCAGGTTGGCCTGCAGGTGCTTGCGCTCGCGTTCCAGCTTGATCACTTCTTTTTTCGGCAGCAACTCGTAGCGGCCATCCGTGGCCATCTCATCGAGTTCCTTCAGCCGCTTCACCGACTTCTGAACCGTCACCCAGTTGGTGAGAAGTCCACCCAGCCAGCGCTGATTTATGTAGAAGCCGCCGCACTTGGTCGCCTCCTCGGCAATGGCGTCCTGCGCCTGGCGCTTGGTGCCCACGAACAGCACAATCTTGCCGTCGGCCGCCAACTCCTGGACAAATTTCGACGCCTCTTTAAACATCTTCAGCGTCTTCTGTAAATCGATGATGTAAATCCCGTTGCGCTCTCCGAAGATGTATTCCTTCATCTTGGGATTCCAGCGCTTCGTCTGATGCCCGAAGTGAACACCCGCTTCGAGCAACTCCTTCATGGTGATAGTAGCCAATGAACCTCCTTATTCAGTCTGCATCCTTTGCGTAAGTTCCGCTCCGGATTGCCATTCCCGCCCCGCGCCGCACAGGAAGAATTGAACACCTAAAACAGCTATTAGCCGCTAGCTCTTAGCTTCTAGCCAAATCAAAAATCCTTGTCATTCCAAGCGCAGAGAGGAACGCTGGTTTTTCTCCAGAGTCACACTCGCAGTTACCGCTTGCTGAACTGGAAGCGTTTCCTCGCGCCCTTCTGGCCATACTTCTTGCGTTCTTTGCCGCGCGAATCGCGAGTTACCAGGCCTTCAGATTTCAGCTTGCCGCGCAGTTCGGCGTTGAACTGCATTAAAGCCCGCGCAACGCCGAGCTTCACTGCATCAGCTTGACCGCGCACACCGCCGCCTAGCACGCTGGCTACAATGTTGAATGAAGCCACCGTATCGGTCGTAGCCAGGGGCGCTTTCGCCGCTGAACGCTGGGCCGGCGTCACGAAATACTCTTCGAACGCGCGCCCGTTAACCTTGAAATCGCCGCTGCCCGGACGCAGATACACGCGCGCAATCGCCCGCTTCCGCCGTCCTGTCCCGTAATACTGCACCAGTTCTGCCATGCTAGCTCTTAGCTCCTGATCTCTTGTGTCGTAGAGGCGTAGCTTGCTACGTCTCTACAAATGCCTTACGCCCGCACTTCCAACTTCAAATCCTGTGGCTTCTGCGCCTCGTGCGGATGCTTGTCGCCCTTATAGACATTCAACTTCGACAACATGTGCGCCGCCAACTTGTTCTTCGGCAACATGCGCCGCACCGCATCTTCAATAATCCGTTCCGGCTTGCGCGCCAAACGCTTGCGATAATCTTCGGTGCGCAGCCCGCCCGGATAGCCGGTGTAATGGTGATACTGCTTCTGTTCCGACTTCACTCCGGTCGTTCTAATCTTCTCCGCATTCACCACAATCACGTGATCGCCAGTATCAAGAAACGGCGTGTATTGCGGATTCTCTTTGCCCATAAGGATGCGCGCCACCTGCGACGCCAGGCGGCCAAGCGTCTGCCCATCCGCATCCACGACGTACCACTTGCGCACAATTTCCCCCGGTTTGGGGAAATAGGTAGACATTGAAACTCTCCCAGAATAAAAAGATTGCGAAAGAAGACCGCTCGTTGATTCCCCGGCGAGGACGCCAGACCATCAGGCGGGCAACCGCGAGACTTCCCAAAGTCTTTAAGATACCGTAGCCCGTAACGGATTGTCAACGCAGAGTTAACCGAGAGTGATGTCTTAAATAGCTTCAACCTGCGCGCCGGTGCTCCGTCTTACCGCTTACCAGTTCTGCTTCGATGGCCTCGACCAGGTCCTCGAATTCATACAGCCCTTCATAGCGATAGCCATTGATAAAGAATGTCGGAGTGCCATTTACACCACTGCGCACGCCGCCCATAAAGTCGTCTTTCACCTTGGGCAGGTAGTCATGACGTTCGAGAGCGCCAAGCAACTCTTCAGACGACAATCCCAGGTCTTGCGCCAATTCCGCAAGCAACTCGAGATCGAGACTTTCCTGATTTTCAAAGATGGCGTCGTGCATCTCCCAAAACAGATCGTGGGCGCCAGCGAATTCGGCCGCCTCGGCCGCCGGCTCCGCCATGGGATGAACCTGAGTCAGCGGAAAATGCCGATAAACAAATCTCAATTGCTTACCGAAATGCTTTCTCACCGCCTTCACGACCGGATGCGCGTGGCCGCAATGAGGACACTCATAATCGCCGTACTCGACCAGCGTTACGGTTGCGTGCTCATCACCGAGCGCGTGGTCAGCTGGCCCGACGGGTACTTTCAACTTCGTCATGACGCTGCCTCTTTCCTTTCATATTCTCCAGCGCCTCCAGAATTCCGTCCGCACCGGGGTTTACGGCGACAGGCGAGCAGTAGCTCCAAAAAATTACGCCGTTTTCGTCGATCACAAAGAGAGCGCGTTCGCAAAATCCATCTTTCTCGCGGTACGCGCCGTAGGTTTTTGCCACAGCGCCTTTCGGCTCAAAGTCGGCAAGCAAAGGGAAATGCAAATGCTGATGTTTTGCAAATGCGGAATGACACCACGCCCCGTCGACGGAAATTCCGAGAACCTCAGCTTTGTACTTCTGAAACTCGGGGAGAATCTCGTTGTATAGCGTCATCTGGTCGCCACACACCGGACTCCAATCGGCGGGATAGAAGGCCAGCACCACAGGCTGGCCGCGCAAATCGCGAAGCGATAATTTTTGGTCGGGAGTTACAGAAAGGGTGAAATCCGGGGCCTGAGTCCCCGCAGCTAATATGCTGGACACGTACTTACCTCCTGAAGCCTCGCTGCTTTAGTTTGACTGTTTCACTCGTAGGCGAGCGCGTCAATAGGGTCTTTACCCGCCGCCTTGAACGCGGGATACAGCGCACCCGCAATCGCGCCGACCACCGCGACGAGCATCGCCCGGACGACCCAATCGCTGGTAACTACAACTTGCACAAGAGGAAAGCGCTGCCGGATCGCCCAGCTCGCAGCAAAGCTGAAAACAATACCCAATCCGATGCCAACGAGGGCTAACAATCCCGTCTCGCGCAAGATGGCGTTCACGATGTAGAACTTCGACGCCCCTATGGCTTTCAAGATTCCTATCTCGCGCGTGCGCTCCATCACCGCCGCGTACATGGATTGAAAGATCACCAGGAAACCGATGATCAAGCTGACGCCGATTACGACGCCGATGAATGGCCGGAACCCCGGCAGGCGGCTCGGAGTCATCATGCTGAGATATTCCTCGGTAGACTGCACGGAATATTTTTCCATGCCGGGCTGGCTCTTCACCTCATTCACAACCGCCTCGGCATTCGCCGGATCATCGAGCTTTACATAGAAGACCGACGCTTTATCTTTCGCTCCGATCAAGTCCTGAAGTGTAGTGATCGGCAAGAATTTGCGGGCACCTCGACCATTCTCGACGATTCCGGCCACGCGAAAAGGATGGTTCAGAATCTCCATCGTGCTGCCGACTTTCACATTCTTTTGCCGCGCAATGTAGTCGTCCACTAAAACGTCATTCGGACCTTGGAACGGTCCGCCAGCTATATATTGAAATGGCCCACCCAAGGCTTCGAAGCTGGGCAGATCAATTCCATCAATCACTTCCAGCGCCCCCGCGGTCGAGAGTTGCCAGATCACCGGACTCACCACCTTGACGTGGGGAAGCCCGCGCAGAATGTCACCCACTTTAATAGGGACGGGCGCCCCGCTGATGCCGGCCAGATTCGAAGATCCCGGCGGCTGCACAATTACATCCGCCCCAATGCCGGCAGTCCGGTTCTTTGAGTCGTTCATGATGCCGTAGCACAGGCCCGCGATCAACAGGATCAGCGCCACTTCCAGCGCAATGGCGACAATGCTGATGAGCGACCGGATCGGCCGGTGCACCAGATTCGCGACAATCATTTTATTCATCATGATTAAGAAGGCAGCAATTGGCAGTTAGAAACTGGCAATGCGAGTAGTTGCTTGGTATCAACCGCCCCACAACTAAGTGCTAATTGGCAGGTGCTATTTGCTAGTTGCCGTTTCTCACCGACTATTTTTCGAATTCACCGGAGTCACCGCGGTCGATTGCGGCTTGTCCAAACGCACCACCTCGGCTCCCGGCGGCTGCTCCAATGTGAATTGATCGTCTCGCAAAGGCTTGTTGATCTCGAGCTTCAACATATTCAGCGTAATGTCGTACTCTTCCTGAGGACGATAAATCTCAATTCGCGAAGGAAAACTGACCCCGTCATAGTCTTTATAGTCCGCATAGCGGGCGTCGGTCATCAGATTTCCATCTTCATCGTAAATGTACTGGCGATGAGGCTGCAGATCGGTGCGGCTGAAAACAATCTTGCGTGACAGCTTCCATCCCTGCTCGCTCTTCCGAATCACCACCAGCTCGTAGTCTGCCTGAAGCACTCGATGCCCCTTGGCGTCATGCAGAATCTCGAAACCATTCTCCAGCACGGCAATCTCGTGCTCAGAATCGATGGGCCGGATTAAGAGCGCCTCATAAATATCCTGTGGCCGGATATTTTCCATGGGCTTATCTGGACTCCGAGCCTGCACCTCATTGCGCCCCACCACAAAACGGTTTCGCGGCGGAATCCAGAGCTTGAACTCCTGTCCGTTGCTGACCATATCAAAGGCTGTCGTGCGCACGATAGGCAGCAATCCGATCATGTGCAGCATAGCCGGCTTTCTTGCCAGGACGTAGCCGCGAATCTCTTTGTAATCGGTGACGTGCCCCTTCTTCGCGCCGCCAGCCGACGTATCAATATCCACCGTGGCCTGCAGGGAGCGGATCTTCTCTGCCTGCTGATTGATCTTGTCAATTAACCCAGATTGCGTCGATTCCTGCAGAGGGGTCTTGGAATACATCTCCTCCACCGGCCTGGTTCGGAATAAACAGCCCGCCGTTGGGAGAATTGCGAGAACTAAGGCTAAAGGCCAGAGGGGCGAGGCGCGTCTCATGAAGTATCAGATGACTCCTAGGACATTTGAGTATATCCCGCTATAAAGGGTGCAAAACCAGCAGCCTGAGTGATTTTGGGAACAAGAGGAGTTATCGGTGGCGTGCCAGTTCTCAGTGGCCAGTGGTCAGTGGCCAGCGGTCAGTGCTCACTGACCAGTAGCCAGGGGTCAGCGGAGAGCAATTAGCGTGGCTTGTATGCTCACCATCTGGTCACCGGCCACTGACCACTGACCACTCGGAGATGCGCCTTACTAAAGTCAGTTCCGCTCGCCTCCCATCATCATCTAAACTGTCGCCATAGTGCGCAAGATCGTCGGAGTCCTCCTTATTGCGATATTCGCGGTCACCGGCTGGCTCGCTTGGGATCTTTTGACCCCTCTTTCGCCTCCTGGGCAAACCTTCGTGATGCTACGGCCGGGATACTCCACCCGCCACATCGCCTCCGAACTGAAAGCCGCTGGCGTCATTCGCAGTGAGGAAGCATTCATCCTCTGGCGTTACATCCGCCACCGGCGAACGCTCAAAGCGGGAGAATATCTCTTCGACAAACCCGCGAATACAATCAACATCCAGAAGCGCCTCCGCCGTGGCGACGTCTACTTCCACACTGTGGTCGTCCCCGAAGGCTTCACTATTTTCGACATCGCCCGTGCGATCGAGGCTGCCGGTCTTGGGCCTGCCGCGGACTTTCTGAAAGTCGCGCAATCGGACACCTTTGTCGTCTCCGACATTGCCCCCACGGCTCGGTCTCTCGAGGGCTACCTATTCCCCGATACTTACCAGTTCAGTCGTATGCAGACCATGCGAGAGATCGCTGCAAGTATGGTTAAGGAATTTCGCCAAACCGCCCGCCAGATTGGATTGCTCCAGACGCCAGCCAGCACCGAGACCGAAGCAGGTACGCCCGGAAGCCCCGTACATATAGCGGCCGAAAGCGACATAGAGCGGACGGTGATTATGGCGTCAATTATCGAGAAAGAAACTGCGGTGGCCGAGGAACGTCCGCTGGTTGCCAGCGTTTACTACAACCGGCTGGCAAGAAGAATTGCGCTCGATGCCGACCCGAGCATTATCTATGCCGAACTGTTGGCCGGAACTTACTCCGGCGCCCTGCATCACGACGACATGCGCTTCAACTCGCCCTATAACACCTACACCCATGCGGGACTGCCGCCTGGGCCTATTGGCAATCCTGGCAAAAGCTCCCTGGAAGCCGCGATGCACCCCTCACAGAGCGACTATTACTACTTCGTCGCCGACGCTGCCGGCCACCATCGTTTCGCCCGCACCATGGAAGAACACAATACCAATGTGGCGGCGTACCGCAGGGCCATGCGAGGACATTAGGAGTCGCCAGCGCAACTCGAGAAAAGCGTCACCGAGAATGCGGCAGGACCGCGGTGCTCAAGAGCATTTGATGATGAACCGAATGCCTCGTATGCTCCTTCCCGTCCCAAAACAAGCCAACGCAGAGTATGGAAAATTACCGTAAGCTGAATGTTCTCATTGCTGAACAAATCCCGCCAATAGGCCGAAATGCCTCCCCTTCCCGTGTACTTAGAGGTAAGCCGAAAATCGCTCTTTTTAGTGTGATTACGCTGGCAGGCGTCGTCGTAGATCGATTAGGACGGATCAAATAAAAAATCGCGTGAATTCGTTCGGAACGGGCAGTTTCGGAGTAGAATACTCGCCGTTTTTGAAGGCAAGCGAACAATTCCGGCTAAAAACATTCCACTAACAGGAGAGAGCGATGGAAACTGCAATCGGAGTATTTTCTTCACGTGAACGAGCCGAAGAGGCAGTACGTGAATTGTTGGACAGAAAAGTGCCCCAAGACGCAATTGTTTTCCTCACCCGGTCCGAAACTGAGGCCAAGACGGTGGGTAAGGAACTGGGCGCGACGGTGGGGGGATTTATGGGAGTCGGGACTGGACTGTCCGCAGGAGTTGCCGCCGCGACGCTGCTGGCAGTTCCGGGAATCGGCCAGGTCTTTGCCCTCGGCTTTGGTGCCGCCGCACTCTTAGGATTGTTCGGCGCCGGCGTCGGTTCCTCAATAGGCAAAGGCATGGCAGCTGATACTCGTGCTCCGCAGCCCACGGCGGAGGAAAAGTGCTCTGAAGATGCGGCGTTTTTCCGTGAAGCGTTGAAAGAAGGCCGCAGCCTGATCGTTGTACGTGCCGAGTCGCAGGAGATCGCGAAGGAGGCTTGTGAAGTTTTAGATCGTTTAGGTTTAGGAATTCAGGGTCACACGCCCATGAAAATCCAGACGATGATTCGCCACACTGGGGACGTGGCCATTGTTGACGTGAGCGGAAGAATAACACTCGGGGAAGGCAACGTTGTGCTTCGCGAAATCGTTCGAGAACTCGTCGAGAACGGAAGTAACAAAATTCTTCTCAATCTGCACGATGTCGGATATGTCGACAGTTCGGGGATGGGCGAGTTAGTCAAGGCCTACACTACAGTACGCAATCAGGGCGGGCAGCTTAAACTTCTCAATCCCAGTAAGCGCGTGAGCGACCTGCTTCAAATGACGAGATTGGAAAGCGTCTTCGATATTCAGGCTGACGAGGCCAGCGCAGTCCAATCGTTT
This sequence comes from Candidatus Sulfotelmatobacter sp., assembly GCA_025462865.1. GTDB lineage: Bacteria > Acidobacteriota > Terriglobia > Terriglobales > Acidobacteriaceae > Sulfotelmatobacter. Next base: position 7,907 of record JAOAPI010000084.1, on the reverse strand, counting down.
ATTCGCGAGCAGAGTACAGTATCGGCAGCCTGATTACGGCTCGGACCCGGCTCCGAGCGAAATACAATACGAACACTCCAAGCGCCTCCAACGCGAGCTGCTTGTAGGGATTTTCTCGTCCGCTGGGAACAGTAGCCTAAACTGAAGTTCCGGATTCGTTTTCCGAAAGCCTATCTCTTCGTCGATTTCCTTCCATCCATCCCTGCAAGATCAAAACCGCAGCCATCCGGTCCACGGCTTTCGCCCGCTTCTCAATCGACAACTCCGTCTCGCGGAGAAGCCGGTTGGCTTCCGCCGAGGTCAACCGCTCATCCCACAAGTGCACCGGCAGGTGGAACCGCTTTCTCAGGTCTTCAGCAAACCCCTGCATCTTTTCCGATTGCGTTCCTTCGGCACCGCTCATGCGCAGCGGCAGTCCAACCACGATCTGACGCACCGAGTATTCTCGGACGACCCGCTCCAGGGCCGCCAAGTCTGTCCGTTTATTGCGACGCTGTAAAGTTTCCAACCCTTGCGCGGTAATCCAGAGTGGATCCGAGACCGCAATCCCGATCCTTCTGGACCCAACGTCCAGCCCCATCACTCGACCAGTCGGTCCCTCAAATTTTCGTCCTTCGGCGTTCACCGGGCGATTATAAAGCGTTACGGCTTTGCCTCCCGCTTTCGTTCGCAATGTGGCTGCTTCGCAGGGATCGATAACCGATCTAGAAGCAATAACTTGTCACCGTCAGTCCGGCGCCGCGCCTACATCTTGCTCTCCGCCTTATCCCCAACCCCGCTCCAATCCTTGCTTTTCGGCCCATTTCGGGATAATCTATTTATAGTAGTGAAAGGCGTTCCCCACTGACCCTACACCTGCCCGGGTGCCTTTTTTATGAGTACTGCTGACCTGAACTTCCACATTGGCGATAAGGTTGTCTATCCCAACCACGGCGTGGGGGTTATCGAGCAGATCAGCAGCCGGTCAATCGGCGCAACCATCGAAAAGTTCTATCTTCTCAACATCAAAGCCAGCAGCCTCAAAGTCATGGTGCCCTGCAACAACGTGGGAAGCGTTGGTATCCGCCGGGTGGTTCGCAATGGAGAGGTGCAGAAGATTCTGGATTTTCTATCCGTATGCGACGACCTCAGCACCTCCGACTGGAAAGACCGATTCAAGGAAAACTCCGACCGTATGCGCACGGGCTCTTTATTTGAGGTCGCCGGAGTCCTAAAGAGCTTGATCGCCCTTCACCAGGCCAAGCCTCTTTCCTTCCGCGAGAAGAAGATGCTCGAACGAGCCCGCTACCTGCTGGTCAGCGAACTCGCCATGTCCCGCAGTTGCGAAGAGACCAAGGTAGAGGAACTACTGACCTTGGCCCTCGCCAAGTGCAATCTCCGCTTCCCCGAAGCCTCAGAGTTCCAAGCCTAAACAATAAATTCCCCGGCCCGCCAACACTGCTCCCCCCGACAGCCATCCATTGTTATGCATGACCTGCGACATCCGCATCGGAACGTCAGGCTTCCACTACAAGCATTGGATAGGACCGTTCTATCCGCCAAAAACTTCCTCCGCGAAGATGCTGCAGTTCTACCTCCAACACTTCGACACGGTCGAACTCAACAACAGCTTCTATCGCCTGCCGACCGCGGAAGCGTTCGACGCATGGCGTGAAGCCACCCCAGCGGACTTCACCTTCGCCGTCAAGGCCAGCCGTTTCCTCACCCACAACAAGAAACTCAAAGATCCCGAGCAGGCCCTCGACAATCTTCTTCCGCGCGCGGCGCATCTTGGATCAAAGCTCGGCCCGATTCTTTTTCAACTTCCACCCCACTGGCGTGTGAATCCCGAACGTCTCAAGAATCTCCTTGAAATTCTCCCACGCGATCTGCGTTACACATTCGAATTTCGCGAACTCTCCTGGATAACCCCGGAGATCATATCGATCCTAGAAAAATTCAACGCCGCCTTCTGCATCTACGAACTGGCCGGATACAATTCTCCTTTGCAAATCACTGCCGATTTTGCTTACGTTCGCCTTCATGGCCCCGCGGTTGGCAAATATCAAGGCAGTTACAGCGATGAGGCGTTGCGTGAATGGGCCCGCCAGCTCGAATCCTGGTCGGTCGCTCTCAAAGCCGTCTACGTGTATTTCGATAACGATCAGGCAGGCTACGCCGCCGCGAACGCGTTAACGTTGAAGAGAATGATCGGAAGCACCGAGGCAAAAGTGGCTTGATGATTTCGGGGCGGGGGCCAAGCCGAAGGGTACCCTGGGATTTTGAGTCCTTCGGCTGTTACCGCAAAGACTCACGCGTGACGACTATCAGTGTTCCGTCTTTCCGTCCAACAAATTCAGCGCGTGGGGAATAAGCCCCGCGACCGCTTGCAAAGATTCGACCGCGCCCGCGGGGCTGCCGGGCACATTCAAAATCAAAGTCTTGCCCCGCACTCCGCACACTCCGCGGCTCAGCGCGGCAAAGGGAGTCTTCTTCGCGCCTTCCAGGCGCATGTACTCGGCTACCCCGTTGATCAGCCGATCACAGATCGCCTCGGTTGCGTCTGGGGTTACGTCCCGCTCCGCAATTCCCGTGCCGCCGGTGGTTACGATAAAGCGCGCTTCCAGGGCAAGATGCACGAGCGCATTCTGAATCTGCATGGAATCGTCTTGCACGATTCGTGTGGCCGCCACGCGGAAACCCAGTTTTTTCAAAAGTTCGGCCACGGCAGGTCCCGAGACATCGACACGTTCGCCGCGAGCGCAGGAATCGCTGACGGTAACTACAGCAGCGCTCAGGGTCACTGGCAAGGAACTCTCGGATGACTTTTCAGTTATCGAGGAGGACATCTTCCTCCTCTTCCCTGGGTCCACCGCTTAAAGTGCCGGAGCCTGTTCCAATAGCCGCGCCTGCTGCGGCTATATTTTCCTGCGCAGGTTCTCCGCCCTCGCGCTGCGATTCGTCGAGCAACCGCAAGCCCTCCATCAGCAGCCCCTGAGTATTGAGCTTGGTGGTTTCCTGATCGGTCTTGCCTTCGAAGTTGAGTTCGAAGTTGCCACCAGTCCAGCGCAAAACTTTGAAGACGGCTTCATCGCCGGTCAAAGAACCGTAAGTCGCGTGCTTCACCTGGCCCTCGACAAAGAAGACCTCGCACTTGTCGCCCTGATAATTCAGCTTAAGCTGGCAGCTCTTGCGTCCCATCTCCAGCGATTGCATCAGGTCAATCACATTCATCTGGGAAAGGTTTCCGCGCACCACACCGTCGGAGGGCGCGGTCTTCGCCATCTTCTCGAGCGCGATGCGGTCAACAGTGCGCTTGATGCGGCGCGTTGCATCTTTGAGAAAGAACGGCTTCACCAGATAGTCGTCGGCCGCATCCACCGGAGATAGACGCTCATCAATGTCTGTCCGGCTGGCCATTAACACAGCGGAAAAATTCGCGGTGGCGGGACGGCTCTTCAACTTCTCCACAAGCTGGCGGCCATCCATGCCGGGCATGCGGTAGTCGCACACCACCAGATCGGGAGGATCGTCTACAGCCTTGAGCAAAGCATCCGCCGTATCACCGGCGGAAACGATGCGCGCAAACGGCGTCAGCGCCTGCTGCAGCATCGACAGCACCATCGGATTGTCATCCACCAAAAGCAGTTTGACGTCGTTGGCCATGATCACTTCTTGCGCCGATACTCCCCGCTCTTGCCCCCGCTCTTGCGCTGTAACACAATTTCCCGAATCTCAATCCCCTTATCAATTCCTTTTCCCATGTCATAGATGGTCAGTGCGGAAATAGAGGCCGCTACGAGCGCTTCCATCTCCACGCCGGTTTGGGCTGTGGTAGCGACTTTAGTAGTGATGGCGATGCCATTTTCGCATAAGCGCATTTCGACATCAATGTGCGACAGCGGGAGAGAATGACACATCGGAATCAAATCCGAAGTGCGCTTCGCGGCCATGATTCCGGCGATCCGCGCGACTTCCAGCGGATCACCTTTGGGATTACTGGGCAGGGCTTTCAGCACCTCCGGACTCATCTGCACAAACGCCCTGGCTTCCGCCTCGCGCCGCGTTGGTGCTTTGCCCGAAACATCGACCATGCGGGCGCGACCAGTTTCGTCGTAGTGAGAAAGCTTTCTCGGCATGCGGTCTCTATCTTACATGGGAGCTGGGCTGCCGTTTTTCAGGGTGACGCAAGACGTAGCGAGCTACGTCTCTACTGCGACAGCATTACGGCGACCCACTCTCCGACAGCGATTTGCTCGCGATCTGCCGGGACGACGATATAGCAGTTTGAGCGGGCACGTGCGGCGATGTCGCCTGATCCCTGCCATGACACGAGTTCTACCTGAGTAGCTTCGTACTGGTCTGAAAGAATGGCGGGCAGGAACCGGGTAAGCCCGGTCTTCACCCTGATTTCGGATTTCAATCGCGCGTGGAAAAAAGTGAGGGGACGTGGTCGCATGCCTGCCAGGGCTTCAAGCATGGGCCTAGCAAAAAGTTCGAAGGTCACCATCGTGGAGATTGGGTTGCCGGGAAGACCAAAAAAATATGTGTAGCGATCTTTGCTAGACGCCGCAGGTGAAGGTTCCGTGCGAGAGGCACCCGCACTACTCAATACACGGCCGAATACCACAGGCTTTCCAGGTTGGATTTTTGCACCCGTAAAAAAGAATTCAGCTTGCAGGTCGGTCAGGACCTGCTCCACCAAGTCGTAGCGGCCCATGGAAACCCCGCCCGTCATGATCAACAGATCGGATTGCAGTCCCTCTTCGATCAATTGACGCAGACGGCCGGGCTCATCCGGAGCGATCGGTAGGAGCACAGGCTCGCCGCCCCCCCGCCCAATCTGCACTGCGAGTGAGTAAGTGTTGGAGTTGCGAATTTGCGTGGGGCCAATTTCGCCGTCGACTGCGACGATCTCATCCCCCGTACTGAGAACGGCCACTCGTGGCCGCGCAAACACATTCAGCTTTGATCTTCCAACGGAAGCGGCGAGCGCGATTGCGGATTCGTTAAGGACTGCTCCGGTTTCGATCAAAAGACTGCCGTGCCTGGCCTCTGCTCCTTGGGAGACAATGTTTTCGCCCGGCGTTGCGCCCTTGGTTATTTCTACAAAATCGCCTTGAGGTTCAGAGTATTCCACCATGACAACGGCATCGGCGCCGAGCGGCACAGGTGCGCCAGTCATGATGGAATAGGTTTCGCCGCGATTCAGAGCAACTCTGTTCTGACCAGCCTGGGGACCGGCTTTGATCTCTCCAATCACCTTCAGTTTGACAGGAAGTTTCGCCAGGTCCGCGCCGCGCACTGCATAACCATCCCGCGTGGATCGAGGGAAAGGCGGCATGTCGCGATCGGCGGCGATAGATTCGGCGAGCACTCGCCCGGCAGCGGGTAGTAAGTCCAGCACTTCCTTCCGGCCGGGAGTAACGTGCGAGGCCTGATCCTGCACGATGCGGCGTGCATCCTCAAAGGTCAACACAAGGGATTGAGTTGTCGCGAGAGCCATGCACAGATGATAGTCTTCTGTTGACACAGCGGCAGGATGAGGCCATCACCGGTTCAAGGTAATAGCCGCTACGGCGTTTCATTCCACCCAGCAGAATTTGCCTTCGCGCCGCATGGCTCTCCCTGAGCCGATCGAGGCGCTACCTACACTTCTGCGATCTTACCCGGCCAGAATTACCACGGACCTTAGTTTTTGTGTCTACCTGATCCATCTCTTCGTTGGAGATATGTGTTATCGGAATTTCTCGCCTCAGACGATAACTTTGAAGTCTGCCGCTGACATTTTGGATACTTGAGAAATGTATTCCCCTACATTGCTACACCGGAACGGCCTTGATGAGGCGAATCAGACTTACGGTTCTGCCGCGGTGGATTATGCGGCCAACAGAGCTTGAGCACGTGAAACTAGTTCGGAAACGCCCTGATCCTTAGAGACGACCGCCTGTATGCCCGCCGCCTGGGCCAGTCGCTCAACCTCGCGTCCCCGATGGATGGTGAACAGGATAAGCCGAGTTTCAGGCAAGACTCTTCTTAGAAAGGGAGCCGCATCCAAGCCGCCCATCACAGGCATAGTTAGGTCCAAGACGATGAGGTCCGGTTTCGAAAATACGGCTTTCGCAATCGCATCCAATCCGTTTGCTGCTTCTCCGGCAATCTCGTAGTCGGTCTCCGATTCAAAAAGTTGACGCACCATGAAACGCATGAGTGGACTATCGTCAACGACGAAAACACGTTTCTTAGGCATTGGCTACTAATCTGATGCCCTACTTTTGCACAAGAGACTAGGGTCTCCGTACCAGATTCGTGGATACGACACCTGACGCAGACCAAATCGCCGGGACATCAATCTAGTTTGGCCGGACCGACTCTGTTCGGCGACATCGCTGACGAACCGACAGCTGTCTTCAACTTAGCGTGGTAAACTGTAGCTCCGCACGCCGGAGAGGTGGCAGAGTGGCCGAATGCGGCGGTTTGCTAAACCGTTGTACGGGCTAACACCTGTACCGAGGGTTCGAATCCCTCCCTCTCCGCCAGTTTTCTTCTAAGTTCCATCCAACAAAGAGAGTGGCAAAGCATCGGGCTGGTCACTACATGACCTCCTTCGCGCTTGGAATAGGCGGTCTGGGTGTCACGTAGGTGTCATTTAAGGCCGTTTCGAGTTTCTGCATTGCGGCCTTGGCGTCTGCGCTGACCGTCTTGATGTAGCAGGCTTGTGTGACGGCAACATTACTGTGACGCAGAATTCTCTGGATCACTAAATCATCCACGCCCAGGCGATTAAGGTTGGTCGCTAGGCCGCGGCGGAAAGCATGCCATCCGCGCCACGCCGGCAGCACCTTGTTGCGTTCATATTCGTGTGTTGTTCTCCCATGCTCGGATTCTGGCTTGCTACAGATTTCGCAGACCTCAAGCGCCGGGAGAATGGCCCTGCGTAGAAGGCTGTCGGGATCAATCGCGTTGCCGGCTCCGTTGGGAAAGATCGGCCCCACCTTTGGCTTTCCGAGAATTGCGCGATGGGCCTCCAGCTTGGCGGCCAGTTTTGGAATAATTGGGATTGGTGCTTTGCTCTTACGACTCTTTGGATCAGTTGTAATCCCATTCCAGATCGAGCGCGCGATTAGCAACTCGCCCTCACTATAATTCTCCCAAAACATGCCGCGGAGTTCGCCTCGACGCGCACCGGTGAAAGCTGCGGCAGCGATGAGCGTGGAGGCTGGCTCAGGGACTGCGTCGATCATTGTAAGAACCTCTTCGAGGGAATAAGCGTGTGTCTCGTCCACTTGTCGAACCTGAGGCAGAGAAGTTTCGCGAACGGGATTTGCGCCCTCGTAATAGCCCTGCTGAGCGGCAAGCCGGAAGATCCCGGAGAGGAAGCTCTTGATGTGCTTCAGAGAATTGACATTGAAGCGATTAGTTTTCGCCATGACTTCTAAGATCGCCTGTACGTGACGGGTCCGAACGTCGCGCGTCCAGAGCCCCTCACAGAATGGCTTGACCTCCCGCCATAGCACTTTGTACCCGCGATATGTCGACGGCCGCGTCCGTTGCTCTGAGTGGGGAATATAGACCGACTCGACGAACGCGGTGAATGTGACTGCGGTTTCAGGTGTAAGGGTTGGTTGATTGATTTTGGCCAGGAACACCTTCGCTTCGAGTCTGGCTTCTTTCTTGGACATGTCGTCGCCAGAGCCGAGTTGTTTTGCCAAGCGCTTGCGTTCCAGTTGGCCGTCGATGACGCGGAAGTCCGTATAGCGGACGTACCACATACCGCTTTTTGCATACACTGTGCCGCGTTGTTCTCTCCTTCGTTTCATTTGGGTTTTCTCTCCTTCTCCCATCTGGCTTTTGCTGCAGTCCGCGCAATCTTGCTGCGCTCGACAGCCGTAAGCCTCTGCTCCCGAGCTTTCGCGCCCTTGCGCCCT
>JAOAPI010000043.1 GCA_025462865.1 Candidatus Sulfotelmatobacter sp. | reverse complement strand
TTGTTGCGTACCAGAGCGAGGCGAAGTCGACGTTCCGTGGTTTGGTTATTCTTGCCGGAGACGGCCCGCATCGCACTCGAGCGCACAAGGGTTGTGTTTTCAAATTTGCCGGTCGGCAGTTGGGCTCTTAGAATCTTTTCCAAAGTGAACAACCTGCCTAAACATTAAACACCGTTCATAGCTCTGTGTCTCCCTCGGCGGGCGTCAGACCTCAAGCAAACGATCACAAAAGTGCCGCGCGAAAAAGAAAAACCATTCGAGCTGGCTCCACTGAAGTAGAGCAACATTGAAATTTTCCGGGACGGACTGCATTGAGATGATCTCGGGCAAATCTTTTATCTGAAATTTGTAGTCAGCCGGGTCAACGTCGCTGGGGGTGATACACGCTCGAATGATCGACGTTGAAAGCTCAGTGAACATTGAATCTGTTCCGCCGATGTAATTCCACAAGTCCACGCCGATGCGAATGGTCACGGTTACGGTTATGCCGTTCTTTTCAAATTTGCAGGTCCAGTGGCCGTTGGGCGATACCAGCATTTTCCCGCTGGTTAGCTTCTCCTCGATGTTGCGCAGAATGTGCCAGTCCTTTTTGTTCGATTGGCTGTTGGTGCCGTACAGAACGCCATAGGTGAAATCGATCTCTGTAACAGAATGCTCAGTCGCCCAATGCTCAAAGTTGGCGAGAATGTCATCGGCAATGTTCGCGCTCATCTCGTCATTGAGACAGCGGGGGCCACTCTTCAGCGTAGCCAGACAGAGCACATCGCCCGACTTCTTCTTCCCGTCAAGGACGGAGTCTATAGAATGCATTCCGCTGGGAACAACCTCCCACCCATACTTCGGCAAAACCACGGCCTCGACCATCCGGCCCGCCGACGTTTCCATTGACGAGAAGACCTTCGCTGGCAGGATGTCGCTTTCGATCTGGCTAATATTTTTGTAGCCCTTATTATGGCTGTGGATCATCAACACGAACGGATTGGTGTTGAACTTTGAGAATAGGGCGTCACTCGCGGGAAGGCTTTCAACATGGATGCCGATACGCCGCCGAAATTCGGTCTCTAATGCGAGTATGCGCGTTCTCGCCCCCGCGTCTTTGTCAACCGCCTGCAACGTTTGGAGCAACTCGCTTTTCAGAATCGACCGCATTGGCGGTCTCGGCAAGCCGGGATGTCTGGGCATTTAAGTTTCTATCAGGATACAATTGCTACAAGCGCTTTTACAAGCCGCTCGCTGATCGCAGAACCGCCGTCTTTCTTCTCGTCCTCGGCGCGGCATACTGCGCACTGCCATTTTCTCCACCCTCTTCCCAGACAAATGTTTCACCGCCTTTGAACCATTGCCGCGTCCGGACATGTGACTGAACGTAAACGACTCGATACGGCTGTTTTTCATCTTGGTCGTAAGCCCATTTACTTCTTGCCAGACGGTCAAGCTCGTTCGCAATCACGTTACCGGCGACAAGACCGAGACGGAGCGGGACTGCGTTCCCCACTTGGGCGTATTGCTCCGAAGGTGTACCGGCAAACTGCCACTCATCAGGAAATTCCTGAATGCGAGCATATTCGCGCAGGGTAAGTGCCCTCACTTCCACGGGATGACAGAGGGATGTACTAGCGTGGTTTGGCATTGTTACGAGGGTCGGACAAGGGAGGTCTAGACTAAGACGCCTCCACCATCCAGACCGGCCCCCTTTGGCTAACCACGCAAGCCCCATAGATTCCTTTTGCGCGGCCAGTGGGAGGCTTCGCCAATTTGAGCCCGGTGGCACCCTCGCCAAAAAACTTTTCTTCCGAGGACTGAAGTCCATAACGGTCGGGTTGTCTTCCTTCAAGTCGCCTATGGCATCGCGTAAGGTGCGCCACGGGAGGCAGACGTTGGGGGCGCTAAAGAAATTCGCCTGGGGGTCTTCTTGGCTTAGTGAGTCTGGATTGGCGTGTGTTGGGTCGGGGAAATCAACACTTGCATTGAAGCGATTGCCGATGAAAAGAGCACGTTCCCTAAGCTGGGGCGCACCATAGTTCACCGCATTCACTTCAAAGCAGTCCATGTGATAGCGGGCACCTCGAATCTTTTGAAGGTCTTCCGCGAAAGCTCGGATAACCGAACCCGGCTGTTCGTCATGTTCAAGGGGATGGCCACCCTTCTCAGGTCTTTCAGCGATGGGCCGGTGAGAAAGCGCAGCAGAGAGGAGGCCGCGAACGTTTTCCATTAGGAACAAGCGAGGCTTCATGACCTCGACGAAGCGAAGGAATTGCCAAAGAAGCGTTCCGCGAGGATCTTGAACGGTGGCTCTCCTGCCAGCCGTGCTGAATGTCTGGCAGGGCGGCCCACCGACAAGTAGATCAAGTTCCCCCGGCTCAATGCCGACTTTTTCGAGAACTTCGTGGGGATCGAGAGCGGAAATATCGCCCTCGAAAACAACAAGGGTTTCGGGAAGCCTTCCTTCGTCACGATTGAGTCTGATCGTTTCACAAAAGGAATGCTCCTTCTCGACACATGCCCGAACTCGAAACCGTCCGGTCTGTTCAAGGCCAAGATCGAGACCCATCCCCCCGGAGAAAAGTGAAATGACATTATAAGGGCGTCTCTTCGTCATCGGTTTATGCCAACTTTCAACGCTGCGCAGTCCTGAAAGATGCCCGCGCCGCTGCTCTCCGTGCTGCCTTGCCGCTTTCGTCACCCTCGAATCGTTCATTATCGGTCCATTGGCCCTTGCAGCACAATCGGCTGAATTTGTTCACTTCTTTAGAGGGACTTTCTGTCGCGACGACGGGTCAATTGGGTCGCGCGGCTTGAGCGCGAGGTTATCGCGCTAGATCTTCACCTCCGTCCACGATTTCGCTCGACTATGGCAGCTTTGCGTGTTCAAGGATAAAGAACAGTGAGAGACGATTTCATGCAGAAAGTAAAGGAGAAACTGGCGGCAAGAAGCGGACATCAGTGTTGCAACCCTGATTGCCGCGCGGCCACTTGCGGCCCGCAGGTTCTCCCTGACAAATCCATAAATGTAGGGGTTGCTGCCCATATATCCGCGGCAGCGCCGGGTGGGCTCAGATACGATGGATTGCTTTCAGCTGCGCAACGATCATCCATTAAGAACGGCATCTGGCTATGCCAGACCTGCGCCAAGCTCATAGATTCCGATGAGCGACGATACACTATTGAACTGTTGCTCCGGTGGAGGAGAACTGCAGAGGAAGAGGCTCTTCGTATCCTGGGCAAGGCCAAGCCCTCCCGGACATCAGCCTTCTCAGAAGCAGAGCGGCGTGTAAAGCGTGATCTGAAACTTCGCCGTCAAATGGCAAAGGATTTCTTGAAGACCTCCAACGAATATTCTCGCCGAGGACAGATCATGCGTCCTTACGAGAAGTTTCGGTACTCCCGAGTGATCATTCACCGCATCGGAGATGATTGCTATCCAACCGTAGACGAGAACCCCGGGATCAGCTCTTGGTTTAGGATAGAGCTGTTCGATTTTTACCATAACGGCATCATGGTCGTTCTCCGAATTGAGCGGGGTGTCATCGGAGACGGCGGTCAGTGGGCTATTATTCCATATGACGCTGATTTCGATCGGTCGCGATTTCGCGAGTTGAATATCTGGCATTTGGGGATGATCCCATTTCGAAATATTCGTCACTATGACGTAAGTGGGGACGAGTACTACAACTCACCTCACGTGTACTGTGCCTTCGCAGACGACAGCCAGCCATACGAAGGGTTTGCCTATGCAGTTGTCGGAAGCGAAAACGAATATGACTGGCCGCTAAAGCTGAGCGATCAGCTTACGGAGGCGGACGTGGTGAGTGAAGCGACCGGCAGGGCGGTCATAGTGGCGTAGACCTCCGCGAGGGTGTGGAGAGCGCAGGCAGACTTCTTCGTATGGGCAGCAGCGAACAGCTTGAGGCTGGTCTCGTGCTGAGCGTGACCGCGTCAGAAGGCAGCGATCAGGACGGACGTGTCGAAAAATTCCTTTATCCGACCAACTCGCGCGAACGTTGCTCCCGTTCCCGGTCGATCAGGCGGGGGATGGATGTATGGGTCGGTTCGCCCTGGTAAACCCAGACTCCCTGTTCCTTCTTCAGGAGACCTTCGGGCCGGACGGGGCGAAGCATGATTTCGTCGCCTTCGCTTTCGAGCTGGAGCTCATCGCCCGGGCCAAGATGTGATTCCTCGCGGCGCGACTTATGGCCACCGATAAACGCAGATGAACGCGGATTCATGAACAGATGCTTTGAAGACAGAACTCTCTTAGGCTGCACTAACCCGGCGGAAGGTAATGGATATCGAATTTGCGGTTCGTGATGAACAAAACCGTGACGTCGGCTTCCGCAGTGGCCCCATGTTCCATCTCAATTCCGGTAGGAAACCAGACGAAGTGGCCGGGTCCGAAAGCGCCGGCGTGCGTTACCAAAGTCCCTTCAAGAACGTACATGCCGTGCG
>JAOAPI010000032.1 GCA_025462865.1 Candidatus Sulfotelmatobacter sp. | reverse complement strand
GTGCAGGCTTCCTTCAACAACACGATCGTGACCATCACCGACATGAATGGCAACGTTCTGTCGTGGAAGAGTTCAGGATCGTTGGGATTCCGGGGATCGCGCAAAGGCACTCCGTTTGCGGCCCAGCAGGCCGCCTCGAACGCTGCCAATATGGCGCGCGATCATGGCGTTCGCAGTGTTGATGTACGCGTCAGCGGACCGGGATCAGGCCGGGAGTCAGCAGTGCGCGCCCTCGCATCGTCCGGAATTGAAGTCCGCTCGATTCGCGACGTGACGCCGATTCCGCACAACGGCTGCCGTCCGCCGAAGCGCAGACGAGTGTAAGAGCAGTGGCCAGTGGTCAGTGACCAGTGGCCAGCAAGAACAGTACAGGTTTTACTGGCCACTGATAACTAGTCACTGGCCACTGATTTTCGTCCGGGACGAAGGGTGAAGCCAAACCCGTAAACCGGTCATCTAAAAGGAGAACAACTTGGCACGTTATACCGATGCAGTTTGCCGTCTATGCCGCCGCGAGGGGATGAAGCTTTTCCTCAAAGGCTCAAAGTGTTTCAGCGATAAGTGCCCCATCGAGAAGCGCAACTTCGCTCCTGGACAACATGGGAAAGACCGCAAGGCCAAAATTGTTGGCTACGGTCTCCAGTTGCGCGAGAAGCAGAAGGCCAAGCGTATTTACTTCACGCTGGAAGGCCAATTCCGCAATTACTTTGAGAAGGCCGCGCGTACGCGCGGTGTGACTGGCGAGTTGCTCTTGCAGCAGCTCGAGCGGCGGTTGGACAACGTTGTGTTCCGCCTGGGCTTTGCGCAATCGCGCCGTCAGGCGCGGCAGTTGGTGCGTCACGGTCACGTCGCCGTCAACAATCGCAAAGTGAACATTCCTTCTTACGCAGTAAGTGCGGGCGAGGAAATTGCCATCCGGGAGAACAGCAAGAAACTGGTCATTCTCGAAATGGCGAAGGAATTCGCCAGCCACGGCACGCTGCCCAATTGGCTGGAAGTGAATCGCGACGCCTATACCGCGCGGGTGCTTTCGTTGCCGAAGCGTGAAGATATTCAGTTGCCGGTCAACGAGCAGCTGATCGTTGAGTTGTACAGCAAATAGTCGTTAGTCGTTAACACATTTGGCCAGCGACAAACGACCAACGACGGTTTTCCGGTCCATATATTTCGAGCCAGATCAGCCTGTCCTGGCGCTTGACCTGAATCCATATTTAGAAACATGGACCGATTCAGGGAGCCAGAACTGAGCCAAACGGCCGAAGGAGAAATAAATGCTTTGGAAGGGTTTTCAGAAACCGAAACGTCTCGCAGTTGATACATCGACTCTTACCGACAAGTACGGAATTTTCTGGGCGCAGCCTTTTGAACGCGGCTTCGGCACCACGGTAGGCAACGCTCTGCGGCGCGTGCTCCTCAGCTCGATCGAAGGAGCTGCCGTCACCGCCGTGAAGATGGAAGGCGTGCTTCACGAATTCCAGTCGATACCCGGAGTCGTGGAAGATGCGACCGATATCATCCTCAACCTCAAGCAGATTCCATTTAAGCTTAGCGGCGATGCGCCGAAGGCGATCTATCTACGCGCCGATCAGCCCGGCGTAGTCACCAGCGGCATGATCGAAGCGGACGGCGATGTCGAAGTCCTCGACAAAGACGTTTACATCGCGACGGTCAGTGAAGGTGGCAAGCTCGATATGGAAATGCGGCTGAAGCGCGGCCGCGGCTACACCTCAGCCGACAAGAATTTCGACGAAGACCTCGGCATCGGATTTATTCCCATCGATTCCGTGCACTCGCCTGTCCGCAAGTGCAATTACACGGTGGAAGCCGCGCGTCTCGGCCAGATTACCGACTACGACAAACTTACCCTCGAAGTCTGGACGAACGGCTCGATCACTCCTGCTGATGCAATCGGACTCTCGGCGAAACTGATGAAGGACCATATGAACATCTTCATCAACTTCGAAGAGGAAATTGAAACTGGGACTTCGTCCTCGGATGACCGCAAGCCTGAGATTCACAACGAGAACCTGAACCGGTCCGTCGAGGAGCTCGAACTTTCGGTGCGCAGCTACAACTGTCTGAAGAACGCGAACATTCAGACCATCGGCGAGCTCGTGCAGAAGACAGAGTCCGAAATGCTCAAGACCAAGAACTTCGGACGCAAGTCGCTGAATGAGATCAAGGAAATACTCTCCACGATGGGTCTGAGCCTGGGCATGAAGATCGACGAGCACGGGAACGCCGTGCCGGGGCCGACCTCGAATATGGTGCTGCCCGCTTCGGCTTACGGGCCGGACGATCAGCTGTAAGAACAGTGGTCAGCGGCTAGTGGATAGTGGTCAGAAAGACAAGACGCTAGCCGCTGACTTTCTAAATCAAATTTGAGTACTGGCCACTGACCACTGGCCACTGACCACCGAGGTTCAACCATGCGTCACAAGGTAGCAGGCTATAAACTCGGACGAAACACCTCGCACCGGCGCTCGCTGCTGCGGAACCTGGTCACGTCGGTGATCGTGGAAGAGCGCGTCGAGACGACCGTTCCCAAGGCCAAGGCCGCGAAGCCGATCGTCGAGAAGATGATCACTCTTGGCAAGCGCGGCGATTTGGCGGCGCGCCGCCAGGCATCGTCATATCTCATGACCGATGAAGCCGTGGTAAAACTGTTTGACACCGTGGGTCCGCGCTTCGGCGATCGTAATGGTGGCTACACGCGCGTCATCCGCACCGGCTGGAACAAAGGTGACGGCGCCGACAAGGCGTTCCTCGAATTGCTCGGCAGCGAGAAGGTGCTGGACGAAAAGCGCGAAAAGCGCGCCGAAGTCCGCGCCAAGAAGGCCGCTGAAACCAGGAAAGCCATGGAAGAGGCCGAAGCTCAGGCAGCGCACGATGGCGGCGTTGAACCGGTGAAAGAAGAAGACAAAAAAGAGTAAGCCTCATCTTTGTGTGGCGAGGGAACGGCGAGCGCCGTTCCCTTTCTTTTTTGCCAGCAATTAGAATTTGTCATTCCGACACGGGCGACAGCCCGGGGAGGAACCTGTTTTTTATAGCGTTACCTCGCCTCCCCACTCGTACATGTCCTCCCGCGCATCCCACTGGTAATCTTGCCGTCCATTGCCATCCTTATAGACTTTCTCTTAGATGGGATTCACTCGCACACAGCTCGCGATTGCTGCAGCAGCCGGCGCGCTGCTGGTATTTGGATTTCTTGGCTACATCTGGTGGCTCAGCAATCAAGGACCAGTCCTGGCGCGCTCTGAGGATCACGATTCACTGACTGGCCTACCTGTTAGCATCCGGATGAATCCGCTGCGTGACCGCACTATTGAACACAGCGCCAACAAGTTCCTGCGTGAACTGCGCGATGGGCACTGCGATGAACTGCTCTCCGTTTGGGAGCATGACTACCGCAAGAAGTACGCCCACTTCATTTGCAACTCAGAGAAGCAGCATGCGCTTATCTCCTGGGAACTCGTAGAGTGGGAGAGCACCCCGCCCTTGACCATCCTTCACTACCGCGGCAAGCGCCAGTATGGCGGTGGCCAGCCCGGCACCTATCAGGAACTATTCACCGTCACCACCGAGAACAAGGACGGGCAGTGGCTCGTGACTAAGTACGACGCCATGTACTGAGACGGTCATTGGTCGCTCGTCGTCGGTCGTTTGCTACTAATCTTCGGGTGCTTTCGAATATCCGTCTTCGGTCTCCCCGTCCCTCCGTGATAAAAATTAACAATGCCCTCGTCCGCCGGCCGTGAGCCTTCCTCTGCTCGCGACATCTTCGCCTTTGGAACAACTTCTTTTCTGAATGACACGGCCTCGGAAATGGCGTACTGGGTGCTGCCCGCCTTTCTGGCTTCGCTAGGTGCGGGGCCAGCGCAGTTGGGATTGATCGAGGGCATTGCCGAAAGCGTGGCATCGTTTGCCAAGCTTTTTTCCGGATATCTTACTGACCGCATTGACCGCCGCAAGCCGGTGGTGGTCGCGGGATACGCCGTCGCGAATGCGGTGAAGCCGCTGCTCGCAATCGCGACAGCCTGGTGGCACATTCTGCTGATTCGCTTTGCCGATCGCCTGGCTAA
The DNA here is from genome assembly GCA_025462865.1 of Candidatus Sulfotelmatobacter sp. Taxonomy (GTDB): domain Bacteria; phylum Acidobacteriota; class Terriglobia; order Terriglobales; family Acidobacteriaceae; genus Sulfotelmatobacter. The sequence continues at coordinate 78,799 of JAOAPI010000032.1, read as the reverse complement.
AGGCGTGCGTGGCACTCCGCGCGATGTGATGGTGGCGGAGTCGGTTCCGAAGAACCGGCTGGGCTCAGCGTATGGGCTAATCCAATCGATGGATTCTGCAGGGGCAATTGCCGGGCCGCTGGCTGCGTTGTTTCTGCTGTCGCGATTCGGAATCCGCAGTGTGTTCCGGGCGGCGGCAATTCCGGGAGCTTTATGCGTGCTGGTTGCGTTGTTGGGGATCCGCGAAACCAAACGCACGGGCGCGACGCGGGGCGCGGCGTCGGGCGCGGAGTCGAAGAAGCCTTCCGCCACTTGCTCAGGAAGAGAGGTAGCAGCGAGCCTGAGACTTCCCGCGAGCTTTTACTTCGTCCTGGTCGCGGTTACGCTTTTCTCTCTCGGCAATTCGAGCGATATGTTTCTTGTCCTGCGGGCGCAGAATGTCGGGATACGTGTGGCGCTCGCGCCGCTGCTCGGGCTGGTTTTCAACATCACGTATACGCTTGCATCTTGGCCGGCCGGATGGCTCAGCGATCACGTTTCGCGCAGGCTTCTCGCCTCGGTGGGGTACGTGATTTTTGCCGCCGTCTATTTTGTATTCGGACGGGCGCCGTCAACACTGGCAATCTGGATAGCGATGGCCGTTTATGGATTCTATAACGCTCTTACGCAGCCTGTGCTGAAGGCGTTGGTGGTAGATACAGTTAATGAGAAAGTGCGGGGCCGCGCGTTGGGAATTTATTTTTTTGTAACTAGCCTGACCACTTTGGCCGCGAGCTTAATTACAGGCGAGATGTGGAAACATTTTGGGGCTGCAATTCCGTTTTATTTTTCGGCCGCACTGGCGCTCGCGGCGGCGGGACTGTTGCAAGGCGCGCGCCGTGGGAAGGCGACGTTGCCGCTGCGCACCCAGACAATATAAGGGTCTTTTTCAACGGCTAAAGCCGCGATTACGATCATGCAGCACGGCTGAAGCTTTACCCCTTCTGCTTTTCCACCACAGAAAAATCAGAATCTGGGCAGCGAAAGCGGCGCTGGTATCGAGAACTACGTCTTCCCATCGTCCCGTGCGCGAAGGGATGAAGCTTTGATGCCATTCATCGAGGCTCGCGACGAAGGCGGTTCCAAGCAGTGCGATGGTCGCCCAACGTGGGGTCCACTTTGTGCTGCTCATCGCGGGCAGTGTGGCGCGCCAGGCGCGGAATAGCAACATACTCAATATGGCGTAGCCAAGGACGTGGCCTCCCTTACGAATGTAGAAGTGCCAATGATGAAATTGTTCCCAGTTCAAACCGAAGAGAAAATGCAGAACGGGATACAGAATGCGGCTAGTGTTGCTGGCCGACAGCATGGCGCTGGATTCAATGGCAATGATGATAAGCCACAGGATCGCCGCGACCCACGCCTTAAGAAGATTTTGCTGGTCAGGGTTCAAGAGCGCGGGTTACTCGACGCCATAATTAGGAGCCTCGCGTGTGATCATAACGTCGTGAACGTGGCTCTCGCGCAGGCCGGCACCGCTGATGCGCACGAAGCGTGTTTTCTGAAGTAGTTCGGCGATCGTGGCGCAGCCGCAATAGCCCATCCCTGACTTCAATCCGCCAACCATCTGGTGCACAATCATAGCGACCGATCCGCGGTAGGGGACGCGTCCCTCAATGCCTTCAGGAACAAGTTTGCCTAAACGGTTGGATTCGCCGTCCAGGGAAGAAACCGCCGCTGATGAGTCGCCTTCAGTATTCTGGAAATATCGCTCACTGGATCCCTGGGCCATGGCGCCGATTGAACCCATGCCCCGATAAGACTTGAAAGAGCGGCCTTGATAAAGAATTAATTCGCCGGGGCTCTCGTCGGTGCCGGCGAATAGCGACCCGATCATGACCGCGCTCGCGCCCGCAGCCAGCGCCTTGGTGACGTCGCCGGAGTACTTAATTCCGCCGTCGGCGATAATGGGAACGCCCGCGTCTTTGGTGGCGCGGAAAGCTTCTGCGATAGCGGTAATCTGGGGGACGCCCGCGCCGGTGACCACGCGCGTGGTGCAAATGGAACCGGGCCCAATGCCGACCTTAATGCCGTCGGCTCCGGCGCGAGCCAGTTCGCAAGCGCCATCGAAAGTTGCGACATTCCCTGCCAGCAGCTGCATCTCGGGCAGCTTTGACTTCACCAGTTTCACGGCATCGAGCACCTTTGTCGAGTGACCGTGTGCGCTGTCAATCGCAAGTACATCTACCTTGGCTTCGGCCAATTCCTGCGCGCGCTCCAGAAAATCTCCCGTGGCCCCGATGGCGGCGCCGACGCGCAGGCGTCCATGAGAATCTTTCGCGGCGTTGGGGTATTTCAGCTTCTTCTGAATATCTTTTACGGTGATCAATCCCTTCAGGTTGTACTTATCGTCGACGACAAGAAGTTTCTCCACGCGGTGCTCGTGAAGAATTTCTTCCGCATCTTCCAGCGTGGTGCCCACCGGAACGGTGATCAGATTTTTCTTGGTCATCACGCGATCGATGGGAATGTCGAAGCGGGTCTCGAAGCGCAAGTCGCGATTGGTGAGAATCCCGACAAGCTTGCCATGCAGAGTGATGGGCACGCCGGAAATTTTGTACTTACGCATGACGTCGAGCGCATCGCTGACCTTGTCAGTCGGCGACATAGTGACGGGATCGACAATCATCCCGCTTTCCGAACGCTTCACTTTGTCGACTTCATTGGCCTGCTGTTCGATAGTGAGGTTTCGATGAATGATCCCGAGACCGCCCTGCTGGGCGAGCGCAATCGCCATATGCGATTCGGTGACCGTGTCCATGGCGGCGCTGACGATCGGAATGTTCAAGCTGATGCTGCGCGTGAGTTGGGTCTGAGTAGTGGCAGTCGCGGGGATAACATCGGAGCGCGCTGGTAACAGGAGAACATCGTCGAAGGTGAGAGCTTCGGGTACTGGAAAATGAATCATAAATATCTCGGGGACTCTCTCAACTGGTAGGTTGAATCTTCATTCTAGAGAGGGCGCGGGGTTCACGCAAATCGGTGTTCGCAACGGTGCCGCCGGTGCCCATACATCTGGAATACCAATAGCCGCAGACCGACAAGTCTATCTGTGGAGTTTGCACAGCATATAAAAAGAAACGACTAAGAACAAGATTGCCAGAAGGAGGGGTACCAGGCGATCGTTTCTCAGCATGGAATGCGGGGGCTTGCCCTCTTTGATGAATTTGTACTCTTGCCTGTAAATGGGAAAAAACGGGCCCGCCTCTTCCATCTCGCGCAAAACTTTGAACTTTGCCGCGAACAAGTTGTCGTAATAGGCCACGGTTCGCCACCAAATCCAACAGACAAGAATTGCGAAGGCTGGAATCGCAACGGCGACATACGGCTGCGAACTCATGAAAGCGCCACCCGCAGCGGTATATGTCAAAAGCCCCAGCAGCGCCGTGACGACCGAAAGATAGAATCCATTCGATGTGGCATACCTGGTGCCGATATTGCCCAGGTCCCCGAGGTAGGCTTTGTATTGCTCAAGGGAAGGCGGCGCTGGGGACGTGGACGTTTGTGGCACGTTCATGGGTGGCCCGCGAAGGTCTCTCGGCTTCTTCCCTGGGAATCAAACTCCATGGGACAGAAGTTTACTGCAAATGCTGCTAGGAGACCCTAAAAGAATGAGGACGACAGCGACGAATTGACGGCCATCCGAAGGGTGAGAGTGCCCGCCGGTGCCGTTTGTCTTTTCCACCTATTCCGGCGTATATTAGAAAACTGGAACTGTTGTGTAGTACCGGCATTTGGCGAGGCACACCAGTGGGCGCAAGCCCACTTTTTCGTTGCAGGGAAATGTGCAGACTCGCTGGAACGTAAGTTATTGGATGCATGGCACTTGATCTTGATCGCGTACGTGAGATTGCAGAGCGCGTAGCAGCCTCCAGCGCGTTGGAAGTGGTTGACGTCGAATTGCGCGGGAGCGGTAACGCCCGCATGCTGCGCGTGTTTCTGGACAAACCTGGGGCGGTGAGCGGCGATCCGCTGGCGGGAGTTACGCACGGAGATTGCGTCAACTTCAGCCGCGAGTTCGGCGTCATCCTGGATGTCGAGGATGCAATGCCGGGCAGTTACACCTTGGAAGTCTCATCGCCGGGGCTGGATCGGAAGCTGACGAAAGCTGTCGATTTTGAGCGCTTCATCGGAAGCCGGATGAAGCTGATGACCAGGCAACCGGTAAACAATAATCGGTACTTCGAAGGACGGCTGGAAAGTTTTCGAGATGGGATGCTGACGCTGGATTTGAGCGCAGCAAGCAAGAAGTCGAAAAAGAAGATGGGCCCAGCGGCCGATCAAGGGCAGAAGATCGGAATTGAATTCGCTAATGTGGAGAAGGCGAATCTGGTGCCGGAAATCTAGGGAATTGGATAATTGAGTGGAGCTTTAGGTTTCCAATTACCAAATTGCCCAATTTACAAAATGGTTTTTCTATGGCAAGTGAGCTTTACAACACAATCGACGCGTTAAGCCGCGAGAAGGGCATTGATCCGCAGATAGTAGTCAGTGCGGTGGAAGATGCCATTGTGATGGCGACGCGCAAGTACTACAAGACGCAAGAAAACCTGCGCGCCGAACTGGATAAGGAGACAGGCAAGATCAATGCCTACGCGGTGAAAACCGTGGTTGAAACTCCCGAGCAGGTCGAAGATCCGCTGCTACAGATCACGTTGGAAGATGCGCGTAAGTCTGATCCGGCCCTGGAAGTTGGCGGTGAGTTGCGGATTCCCAAAGTTACCGAAGGAATTCTGGGACGCATTGCGGCACAGCTGGCAAAGCAGGTGATCTTCCAGAAGGTGCGCGAGGCGGAGCGAGACACGGTTTATAACGAATACATCGGACGTGTCGGCGAAGTAGTGAATGCGACCGTCAAGCGAGTAGAAGGTCCGGATGTAATCTTCGACATTGGCAAGGCCGAGGCGCGTATGCCCCGCAAGGAGCAATCGCGGCTGGAGTCGTTTGCAATCGGAGAGCGGGTCCGAGTGGTGATTGCGCGCGTGGAAAAAGCCTCGAAGGGACCTGCCGTCGTGGCCTCGCGCGCCGTGCCCGATCTGGTGCAGCATTTGTTCCAGACTGAAGTGCCGGAAATTTATGACGGCACAGTCGTGATTCGAGCTATCGCGCGCGAGGCTGGCGAACGCACCAAGATCGCAGTCTTGTCCAAGGACAAAGATGTGGACGCGGTGGGCGCCTGTGTCGGCATGAAGGGAATGCGGGTGCAGTCGATCATCCGCGAACTGCACGGAGAGAAGATTGACATCATCGAGTATCACGAAGATGCTGTCACCTTCGCTGAGAAAGCTCTGCAGCCCGCGAAAGTCAGCAAAGTTACTGTGGTCGACTCGGGCGGCAAGCATCTTGAAGTGGTGGTCGACGACAGCCAACTTTCCCTTGCTATCGGCAAGAAAGGCCAAAACGTTCGGCTCGCCGCCAAGTTGCTGGGCTGGAAGATTGACATTAAGAGCGAAGAAGAGAAGCGGCAGGAAGTTGAACAGCAGATGTCGGCAATGGTGCCGCAGACCTCAACTCCTTTGGAGAGTGTCCCCGGTCTAGGTGAAGGACTGGTCGAAAAGCTGGGTGCTGCTGGGGTCACAACCGTAGAAGCCCTGGCGGATATGACGCCGGAGCAGCTTGAGGCCATCGAGGGCATTGGGCCCAAGACGGTGGAAAAAATCAGCCTAGCGGTGAATAATTATTTTGCCAGCCTCGAAGGCATAGCCCTTGAGGGCGAAGTGGTTGAGGGCGAGGCGGCCGTCGCCGAAGGGTCCACAGAGACGATCGAAGGCGTAGCCGCGGCAGAAGAAGTGGCCCCTGTTGAGGAATCCGCCGTAAGTGAAGAGGCCGTGGCGCCAGAGGCCGAAGAGGTCAGCGAGCCAGAGGCCGCAGATGGCGGCGAGAACGAAGGGCAGGCAAAGAGTACTGAGGAAGAGCCTGCCGTGGAAGCAGAGAACGCTTCCGAAACCCGAGAATAATGATGGCACGCTGGCATGAGTTCGACGGCGTGGGACCAAAGAAATTGACTCCGTGAGGTCGCAATGAAGACCTAACTACAGCACGGAGAAACGAAAGGCCGGATGAGTAAGGTTCGAATTAACGATCTTGCCCGTGAGCTGGAAGTAAAGAGCCGGGCTATTCTTGACACCCTCCCGCTGGTCGGAGTGACTGAGAAAAAAACTCACTCCAGTTCTTTGGAGGAACACGAAGCGGAGAAGGTACGTGTGTATATCCGTTCTTCCGCCGAAGGCTCCTCTTCCGCAGGCAAGTCCAGTTCGCGTACACTGCGCAGCGAAGAAGAAATCAAAACGAAAATTGATCTCTCGAACATTTCCCGCCCCGGGGATGTGCTGAGAGCGATTACGCAAAAGAAGGAGGCAGCCGCGCCGCCGGTGGCGCCACGTGTCGCAGCTCCTCCAGCGGCACAGGCTCCGGCAGAAAAATCTGCGGCCGCGCCTCCTGCGGGAGTGAGCCGTCCTACGATAGTTGCTCCGCCAGCCACCAGGCCACCCAGTACGCCACTTCCGCCAACTCCAGCTCCTCAGGTCGCCGCGCCCGTTTCCGCACGACCCGTTATCGCGCCCTCGCCCGCAGCGCCCGCAGTTGCGCCGCGCCCGGTTGCGCCGGCGCCAGCGTCACAAATGCCAGTAGCGGCAGCACCGCCTGCTGTTCCCGCGTCTGCTGCGCCCGCGGCTTCGGCCCCTGTCCGCCCGGTCGCTCCGCCGCCACCGGCGCCGCGCATGATCGTTCCGCAAACTGGCCCAAGGCCGGTGTACAAAGCGCCTTTGCGCCCTGCTCCGCCACCGGTTCAGCCTGGAGTTCCGATTGGTGGCGCGATGCGTCCCGCTCCGGGACGTCCCGTGCCGGGCCAACCTATCTTTCAGCGACGTCCGCCAGTTGCCGGTGGAGGTCCACGCCCGCCGTTGCGTCCTGGCGAACGTCGGCCCATGCATCCCACGCGGTCAGCACCTGCAGGAGCGCGCCCGCTGGGAGTTGGTCCGGCGCTTCCGCCTCCCGGAACGACGCGTCCTGGTAGCCGCCCCGGTGGTCCGGCGCGACGGCCCGGCCAACGGTATGTCCCTCGCGGGGTGAAGGAAGGCCCAATGAAGGGCTATACGCCGCCCCCGCGCATGGTGGTGTCGAATGAGCCTCTTCCGATCACGCGCAGCATCACCATCGCGGAAGGCATCAGCGTAAAAGATCTGGCGGAAAAGCTGGAAGTTCGCGCTAAGGATTTGATTTCGCGATTGCTCTCCAAGGGTGTCTTCGCCACGATCAACCAGACGCTCGACGCGGAACTGGCCAGCGAAATGGCCCGCTTCTTTGGAGCGGATACGAACGTGATTACGTTCGAAGAGCAGACTGCGAAAGAAGTGGATGCCGCGGCTGCGGGAGTAGAGTCCGTCCCTGAAACCGGGATCCGTCCGCCCGTGGTTACGATCATGGGCCATGTCGATCACGGCAAGACGACGCTGCTCGACTCCATTCGAATCACGAATGTGGCTGGCGGAGAAGCAGGTGGCATCACTCAGCACATCGGCGCATACAAAGTTCGAATTACCGACAAGGAATCGCCGGCGTTCGGACGCGAGATTGTGTTCTTGGACACGCCCGGTCACGAAGCATTCACGCGTATGCGGTCGCGGGGCGCGAAAGCAACTGACATTGTGGTGCTGGTGGTCGCGGCCGATGACGGTGTTATGCCGCAGACGCTTGAAGCCATTGACCACGCGCACGCCGCCGAAGTCCCTATTATCGTGGCGGTGAACAAAATCGATAAGCCGGACGCGTTGCCGGACCGCGTCAAGAAACAGCTTGCTGACCGGGGATTGGTGCCGGAAGAGTGGGGCGGCAAAACTGTGTTCGTGGACGTCTCGGCAAAGAAGAAAACGAACCTGAATCTGTTGATGGAAATGATTTGCCTAGTTGCTGATCTTGGCGAGTTGAAGGCAACGCCCGAGCGCGCAGCAACTGGTGTGGTGCTCGAAGCTAAGCTGGATCGCGGCCGTGGCCCCGTGGCAACGGTGCTGGTGCAGAACGGAACGCTGAACGCGGGCGACAATTTTGTCGTCGGTAACGTCTACGGAAAAGTGCGAGCGATGTTTGATGACCGCGGAGCGCAGTTGCAGACTGCCCCGCCGTCGACGCCGGTAGAAATCATTGGCATTGAAGCGCTGCCACAGGCGGGCGACCAGTTTGTGGTGGTGGCCGATCGTGACAAGGCTCGCGGCATTTCGGAATACCGCGAACAGAAATCGCGCGAAGCCGCGTTGGCCAAGAGTTCTCGCGTCTCCCTCGAAGGGTTGGCGGAACAGATCAAGGCAGCGGGCACCAAGGAACTGAATGTGATTCTAAAGGGTGATGTGCAGGGTTCGGTGGAAGTAATTACCGATCTGCTAACAAAACTCTCGAACGAAAAAGTCCGCCTCAAGTTATTGCGCTCTGGTGTGGGTGCAATTACGGAGACTGACGTCCTGCTGGCCTCGGCATCGAATGCGATCATTATCGGCTTCAACGTGCGGCCGGAGCGTAAAGCACAGGAAATTGCCGAGCAGGAAAAAGTGGATATCCGCCTGCACTCGATCATTTACGAATTGCAGGATGAGATCAAGCGCGCGATGAGCGGCTTGCTCGAACCGACTATCAAGGAAAATTACCAGGGCCGCGCGGAAGTGCTGAATGTTTTCCGCATCCCGAAGGTAGGCACTGTCGCTGGTTGCCGCGTGAGCGATGGCTTGATCAAACGCGACTCTGAAGTCCGCCTGCTGCGCGACAACGTCCAGGTGTTTAAAGGAAAAGTCGGTTCGCTGCGCCGCTTTAAGGATGATGCCAGCCAAGTCACGAATGGCATGGAGTGCGGCATCTCAATCTCCAGCTATGGCGACATCAAAGTCGGCGACGTGATTGAGGCTTTCGTCACCGAGAGAATTGCCGCAGAAGTGATTGCTTAAAAACCGTGGTTAGTGGTTAGTGGCCAGCTAAATCCGTGGCTCTTGTGATTCGTGGTCTTGCTGCTCACTGATCACTAGCCACTGATCACCGCATGATTGCCTTTCTCACCCTCGAACTCCACATTGAAGCGGCACAATCGCTTAAGGATAAAAGGCAAGTCGTACGAAGTTTGAAAGACCGGCTGCGCGCCAGCTTCAACATTTCGGTCGCCGAACTCCAAGCCAGCAACCTTTGGAATCGGGCCACCATTGGTGTGGTGAGCATTTCGGATTCGCACGACTACCTTGATGGATTGATGAAGAACGTTGAGCGGCAGGCCACGCGCGTCGCCAACAATCATGGGGCGGATATCTCCGACTCGTTTGTGGAGTATCTGTAGCCATCAAGATCGGTCGTTGGTCGTCAGTCGTTGGTCGTTCTCCCGAGCGACCTGCCCATGGGTTTGCCAACGACCAACGACTACAGACTAAAGACGTCGTCCTCTATCACATTGTTACCTCTGTACTTACCACGATCGCTCACTTGTGCGCGACAATAGCACTTCAGAGCCAACACGTGGGGTCGATTTTCTGATATTCTCATGCGTTTTACTTCGAGGTGAGCGGTGGAGAAGCGCGGGCTGAAATATCATCGCGGGCGTTTGGGTGAGGCCTTGCGTGAAGAGATTGAGACTCTTGTGGAAGGGGAACTGGCCGATCCGCGCATCGGGCTGGTCAGGGTGACTGCGGTACATGTAGCGGATGATGGCCGCTCCGCGCAGGTTTTGGTGGATGTGGACGGCGATGACCAGGAGGCGGAGCGAAGTCTTGAAGGCCTGCTCGCCGCGAAGGAATACATAAAACACGAATTAGTGGAGCGCTTGCGGCGCAGGCGCGCGCCGGAATTGTATTTCCGGCTGGATCGGTCGGAGCGCGAGAAGGCGCGAGTGGAAGAGTTATTGGCGCGGGCGAAAAAAAGAATGAAGGCCCGCGCGAAGTCGGATGAGAAGAAAGCGTAGAACTCATGTTGCAGGATGTTCTCCAGCAAATCGAGCAGCGAAATCGATTCGTGCTGACCTCGCACGCACGGCCCGATGGCGATGCGATCGGTTCGGCGCTGGCGTGTTGCCAGGTCCTGCGCGCCATGGGGAAGCAGGCCGACGTGGTGCTGCACGACGGCGTACCGCGAATCTATCGCACGCTCCCTTTCGCCGACCAGGTATTGCAGGCCGATCGGATCGCCGGCAACTATGACGCCGCCATCATTCTCGAGTGCGACAGCATTCATCGCACGCGGCTTGAAGGTCTGGAAAATCGATTCCTCATCAGCATCGACCATCATGTAAGCGGGCGACCCTTTGCCGATGTGAACTGGATCGATCCGCACGCTGTAGCCACCGGAGAAATGGTTTTTCGCTTGGCGCGCGAAGCGGGGACGCCGTTCTCTCCGGAGATGGCTACCTGCCTTTACACCGCACTGATGACGGATACGGGATCATTCATGTTTCAGGGGACGAACGAGCATACATTCGCCCTGGCGCGCGAACTTGTGTTGGCGGGCGCTGACCCGTCGCACTGCGCGCGTAGCATTTATTTCGCCCACTCTGTCGGCAAGATGCGGTTGCTGGGAGAGGCTTTGCGCAACCTGAACACCGAAGGCAATGTGGGCTGGACTTGGGTTACGCAGAAGCAAATGGAACGTTGCGACGCAAAGGAAGAAGATTGTGAAGGGCTAGTGAATTACGTGCTCTCGATTGGCGAACTCGAGGTAGCGGCATTCTTCCGCGAACTTCCCGACGGACGTCTTCGAGTAAGCCTGCGCAGCAAGGGAAAGCTCGACGTGGCGCAGGTGGCAGAAGGTTTTGGAGGTGGTGGCCACGAGTGCGCCAGTGGCTGTTCGGTGGATGGGCCCCTCCTTGTCGCCGTTCGCCGAGTCTTGGATCAGATACGACGCGGGCCTCCCGTACAATAGCTTCACGAGCTACTCTTCGCGGCGGATTCTTGATTGCCTGGTCGGTAAACTTTCGGTATTCGCTTTTCAATCTACAGTCAGAAAATAAATAGTTTCAATGACGTCCACAGCTCCAGAAATTCTGTCCGCATGACGAATCGCACCCGTACCGACGCTTTGATGCTTGCGGGCTTCTGCGCTTTTCTATTTTTGTATGGACTTGGGCGGTTCGGGCTAATCGGCGCCGATGAACCACGTTACGCGCAGGTGGCACGCGAAATGTTGCAGCGGCACGACTGGATTACTCCGGTGTTGTATGGCCGGCCTTGGCTAGAGAAACCACCCCTATATTACTGGCAGGCCATGATTGCGTACTCGATGTTCGGAGTGAGCGATTGGGCGGCGCGTCTGCCTTCAGTGTTCGACGCCACTTTGCTCGTATTGGCAATTTACCTTTTCTTGCGTCGCTTCCGGCCTGGATTTGAATTGGATGGAGCCTTGATCGTGGCGTCCTCCGCGGGAATCATTGGGTACGCCCGCGCCGCATCGATGGACATGGCTCTGGCCGCGGCTTTCACGCTAGCCATGCTCGGCTGGTGGGCCTGGCGGGAGAGCGGAAAGAAAATCTATCTCGCCGCTTTTTATGCCTTCGTCGCATTAGGAATGCTGGCGAAAGGTCCGGTCGCGCCATTCCTCGCTGCCTTGGTCATTGTCCTCTATACGGCGGCAGCTCGCGACTTTCGCTTGGCCTTCAAGACACTTTGGCTGCCGGGGATCCTGTTGTTCTGCGCGATTGCCCTGCCGTGGTACTTCGCGGTGCAGATGCGTAATCCGGATTTTTTTCACTCATTCATCGTTGAGCACAACCTCGCACGGTTTTCGACAAATTTGTACCACCATCCTGAGCCGTTCTGGTATTACCTCCCGGTAACGGCGTTGGCGCTACTTCCGTGGACCGCCTTCGTCACGGCGGCATGTTTTCAGACAGTTCGCTTGTGGCAGTCCATCCCAAAATCGAATCCCAGAGGCAACAGTGATCTCGGGAATCAACTTCCCATGTTCGCCTGCTGCTGGTTGGTCGTACCCATCATATTTTTTTCCATCTCGCAGTCGAAACTGCCCGGTTATATTCTTCCCGCAATTCCTGCGGGCGGCATTCTGCTGGCGGAATACTTACGGCAGCGTTTGCTCGGAGACGAAACTGCAGCAGCCCCAAGAGGCCTTGTTGTGCTGCATGCGCTGCTCGCGACGGTGCTGATTGTGCCGGCGCTGCTGATTGCCTACCTGGTAACACAGCATCGCCTGCCCGGAGGACGTCCAATGCTTGGCGCGCTGGCTATTGCATTTGTGCTTTGCGCCGGTATCGCGCTTACACTCGTGCGCCAGTCGGGTCTCCGGATGTTGAGGTTCGTCACGTTGATACCAGTGGTCCTGACTGTGGGAGCGGCGTTGAGGCCCGGTTCTGCGTCGGCTATCGACCAGACACTATCAGCCCGTCCTGTGGCGCAGGAAATTGCAAGCATCGAAACTCATCGGCTGCCCTTGGCCGTTTACCACGTGCACCGCGAACTGGAATACGGCCTGACGTTTTATCGTAATCAGTTAACCTTCAATTACGATTGGGGTACCATTCCTCAACAAGAACATTTGGTAGCGGCGCCGGAAAATTCAGAGGTTGAGATTGCCGGGCTCGTAGCCGGACGCCGGGTGTCCTATCTCGGCCACTATGCTGCACAGCACTTGGACTATTTTTGGGTTGCGGAGGCGCCGGCAAGCCCCGCGCACTAGGTTCTGGGTACAAAGTTCCGCGCGTCTGGTCGCTGTTGCCACCCGATATTTTTCCAGGTTTGCCTCTCGTCGTCGAACCCACTAAACTCGGAGTTCTGCCACAACGAACTGAATTGCTTTAACTATTTAGCAGGAGTCCCGTGGAGATTCTCGACCTCAGGCATTTTTCTTCCGTTGACCTGCGCCCGCTGCTCGACGATGAGACCCGGGCCTGGGCAAGCCTGCTCTCCTGGGACTACAACGGTTCGGCGGAAATGATCCTGCGTTATGTCGATGCGAAAATTCTTCCCGGATACGCTGCCATTGAACGCGGCCGCATTTTCGGCTATAGCTTTTTCGTGTATGAGGGTAGCAAGGGAGTGGTTGGTGATCTCTTTGTGGCGAATGGTGGGCGGCTTCCGAACTCTCGCGAAGTTGAGATCAAACTCCTGACGCATGTGATCGAGACCCTGCAACAGTCCCCAGGAATACACCGAGTCGAGGCCCAACTGCTTGCGCACGAGACGGGAAGCGTGGCGCGCCCTTTTCTCGATCAGGGATTTCAGCGGCACCCGCGGCTATTCATGGTTCTCGGGCTAGGCAATACTGCCATCCAGGCTCCGGAGACGCATCCCGACGTTGAGATCCGGCCTTGGACCGAGGCCGACTACCAGCCCGCTGCCGCGGTGATTACCGCAGCCTATCGTGGACATGTCGATGCCCAGATCAATGACCAATACAACACGCTGAGCGGATCGCTACGGTTCTTGAATAATATTGTCCGTTTTCCGGGATGTGGACTGTTCGACGCGGAATCGTCCTTTGCTGTTTTCGATAAAAAGGCAAAGAACCTGATCGGGCTGATCTTGTGTTCACGAGTTCGAAACGATGTGGGCCATGTTACTCAGGTGTGCGTGCTCCCTGAATATCGGTCACGCGGTATTGGCGAATCATTACTTGCGGCGACGTCCACCAACCTTCGCCAGCGTGGCTTCTCTATGCTTTCGTTGACGGTGACTGAAGCCAATACCGGGGCGGTCGCGCTCTATCGCCGCTTGAATTTTGATTCGAAGAGGGTGTTTGATGCGTTCGTGTGGCAGGGTTGAAAAGAGGCTGCTAGCTTCTAGCTTCCAGCATATCTTCGGCCGCGCACCAAATTTTGGGAGGCTTTGCGCCGAGGGCTTTCGTTAAGAGCCAGCAGCTATCTACGTATCAGCCACATCGCCCAGCCCGCCACTAGAACTCCACCCAAGAACATCCCAAAACAATAGAGGCCGTAACGGATCATGTCACGCGTAGTTTCGCGATGGGTAATGCCGAAGACAATGGAAGCAAATAGCGCGAATACGAACGCCGCGCTGAAATGAGTAAGTTGAACAGTCATAATTGGCCTACCGGGCACTAAGTTCTAGCTGAAAGCTGATTGCCGCGTCATTGTTTTTTCCCGATTGCAATGTGATAAGCGTCCGCTATGGCGATGAAATTCAGCAATCCAGCGACGATCATAAACTTTGTTCCGTAGTCGGCGATGGCGAAAGCGATCGCGCCCTGCCCTCCGTTCAGGGCGAGGGTCACAATATACATTCCACCCGCTCCGAGATCGCCGATGAATCCGAGAATATCGAGGATGTCGCCGCCATTCGCCCTGTAAATGTGCCCCTGCATCATTAGTCCCAGCACAAATAAAGTTCCAATCGAGACGAGTAGAAGCGCGCCTCGAATCCAGCGCTTTTGGATCATGTGGCCGGCTCCTGGAATGAGCCAGCCGAGGGCGGGTGCGACTATGGCCATCATGGCCGCGCGCTGCGTGGTTTCAGTTGCCGGTTTCGTCTTGAGTTGGGTGGAGTTTGCCATCAGATAATTACGATCTCGCGCTGAATTCTGCCGGTGACTTCCGCGGATTTGGGACGCACCAGCATATTGACCTCACTACGCACGCCGAACTCCGGCAGATAAATGCCCGGCTCAATGGAGAAGCATGAGTTTGGCAGTAGCTGGCGTTCGTCGTGAATCTCCAGATCATCCATGTTCGCCCCGTTCGAATGGACGTCGGTGCCGATGGAATGTCCGGTGCGGTGAATGAAATATTCACCATAGCCGCTCTTCTTAATGTGCCCGCGGGTGGCGCGATCCACTTCCCACCCCGCAATCCTGCGCCCGGCGCTAACGGCGTCAGTCACGGTCTGCACGCCCGCGTCGCGAGCGTCGCGTACGATCTTGAACACCTCACAAATGCGGCCCGATGGCGCTTTGCCGACAAAACCCATCCAGGTAATGTCGTAATAGACCGCTCCCGGAGTATTTTTCTTTCCCCAAACATCGAGCAGAACCAAATCGCCCTCGCGAATGGGAACCGGATGATCGGCGCGCGGCTCATAGTGCGGATTGCCGGCATTCGCGTTCACGGCTACGATCGGAGGATCGTCGGTTAGCAGCTTTTCGCGGCCAAACGCTTCCATGAACCATTGTTGGATTTCGTGCTCGGTTGTTCCACCGTTACGGATGCGCCGCCCGATTTCCTTAAAAGCCGCCTCGATAATGGCATCAATCGCGTCACGCGCAGCAAAGTGCGTCTTAATCTGCTCTTCGCTCCAGGTGGCTTCGAATTGCGCGACTAGATCCGCGGAACTGACCACATTCTTTCCCAAACCGCGTAGCAATTCAACCGTTCCGGCATCGACCAAGGAAATCGTAAACACGATATTGTTGGGCGAATACTGCATCGCGATGTCGCGATAGGATGCGAGCATCGTCTTCAGGCTGTCGAACAATTCCTGCCAACCGGAATATTGTCGCTTGCTGCCGGGCAAGGAATCGAGGTGCCCGGCTTCGATTTTGTGCACCAGCTTCACCGGTTCACCCTGGGCCGGTATCAGATAGAACCAGCGCCGCGTCACCATCAGTCCCGCAGGCAAACCCAGCACCCGGTAGGCGATGGGATCACGATGATGATGGTCGTAGAAAAGCCACCCATCGATGTTGCGATCGCGCAGCGCTGACTGGATGGCAGATAAGTCCATGGGCAAACGTCTATTGTAAACAATGGGCAGGATTTGAGCGAATTGACCGCGGATTAACGTCTGCGACTATTTCTTTCCGCTCCCGCTCGCCAGTACGCGTTTTCTTATCGCGACCGGCAGCGTCTCGCATGCGGTCCGCAAAACCAGCCTTGGCGCGCGCCGGCGAATCTTCATCAAATACGGAACTGTTTGCTTGGCATCAGCCTTCGCAGTTTCGCGCAGGAGCCAGCCTAATCCTTTTTGCACCATGTCATCTTGATCGGGAAGTAGGAAATCGGAGAGTTTCTGGATCTCGGGAAAGAATATTTTCGCCCGCGCTCCACGAATCAGCGCCACACACGCGGCGCGTCGGCGCCAGCGATTGGACGACTTTGCCCAGCGGAAAACTAGACTCGCACGTTCGCGTTTGGACGCAATCATCGGAGCGATCAGATCATGGACCAGCGCGTCGTGATCGGCCCAACTGGTAACCCGGTCCAGCCACGACTCGAATAGCCTAAACTCGCGGTCGCCAAACTCATTGTCGAGTTTCTCCAGCAAGAACACCGCTGCAACCTTCTCTTCCAGCACTGGACCAACGAAGAGACAATCGGCGACCGCGATCAGGAAATCCAGGCCGCATTCCGCCCTTACTTCACGCCGAAAACGGACCGCGGCACGGCGCAGGTCCGCTGTGTACCATCCATGCGATTTGATTTTTTCTTTGAAGAACCACTGCACGCCCGCGGCGTTCTCGGCTGAGCCGCCATCTTTCAGCGCGCTCCGAATATCATCGGCGGCAAGAGCAGGTGTTTGTTTTTCTCGCTTCGCAGGAATCTGCCTTGCCGAAGCCCGGACCCGTCGAACCATTTACTTACCCTCGGCCAAGCCTTCTACCGTGACGAGCCGGTCGTAGATCCACAATAATAAGGTTGTCACAACTCCCACTGCAACCACCGACCACCACACGAACTCGGGCCGGTGCAACTCCTCGCCAAAGTGATGCATCAGCCACCCGCTGAACTTGCCGGCGACAAACGATCCGATGCCCAGTGGAAGAAACGCGAATCCCATGTACGTACCCTGCTGCCCCTTGGGAGCGAGCCGCGAGATGTAATCATAGTAGCGAGGTTGTTGCACAATTTCGCCAATCGCGACCACGATCAGCGTGACGACTGCCATCCACACCGATGGATGCACGATCAAAAGGATCCACGCCAGGCTCGAGATCAGCGTCCCCAAAATGATGGCGTTAAACGCTTTCATTCGCTTGGTGAGAAAGCCGATCACCATGGTCAGCGCGATCACGGTCAGCGGATCGGTTACCAGAATGCGTGCTGTATCTGCGTTTGGATCGATGTAGGCGGAAATATACAGTGGCAGCGCGATGAATTCCTGCCAGAATACAATCCAATAGCCCGTGAAAATTAGCAGGAAAATCATGAAGCGTGGATTCGACAGGACAGTAAGAAAATTCCTTCCTACTTGGCTGAGGCTCGCGGGTTCACCTTCTTCGGATCGTCGAGGCTCCTTGAAGAACAGCAACACTACGAAGAGCATCAGGAAAACGCTCAGGGCGGCGATGCGAAATACATTTTCCACCCTTCCGTGCTGTTGTGCCCACGAGGCGAGCAGCGGTCCTGCTGTGCTCCCAACATTCACCAGCGTGTAGTAGATGGAGTATCCTACCGAGCGGACATTCTCCTTCGAAGAGCGAGCCGTCGTTCCCACGACGCAAGGCTTCACCAGAGCGACGCCCAGAGCAGGAAGAATCAAAATGAACGACACCAGCGTGACAAGAGGGATGCTGTTGCGTAAGGGAGCGAGCCAGGGGGAGCCGATCGACCCCAACACAAAATACGCAAAGCTCAAGATTAGGTATGCAATGGAAAGCGCCCGCCGGAACCCGAGGCGGTCGGCCAATGCGCCGCCACCGATCGCCAGAAACCAGACCCAACCGCCAAACATCCCGGTCAGGCTGCTGGCGCGCTCAACATCAAAGTGCAAGCCCTCGTGCAAGTAGCGGGCAAGCACGGCAAAAACGGCATAGTAAGAAAGCCGCTCAAAAAGCTCACTGATGTTGGCAATCCAGAAAGGCCGCTCGAACCCAGTGCGAATCTCCTGCAAGCGTTCTGAAAAGCTCAAAATGGTCTCCCTGTTTGTAGCATCCGCATCTTGCCACCTGTTGCGAGGGCGTCTCTCTGGGTTTTTCTGTCGTCCTCTGTGTCTAAGCCTTTGATCTTTTTCCAAAGATAGCCGTGCCCACGCGTACGCAAGTTGATCCTTCTTCAATCGCCACTTCGAAATCGTGCGACATACCCATGGAGAGTTGGTCCATAGTGACGCCGGACAGTTTGCGGGCGGCAATCGTATCGCCCAACTCGCGCAGTTTCCGGAAGTACGGCCGCGCCGCCTCGGGATCGTCGGTAAACGGTGGAACCGTCATCAGTCCGTGGAAAACCAGGGCCTCTAGCCGGGGCGCGGCCATCAGCAATTCGCCGAGTGCTGCCGAGTCCGGCGCAACGCCGCTCTTGGCCGTTTCGCCTCCAACGTTGATCTCAATAAGTACATCCAGCTTCCGGCCCAGTGCGCGTGCGGATGCATCTAGCTTTTCCGCCAACTTCAGCGAATCGACTGAATCCACCGCATGAAACAATTCCGCGGTCTTTGCGGCTTTATTGGTCTGAAGATGTCCGATCATGTGCCATTCAGGATTCTTCAAATCCCGTAGCGCCTCGGATTTACCTGAAAATTCCTGAACCCGGTTCTCGCCAAACAGGCGCTGGCCAGCATTGTAGGCTTCGCGAATGCGTTCGGGTGTCTGAGTCTTGCTCACCGCCATCAGCGCAATTTCTTCGGGTAAGCGCCCCGCACGAACCGCAGCTCCGTTGATACGTTCGCGAACCGCTGCAAGATTCTGGGAGATCGACATATAAAACAAATGAACCACGAAGGACACGAAGTTGCACGAAGGATTGCCAGACAACTTGGGTGATACCCTTCGTATCCTTCGTGCTCAAGCAAAGCTACATCATGGCCGTCGGTGGCGCGGGTTCGTTCGGATCGCCAGCAGCTGACACCGGCAAAAAGATCATCAGGGCGGCCAAGCCCGCAAGCACGATCATTCCTCCTACAAGGTAAGACGGAATGTTGAAAATTTGCGGTGGATGGTTGGGCGCGCCCCACGATGGTACAAATTGCAATCCCGCCCAAACCAGCCCCAGCAAGGCTTCCCCGGCAATCAGTCCGGAAGCGACCAGCACTCCGGCATTGTCGACCCGCGCTTTCTGAGCGCTGTTGAATCCGCGGCGCTCGGCGACCCAATCACCGATCGAGCGCATCACTCCTCCCACAAAAATTGCGAATGTGGTTCCAAATGGCAAATACATTCCTACCGCCACGAGCATTGGGCTTTTTACCTGCATCATGACGAGCGCGATGCCAAAAAAGATTCCCACCACCACCAGTGGCCACGGCATATCGTGTCCGACAATACCCATCGCCAGTGTCGCCATCAGGCCAGCCTGCGGCGCGGGAAGTTCCGCGCCTCCAAATCCGACGCCTCCGGCTTTGATGCTGCCTTCATGCAGTAGCATCAACGGGAAATACATCACCAGGCTTGCGACCACTACCGCGATCAGTTCAGCGGCCTGAATCTTCTGCGGTGTGCCGCCTAGAATGTAACCTACCTTGAAGTCCTGAAGAAGCTCGCCCGCTACGGCTGATGAAACGCAAACCACCGCCGCGACGCCCAGAACCGCAGCCACTCCCGACGTGCCGGAAACTCCCAGCGCCACCATCAACAGCGCCGCTATCAGCAGCGTCGAGAGAGTCAATCCCGAGATTGGATTATTGGACGAGCCGATGAATCCAACCAGATTGCCTGAGACCGTCGCGAAGAAAAATCCCACAAGAATCATCACGACCGCCGCAAGAATTGCCGGCCACACTAGGCCTGAGATCCTGATGTAAAGCAGGCACATTAATACAAACATTACAGCGATCAAGCCGAAAACCACTTTCGAACTCATGTAGCGTTCGGTACGGGCTAACTTGGCTTGCTGATCAGACGTCTGGCGCAGATCCGCGAATGCCTTGCCGATTCCCGCCGTCAGGCTGGCTCGCATTTTGAATAATGTGTATGCCGCTCCAACCAGCATTCCGCCCACGGCGATTGGACGAACGATGTATCTCCACACCGCGTCCGCCATGTTGGCCCAGTTGTCGGGCGTGTCGGCAGGAATATATGCCTTCAACTGCGGTCCAAGAAAAAAGATCATCAGTGGGACCATCAATCCCCAAGCCAGCACACTGCCTGCAAACTGAATGGAGGCGAGCTTCACACCAATGATGTAGCCGACTCCCAGATAGGCCGGACTAACGCTTGGCGCCGCAAAGACACTTGTGCCGCCTGTGGGTATAACGTGCGTATTTCCCGTTGAGCCGAGACGCACCTGACTATGTCCCAGGCTGCCCACACCGATATGAAGATCCGTGTCGGCGGCGAACAGGCCGAATTTTCCGAGGATGTATATCACACCGCCAATCCCAATGTTCCAGAAAAGATATTTTGCGGCCTGCGCACCGCGTTGTCCGGCTTTATGAATCTCCGACGCAGCCAACGATTCTGGAAATGGCAGCTCAGGATCTTCCACCATGCCGCGCCGTACCAGGGAAATGAAAAGAACGCCGAGAATACTGCCGACCATGATCAGCGCGGTGGATTTCCAATATGCGTCCGCAAACCGAAAAGAAGGCCAGGCCTTGGCAAGTAGAAACGCCGGAAGCGTAAAAATTGCGCCAGCCGCAACCGACTCTCCGATGGAACCAGCTGTCCGAGCGATGTTTTCTTCCAGCAGCGATCCCTTCCACGCGCGCATTGCCGCCATCGCAATCACCGCCGCTGGATATGTGGCCGCGATCGTGATGCCGGCGCGCAGACCCAAATAGGCATTGGCTGCGCCCAGGACGATCGTCATAAGAAGTCCCAGAAGCACGGCGCGCAGAGTAAATTCTTTCATCTCCATGCTCTCGGGCACGAAAGGGACGTGTTTCTTGACACCAGTTCCTGATACGGGGACTGGAGCACTCATAGGAAGAATCCTCTCGCTGAACCAGAGATAGAAGTCACTTGGTGACCTAAGTCGCCCAAAAGACTAAACGGCGCAAGTTAGCATGTGAGATGCCTGCATTACAAGTGCGCCACAGATTCCTAGCATGCCCGTTAGGGTAGGACGCCAATGACCTACTGGGCTGGCTGGCGCTCAAAGATGTTGATAGTATGAGTGCAAGCGTTTCTTCGTACCCTTCGCTTTCCTCGACCGGAGGTGTAGTGTGATTGAAAAGTCTGCCGACCAGCTCTGGTTTCAGAGACTTCTTGAGTTTCACTGTGAAGATTGCGGTAGCGATACCGGTTTCCGTTCGCGACGTCGGACTTTTTCTGAGAGATACCTTCTGCCGCTTTTCCTGTTGCAGCCGGTCCGCTGTGCAGAATGCTTTCGGCGGGACTATCGTTTGGTGTTCATGCCGGTGAAAGCGCGGTTGCCGGAAGGGGTCAAGAAGCTGCCAGCCCCGGTAACGCGGTCCAACCGTAACGTTGCTTAGTATGCCGGGCCGCCGCTATACTGCTAGGCAAGCAGGCAATTGAAGAGTCGTCCGCTCGAAGAAATCGTTGCGGGCATGCGGAGGCCGTCTTCAGCAGTAGTGAGGACAGAATTCGGGCTAGCCAAGCCAGAGCTGCCATGGCAGGCGCCTCTATTGCTTCACGCACTGCGCGTCCCGACCGTTTCCGTGGATGGGCTGGCCAAATTGCTGAAGGCCTTTTCGCGGTTTTATTTCCCTCCGATTGCCGCATCTGCGGCGCCCATCTAGTCAACATTTCCCGCCTTCCGCTTTGCCGGGTTTGCCTTGACGCCATGCATCCGATCTCTGGTGGGCTCTGCACGGTCTGTGGTGAGCGTCTATTTTCTCCATACGCATTCGCCGAACCCGGAGGCGAGTCGCGCTGCGGGATGTGCCAGCGCATGGAGCCGGCTTTTGCTCGGGCGGCAGCTTACGGCAGTTACGAAGGCGGGCTGCGGGAATTGATTCATCTGCTGAAATACAATGGCGTGCGACCGGCGGCCGATGTTCTTGGACGTATGCTGGCTGAGGCCATTACGTCGCTGGAGCCCCGTTTCCCTGCGAGCTCCGTTGCTGTGATTCCCGTGCCCTTATACCGCGGCAAACGTCGCCAGCGCGGCTTCAATCAGGCAGATCTGATCGCGCGAGCGGCGATCAAGGTCAGGGGTATAGAGTCCGGCAGATTGCATTTATGCGATCGAGTTCTCGAGAGAAAGCGCGAGACAGCATCGCAAATCGGGCTCACCAGCCATCAGCGCCGAGAGAACTTGCGAGGGGCATTCCACGTTGTGCAACCCGAAGCGGTGAGGGGCCTCGAAGTGCTTGTGGTAGATGACGTTTATACCACCGGTGCGACAGTTTCAGAATGTGCACGGGTTCTGCGCCGTGCTGGCGCGACCAAGGTATGGGTGGCGACCGTTGCTCGGACGCTGAAGCTTTCGGCCCAGCAAGTTGAGATTCAGGGGGACCCTGATAACGGGGAAAAACTCGTGGACGCGCTGTCTGCACCATTGGCTCGCGCGGCTGGCGGTTGACCTTGGGCGCGCCGGCCATAGATAGCATCTAAGTGCAAGGCGGCCAGTAAGGGAATTTCGAAAGCGGCTTCAGGTTAAGGATTGCGTATAGAAAGATATAGGAGACGAGGCAGCATGTCAGCCAGGATGGAACCCGAGTCAGGACCAACAGGCAGGCACGCCGCCGGGCTCTTTGCCTCGGCGGCAATGCACCGCGACAGCAACGGAAACACCCTGCACGCGCCTGTGCTCGTGTTGAACGCATCCTACGAACCTATCAATGTCTGCGCGGCTCGCCGGGCCCTGGTTCTCGTGCTCAAGGGCGTGGCGATGACGGAAGAAGAAAATGGACACTTCCTGCACGCCGCGCGCATCGCCATGCGGGTGCCTTCGGTGATCCGCCTGCTGGAATATCGCAGAATACCGCACCAGAGCCGCGCATTGTCGCGCAAGAATATCCTGCTCCGTGACCGCAACACCTGCCAATACTGTGCGACCGTGCTGCCGTCTGGAGAGTTGACCCTCGACCACGTGATTCCCCGCTCTCGCGGCGGTTCCTCCACATGGGAGAATCTTGTAGCTTGCTGTCACGGCTGTAATCGCCGCAAGGGAAATCAATTTCCTCTTGAAGTCGGCATGAAACTGATGCGTGAGCCCCGCGCCTTCAACCTGCATACTAGCCGCCACATTATGCGATTAATGGGAAGGTCGGATGATAAATGGAGAAAGTATTTATTCTATTAGGTGTCGGCTTCGTCGCCTCTTGACCGCCGGCGAAACGCCGTGTCTCATCCCTCGCAGCGAAGGATCTTGGGCTCGGTTGCTGGATTGCTGATAACTACTTCTGCGGCGCCTGCGGATTCGGTGCCGGCTCTGGCTTCTTCTCATCGGGCTTCTGATCCGGTGCCGGCTTCTGATCCTTCTGATCTCCCTTTGGGATTTCTTTTCCTTGATACAGAATTCTCACATTCGAACCGAATCGCTTGTAATCTTCGTACTTCACAATCTCGCGGATGTGA
This sequence comes from Candidatus Sulfotelmatobacter sp., assembly GCA_025462865.1. GTDB lineage: Bacteria > Acidobacteriota > Terriglobia > Terriglobales > Acidobacteriaceae > Sulfotelmatobacter. Next base: position 55,501 of record JAOAPI010000032.1, on the reverse strand, counting down.
ATGTCTCCCATGTTGAAGTGCAGCGTGTCGTCGGCGCGAGTGTAGGTAGGGAACCAATACTGGTTATCGACCTGCTGCCTCCAAGTGGTGAACTTTGGATAAAGATGTTCTTCCTTACCTTTCTTTTTCGTGTCACGAATCTCCGGCACCGCCTGGCCGTAGGTTTTCACAATCTGGAAATCATGATCGTCCACCCAGATGCGTCCCTGGAAGTAGCGCTTCTTGCCCACAATTTGCTTCGGCGCAATATCGAACACGTAGCAGTGCAATTGATCTTCCTGCTGCTGGCCTACATAGAGGATGTTGTATTCGGGAACCTCTTCGCTGGTAAGCACGAACGGCAGGCGATTGCGAAAGTCCTGGACGTCGCCCTGGTCTAGAGACAATCCACCTTGCTCGAGCGAAGACTGCGGCGCGAACACCACGTTTTCGATGCGATGGCCTTTATCGTCGTAGAGCACATCGAACACTTCATGATATTCCCCGGTAACGGTGTCACCATCGCGCGTCTGAACCTTAATGTCTTGCCGATACGTGTAATGTTCCCGCGCCTCTTTGAATAATTTTTCCTGTGCGGCGAAGCGTGTGATGATTTCCTCGGGAGTAATCCCTTGCGGGGGAGTGTTGTCGAGGGAGCCTTCTTGCGCTTCCAAGCGCAACCCGGAGCATATGGAGACACTGAGGACGACGACAGACAAGACAATTCGGCACGACCGGTTCATGACTTCATTTTATCGGATAAGTGGGAAGACGATTTGCTGGGCGCCGGACTGCCACGTTCGGCTACCGCGGCGACCCTCCCCTGACCCCTCTCCGCTCAGTGAGGCCAGGGTAAGGGCGCTGCAGTTCTGCCGATACTTGGATGCCATTTTGATGGAGGGGTTGCCGCTGGAAAAAGGCTTCTGGCCCGGCTTCTGTTTTCAAAAGACGGACTAATCATTTGGTCGTAGATTCTTTCGGTGCCATCGGCGGCACCGCTAACAGCGGCAATTTTGAAATTTTACGAGTCGTATCAGGGGAAGCCTTTAGGCATGCTGGAAGATTGTCCGTAGGCCTCGCAACAGGGCGATGTTACAAGCCACGAGACGCTGCCGCACGCCTGAAAGCATGCTCCGATACGACCATGCACTCCGCCCTGCATGCCTGCTACACTTTCTGGTTTGCCAAGGAGCATGTCATGCGGCACCTTATCTTTTCTCTACTCGCTTTCATCGCGATCACGTTTTCCGCCATCGCCCAAGCCAAGCATCCCTTCACCTTCGAAGACATGATGAAGCTCAAGCGCGTGGGCGAGCCGCAAGTCTCGCCGGACGGCAAGTGGGTGATCTTCAGCGTGGTCGACGTGAATCTCGAGGCCAACACGAAGACGCCGCACATCTGGATCGTGCCTACGGCAGGAGGTCAGGAGAAAGAGATCATCGCCGATCAGGACGCCGACCGTCCGCGTTGGTCGCCAGGGGGCAGACACTTCGCCTTCGTTTCGACGAAAGATGGTGGATCGCAAATCTGGGTCGCCGATTTCGATGCAGTAACCGGCACCGTGACTGGAGTCCGCAAACTTACTTCGATTGGCACCGGAGCGAGCGGCGAACTCTGGTCGCCAGATGGGAAAAATATCTTATTCACCTCGGACGTGTACCCGCAATGCGACGGTCAGCCCACCGCAGAAGCCAGCTGCAACGCCAGAACACACGAAGAGCAGGAAAAATCAAAGGTTAAGGCGCTGACCTTCACCTCTTTGCTCTATCGCCATTGGAATGCCTACAAAGAGAGCACGCGCACGCACATCTTCGTAATCCCCTCCTGGGCTTGCGCGGAAGGAACCGGGCCCAGTTGCTCACCCGGTGAAGCGAAGGATCTCACCCCCGGTGACTACGACGCTCCCGTGTTCTCGCTCGGCGGGCAGGATAACTATGCCTTCTCGCCCGACGGGCAAGAAATCTGCTACACCTCGAATCACGACAAGAATCCAGCCGCTTCCACCAACAACGATCTCTGGATCGTCCCGGTCGATGGCTTCATCATTTCAGGCAATCGCACTTATCCGATTCTGGCAAAAAACATCACCACCGACAATCCCGCCAGCGACTCGACGCCACTCTATTCGCCCGATCGCCGCTACATTGCCTATCGCGCCCAGCAGCGTCCGGGATACGAGAGCGACCGCTTCCGGTTGATGCTGTATGACCGCAAGACGGGAGAGAAGAAGGATCTGACCGAGGGCTTTGATCATTGGGTGGGAACCTTTGTTTGGACGTCTGATTCAAAGGCGATCGCTTTTAGTGCCGAGCATGAGGGTCACTCTCTTATTTACGCGTTAGACACAGAGAGCGCCAAATCCTCGATGCGTGCGCTCGTCGCTGGGTTCAACGACGACTTGGCTGTAACGCCCAACGGCAAGACCCTACTGTTCACTCGAATGTCCGTAACTGCGCCCATCGAAATTTACGCGAGCGATGTCACCGGCGCCGGCTGTCCTGCCATGACTGGGAATGTGGACGCAGGCAAGGAAAGTTGCTCTCTGAATAAAGATTGGGCCGTCACGCACGTGAACGATTCGCTCCTTTCGCAAGTTAGCATGACGAAGATCGAATCTTTTCTCTTTACTGGCGCAAACGGCGAGAAGGTTGAAGGCTTCCTGGTCAAGCCTCCGAACTTCGACCCCAGCAAGAAGTATCCCGTTAAGTTCCTCATCCACGGCGGGCCGCAGGGGGCCTGGGGAGACGATTGGAGCTACCGCTGGAATCCCGAACTTTTCGCCGCACCAACTTCTTCGACGAGCAGCGGCTACGTCGTCATCATGATCAACTTCCACGGCTCAACCGGCTACGGACAGAAGTTCATCGACGCCATCAACGGCGACTGGGGCGGCGCTCCGTTTGAAGACCTGATGAAGGGCCTCGATTACGCTGAGAAGACTTATCCGTTCATCGATAAAGACCGCGAGTGCGCGCTGGGCGCCAGCTACGGCGGATACATGGCCAACTGGATCCTCGGCCACACCGACCGCTTCAAATGCATCGTGTCGCACGACGGCATGTTCAATGCGGAGTCCGCCTGGGGCACCACCGAAGAACTCTGGTTCAATAACTGGGAGTTCAAAGGCACTCCGTATGACAATCGCGCCATGTACCAGAAGTGGTCCCCGCATCAGTACGCCAAGAATTTCAAGACGCCCACTCTCGTAATTCATGGCCAGCGCGATTACCGCCTCGACGTAAGCGAAGGCTTGCAGCTTTTCACCACGCTCCAAATGGAAGGCGTCCCGTCAAAAATGTTGTATTTCCCCGACGAAGGCCACTGGGTTCAGAAGCCGCAAAATTCTCAGCTCTGGTACAAAACCGTGAACGACTGGGTCGATCAATGGACGAAGAAGTGACCCCGGCGGTGGCGCCCACAGCAGCTCGCGTAGAGACAGCAGCCTCGGCAGTCCCTCCGAGCGAAACGAGGAGCCTGTGTGGCGCGGGCGCCCTCGCCCGCGAGTGCCGATGAGTGAGGAGGACTAGACATGCGGAAACGGAAATCGCGAGTGAGTGAGAAAGCCACCAAGTCACTCTCATCTACCGATACTGAATGGCAGATTCCGCTACGGCCTCATCTCCAATTCACGAATTCACGAGGATCAACTCGCGGCATCGGCTGCGCTAAAACGGGGAACCGTCCCCGTCTCGGGCTATGGATGGGTGGCGGAATGCTCCCGCTACCGTCTTCAGCAAAAGCCTCCATTTCATCTTGCAGCGCTGCCGTTGTTCCGGCTGAAACTTGTATCTCAATCTCCAACGGGCCGGTGAACGTTCCCAACGAAGGGACAAAGCTGGCCAGGCCGTTGATGTCGCTTTGAACCGTGCTTTGGCTCGCGCTCAGGATCACAGGCGTACCTCCGGGATCTCCCGAGGGTCCACCGGGGACTAGCGTCAAATCATTTTCCATTGGACGCAGCACAGTGGCCTGGAACAGCACCATCGCTCCCAAGACAGAGTCCGGAGGCGTGGAAGAGTCGGTCACGCGAACGGTCAACGGTTGCAATACCATTCCGTTAACAATCTGACCACCTCCAGACACCGGCTGCAGATTTAACCCATCGGCCAATACGGCGTGGCCATAAATTGTTTGGCAGGGATTGTTTCCTGGTGCGACACATACGCTGATTTGCACGCTGGTGACGAAGTTGGTCAGGTTCAGAGTGACCGAGGCATAACCGCTAGTATTGGTGATTGCGCTGCCGGAACTGAGCGATCCCGAGCCCTGCATAATTGCGAAGTTCACGGTGACGTTGTTTTTCGGTTGACCAAGACTCACCACCCTCGCCGTAAGTGGAGTGGTGACTGACGCTCCTGAGGCAATCCAGAGATTAGGCGTGGTGACTCCAATGTCCAGCGATGAAGAGGTCGCCAACAGTGTTGCAGCGACGGATTGTGGCGGGCTGTAGACGCCGGGCGCAAGAGTCGCCGTGATTACAGCATTGCCAGTCGCGGCGGGAGTAATCCAAGTCGACGCGATTCCGCTCTCGTCGCTGACGGCCGAGCATGATGCAGCGCCACTGCAGACTGAGAGCGTCGCCCCATTGGTCGTGGTCCAGCCTACTGTTGCGCCATTCACTCCCGTGATGCCATCAGAGGCGACCACGCGAACCGCAACGGGGTTAGCGCTTTGCGTCCCAACTGGCGTGGGCGGATTGATTTCCTGTAACAAGACTAGCTTGTCGGTGGCCGCGGCTCCAAAAGTCACGGCGTTAGTCATGATGGAAGATGCCCCGCTAGCTATATCGCTGATAGTTATGGTTTGCAGTCCGTCGCTCTGCGCAGAAGCGGCCGTCAGCATTTGGCTCGCATTGGTCGCCATCACCGGAGCACTCGTATTACCAACAGCGACAGTGAGGCCGGGCGCAAAGCCGGTGCCTTGCAAAGTGATGGCACCGCCCTTGACCGGGACGCGCGTGGGAATCGCCGAATCTCCGTAAAGAACGTGGGCGTGATAATTGTAATCGGGACGTCCGTCGCCCCGCAGATCGGATATACCGATGATGAAACTGTTCGAAATCAATACCTGCGCATCAAGACGGCTCATGGCGAACGTTTCCGAATTGAACGGAGCTGGAGTGAACGCTGGTGGAGGCGTTCCAATCGGATCGCCTAACGTCCACATGCCGATCACGGGGGTGGCTTTCGATTCGCTGGCTGCACCGGCCTCATCCAGCGCCGTGACTGCGACTGACAGCGTTCGATTCGCCTGCGCGGTGATTAGGAAATAGCCAACGTCTCCGTAGCCACTCAATGATCCGACCCAATCGCCAGGAGGGGGAACCGGCGCCGGCGCACTCCAGGTTTCTGTTGCAGCCCAGGACGGAACTGGTTGTGCGTTGCCAGACATGAGAATGTCCTGGTTGAAATCGCCGCCTGCGCTCACGGTAACGACGATGGGTTGAAACGTCCCAGAGGGGGCCACCTGGAAGACGTCATAGGGAGACACGCCGGAGGACCACAGAGGGTCCAAAGCTTCCACGGCAAGCTGATACTGCGCAGTAGTTGCGCTGTTTGGAATTGGCAATCCACCGAGATCGAAGAAGCCTTCAACGGCTTGATCGGATGATCCGAACTCGCTGTAGAGATTGCCCAGGGGATCGCTCCATCCCGTGACGGGATTGCCAGCGTTGCCGGTGAACAGGAATCCCGAGACCGACGACGCGGCGTACTTGTGGGAGGGCTGCCCGGTCGAAGGATCGATCCAGCGCGCGAAGACATTCACTCCTTGCATGGGTTGGGCGAGGTTGCCCGAATGGTCTACGAAGTAAACAGTGCCGTGAATCCGGGCGGTCGAGTTTGACCGAATGGCGGGATATAGACGCGACAGCGCGGCAACATCATCGGAGGCAATCTGATAGGGATTCGCATAGCACAGCGTGATCGGCACGCAGCTAAATGGGTCCATGTTATGCATAACGGGGAAACCGGCACGGTCGTCGGGCGTCGGTGCAGGTTTACCTGTGATCACGTTCAGATTCACCTGCGACCCATCCAGGCCGAGCACACCGCCCAGCACCCGTACGAGCCGGTATTCAACATCGGTGAGTTGCGATGCTTGCAGTGCGCACTGCCCATTGATAATTACCAGCGCGTGCAAGAAATTTGCCCCTTCGCCGAAGTTGTCCGCTCCGCCGTAAACTGCGTTCCAGAAACATTGGGAGGGACCGCCGGCTCCCGCACCGAGTAAGGCGTCAGTGATGGAGCCGTCATAGTCATAGACCATGGCGACCGGGCTTTGAACAGCGGCAGAAGTGATATCGGCAGGCGCGATGACCGTTCCGTTCGAATCCACGCCGATGTTGCTGCCGTTGACGTCCTCAGCCAGTTGACCAGCATTGGTTGCCGTCAGCGCCGCGGTTGTGACTGCGGTCCATTGGCTGAAAGCATTCGCCACAAGTGCATTGGCCGAGGCGTTGGGTAAAATCGGGCTGAGGTCGCCTTGATCGGTGTAGTACTTGATCTGCCCGAGCGACCACGTGATTGGCTGACCCATCGTTGAAGGGTTGAAGAAGGTGGACCCTGCCACATACTTGGGTCCGCCGGCACGGGCGAGCATGGCAAAAAAGATGACCAGAGCCACGGCTGCAACCAGCCTAAACAAGAATGAGCGCCCGAGAAATGCGGTATTTCTTTGTGAAATCATGCTCTGGCTCATTCCTCCCGCCCGACACGCCGGATAGCCCCCGCGAAGTCGAAGTACGTGACGATTGCCTTGCCACCGAGAATTGGATCGGTTCCCAGGTTCGCAACCTGTTGTCCGCTCATCACGACGCGGCCTTGGGAATCCATTGCGAACCGGCCCATCGTTCCCGCCACCGGACTGGTCAGGCCGAGCTTGCCCGGTGGATAAAGAAACAGAAGCACGCGCTCGCCGATGCGGTAGCGCTCACCGCTGGCCCAAAGGCCAGCCCATTCGTGAATGGTTAAAGTCTCGCCTGATGAAACCCCGCGAATGGCGCCTTCAACTTTAAAACTCACAGTTGTGGAAGCAGGAGCTTGCCCCAATGGGACGGGGACATGACCGATCGAGGTGACGTGCCCGGAGAAAATGATTCCCGCCGCCCCAACGATTTTCTGAAGAGCAACTGTTCCGGGAAGGAGAGGAGGCTGCTTTGGCAATCGCTGCGATAAAGGAAGCCACATCGGTTCGATGGGCGGAGGATCACGCAAAATCCTCAAGTTAGGTGGGACGAAAGGAACTCGCTCGTGAATTGGATCCTGACCGCGCAGGAATGCCGGTGCCACAAATATCAGCGACACAGCGGCGAGCAAACGCCAGCAACTCCCGGCCATATCTATCACCCTGGGATTGAATGTCTGCTCGGGGGGTTTTGGGAAACCGAGGCTATCTTAAGGCAGTTCGTGAAGAGTGTGCTGTGACGGATGTCACAGACAGCCTGTGGATTTTCGGGCAGCCGCTAACGAAATCGCTCCTATCGCCGCCTCTCTGCGTGCAAGCTAAGTGATCAAATGACCTACTTTCGATCACGGCAACAGAGTAGCCGCCAGTACAAGTACCTTGGAATCATTCGGCAGAGTAATGCTCTGCACAACCTTAGCTGGATTCAGAGCAAACCGGTAGGCGTACAGATTGAACGTTCGCTGATCCTTTGTTCCGTTGTCAAAATTCCGATACGCCATTGCAACAGCTTCCAGCTCGCCGGGATATTTTTGCGGGCTGAACCAATCGCTAAAGCTTTGAACGAATTGCGAACTCGTTCCGTCGGTGTAGTTGACGACGAGGGTCTGGGATACTTGATTTCCCTCCACGCCGGTCGCTAACAGCATAAGGCCGGAGAACTTACCCGCTGGTAGAGTGATCGATTGGCCACTGCAACCGACCACGTCGGCTACGTTGGGGGATCCGAAATCGAGAAGGGTCCCATTAAGAACCCGCGACGTCATGAGCAGGTTCGCCGAGTACGAGTACCCGGTGCCATCGAGTCCTCCGGTCAAATACGTCGTACCGTCTGTGTAGATTCCGTTAATGTTGAACTCCGAAGATAGCGGTATTTGTGTGCCAGTGCCGTTTGTGCCGACGGCCGCGCTTACAGCCAAAGTGAAAGCAATCGTTTGTGTGAGGCTGCCAGAAGTGCCGGTAACGGTGATAGAAGTGAATCCTGTGCGTGCGGAGGCGCTAGCTTTGAGCAGACTTTCTGTTTATTCCCTTGCCCTTGAACCACCGCTTGGACACCCTTCGGCAGACTCGACAGACTCAGAGTGACCGTACCGTTAAAGCCGCCAAAGTCCGTGATTGTGATCAAGGCGGCGGCCGTTGAACTTTGGTTCAAAAACACATTCTTTGGCCCCGAAAGCGTAAAGCCGCTGCTACTCACCGCATTGTTGATTGCGTTAGCGTATTGCGCCGCAAGACCACTGCCGACGAAGTCGTCGTAAAGCCACATGAACCCGCCTGGGATGCCACACTGGCTATGCCAACCGCTCATAATGCTTTGAACCTGGCTCGGACTGTCGTTCAAATCCCACAGACCAGGCTCCACTGGAACACTGCCGAAATTCCATCCCACGCACGGACTATTTCCGCTGCCACCCGCATACGCTTGCAGGTGTACTCCGTCCACCGTGCCGGGAAGTTGAGCATTTATTTGTGAAACAAGATTCGTCCAATAGCTGCTGTTATCGAAAGGGTCCGGCATCACGTGATAACCCAGTTTGCCCAACATCACCGCGAACGCAACTGTGGTTGGGGAATCGAAACTGTTCTCATCGTCGAAATCTAGGGCATCCAGAGCTGGAATAGCAACCTTCAGAGCTTGAAAGTCTTTATAAAGGATGCTTGTCGGACCGGTGCCCTGCGATTTGACCAGAGCGGTGATGTCTTGCCAGTCCCCAAAATTGGACGAGCCAATGCTGAATGTGACCCTTTTCACCTTCCCCTGTTTCAGAATCGCCATGTTCGAGGCAAAATCGGCATGAGTCTGTTCACCGATATAAACGCCATTGGAGGTTAGTGGGAACTCTCCATTGAAGTTCAAATCGCCGACGCTGTTGACCTCGACGCTCCAGACAATGGCTTCGGTAAAGCCGGAATTCTCTATTTCCGTGATGTTGTTTGCGGCGTTCTTATAAAACGGACCTCCACCAAATATTCCGGTAAATCCAGCCTGTGCAGACGCAGCTTCGCCCGAGAAGACCACTGCGAGAAGCAATAAAAGAAGAGTTGCGCCGCGCACGACGCCTGTTTGCTGGGACGGGTATGTTGCCTGAAATTTCATTGAGTCTTTCACATCTCTCCTGGTTGGGTGCTTGAAATCGTGGGCGCGGGTTCTGTGTCGCGTCCCACGCTAGCCAAACTGCCGCGACCTTCGTCCCTATTAAAGTGTCCGATTATACACTTTCACACTTCTGATCCTGACCATCCCAGTTTTTACCCCAAACCGGAATTCGTCTAATCCTGTCAATGGGTTGCGTCGAACTCCAAATTGTCCGTGAATGTAACTTTTTAGCGAGAAATTGGGTCGTTTCTTATACCCAGTTAAAGCTTAAAATGCGACTTCCGGCCATTTTTAAGCCCCACTCACTAATTTTTCTTGCGTAACGTTTTAATACTGCTTATTATCGGGTGCTCATAAGCCCAAGAACGTGGGCTTGAGTATGCAAGGCAGGTTGATGTCTTGAGCAGGGCGGTTGATCAGCGCCGACGGTCCAGACTCCGGAAGTTCACGCGGCACTTTCTCTACTCCGCGTTGAACCGAGGAGTCTTTCGCTTTGGGGCGATTTCTCCGGCACAGAGACGCAACCGGGTTTCACTGGCTTTCTCGAGGGGGACGCTCCGTTTATTCGGGGCAACGATTGGGGAAGCCGGGAAACTTATTCTTAATGATTAAGGGAAAGGAGTTTTTCTGTGAGAGAGAAAGGAACAGTAAAGTGGTTTAATGGGGCGAAGGGATACGGTTTTATCCAGCGCTCCACGGGGGAGGACGTTTTCGTACATTTCTCCGCAATCCAGGAGAACGGCTATCGCTCGCTCAACGAGGGTGAGACCGTGGAGTTTGATCTGCTCAAGGGCCCCAAAGGCTTTCAGGCGGGTAACGTCGTTCGCGCATAATCGGTTGGCTCTATGGTTCCGGACCCTCCTGCCCATCGGGAGGGTCTTTCATTTGTGCGTTTGTGCAATGAGTTTACCGAAACTCTCGTTCACTTGTGATTCCCGACCTTGCGAGAAGTGGGGCTCTTGACACTCATTCGTCGCATACTGTGATTCAGCCTCCGGCGCGTAACTCGTGCGACGGGCTCAGTGCACCCACCATTTGCCGAACCTTCGTCACGGCTGAAGCACGAATATTAGCACCGAATGATGCTATAATGAGTGCCTGGACTCCCTATGAGAACAACAGTTGCACTTGACGACGATCTCGTACGCCTCGCCCAGGAATTCACTGGTGTCGCGGAGAAAACTGCATTGATTCGCGAAGCACTGAAAGCCCTCATTGAGCGTGAAGGCGCTCGCAGGCTCGCATCTCTCGGAGGCACCATGCCAAGACTCAAGAATATTCCGCGCCGCAGGATACGGCTGAATTGATCCTTGCAGATACGTCTGTCTGGATTGACCACCTGCGCTCGGAAAATAAAGAAATGCGGAATCTTCTTGAGCATGGGAAGATTGTGATCCATCCATACATCATTGCGGAGCTTGCCCTCGGATCTCTCCGGGAGCGCACGAAGACGCTCGCACTGCTGGACCTTCTACCTCAAGTGCGTGAGGCCCAGTTAGGCGAGGTGCGGCTAACCATCGAGGCTCGCCGCTTGTACAGCCTGGGCATCGGTCTGACGGACGCACACCTGATTGCCTCTACCTTTATCAATTCGGCCACAGTTCTGTGGACGAAAGACAAAGCGCTCCGTAAGGCCGCCGAAGCTCTTGGCATTCACGCGAGCTTGCCGCGATAAACGCTGCTCATAGTCCTGTGGACCACCACGAAAGAGGCCGCCCGGGCAGGCTCCAATGCCTCACCGCACTTCCACCGAAACCAAATCTCCGTCCGACAATCCGCCGGCCTTGTAGTTAACCGACACTGAGCGGTCATTCCAGTCGCAAGAAAATGTTTCGGCTCCGATCAGCAAGAGCGCCTTGTAGTCAGCGGTTCGTAGTTTCAGAACAGCACCACCCGAGATCACGGTGAGTACCGCCGTCGGCGGTTGCGAGCAGTCCACGCCCAATAGCCGGCCCTTAAGAAATTTTGCGGGCCTCTTGTCTCCGCCGGCCACCTCTTCAGTCGTCCTCGCGGCGGCCGCGCGCTTGGCCGCATCCTGCTCCAGCACATCGAACGGGGAAGTCTGCGTAGTCAACTTCTTTGCGGGAGAGGTCCCAGCTGATACCCCGTATTTTTGCTCGTTCCCGATTTGCCCCAATCGCTCGCGCGCCTCAGCCGCTACCGTCGAATCGCTGCTGCTCTTCAAGCGCTCCAGCAAGGCCCGTGCGGCTTCCCACTTTTTATCCTCGACGTAGATCTCCGCGAGGTGATACATGTACTGCTGGTTACGCGGACTAAGTTGTATCGCCGCTCGTTCTGCCTGCATCGCCGCCGCTGGTCCGCCACCTTCCCTGCGCGCAGTAGCCGTCAGATCATAAGCATCGGCGAATTCTGGATACCATTCAAGCACGGCCCTCAGGTCCTGCAGCATGTTGGGCAATCCTTGAATATCGGTGTGCTTGGCCTGCGAAACGCGGTATTTCAGCAGCGAGAGATAGTAGCGAATCCAAGTGTCGCGCGGATTAAGGGCAGCGGCATTGCCCAATTCTTCGGCCGTAGCATCAAACTCCCGATGTTGCAGGTGGTCCCAGGCAAGCGCGCGGTGCGCGATCTCGTTGCCAACCGCCGCGGCGCTTCCAATTTTATCGTCGTCGTTATCTTTATCTCTATTTCTATCCTTGCCGCTCGCCGCTCTGGCCGCCGTTTGATCAGGCGCGGTAGCGAGTTCTTCCAATTCCTTTATCGCCGCCTCCCGGCGGTCGGGAATTCTCAACTTCATCTCAGCCGTGAGGGCGCGAGCGTCCCGCTCGGAAATGCTTTTGGCATTGATCACACTGTCGTTCGGTCCGACCATTTCTGGGAATTGATAAACCTGCTGGGGATTGCTTTGTTGGTTGGATTGCTTCGATGCGTCAAGCGCTGTGAATAGCGGTTTCAGCGAGTGAAAGTAATCTTTCACTGCCTGGTCAAACTGGACGCCGGTCATGCCATATGCTTTCTCTATGGCTTCTTCCACCGGCACGTGCTGATTCTGGACCAAGCCAAAATAAATGCCTGTCTCCGGCATCTTTTTCTCATGAAGCAGGTAATGCACCACCATCCAGGACTGCGCGTAGAACAAAGTGTTGTGTGTGTTTTCCATGTAGGAAGATGTGTCGTGCTTCATGGTGAGCAGATCGGGCAGCGCGAGCCAGGCCTGCCCGCTCAGCAGCTCCGTTAGTGACTTCGGCGCGCTGCGCAAGTCCCGCCGGTTCTGCAGCAAGTCTTCCTTTAAGGCAGATTGCAATTCGGGATCGCCGCCCATCTCGACTTGTTTGTTATCGAGCCGGATCGAGCTGAAGTATTCCGCCAGCCCTTCATCGAACCATCCCTGTACCGGAGGATAGTTGTAATTGAGCAGCAGGTGCGCGAAGTCATGGGCGACAGCGCGCCAAGGCTCCTCCTCAAACAAATTCAATACGAAGAAGTTGTGATCCTCTGCCGGGACAAAGAAACCGGTAACTCCGATCGGCTGTCCCTGCCGCAGTGGCGCGCTCTGGAAGTACGTCTTGTCGTTTTTGAAGGCAAGAATAGTCAGAGGCACTGGTTCATTGATCCGCTCCTTCATCAGCAGCGTAGCGAATACAGCCCGCATCTGCTCAAATCGCAGCGCGACCTCGCGGCCCTTTTTCTCACCTGCGTCGGTAATGACGGTGAAGTGCGCGGAGTGGATCTCAAGCCACGGGGATGGCTCGGCTGCGGGGGCATTCGTGGAAAATACAAGGCCCAGTAACAACACGCACGTAGACAGAAGCGAGATGGGACGATTGCGGGCCATACGCGTGCCGGTGGGGAGGAAAACACCCAACAAAATGCTACCACGGTGTCTGAACCGGCAGGGGCGCAAGCGTAGTCCTCAAACCCAGCCGCGAAGGATCATCACTTCTGTCGCTTTGATTAGCGCAATTGCAGTTTGCCCGGCCTTGAGATTCATTTCTCGCGCCGAAGTTGCGGTGATGATGGAAGTAATTTGTTGCTCTCCAATGGAGATTTTCACTTCCGCCATGAGTCCGCTGATTCGCACCTGGTCGACGCGTCCGACCAGTTGATTGCGGCCGCTTACCCTTCGTATCGCGTCGGTTCTTTCTTCGGCGTTCCTGCCTCGCGTGCGGTAGAGCAAGCGGTCTATTTCGCTCTGAGGAATCAAATGATGGCCGCCAGGAGTCTGCACGCTCTTTAGTTTTCGCTTGTAAATCCATTGCTTGATGGTTGGGAAGCTTACGCCTAGTTGGACAGACGCATCCCGCGGCTTAAGCATGGCATCCTGTCGCGTTGTCACTTTTTTCATTGGATGTAATCCTCACCGGAAGGTGGTTTTTGTTGAGGTTTTACTGTTACTAATCGGTTCGGCACCGTTAAATCATAGCAAGTCGTATAATAATTGACTGAACATCAACATATTATATACAGTACATTTCTCATCGCGGCAAATCTTTCTGGAGTGTCAATGAGAAAAGCAACATTAGGCCTCATGTCCATTATCCTCTTACTGCCTACGGTCGCTTTCGCCCAGGACGGATATTTCTCTGACTGGTTTGCCCGCGTGGATAAAACCAAAGAGGAGCAACCTCACTGGGTGACACCGCTGGCTACAACCACTCCTCGTCTGGAAGAGGAGTATCGCTACGATCAACTGTGGCAGACAAATACCAAGGGCGTTACAACCGATAACTATGACGGCGGGAAGGGCCTGGAATTGATTCCATTCGAAAAAGTCGAGGTCATTTTTAACATTCCTCCGTATCTTGCACATAATGATCCGAAGGTTCATGACGGATTCGGCGATATCGCTTTTCTGGTCAAATACCGGTTGTTATCGGCTAATGAGGAACATAGCGGCGGCTACATTCTGACTGCGTTCCTAGGCTGGAGTCTGCCCACAGGAGATCACACGAATGGCGCCCCGCATGCCACGATCACGCCGACGATCGCCTACGGCAAGGGACTCGGTAACTTCGATGTCCAGGGAACGTTTGGAATTGCTTTCCCGACCTCCGACACGAACCTGCTGGGGCGAAACTACCTTTGGAACAACGCGTTCCAATACCGGGCGTTCCGCAAATTCTGGCCGGAGGTCGAGATCAACTCGACCTTTATTCAAGATGGACCGCGTGACGGGATGAAGCAGACCTTCGTGACCCCGGGATTGGTGATCGGGCGTCTACATCTTTGGAACAGAGTTGGATTCACCATCGGGGGCGGCTACCAGATCGCCGCCACGCACTTCCACACCAGCAATCACAACGCAATATTGTCGATCCGGTTTCCGTTTTAGATCACGAAGGGTTTTGGAGTTGGCAGGCGACGAGAAAGCTATTTGAATTCGTCGGATCGCTAAGGTCTTGCTAGTCGCCGCTGGCGTGGTTCTGCGTAGGCACCAGAACCAAGCGCGGTCTTACTTCCGCCGGCCGCAACTGCTGCTGCGACGCCCGGCCGCAAGCCTGCAGGATCCCAATCACAGCCACATAAGCCGCGAGCACGCCAATTCCAACGGAGAGCACTACCGTGAGGCCCAAAATCAGAGGCATGAATAGCGAAATCACAATCAACCACCCTTTGCGAATTGGCAATAGTCAGATGCCGCAGGCCTGAGTTTCGTCTACGCGGTTTCTTTCAATCTACCTGCCTTGAAGCCCGCCGCTAGTGACGACCCAGATGCGCCGTAGTAAAATACGGAGTAGAGCTGCGCATACCTACTCTCGGACAACTCTGTAACCCTGTCGACATTACGGAAGGGCAATCAGCCCAAGACTAAATGGCTATTACTAAGATTTCGGTGCGCGGGGCGCGCCAGCATAACCTCAAAAACATCGACGTCGAAATCCCTCGTAACACGCTCACCGTGGTTACTGGCTTGAGCGGTTCGGGCAAGTCATCTCTAGCATTCGACACCATTTATGCTGAGGGCCAACGCCGCTATGTGGAGACGCTTTCCACGTATGCACGTCAATTCCTTGATCAGATGGAGCGCCCGGATGTCGATTCGATTGACGGACTCAGCCCCTCGATTTCTATCGAACAAAAGACCACCAGCCGGAGTCCGCGCTCCACGGTCGGAACTATTACCGAGATCTACGATTATCTTCGCCTGTTGTTCGCTTCGATCGGCATTCCCCATTGCCCAAAGTGCGGCCGCCCAATCAGCCGGCAATCCGCCGAGCAGATCGTCCAGCGCGTGATGGCGCTCACGCCTGAGGATCGCGTCATGGTTCTCGCTCCAATTGTCCGGGGGCGCAAGGGCGAATTTAAGAAAGAGATGGAGACGCTGCTCAAGCACGGCTACACTCGCGCCCGTGTTGACGGCGAAATCGTGAATCTTGACGACGATCTCAATCTCGACAAGCGCAAGAACCACACGATCGAAGTGGTGATCGACCGTCTGCTGGTGAAGCTAGGGATCGAGCATCGCCTCGAAATGTCGGTCGGTCTCGCGATGAAGTTGACCGGTGGTCTGGTGCAAGTGGCAGTCGTCGGCGGCGAAGAGACGCTTTACTCGGAGAAGCTTGCGTGCCCGGATTGCGGCATCAGCGTTCCGCAACTCGAGCCGCGATCATTTTCGTTCAACAGCATGTACGGCGCTTGTCCCGAATGCCACGGCCTCGGGAGCCGCTACGATTTCGATCCAGCGAAGGTGATTACGGACTGGTCCAAGCCGTTGTTTGACGGCGGACTAGGGCCGGGTTCGGCGTCGCAGGGTCTGATCCACGCTTTGCAAGTGACGGCGGCGGCGCACGGCATTGACCTGAACACGCCGTTCGAAAAATTTCCCGAGAAAATTCAGGATCTTTTATTGAATGGCGAATCTGGCCGAGGGAAGACTGGCTTTCGCGGAATTTTCGGATATCTGAAGCAGAATCTGGAAGAGTCCACCTCCGAAGGCTATCGCGACTGGCTGATGGATCACATGTCTGCGACTGATTGTCCGGCGTGCCACGGCAAGCGCTTGCGTCCGGAAAGTCTCGCCGTAAAAGTGAACGGCATGTCGATCGCCGATTTCACCGCGCTGCCGATTTCCAAGTCACTCGAAGTTGCGCGAAGCATCAAGCTCGCTGGCCGCGAAGAAAAGATCGCGGGTCGCGTGATGCATGAAGTGGTCGAGCGTCTGCAATTCCTGAATGCCGTCGGACTAAACTACATTTCCCTTGACCGTTCCGCGGCGACGCTTTCCGGCGGCGAAGGCCAGCGCATCCGTCTCGCCACGCAAATCGGCTCCAAGCTGCGGGGGGTGCTCTATGTGCTGGATGAGCCTTCCATCGGTCTGCATCATCGCGACAACGGCCGCCTGCTGACCGCGCTCGAAAACCTGCGGGACCTGGGCAATACCGTGCTCGTGGTTGAGCACGACGAAGAAACCATCCGGCGAGCGGACTACGTCATCGACCTGGGTCCCGGCGCTGGACGCCACGGCGGAGGACTGGTCGCTCACGGGACGCCTGAAGAAATCATGCGAGAGCCGAACTCGCTTACCGGCGCTTACATCTCCGGCAGAGTCCAGATCGACATGCTCGATGAGCGGCGCCAGGCGAACGGCGCCGGTCTTACGATTCTTGGCGCGAAGGAAAACAATCTCAAGAATCTTGACGTGACTTTTCCGCTCGGGGTGATGACAGTTGTCACAGGAGTTTCCGGCTCGGGTAAGTCGACTCTGGTCAACGACATTCTTTACCGGGCACTCGCGAGGCAGCTCTACCGCTCGCGTGAAAAATCCGGCGAGCACAAAGCGATCGTCGGTGCGGAAAATATAGATAAAGTCATCCGTATCGACCAATCGCCGATTGGCCGGACTCCACGCTCAAATCCCGCGACCTACACCGGAGTATTTACGGCGATTCGCGATATCTATGCCATGCTGCCCGAAGCGCGCGAGCGCGGCTACAAGGCTGGGCGCTTTTCCTTCAACGTCCCCGGCGGCCGTTGCGAGGCTTGCCAGGGCGAAGGCCAGCGCCGCATCGAAATGAATTTTCTCCCGGATGTCTACGTGCTGTGCGAGGTATGCGGCGGGCGTCGCTACAATCGCGAGACGCTTGCCGTGAAATACAACGGCAACTCAATCGCCGATTTGCTCGAGATGCCAGTCTCCGACGCGCTGCCCATTCTCGAGAACATTCCGCAGGTAAGACAAAAGCTGCAAACGCTGGTGGATGTGGGTCTCGGATATATTCATCTCGGTCAATCTGCTGTAACGCTGTCAGGCGGCGAAGCCCAGCGCATCAAACTGGCCCGTGAATTAAGCAAGCGACAGACTGGCAAGACTCTCTACCTTCTCGACGAGCCCACCACCGGCCTGCACTTCGATGACGTGAAAAAGCTGCTCGACGTGCTGCACCGGTTGACCGACCTGGGCAATTCGATCATCATCATCGAACACAATCTGGACGTGATCCGCAACGCCGATTGGATCATCGACCTCGGCCCTGAAGGCGGGGAAGAAGGCGGCCGCATTGTGGCACAGGGCACGCCGGAGCAGGTGTCGCGCGTAAAGAAGTCGTACACGGGGCAGGCGCTGACGGGATATTTTGCCGCGAAGGGCAAGCGAACAGCATAGAGATGGTGATAAGAGATGCTTTATCATCATATATACAGTGGTGCGGCAACTGCACAGCGATTAGATTCGTATCAGGGCGTTAGCCGTGCCGACATGCGTCAACAAGAATTCGGACCTTAGCCCCTGAGGAACTTGTTTGTCATTCCCCGAGAATCCGCAGTACGACCCTCTGCCGCTTAATAGCGAACTCCCGCCCGTCTCGCCAGTCGTCGCTTCATTTCTGCAGACGCAGGTTCAGCCGATATCGCCTCCTCCTCACACCGAGAATCCCGTTTGGACCGGCTGGGACGTCCTGCAGATCGCCGGTGTAACGCTATTCACGCTGTTCATCGCACAACTGCTCATCGTCCTCGGAGCACGTCACTTCGTCTTCCCGCATGCCAGCTGGATTGAAGTAGCGCAGAAGCCGTCGTTGGCTCTGCTCTCCGAGTTGCTGACCTATGTCGCCGTGGCGCTGTACATGATCCTGCTGGTCGAGGGCAAATATCACGCACGCTTCTGGCAAGCCATCCGCTGGAATTGGCCCGGGCTGGCCGGAGTCAGTCTAGTAGGCCTTGGCGTTCTCATGCTCGGGCTCGATCTCCTGGGACGCTTTCTTCCCATGCCCAAGAGCACGCCCTTCGATCAATTCTTCGCTCACCGCTCCGACGCCTATCTCACTGCTGTGTTTGCGGTCACGCTCGGCCCTCTAATGGAAGAAATATTCTTTCGGGGATTCCTTTACCCGGTAATAGCCCGGCGTCTTGGAGTCTTCTGGGGCATTCTTCTCACCGCCATCCCCTTCGGCCTGATCCACATGGTCCAATACGGTTATGCTTGGGGAGCGGTGCTGATCATTTGCCTGGTAGGAGTGGTTCTCACAGCAGTGCGCGCGAAAACGAAGTCAGTGGCATCAAGCTTTTTGGCGCATGTGGGTTATAACGGAATTCTGATGATATTGGCAGCTTGGGCCACCGATGGCTTCCGTCACATGGAAAAAGCCGGAGTGCTCTTGAGCTACATCAAGCCTTAGGCTTGGTGTCCCTCGGAGCTACTTCACCGTGACCGTCAACAACTGCGCTCCCGAAACCACATAATCCAGCGGAGCGGTCGCCGTTTCGTCCACGTTCGATTCACCGGAAACCAGCATCTCCTGATTGCCCCGCATGCCATCCATCACGTTCATGATGGAGATTGGCAGAGTAGGCATTACTTTGTCGGCGACACGGGCCTCAGGATCAGCTTCGAGCAGCGAAACATAGACACGATTGTTGGAGTGCTCTTTGTTCAGCAGCGCGATCGTAGAAGCCAAATCAAGCTTCCTCCCGAACGCCGGAGTTCCGTGCCCCACGCGATCCAAAGTCTCGCCATCGCTTACCAGAATGCGGAGTGTGCCTTTGCTTGCCGAGGTCGGAATCTTCACTGGAATCTGCTGCACAATGCGCTCGCCGCGGTAAGGAGCCAGCACTGTCTCAAGCATAATTTCTTCCCCGGGACGAGCTTCCGTCACGCTGGTGCGAGCGCTCTCTAATCGCGCCCAGCGCCGTTCCCGAACCAGGTCGAAATCGAGCTTCACGCCCGCAATCGCCGGAGCGTTGTAAGGATTGTCATAGATACGTCCGAAACGTTCTCCCAGCGAAATCGCCGCCTGCATCGCGGCCGGCTGCGCATTCTCTGCCGGAGCAAACATGTTGCGCATCGTTACCTCGGGAAATCCTTTTACCCCAATACTTCCTGCGAGACGGTAAGTGATCTCTTCGCCGAACTCATTTACGCCATGCAGCGCGTTGAACACCGTCACCATCAGAGCGACTGGCGTCAGCTTTGGATTATTCAGCACTTCGTAATGGAACTGCTTCACTCCCGTGCTGCTGTGAATGCTCAGCGTGACCGGAACCATCTCTGGTTGACGGTTGAACACGCCCATGATGCCGGTATGCCGATCCTGAACAAACGTTCCCACCGCTTCGGTCGTATTCACGATCTTAAAAGCGTTGAGCGGCGAGGGAAGCGTCGCCAAAACTTCCGCCTTATTCATGGGCAGATCGACCGAGCCAAACTGTAACAGAGGATGTCCGCAAGCCAGCAAGCGCTGAGGATCCACATAAGTCACGGTGCAGGTCGCCTCAATATCCATGTCGCCGCGCACCAGAATCGCGCTTATGGCTGACCCGCCTTCGAGCGGCTCAGGCTGTTTCTCGTTGCTAACCGATCCCGCGCCCATTACCGGAACGATTCCCGCAGCGCCAAGTTGCCCTGCGAAAAGCTGAACCGCCTGCTCCGAAAATCCATTAAAAACCAGCGGCGTATCAATCGGCTTCAGGTAATTCGCGAAACCTTTTCCTGCGGAATCCGGCGCCGATCCAGGCAAAGGAAAACTCTCTCCCGGCCCGCTGGTCTTGCCCGCGACCGAAATCCCCAAGGGCCTGATGGCGGAAGTCTCCTCTGCGGGCGAACGATCCAGCGCGCTGATCTCCAGCATGTCAGCGATCGGCGTTACACCGGCAATCGGCTCCTTCGAGAATTCTCCAATGCGAAACGCAATGGCGCCGGCCAGTTTGCCATCGAAATAGACTGGGCTCCCGCTCATGCCCGCCACAACGCCTGTGTACTCGACCTTTTGCCCGTGCAGTCGCACCAGAATAATGTCGCCCTTCGGCCCATTCACGTTGTGCAGCACGCCCAAAACTTCCACTTCCATAGCTTCCGGCTTCACACCTTCAAACACGGTATAAGCTACTCCCCGCATCCCGGCGTGAATCTGGCTAACCCCAATTGTTTTAGGGTTCTGCGCAGAAGAGGCTGGCGCTGTTTGCGCAGACGAGAAGAGGGTAAAAGACAGGGAAGCGAAGAGAACCGCAAAAGCAAATTTTTTCATGCACCAGTACCCGGCAGAACTAGAGAAGTTCCGCTTTTACGGAAATTAGATTTCGCCAGATTGTAAGTCGTTGCCAGGAGGGGGAATACTGGGAGCCGGGCAAAACATCCCAATCGCGAATCCTTGCGTCTATACTAGCACAGGGATTTTTTGCTCCAAACGGTCTTTATCTGCTTTTCTACAGAGGTTGCCATGTTGCCCAAACGAAAGGTCATGACCCTGAGTCTGCATTCTCACAATCTTACCCGCCTGATCCCGATATTGGCTGCTTCACTATTCTTGCTTTGCACGATCGGTCCAATGTCGGCTCAGGACCAGTCGCCAGCGACAGCGCAAACCGCGCCGCAGGATAACAATGGAAAGCCCAGGCAGGACGCCCCCTCCGAAGCGGGTGGCCCCACCGGTGACGTCGGCCCCTACGCCATCCCGAAGAAGAAGACTGAAACGCCCCCTCCTCCGCCTCCGCCGACGTCGCCCGCTAAGGTCGAGGGCTTGCCCGACTACTCCATCAAGGTGAATGTGCCCCTCGTGAACGTGGATGTTCTGGTGACAACCAAGAGCGGCCAGTTTATTCCTGGCTTGAGGAAGGATAACTTCCGTCTCTTCGAAGACGGATCGCAGCAGCAGATCAGCAACTTCAACGTATCGCAGGCGCCGATTACCGCAGTGCTGCTGGTTGAATTCGCATCGACCAATTACGTCTTCATGTTGCAGGCGCTGCAAGCTTCCTATGCTTTCGCGAATTCGCTTAAGAAAGACGACTGGGTCGCGGTCACTTATTACGATATGCAACCCCACATCCTTGTAGATTTCACTCAGGACAAGAAAGCAGTCTATGGAGCGCTGAACCAGTTACGCATCCCCGGATTTTCCGAGACCAATCTCTTTGACGCCTTGTATGACACGCTCGATCGTTTAGACCGCGTGGAGGGAAAGAAATACGTCATTCTGGTCACTACGGGAATCGACACGTTCAGCAAACTTACCCTGGACAAGATCATGAAAAAAGTGAAAGACACAAAGGATGTGACAATCTTTCCTGTCAGTATAGGATTCATCGTCCGGGAATATTATGAGGCGCGCGGCCGCTCTGCACCCCACGGCATGGGCATTCCCGTTGGTCAAATGGACTACTTGCAGGGGGATAACGAAATGCGCACCTTCGCCGCGATGACTGGCGGTCGCGCCTACTTCCCGCGTTTCGAAGCCGAGTTGCCGGAGTTGTTCGGCGATATTTCCAAAGATATCCGCAATCAATATTCACTGTCCTACCACCCTACGAACAGCAAGCTCGACGGCACTTACCGCAAGCTGAAGGTGCAGGTGATAGCGCCGGATGGCGGTCCTCTGAAAGTGAAGGACCAGAAGGGCAAAGAGCAGAAGATCGAGGTTGTCGCCCGGGACGGATATACCGCCAAGCACACCGTTGACTGAAGCGTGTTCCCTATGGAATTCGTGCGTCTTTCTCCACCTCGGTTCCGGCCGTCAGAGAATTAAGTCTCCAGTGCGTCCAAAGTTTTGTAAATGCTGCGTCAAATCTCAGGCGCCATGCTCTTAACCGTCTGGAAGTGTAGTACTCTGTCGGACGGACTGCGTCGCTGAACTCTCTACCAGCCCTATTCATCCATTCGACTCGGGGGTGTCTTTTTGCGAAACAAATTTCTGATAGCGGCGGTCTTGTGGTTTGCCATCTGCAACATGTCGCTGGCGCAGACATTACAGCGTCTCAACCATCAGCCGCCAGATGGCGCCATCCTGACGTTTCAGTTGACGGACGGTACAGTGATGGCTCAGGGCTTCGGCGATTCTGACTGGTGGAAGCTCACTCCCGATAACACGGGAAGCTACGTCAACGGTACGTGGACAAAGCTCGCCACCTTGCCCGCGGGATATGTGCCTGACGCCTTCGCCTCCGCGGTCCTGGCCGACGGACGTCTCGTGATCGTAGGCGGCGAATACAACAACGGAAACTTTACCCTCACTAACCTCGGCGCGATTTACGATCCTGCGGTTAATAAATGGACTTCAGTGGCGCCCCCTGCCAATTGGAGCTATATCGGAGACTCGCCAGCGCTGGTTCTTCCTAACGGTAAGTTTCTGGTCGGCAACAAATTGACCAAACAAATGGCCGCGCTTGATCCCGTCACTCTTACGTGGCAGCCTGTGCGTTCCGCCGGCAAGAGTGACTTCGATGCTGAAGAAGGCTGGACTCTCTTGCCCAATGGCAGCATCCTCACCTCCGACGTGAAGCATGCTCCGAACTCCGAAATTTACTCGCTTTCGGCTGGTGCATGGACGTCGGCAGGCAGCACCATCGTCGATCTGCACTCGCCCTCGCCGTTCGGATGTATCCCCTACGGACCTAATGGAACGCTTTGTTACTACCCGCCGGGAGAAATCGGTCCGGCAATTTTGCGGCCTGACGGCACAGTTTTCGTGACGGGCTCTTATACCAGCAACGGAAGCGGTGCCGGCCACACCGCGGTCTTCTCTCCGGCGATAGGGTGGTCCGTTGGCCCCGATTTCCCCAACGGTGACAATGCCGGCGATTCCTTCGCCGTGCTCTTGCCCAGTGGCAATGTGCTGGTCGAAGGCGGAGTTGCTTCCTATGAGTTCGACGGCACCAAACTCGCTCCTGTTCCGGCAACCCCAGGTTGCTTGATGATGCTGCCCAATGGGCAGGTGCTGGTCGGAGGAACCGAAGTTTACATTCCCGCTGGTACGTATTCTCCTGCGTGGGCTCCGACGATCCGCTCGGCACCCACCACTGTGGTGCGAGGATCGACTTACAAGATCTACGGAACTCAGTTCAACGGCCTGTCGCAAGCTGCCGCGTTCGGCGATGAGTATGAGACTGCAACCAACTATCCTCTGGTGCGGATCACCAATAACAGCACTGGCCACGTTTTTTATGCGAGAACGCACAACCACAGCACGATGGCCGTCGCTACAGGTACTAAGAGTGTTTTCACCAGCTTTGATGTTCAAGCGGGAATGGAGACCGGAGCGAGTTCGCTGGTCGTGGTCGCTAACGGAATCCCGTCGCAACCAGTCAGCATCACGGTGAATTAGAGTTGGCGTCCTGCGTGTAGACAGTAACCTTGTAAACAGTTTTGGAGTATTAGGATTGAAAGGCGCGGTTCCCAGTTGTTCCGCTGTCTTCGCTTGAAGTTAGTTGGAACTGAGTCCCGCAAGGGACGGCATCCAGCAGATTTCGGAGTGATTTGACGTGTTCTCCTATCTTTGTAGGATGTAAGCTCACCATTCGCGCACCTCAGTGCACGTGAAACAAGATTTCCAGCAAAAAGAAAACTCCGGCGCCCACGAACACCAACAACGCCATCTTCATCGCTGGCTCTTTATTTACCTCTGGAACTAGATCCGAAGCAGCCACATAAATGGTTACTCCGGCTGCCAGCGGCAATCCCGCGCTGACGTGATGCCGAAATAGCGCCATCGTCAATACTCCCGCCAGCGTCGCTCCTCCCAAAATGATCGACGCGCCCCAGGCGATCCCACGACTGCGTCCACTGGCCAGCATCACAGAACTAACCGTGAAGCCTTCCGGAATCTTATGGAGGAAGATAGCAAAGAAGATGATCCATCCCAGCGCATTCGACACTAAAAATCCCGACGCGATCGCAATGCCATCAAAAAAAGTGTGAATGATCAAGCCTAGCAGTACGGAATATCCCTTATGGGAATGAATGAATTCATCCTCATGAGTCTCTTCACCGAAGTGAAAATGGGGAGTAACCGTGTGCTCAAAAAAGTGAATGATCAGATAACCAAGTAAGATGAGAAACGCCGCGCTCCTGCCCCGCAACTCCAGGCTCTCCGGCACCATCTCAACCAGGGCGGTCGCCAGCATGAATCCCGCGCCCAACGCGACAAAGTAGCGAAGATACCGTCGCTCCCAATGGCGTTGCACAATGATTGCGCCGCCGAACACGTTAGCCGCAGCAGCGGTTAGCCCCAGAAGGATGCTGATGAGAATGGCGCTCATGTGCAGTGGCGAGGATGATATCAGTTCTGCAAACTGCTCACCCCGAATGCCGGATATGCATCACGTCCCCATCCTGCACAATGTAATCTTTGCCTTCCAAACGGAGAGTTCCCTTCGCGCGGGCGTTCGCTTCTGATCCTGCCTCGAGCAGCTGATCCCAGCGAATTGTCTCAGCGCGGATGAAATGTTTTTCCAGATCTGAATGGATCGCGCCCGCCGCTTCCTGCGCCCGGGAATTTGCAGGGACCTGCCAGGCGCGGCACTCATCTTCGCCTGCGGTGAAAAATGATATCAGGCCCAGTAGTTTGTAGGTCGTGCGAATCAGCCGCACCAGCCCGCTCTCGGTGAGTCCATAGCTGGAAAGAAATTCGGCGGCATCAGCATCGCTCATCTCAGCGAGTTCAGCTTCAACTTTGCCACAAATGGCGGTGGCCGCGGCATTTGGCCGCGCCGCAATTTCCGTGAGCTTGTACTTGCCCACTGCCTCTTCCAGTTCCTTTCCCAACTCAGTCGACTCACCGATGTTCAGTACGTAGAAAATCGGCTTCTCGCTCAGGAACATGAAACCCTTGATCCGTTTCTTATCCTCCGCGGTCATCTCCATTTCGCGCAAAGGCTTGTCCGACTCCACCTGCACCTTAGCCCGCTTGAGCAGTTCGAATTCTTTCTCGAGTTCGGGTGTCTTCATCTTTTTAAGATCTTTTTCCAGGCGCTCCAGCCGCTTCTCGATCTGGCCCAGATCGCTGACCAGCAAATCGAATTCCACGTTCTTGATGTCGCGCAACGGATCGATCTCTCCGGTGTGGGGAACCGACGGATCGTCAAACACCCGCACGACATGAGCAAGCGCATCTACGTTGCGCAAATGCGCGGCATAAGCGCTGTCCTTCAACGCCTCTTGTCCAATCGCGCCGACGTCAACGTACTCCACCGACGTATGCGTAAGCTTCTTTGGGTCGTAGAGCGCAGCCAAACGGTCGAGCCGGGCGTCGGGCACTTTGGCCACGCCAATGTGCGCCTCACGCGGGTTCGCCCGCGCCTGGTCCGAAAGATGCGCCTTGGTGAGAATACGAAACAAGGATGTCTTGCCCACCTGAGGCAGGCCAATAATGCCAGTTTTCATAAGAAAGCTTCTAGCTTCTAGCTCCTAGCTCTTAGCGCAGCGGATGCGGGTGCGCATTTAGGGTGGAGACGCACTATGCCCTTCAGCAAGCGTTCGACAACATTTCAGGATAAACGAAGAAAGCAATATTGCCCATGATGCGGACAAACAATCTGCTGGCATAGGACAGCAGCCTCGGGTGTCCAAGCCCGGGTGAAGCCCGGCGCACCGACCCGAAACTCGCGCGTTCTAACGCAATGCAAGCTGCTGCGCCGTGAGATAAACCACTATCAATCCCAGCAGCAGAATGGTCCCTTCCACCCGAGTCGACCACACATGCAGCGCATCAAACTGCATTCGCTCAGGATTATCGAGCGGCACTGCCCTCACTTCGCCTAGCGAGGCCCGCAAAGTGTCCATGCGTGGAATGATGCCGAATTGCGAGATCAACGTGAGCGCCAGCATCAGGCACAAGAGCACATGCCGAGCGGCGAACACGTGCGCTGTTCCATTGGTCAGGCGGCTGTAAGACATGGAACTGATCAGAAAGATAATTCCGGAAACAATCGCGATCCAGTGCAGCTTGCTCAAAGCGCGCCCAACAACATTGCCGGCAAGGTGAGTCGTGGGCAGAACAGAAAACGCGGTAGGCGCGAGTACGAAAGCAAAGAAGATGAGGCCGCCAATCCAGCAGACAAGCGACAGCAGCATGAGAAAACGCAGGAAGGACATAGCGGAGAATTATATCCTCACGCTGAAAACCGAGAACCGAGAATCAACAAGCGGCGACTGAGAACTGTTTTCACACCGGTACAGCTACATTCTCCACAATCTCGCGCATCACCTGGTCGGCCTGCTCCGATTTCTTCAGCGTCGAGGCATAGCCTCCATTAACTACGATGCGGTGGGCGAAGACCGGCACAGCCAGTGGTTTGAAGTCTTCGGGAGTACAAAAGCTGCGGCCATCGAGAAAGGCCATGGCCTGCGCGGCGCGATAAAGCGCCTGCGCTCCGCGCGGCGAAACTCCGAGTGACAAATATTCCGACTCGCGCGTGCGCTTCACAATTTCCAAAGCGTAGGTCACCAAAGATTCGTCCACGCGAATGCGCTTTACCGCTTCCTGCATCTCAAGCACGTCGGCGCCCGTGAGCACCGGACGCATATCCTGCAGGTGGGCAGCGCCGGCCTGTGACCGCAAAATTTCCCGCTCCGCCGCCGCCTCCGGATAGCCCATCCTCACCCGCATCAGGAAACGATCCAACTGCGATTCAGGCAGGGGATACGTTCCATGATGCTCCACCGGATTCTGCGTCGCGATCACCAGAAATGGCTGCGGCAGTTCGTAAGAATGCGCGTCTACCGTGACTTGGCCTTCGTTCATCGCCTCCAGCAGCGCGGACTGTGTTTTCGGAGTGGTTCGATTGATTTCATCCGCCAAGAGTACATTGGTAAATACCGGCCCGCGCTTGAACTCGAACTCCTGCTCTAGCGCCGAATACACCGAGATCCCCAGCACATCGGAAGGCAGCATGTCGCTGGTGAACTGTACCCGCTGAAACGTGCAATCAATTGCGCGGGCGAGGGCTTGTCCTAGAGTGGTTTTCCCAACACCCGGCACGCCTTCAATGAGTAAATGTCCGCGCGCGAAAATGCTAACTAATGCCAGCCGGACAACCTCGTCCTTGCCCCGAATTACACGGCGTAGAGCCTTTTCCAGGTCGGCGGCTTTGTGAGATACGGCGATCGCAGTCTCAGGAGACATTGCTGAATTCTACTATCAGGCTCGAAAGAGGGCGGAGTTACCAATGTCACTGAACCGCAGCTTCTAGCTCCTAGCTGCTGGCTTCTAGCTTGCAGATTTCCAGTCCGCCTTTGCAGAAGGGCTTAAAACTCGCTCATCCCGACAGTTCGGTCATCCCAGCGAAGCGAGGGACCCTGGTTTCACCATCACAAAATCAGAACGCAAGCATTAAATATTCTTGCATGGTTCGAGCCAGAAGCGGTTCTACTGCATAAACTCAGCCGGCCTGCCCGTCAACCGCTCAATTCTCTTGGCAATCGGCGGATGAGTCGAAAACAAGCTGCCAAAATTCATCCCGAGCAGCGGCTGGATGATAAACAAATGTGCCGTCGAAGGTGACGCCGCCATCGGTACCCGCTTCGAGTAAGCGTCCAGCTTCTGCAACGCGCTCGCAAGCGCATAAGGATTCCCCGTATAGTGAGCTCCTGTCGCATCCGCCTGATACTCGCGCGATCGCGAGACAGCCAGTTGAATCAGGCTGGCCGCAATCGGAGCCAGAATCAACATCAATATCGCGCCCAAGCCTCCACCGCCGCGTTCTTCGCGGTCGCTCCCGCCCATGCCACCAAAAATCATGGCAAAGCGTCCCATACTGGCAAGCATGGTGATCGCGCCCGCAATGGTCGCCGCCACCGAACTGATCAGGATGTCGCGATTCCCCACGTGTCCCAGTTCGTGTGCCAGCACACCTTCGAGTTCCTCATCGTTCAGCAGTCCGAGAATCCCGTGCGTCACTGCAACCGACGCGTGTTGGGGATTCCGTCCCGTAGCAAATGCATTCGGCGACTCCGTGGGGATCACGTAAATCTTCGGCATCGGCAACCCGATCTTCTGGGTCAACCGCTCGACTGCAGCATAAGCCCGCGGCAATTCCTCGCGCGAAACCGGCTTCGCGCGGTACATGGCCAAGGCAATCTTGTCGGAGTAAAAGTAAGAGACGAAGTTCATCACCGCGGCGAATACCAGAGCGAGCAGCATCCCATTCTGCCCGCCGAAGTAACGGCCAATGAACATCAGCAGCAGCGTCAGCGCGGTCAGCAGAAACGCGGTTTTAAATGTGTTTCCCATATTTTTGATCTCAGCTTATTAGATGTTACGCGCAGCGGGGAGATGCAAGGGCGCCGTCCCAGTGCGAAGGGCGGCGGACCGGTTTCAGGCCCAAGCAAAACGGGCCGCCTGGAGGCGGCCCGTTCTTACACACATTCGCGACGCGTAGGGAAAAATGGTGAATGTCGCATCTGTCCCATATTCCCCGTCTGGAATGGCCGCGGCAAATTAGGACACGGTGAACGTTGTAGCGCTGATTGCAGTCCCTCCTGGAGTTGTGACTTGGATCTTCCCGGTTTTCGCGCCAGCCGGTACCGTGGCTGTGATCTGAGTATTGGAATCCACCGAGAACGTGGTCGCTTTCACCCCCCCGAACGTGACCACGGTTGCGCCGGTGAAGCTGGTGCCGGTAATCGTCACTGGGGTTCCCACCGATCCACTGCTCGGATTGAAACTCAGGATCGCGGGCGTGACGCGGAAGATCTTGTTGCTGGTCAGTGTTCTTCCGGGCGTGGTTACGATCACGGAGCCGGTGATGGCGGCGGCTGGAACCACCGCGGTCAAGTAGGTGTCAGAAACTACCTTGAAGGTTGCCGCGGCCCCATGGAACGACACCTTGCTTGTCCCGGTGAATCCCTGGCCGAGGATTTCGATGTTTTTCCCGACTTTGCCCTCGAATAGCGGACCCACGAAACGGACGAACGGGCCAAGGTTCATGCCCAGGCTGTAGAGCACGCCCGCTAAGCCAGCGCCGCCTCCGTAAGTGTCACCGTAGAGCGTGCCGTTTGTGTTCTGGAACAGGGCGACTTGCGGAGTACTGCCGGGAAAGAGGCCAGCGACGTTGGTAAACGAAACGAGGTGGGTGTACGTTCCGGTGGAAGTGATCTGGAAGAGGTGGCCGAACGGATAGCCTGAGGCCGCGCCATAAAACTTGCCATCAGTCGCCTGTATCAGGCCGGCGTATGGTTCGTCCCCCAGTCCGGCTGTGTCAAAACTGTAGATGACGGTGAGAGTTCCCGCCGGGGTCATCTTGTAAATAGCGCCTACACCGTTTACTCCGCCATGCGAGGTTGTGCCATAAAAATTTCCGTCATTAGCTTGAATCATCATTCCCTTAGGGCCTTGCCCAAAGTCGGTGAAAGTGTGGAGCACCGTGAGTTTGCCCTGGGGCGTGATCTTGAACACACCGCCGTACCCGCCGGTAGCGCCTAGAGTTGTACCGTAGAAGTTGCCATCCGTTCCTAACGCTATGGCCTGGGGATACGAAAGGCCACTGGTGCCAGGAAACGTGTAAATGACTGTCAGAGTACCTGAAGGGGTAATCTTGTACACCGTACCAAAGACTTCACAGCCACCATCACTGGCCACGCCGTAGAAGTTGCCGTCGAGGCCTTCAATCGGGGGCGCGTAAACGTTACTGCCCTCGGAGCACCCGTTAAAGCTGTGCAGCGTCGTGATTATTCCGCTGGGAGTAACTTTGAAGACGGTTCCAGCGCCTGCGGAACCGCCCGCATAAGACGTGCCGTAGAAGTTGCCGTCGGTGCCAAGCGTCAGGCCGCTGTAAGGGTAAAAAGCGTCGGTGCCCGTGCTATCAAAACTCCACGGTGTCATCGTTCCGGAGGGGGAAAGTCTAAAGACCGTACCCACGGTATTCACTCCTCCATCCGTTGTAGTGCTATACAAGTTGCCATCGCGGCCCTGTGCGAACAGGCCGACCCAGGCAGGATCCAAAGGGTCTCCGGAGTTGCTTCCGAGGTTGTACAGGTCGGTATATGTTTGGGCGCGGATATTCGTCGCGCTCGCGGTGACGATGATGATGACGAAGGCGAGAACCTGTAATCGCGCGGCATAGGTGTTTTTCATAGGATCTCCAAAGTCGCTCGGTTGGGGTGTAAGTCGCTGCTCCCGTGCTGGGGGTGCACGGCTGCCTTTAGTAGCTGGCGATCTTTTCGGGAACCACGATAGCACACGACAAGTATTCTTGCCGCAAAAGTTGCACCGCCCCGGACGGCCAAAACCGTTCCTCGGAGGCTTTCGATGGGGGCTTTAGGCGGCGCGAAGTTCGCGGAGAGCGGGTTCCACCTCGACGCCTGCGATTACACGAAGCCAATTCATGACCGCATAACGTCTCTCGCCGCTGTTGTTCCGCTGGCGCAATCTCCAAGAAGCCCCGCTCTCTCGAAAAAGCTAAAACCGATGAGCCGCACTCTCAACGCCTTTGCGACAGGCGTGGGCCGCTGAGACGCGGTTGATATCGAACTTTCGCATTTCCGGAAAAGGAACGAATCCTGCCGCTCCAGGCCGCGCGCAGAGGTCTGAGTGTAGTCACTTCTTCTTTAAGTTGCGAGTCTGGCCGCGCTGAAAAAGCGGAGCGCCCCATGCGCCGGCGGCCAGCACTGCTCCGAATAGAATGATAGCGTCGATGCTGGCGCGTCCTTCGCGCGACCAGTAGACGTCGCGCAGATTGAGCCAAAGAGCGAATTCGTCCAGCGTGAGCGCTGCGCCGGCGCCATAAAGGATCGACATCAGGCGGCTGACAAGAATCGAAGAGTTGTCCGCCCCGGTGCCGACTTCGGCCAGCCATCCGTAGCCGACCACAAGCAGAATCACGATTCCTATCACCAGATGATGAATGTGCCTTCCGCCGACCTCGATGAAATGAAATGGCGGTATCTGGTGCTCAATGCAGTAGACAACCCCACGCACTCCGGCGAAAGTTAGAAAAAAACTGAGCGAAGCTACAAACAGCCGGCGCCGCGGTCGGTCGGGAATGCGCTCGTGAAGCACGTGCCCTAAAAAGCGGTGATGGAACAACACGAGCAAGAAGACTGTTCCTGCGATCGTGAGCAGGAGAATGAACCAGGTGAAGGTCATGCGGTATTAGAGCATTCCGGTTGGAGGGCTGGCTGGGAAACAGCAGGTTTCTCCACTCCGTGTCGTCCCTCCTTCAGAAATATGACGCGCCCTGTCGGAATGTTAAATTTTGAACTGTCGGGAGATCGCTTGCTCGGAACGACAATTAGGGTTTCGACTACGCCCGCTGCCCCTCACGCTTGAGTGCGCGCTCCAGCGTTTGATCGAGGGCGGACTTGGCTTTTTCGTACTCCGCCTGCGAAATTTGGCCTTGCCTGCGCTCGACTTCGAGCTGGAAGAGCTCTTCTTTCAAGCCCTCCAGCAGCATGGAACTGGGCCGCGATGCGCCTCCCGCGCGACCCGGACCAGCTGCCAGAATTTCGGCGGGCTCGTAATCATCTTCTTCTTGTTCTTGCACGGCTGCGCGCGTGGAGGATCCAGTCTTCTGCCGAGCCAAGGCACGCGCGGCGGACTGCTGCCGGGACGCAACGTACACTCCCCCAATCATCAGGACTGCGCCGAACCCTCCGAGAATCCACCAGCGGTATTTCTGCAGCGGGTCGGGAGCGTCAATGGGGGGACCCAGTCCGCCGCCTGGCCGGGCCTGCGCCTGGCCGCTCTGCGCGGCCGCTCCGGATCCCTGCGAGCCGTCGCCTTCCTGGCGGCTCTCAAGCACGCCCTCGCCGGAAACTTTGAAGGCGAGGTTCTGCCCTGCCTTGATGTTCGAAGCTACCTGCACATTGGAATCAGGCTGGTTAGGATCGTTCATCGGTTTGAACCCTGCAGCAGGGCCGGCAGCGAACTGCATAGTCTTGGGCAATATCGCGACAAAATGTTCCAGGGGATAAATCGATTTCGGATCAAGGTTGGCGCTCCCGGAGTATGGAAGCTGGAACGCTACTTGAAACTGAGTGATTCCCGGACGAAGAGGGAAAATGAAAGAATAACGATCCTTCTTCTCGCTCTCAGGCACTGGGGCGGAGGTGATGGGTTGGCCGCCGGCGGTCATGGCGGAGCCGTCAATCACTTTGGCGCCCTCGGGAATGTAGAACTCCAGGTTGCGTTCGTTCATCTGGGTGCGCGGTGGGTTCGATGTGTTCTGAACAGCGAAGGCGCGCATCACTTCGAGCTGTCCCTGCTCCACTTGGACGCGCATGATATCGGCAACCACCGCGATGCCATCGATTTTTTTGGCGACGTCATAAACATCGAGTGCCACTGATGTAGTGCCCGGCGGGGCCATGCGGTGGTAGGTGACATCCTGATGAATGGCGCGGATCAGGTGTGGAGATTGCGCGTCGTCGAGCTTGAAACTGAATTGACCTTTAGCGTCAGCTTTTGTGCGTCCTGCTTCCTCCATGCCCTGAGCCAGTTTGAGCAGGATCACCTCGTCGCCAGCGGCGGGCTTGCCAGTGGTTGCGTCCTTCACGGTGCCTGTCAGCGTTTGGGCGGCAGCGAGGGCGGTGAGGAAAAGTCCTAAGGCCAGAACTACCGCCGACATCGACGCCAAGCGGGGAAAGAACTCGTTGCTTGGAGGCGCACTCGTGCCGCCGATTATGCGATCCCCTTCGACAAGTTCAGGGCAGGCTTTCGGCTGCGTGGAGATTTCGCTTCGCAACGTTTCCACTTCGCTCAGGACAACATTGTGATGCGTGTTCAAGATCTGGTTCCTTTTTGGGGCCCGGAATTGTTCTCCAGGCGGGCGATTTCGGCCAGGATGGTGGCGGCCTCGTCCTGCAGGGAAGACTTCAGCGATGTGTAATCGGAGTCAGGGACTTTTCCCGCTTTGTACTCGAAATTGAGGTCACGGAGATTTTCGTAGACAGCGTCCTTGCGTTCGCGCAAATACCCGGCGCGGGTTTTCTCCGGACCGAGAAAAAGTCTTCCGGGCAAGTAGAAAACATAAAAGAAGCTTGCCACGGCGAGCGCAAGGCAGAGAATCAGCCACATCATAGATCAGTCTCCTTGCCGGCTTGATCGCGAAACTGTTCGAGTTCGGTGCCGCGCACGGGGCGTAAGCCGCCGGCAATTGCAGGTACGGGACGATTCTTCCAGGATCGGACGATCACGATAACTATTCCAAAGCCGAGAAACAGCGCCACGAACGGCAGGATATAGGCAACCCGGTCGAAGCCCCTGGTAGTGGGAGCAGCCAGAACGGTTGGTCCGTATTTTTGTACGAAACCTTGCTCGACTAGGCTGTCACTGTCGCCGCGGGTGACGGCAGCCATCAGTTCGTTGCGCATGCCATCAGAAGAAGGGCATCCGACGTGATTGCATTCCAGAAGAATCTGCTTGCAGCCACAAATGCACATCATCTGATGGCCGATTTCGCTGAACCGAGAGCCGGGATCGCCGGCTCCGAGTAGGGCGAACACGGCGACGCATAATAGAATGGCGTGCGCGACTTTGTGGCTTGGTGCTCTGAACTTCGAGAATAGATGTAGGCGAATAGACATCAGTCTCCTGTAGCGACCGGAGAGGTTTGCACGTGCTCCAGCCGCGCGGGCGCAGGAACACGAACCGGTGCAGGCGCGTTCGGAACCAGAGCCAGAACTGTTCCGCCGAGAATGATCCAGACGCCAAGCCAGATCCACATCACCAGCGGATTCAAATGCGCCTTGATGATGGGATGGCCGTTGTCCTGGTTCAGTCCCTCGAACACCAGATAGAGATCCTCATTCAGCGTGGAGCGGATGTCAGGCATGGTCGAGGTCTGCTGACTGGCTTTGTAAAAACGGCGCACGGGCGTCATGGTGTCGATCTGCTTGCCGCCCTTGTAGACGTCGAGCAACGCCCACTCGCTGGCATAATTGGGAGCGTCATCATCTGTGTAGGAGCGGCAGATTAAAGTGTAAGAGCCGATGGTCAGCTTGTCGCCGTTGGCCATCTCCTGCTCTTTATCCTGATTGAAAGCGGCTCCGGCGAAACCGATGATGACTACGACCACGCCGAAGTGGACAATGTATCCGCCGTAGCGCCGCGTGTTGCGGTGAGTCAGTTGCACCATCGAGGCGAACATCCCCTGGCCCGTGTGCTTCGAGATGACGCGGCCACCGCGATAAAACTCGCTGGCTACTGTGAGAGTCACAAGCACCGAGAGACCAATCGCCATCAGCGAATAGAAGTATGAAATGTCCTGCCAGGGCCTGAGGCCGAAAGGCGAACCCCATCGCTGGGGAGTGATCATCAGAAACATGGCAATGGCAATCGCGCCGACGGTCGGCCACAAGAAGTTGCGCTTGAGGCTTTCGAGCGACGTCTTGCGCCAAGCCAACAGCGGCCCCACAGCTGTGAGTATGAGAAGTAGCAATGCAACCGGGATAGCCACACGGTTGTAGAACGGTCCACCGACCGTGACCTTGTTGCCTTGCACAAGCTCGGAAATTTTCGGAAACCACGTCCCCCAAAGCACGGTGAAGCAAAGAAGAACAAAAAGAAGATTATTAAACAGAAAGCTGGACTCGCGCGATACCAGCGACTCGAGTTTGTGTTCGCTTGCCAGATGCGACTTGTTCTTAAAAAAGAAGAAGACGAATACTACGAAACTGATCGCCAGAAACCAGGCAAACCAACTGCCGATGGAAGATTGCGCGAAGGCATGAACGGAACTGATGATGCCGCTACGGGTCAGAAAAGTTCCCAGGATTGCCAACCAGAACGTGGCGAAAACCAGCCACATGTTCCACATCTTCAGCATGCCGCGCTTTTCCTGCATCATCACCGAGTGCAGAAAAGCGGTCCCGGTGAGCCATGGCATGAGAGATGCGTTCTCGACGGGATCCCAGCCCCAGTAGCCGCCCCAGCCCAGTACAGAATAGGCCCAGTGCGCTCCGAGAAAAACTCCGCAAGTGAGGAAAGCCCAAGTGACCATGGTCCAGCGGCGGGTGATGTGAATCCACTTCTCGCCCGGATATTTCATGATCAGCGCGCCCAGCGCGAACGCGAAGGGCACCGTGAAACCCACATAGCCGAGATAAAGCATCGGCGGATGAATCACCATCTCGGGATATTGCAAGAGGGGATTCAGTCCACTGCCATCGGGCCGGAGCGCGCCCTCGAGAATGCCGAAAGGATTAGCCGCGAAATTTACCAGCAGCAGGAAGAAGATCTGCACTCCAGCCAGAACCACTGAAGCGTAGGCGAACAGCCGTGGATCGGTCTTGTAACGCAGGCGCAAGACGAAGCCGTAGGCAGCGAGCAGCAATGACCAGAAAAGCAGGGAGCCTTCCTGTCCTGACCAAAGCGTGGCGAATTTATAAGGAGCGGGCAGGTCCCGATTGCTGTGATGAAAGATGTAGGCAATGGTGAAGTCGTCGCGGAAGGCGCATAGCACCAGAACTACCGCAGCAAGAAAAACAGCGGCGAAGGTAGCAATTCCGGCCCGGCGGGCGGTTTCGCCGATGCGCTCTGAACCGCGGCGGAGTAGCGCCGCCCACGAACTGCCGCTGCCAACATCCGCAACCTGGTTACGGCGCGCAGTCTTACTCCCCGGCTCGGTGGCGGGCACGAAGGTTTGCTTCTGAAATACCAGCGCGACAATGCCGGCAAGGAACGTATAAACGCTCAGCGCCAAAGCGAGAAGCAGTGCGAAACTACCTATTTCCGCCATCTTGGAAACTCGAGCCTATTTTTTCAGAAACGGACCTGCGTAGCAACCGCGAAGAGCCGTTCTCAATCTTAAGGATGTCCCTACTTAAGGAGAGGATATCAAGCCGGGTCAAAAATCTTTATGGCACAAACCATCGCATGAAAGAACGGCGGCCAGATTTTTGGCCGCCGCGTGTCTGATAAAGTCCCGTGACTAAGCGCTCTGCTGGCGGTAGCGCTGCCGTACTTCGCGCTCAGCGGTCAGCCAGTCCTCGGCATCGCTGCCAGATCCGGGTCCGCGCTGCTGGTAGAGTTCATAGGCCCGACGGCGGATCTCGTCGTCCAAATTGATGGGGACCAGATTCTTCCGGGGATCACTTTTGACTACTTCCATTTTGCGCGATTCTGGCGTGACTTTGACAGCCGACTTTGAGCTCTCTTCAGGCGTCGTCACAGCGTCGGGCCGGACTTCGGCGGACGGCCCCGCGGCGACCGTCTTCAAATCTGGCTGATTCACAACATCGCTCGTAACGGATGGTTCTTTACTTGTACTGGTACGGGTCTTGCTGACTGGGATGGATTTCGACCTTGCCATAGATGGATACTCCTTGCATTCTCCTAATCAGGAATGAGTTAAGTTGTTCAGAATCATATGCACTTCGCCCTCGCAAGTCCGGGGAAATGGCTAAAATTTGTTAGTAGAGTGGAAGCTAGTATAAACCTTCACGGGCTGTGGAAACCTGCCCGCCCGAAGAAACTGGCCTTGGAGCCTTGCTATAATCGACTCTCCGGATGGCGCTATCGTCTAGGGGTTAGGACGGAAGATTCTCAATCTTCAAACACGGGTTCGATTCCCGTTAGCGCTACCAATCTCCTTTGTAGGTCTCCGATCGTTCGCTTTCTCAAGAGCTTGAACCCGTATAAAATAGTCTAAGCAGGGGAGGTTGTCGTGACCCACGACGCGATTACCATCACACCGGGTTCCAGTTTTCGAGCCGCTATGATAATCGCTATCATTGCGGACGCCCTGCAAATCGCAGTGTTTCCTTTGTTCGTTGAAGGCGCTTTATCCCCGGCCGACGACATACTCGATCTTGGTGTCGCAGCGCTGTTGATGCGGCTCTTAGGCTGGCACTGGGAATTTCTGCCGTCGTTCGTTGCTAAGCTCGCCCCAGGCATCGATTTGGTTCCCTTCTGGACCATGGCGGTTGCGAATGTCTACCGGAAATCGAAGCAGATCGCAGCGACCCAGGAAGAGATTCGCGAACAGCATCCTGCTCTTAAAGATCTGCAACATTCATGAGCGAGATGTTCCCCTGCCTAAGTGCACTTCAAAACATAACTCTGCCTACAGATTTCCTGCCTGGGTATTTTCTACTTCACGTATTTTGGTCCGGCGGGCGTATGCCACGGGTCATATTCCAGCGTAAACCGGATCCTCTCTGCAATTGAGGGATGACTGTAAGACCAGAACACCAGCATAGGATCCGGCGTTGGATAGTCGTAACTTTTCTCACCAAGCTTTTGAAACGCTGATGCGGCCACTTCGCGGTTGTCGGGGAAAAGATCGTGGGTCACTTCGAGTCCGTAGATATCGGCCTGGTGTTCCTGATAACGGCTAAAGGCGTTGCCTATCGGCTCGGCGACCAGAGTGAGAAGCGAGAGAGCCAGCATCAGCACTGGTAAAGCAGCGAGATCCTTGATGCCGCGGATGCGCCAATCCTCTCCCCACCGCGCCAGCATTCCGAGAACAACCTTGCGACCGAGCCAGAAGCCTAAAAACGACAATCCCGCATAAAACGCCAGTCCTTTATAGATGTGATTCAAAACATAGTGGCCCATCTCATGGCCGAAAACGAAGAGGGTTTCCGGGATGGTCATATCGCGCGCCGTATTGTCCCAGACAACTACGCGCTTAGTGGCGCCAATTCCAGTGACGTAGGCGTTGTAGTTCGTGACTTTTTCGCTTGCCTCCATTTCGAACATGCGGGCGCGCGGAATGTCGAGTCCGCCGCGGTGAGTTACTTTCTCGATCGCGCCGACCAACTGCGGCTGCGCTTTTTCCAACGGCTCGAATTTGTTGAATATGGGGTCCAGTATCACCGGCGCAACAAAGATCAGTAGCACCAGGAAGGGAAGCGTCAACAGCCAAAAATAAAACCACCAGCGCCGCGGGCTTTTGCGGATGATCACGAATAGCGCGAAGACGATCAGGACGGTAAGTACGAGCGAAACTCCCTCAGCTTTGAACCAGTCGCCCACCCATGAACTCCAGCTTTGCACCGAGAGTCCATAGGCGCGCGAAATGTGCTGCTGGTAAATGTCAATCGGTAGCGAAATGATTGCGATCAGAAGCGTCAGCAGCGGTACGAAAACAAGTGCTTGTATAAAGGTATTCCTGCTGGCGCGCTCGGCAAGATCGCGAAAAGCAGGAGCGACACGCAGTTTCAGCAGCGCCCACAAAATCGCAATTCCGAAGATCAAGCCAAGTAGATAAAGAACGGTGCGGGTTTTATAGAGCGCCTCGGCTTTGGCCAGCTTGTCGGGAGGAAGGCGGTACTCGGTGACTTTGACTTCGTGCGGCTGCTGATTCACCTGGAGTTGTGCCGGAGTTGATATTTGCGGCACGGACGAGGTTTGCGCCAGCGCATCACTGAACGAAATGGCGCTTATGACGCAAAGGACCAGCCAGAAGATCGTGGCTTTCAGTGCAGACTCCCTATTGTTAAGACACCCGTGCATTATTGCGAGGGGATGCTGTAGTGCGAAACGATAACCTGCCATCTCCCATTCAGATTCATCCAGACATCGGTGAAGCGGTCCCGGTATTCGTAAGGCTTGCCCTTGGATGTGCCTTTCTCGTGATAGGTGCCAGTCACGACGGCTGTGTTGCCGTGTCTCCGAACACTCAGTCCCGACATTTCCGTGGTCTCAATGTGGAGCGTCGCATCTCCGTTGTGCGCTATGTATCCCGACTTGCTGAAGGTGTTGCCATCTTCCAGCGTGATGATGAAATCATCGGCCAACAAAGATTCCATCGTCTTGATATCGCCGCGCTTGTACGCTGCATTCCATCTGTCCTCGGATGCCAGGATCTTTGCCGACATCGGATCCGATCTGTCTTGTGCGGCGACAAAACCCGGCGGCCAAATCGCGAGAAACGTGAGTAGAAGAAGCGAATGCCTGATCTTCATGGTGTGTGAATTGTCTCTCAGGCGATTGACGTGCGCAACCTGAAAGCTGGACCGTCAATTACCAACCAGGGACTTCGAAACCGCAGGCTTCCGTCGCGATGCGTGGGTTGCCAAGCCCAACGGCTATAATGGCGCGACGCGAATGGCACTCACCTCTGGCTCGAAACTCGGTTCCAACGAAATCCAATCTTTGCTCGCCCGTAGCACGACTTCCACTCGTGCCGTAAAGTCATCCCAAACGAATCCGGCTCGCGGCCGCAGTGGTTTAGCTTTTGCTCATCCGGTACTTTTTCAGCAACCGCCTCAGCTATGTCGCTTTTAGGCAAATAAACATCTGGCTTCCGCCTCTGGAACTGCAGGCATACCATGAATCTTTCGCTGCGAATTGCGTCGGTTATTCTAGTACTCACAACTTCCATGTCAGCCCGAGATCGGTCCAACGCGCGCTCCATGGTGATTACACGCTATGGAATTGTTGCGACCAGCCACGTGCAAGCTTCGGTGGCGGGCGCGAAAATTCTTGAGCGCGGAGGATCTGCGGTAGATGCTGCCATTGCCGCGAACGCTGTCCTTGGCGTTACTGAACCGATGATGAATGGAATAGGCGGCGATCTATTTGCGATTTACTGGGAGGCGAAGACCGGCAAGCTGTATGGGCTGAATGCCAGCGGATGGGCGCCGCGCGCATTAACCATCGCACACGTGAAAGCAAAAGATGCGACCGCCATGCCTTTGGAAGGAATTGACTCGGTGACTGTTCCGGGGGCAGTTGCGGGCTGGCACGCACTGCACGAACGCTTTGGAAAGACAGCATGGAAAGATCTTTTCCAGCCCGCAATTTCTTATGCAGAGGACGGTTATCCGGTTCCAGAGATCATCGCCTCGTACTGGAAGGATTCAGCCGAGATGCTTGCGTACGATCCCGAGGCACAACGGGTTTACTTGCCCGGAGGGAAGCCTCCAGCAGTAGGTCAAGTATTCCAGAATCACGATCTCGCGAGAGCTCTGCGGCTGATGGCTGAGAAAGGAGCGGATGCGTTTTATAAAGGTGAAATCGCGCAGGCGATTCTGAACACTTCCCAGAGCCTTCACGGAACGATGGCGGCGGATGATCTCGCAGAGTTTTCGCCGGAGTGGGTCGAGCCGATTTCTACCACATATCGCGACTGGACCGTGTACGAACTTCCTCCCAACGGGCAGGGGATGGCAGCGCTCGAGATGCTGAATATTATGGAGACGACTCCCGCCTCGCCCGACGGTCCGCTGAGCGTCGCGGAGCTTCATAAGAAGATCGAAGCCATGAAGCTGGCTTACGCCGACCTGGGACGTTATAACGCCGATCCGCGTTTTGCGAAGATTCCGGTGAAGGGGATGCTGTCGAAGGAGTACGCGCGGCAGCGGGCTAAGCTGATCAATCCTGACAATGCGAATTGCGAGGTTGCGGCCGGCACGCCTCCATTCAGCGATACAACTTACCTTTCCGTAGTTGATCGCGAAGGCAATATCGTCTCCTTGATTCAAAGCAATTATGAGGCGTTCGGATCAGGCGTTGTGGTGCGCGGCATGGGATTCGTGTTGCAGGACCGCGGCGCTCTTTTCTCGCTCGATGCCGCGTCGCCGAATGCCCTCGCTCCGCGCAAGCGGCCGTTTCACACCATCATTCCAGCGTTCATGGAGCGCGGAGATCAGCACGTCGGATTCGGAATCATGGGTGGCGCGAACCAGCCGCTCGCGCAT
The DNA here is from genome assembly GCA_025462865.1 of Candidatus Sulfotelmatobacter sp. GTDB lineage: Bacteria > Acidobacteriota > Terriglobia > Terriglobales > Acidobacteriaceae > Sulfotelmatobacter. The sequence continues at coordinate 14,492 of JAOAPI010000032.1, read as the reverse complement.
GCCCAATTTGTTTCCAACGTGGCCGACTATGGCATGAATATTCAGGAAGCGATGGAGACTGCACGCTTCACGGTAAGTCCGCAGCGCGGATGCAACATCGTGATCGAGTCGCGCGTCACGCCGGAAGTGCGGCAGAAACTTTCGGCGATGGGGCATCAACTCGACGTGCGGCGCGAATACACCACAGCCATGGGCCGCGGGCAGGCAGTGTTGCACGATTCGAAATCCAAAGTGAACTACGGAGCATCGGATGCGCGTGCTGATGGGGCAGCAGTTCCTGAGCAGTGAACGTAGTATGAAATTATTTTCGAATCTTTAGGACCTCAACAGGTTGCGAGCGATAAAGAATACATTGGCAGGACGCTCACCCAGTCGCCGCATGAAGTAGGGATACCACTCCGTCCCAAATGGAATGTAGACGCGCACCCGCCACCCTTTTCGCACCAGGCTTTGTTGAAGATCACGGCGGATGCCATAGAGCATCTGGAATTCGAATGAGTCGGGCGAAAGCTTTTCGCTTTCCGCAAACGCCTCTGCTTGCCGAATGATGCTCTCGTCGTGCGTCGCGAGACCGTGATAGATGCCGCTCTTCATCAAGATCTTCATCAGCTTAACGTAGTTGGCATCCACGTCCGACTTGGCAGCGAACGCGATGTCCGCAGGCTCTTTGTAGGCGCCTTTGCAGAGGCGAATGCGGATGTTCTCTGCCAAAAGCTTTTCAACATCGCTTTCGGAACGCTTCAAATATGACTGGATCACAGTGCCGACGGAATTCGAATTTCCAGGCATGCGGTTGAGCTCGTGAACGAAATCGAGAGTGCGTTGAGTGTACGGCGAGCCTTCCATGTCAACGCGGACAAATCCGGGAGGGTTCATCGACGCAGCCTTAGCTACGAGCCCACTCACAATATCGCGTGCGAGTTGCTCGTCCACATCAAGTCCCATATGAGTGAGCTTGAGGCTGATATTGGCATTGAGATGGTTGGCCGTGATGGCGTCTAGAATCTGCCGATAAAGATCGGCGCTGTGGCGGGCTTCTTCTGAATTGGCGACGTTTTCGCCAAGGTTGTCGATGCTGACGCTCATGCCTGCGCGGTTCACGGTCTGGGTCGCGCGAACAGCATCGGAGATCTCAGTACCGGCAACAAAACGGCCAGATACGCGCCGGCCAAGGGAAGAACGTTCGGCAAAAGCGCGCAAGGATGGATTTTCAGAAAGACGGACAAAGAAAGTTCTTAACATTCCGCACCTGGAAAATTATCCGCCGGGACAGACGCTTGGACGAAGCAGAGCAGCACAGAAGGTTGTACCACAAAGCAGACTTAACTTCAGGGAGGGAAGGAATTCATAGATCTCGATTCGAGCAGGAATTCGCAGAGTTATCGAGGAGCGAATCTGAGTTCAATCAGTTCAGAAGTTGCGTGTCCGCTAGGTTCCCACTTCCATTGGCGAAGAGCTTTTTCGGCGGCTTGCACCAGCACCGGATTGCCGCCCCTAACCTCTACCGACTTGAGCGAGCCATTGGGCTCGACCACCACCACCATTTTTACTGCTCCTTGTAGGTTCATGGAGCGGGCGAGGCGGGGGTATTGCGGAGTCACCCGCGTCACAACCTTGCGGACCGATTCAACGGATTCCTGGGCTGAAGCTTGTGGAGGAACGCACAACAGTACTTGGACAAGGACGAATAAAGCTGGGGCAAACCAGGTGCGCATAGGGCAGGTTGTCTGTGGCTAGGATTAAGAGGGATGTAATTTGTTTCGAAGATTACTTCAGTAATGGCTCAGTCATTTTTTCGATAGGAATACACAACCGCCCGGATGAACGTCTAGGGATTGCTCCTCATTACGCTCCGTGCTCTTCTAAAAACTTCTCGACTTCGATGGCGGCCATGCACCCAGTTCCTGCGGCGGTGATGGCTTGGCGGTAGCGCCTATCCTGCACGTCGCCACAGGCGTATACGCCGTGGACGCGAGTATGTACATAGTTGCGCGTTTTGAGATAGCCGTCGGCGTCGGTGTCGAGTTGGTCGGCGAAAATCTTCGCATTAGGCTCGTGTCCGATGCCGAGGAAGAGCGCGCTGGTTGCAAAGTCCCAAACCTTTCCGGTCTTCACGTTGCGTAGTTTGAGGCTGGTGACTTCATGCTTCGCGGGATCGTTGACGTCTTCCACGACCGTGTCCGTCAGGAAATGAATTTTCTCGTTCTTTTTAGCGCGGTCCAGCATGATTTTCGACGCGCGAAAACTTTCTCGACGATGAATCAGCGTCACTTTTGTAGCAAAGCGAGTGAGAAACGTGGCTTCTTCCATGGCTGAATCGCCGCCGCCGACAACGACGATTTCTTTGCCCGAGAAAAAAAAGCCGTCACAGGTGGCACAAGATGAAACCCCATGCCCGATGAGCTTCTGCTCATTAACCAGCCCCAGCCATCGGGCGGACGCTCCGCTGGCGATGATTAACGACTGTGTGTGGACCTGGTGCTTCCCCAGATGTAGCAGGAATGGACGCTGGCTGAGGTCTGCACTGGTAAGGTGCGCCATGCGGTATTCGGCACCGAAGCGCTCCGCCTGCTTGCGCATATTCTCGACCAGTTGCGGCCCCATGATCCCTTCGGGGAAGCCGGGAAAATTCTCTACCAGCGTGGTGAGGGAGAGTTGACCGCCGGGTTCGTGTCCTTCGACTACTAATGGCTTCAGGTTTGCGCGGGCCGTGTAAAGCGCTGCGGTATGTCCAGCGCAGCCAGATCCGATGATGACGACGTTGCGGGTTTCGCTCATGATTTATTCAGGTGTTCTGTTAGATTGCGAAATCGAGATTTCGATGCATGTGCCGCTCCAGGTGCAAAAGACAAAAAGACTTAACCACAGAGAACATATAGGTGCACTGAAAAACTCTCACTCATTTTTTCTCTTCCCGTTTTGCTGCAGGGGCTGTTTTCGGTTTCACGGCCGCCTTTTCTGCCGTCGGGATCTGAGCTAGTTCGGCGGGCACGGTGTGCCGAACGCCCAGGAGTTGCCGGTAGTTTGCAAGCACTTCAGAAGCACTATGGAATAGCGGTTCGTACGCGCTCTGGTCCGGAGCAGGTCCATTTTCTGAGCCATTGCACCGCGCCAGAGCGATGGACGATTTGCCGAAACGCTCGAGTCGAATGCGGCTGGCGGGAGTGTTGGCCACGACCATGCTCTCGGCACTGCTGATGGCCGAAGCGGTGTCTTCCATTGACACCTGTATCAAGTCTTTGGGATCGCGCACATGCAGCACGAGCGTCTCGATCATGTTCTGCCCGTCGTTGCTGAAGGAATATTGCACGCTGGCAAACAAGGCCTGGACGGCGAACTCGCGTCGAATGCGAACGTAACGGGCGACCGAGGGGTCACCTGAGGTCTCAGTGTTGTGTCCCGGTTGAAGGAAATTGGGAGAGTCGGTCAGCGTTGAACTGCCGTGCGAGATTTCAAAGTCGGGACCGAACAGCGGCTGCTTTGGAACACGTGCCAGCGCGGCCGCGATCTCCTTTTGCTCCTCCGCCGATGGAGTGCACACGTTCAGCATGTTCACTTTTACCTGCGGTTGGGTGGGAGGCGTCTCAGGAGCCTGTTGAGACAGGGCGGGCAAAGCTACCATCGAGGCAGCCACGATCAGAAAGAGTTTTGGGAGCACGGCAGAATTCTAAATGATGATGGCAAAATCCCTAAATCGCCGTGGGACAGCTTGGAACAACAATCGCTCACTCCAGAGATATAGACAAGAGCACGGAAACCCAACCAGGCAAAAGAAACTTTTAACGGTGTTCTCTGTGGCTCTGTGTCTCTGTGGTGAAAAGCACTCGAAGACCGTCCCCACCGCCTGAGAGTTTCGTCCTAGACGGCAAGAGTTTAGAATCCTGTCATGGCGAATCTGACACTAGTTTACGGAATGCGGCTTCTGCCCTCCGAAGATGTGGCGGAAGTGGGCGAAGCTCCGGTGAAGCTTACCAATGGGCGAGAGGCGCACGTTACGATGCACGTGCTTGAGGGCAGCAAGGAAGAGATCGAGAAGCAGTTGCGCACCAGCTTGGAGGCATTTTTCGATCTGTATCCGGATATTTGATAATTCTGCTTCTGCTGCGGCGACTGATCGCTCCCTCGCAGTGTGTGGGGCATGACGTCGCGTGAAGCCTTCAATCCAATGAAAGAAACTTATTGGAAGTTCCGAGAGAGGATGCTGGCAGCCGGTTTATGGCCGCGAGGATGGATTGCGCGTGGAGCATACTATTCACTGTTCTCGGCCATAGTGCTCTTCGTGCTGCAAATGCTGCTGGAGCTCTTTGCGCCAAGGTGGGGCGACAGTCTTGGTGGCTGGGTTAAATTTCTTCTGTTCGATGCTGTTTTACTGTTTTCCATCGTTGCCTTCCGCGGGCTGAAGCGAAAAGTACTGTGGCGATTGCGCAACCGCTTGATCGTGACCTACGTCTTCATCGGCGTTATTCCCGCGGTGCTACTGGTAGCAATGGCTTTTATCACGATCTACCTTTTTGCCGGCCAGTTCGCCAGCTTTGTAGTCACCTCCGACATCAACTCGCAGCTGCGCAGTATGCAGGCGGTGAATGCGGCCGTCAGTAACGAAGTTGCGGCCCGCCTCGAGCATAACCAGCCCCCCACCGCGGAATCACTGGTGGGATTGAAGAAACGCGACCGCGCCTGGCGAAGACGTCAAGTCGCTGCGTGGCAAGGGACGAAGAGTTTGCCGCTCAGTGGAACGCAAAATGCTGCGGTAGACTTTCCTGATTTTGTAAACAAAGATGACAATCCTTACGCGAAAGAGATTCGTGACGGCCAGCCATTCAAAGAAATCGTTCGCGACAAAGACGAGTTGTATCTGCGCGTCGCCTCAAGATTTGATGTCGGACCAGAAAAATTGACGGTTGTGACCAGCGAACCGCTGGACAAGAATCTGGTTGCGGACGTTGCGGCGAACCTGGGAGAGATTACGTTATACGCGGCAGGAATCACTTTCGATGACAAGCCAAATGCGGAGGAGAGTCAGGGTTCAGTAGTGGGGAGCGCACCGAAGACAAATTTCCCCGGAGCCGAGCAGAAGAAGGCCGACATTCTTTTGCGTGAGCGAAAGTCTGGAGCGGCCGTCGGGGGTGAGGGACAAGCGCTGCGTCCAACTTTTTCGGTTGGAGCGTTGGCGTCCGCCACCGGCATTCTGGATCGTGAGATAACCTTTGGCACTCCTCTACAAGTGGTGGATTGGAAGACCGGCGATATGGCGCGAGCCGGCGCACTGGTGAGGGTTCGCACGCGCCCTTCGGTCCTATATGGTCACCTCTTCGCCGCACTGGGAGACATTGCAAGAGGTGTCGAATATCTTCTGTTGGCGATCCTTGTTTTCTTCGCAGTGATTGAACTGGTGGCCCTGATTATTGGTACGCGGATGACGCAGACGGTGACGGGCGCCGTAGCGCATCTGTATGAAGCCACCAGAAATGTCGACCGCGGAGACTTCAGCCACCGTATCCCTGTGAAGTCCGCCGATCAGTTGGCGCAACTTTCGCTATCGTTCAACTCGATGACGGAGTCCATCGAGAAGTTAATTCAGGAGCAAAAAGAGAAGCAGCGGCTGGAAGGCGAGCTCGCCATCGCGCAGGAAGTGCAGGCACAACTGTTTCCGCGGCAAGTCACGGAACTGGAGTCGCTGGAAGTGCACGGCTTCTGCCGCCCGGCGCGCACCGTCAGCGGCGACTATTACGATTTCCTGACCGCCAGTTCTCACAAGTTGATTTTGGCCGTTGGGGACATTAGCGGAAAGGGGATTTCGGCCGCGCTTCTGATGGCAACCATTCATTCGGCGGTGCGGGCTTACAGCGTGGAGAGTTTGCCGCAGATGCGCGAGCCCGTGGCGGTGGGCGCGGTAGCCGGTGCTGGCCGTATGATGGCGGCATGGCCTGAGGGCATTGAGGTTTCTCCGGGCGCGCTACTCGGCTTGCTGAACCATCAACTCTACGAGAGCACTCCACCGGAGAAATATGCAACGCTATTCCTGGGAATCTACGATGGACGATCCCATCGCCTGACGTATAGCAATGGCGGACACTTGCCTCCCATTTTGATTAGCGAAGGCGGCGCGGTTCGGCGACTGGAAGCCGGCGGTACCGTGGTTGGACTGTTTGATCACATGGTTTACGACGAAGGCTGCGTGGAAATGCATCCCGGAGAAATTTTTCTGGCCTACAGCGACGGAGTGACCGAACCGGAAAACGAATTTGGCGAATTCGGCGAAGAGCGTCTGATCGATCTGGTCAGCGCAAACCGGCGCCTACCGCTCTTACAGATCAGCCAGACGGTGACATCAGCAGTCGACGACTGGATCGGCGACAACGAGCAGCCGGATGACATCACGCTGGTGCTGGCGCGGGCAAGGTAGCAGTGGTTAGTGCGGCGATGCCTGGCTTTGTTTTCCAGATGCAGAGATTCGCTGATCTAGATCTTCTGCTTCTTCCACCGGCCCTGCTTGAACAGTATCGCGCTGACACAAGCCATGGCGGTCTCGGCAATTGCGATGGAAAAGAAAGCTCCATTCGACCGCATGTGTAGCGGAATCGCCAGCCAATAAGCCAGCGGTATCTCGAACAGCCAGAAGCCGAAGAAGTTAACAATCGTGGGAGTAATCGTGTCGCCCGCTCCGTTGAAGGCCTGCATCATCACCATAAAGTACGCATAGCCAAGGTTGCCGTAGCTGACAATCCGCAGGCAGGCAGCGCCCAGCGGCACGACGGCGGGATCGTGTGTGAAAAGTCGGACGATGGATTCGGAAAAGAATATAAACACCACGCCGATTGAGCCCAGAAAAATTACATTGTAAAGTCCCGTTCGCCACACAGCTTTCTCGGCGCGCTCAGGATGGCCTGCTCCCAGATTCTGGCCGACCAACGTTGCCGCCGCATTGCTCAGGCCCCACGAAGGCAGGATCACAAAAATCACGATGCGAATGGCAATCGTGTATCCCGCGAGCGCAGCAGCGCCGAAGATACTCACGATTCGGACCAGGCCGATCCAACTGGTGTGGGCGATGGCAAACTGCAGGATGCCGGTCACCGAAACGCGCAGCAGGCGCAGCAGCACGTCCACATGCACCCGAACTTGGCTTCTGAGGATGCGTATGCGTTCTGTCCCGCGCATGAGCCGATAGAACTGGTATGCAACTCCGATGCTGCGGCCAATCAGCGTCGCTAATGCCGCGCCGGTTACTCCGAGACGCGGGAATGGTCCCCATCCAAAGATGAGGCAAGGATCGAGAATAAGGTTGATGATGTTCGATACCCACAGCAGACGCATCGCAATCGCGGCATCACCCGCGCCACGAAAGATTGCATTGTTCAGAAAGAGCAGAAGAACGGCAAAGCTTCCGCCGAGACAGATTCTGGTATAGCCGCTGCCTGTGGCGACGATCTCCGGCGACGCTCCCATCAGGCGCAGCAGGTTTGGGGCAAATAAAAAGCAGGGGATGCCGATGGCTACAGAAATGATCAGGCCGAGGACGATCGCCTGTACTCCGGCCACCGCCGCGCCTTCCGGATCTTTTTCTCCGATGCGCCGCGCCACCATTGCAGTCGTCGACAAGCTCAAGCCCATGCCTACGGAGAACACCAGGCTCAACATTGATTCCGTCAGGCCTACCGTAGCGACGGCGTTTGCGCCTAGCCGTCCGACCCAAAAAACGTCGACTACCGCAAACAGCGATTCCAATACCATCTCGAGCACCATGGGCACAGCGAGCAACAGGATGGCGCGGTTCAGGTTGCCGGCGGTGTAGTCCTGATGCGAGCCGCGGATGGCCTCCAGCAGTGACGCCCAAAGGGTGTGCGGTTTCTCGATGATTGAGGCAGCGGTTTCCATTGATGCCTGTTAATGTTCTAAGATCGCACTCGCTGCCAAAAAGTGTCGTTCTGCTAGAGCGGATTATTTCTTCGGCAACTGCGTCACGCGCGCCGTTACGGCCAGATTCTTAACCATGCCGCCCAGCACGACGGGTCCGATCGGCGTGACGAGAATTCCGTGGCTGTCGGCGCGGGGATCGTAGGTGGTCTCGCTGATGGTCTCCCATTTGTGCCCGTGTACATCGTAGGCAAACGTTACTTCGGACGCAGTTGCGGGTTGGCCATCATAGGCAGCGCCTTTGAAATCGTGCGGAGTAGGAGTGCCTCCGGAGAAGAAAATTCTGTGATCGCGGTCCGACCCGCCACCGGCGATGCCAAAACGAGCCGCGCCGGGATGTGCCGGCAACTTGCTCCATTCAATCTTATTGGGATCTTTATGATCGATCTTTCCGAGCCAGCCTTGCTCGCAGGCCACATAGCGTGGACCACCAGGATCTCCCTTTTGAGCGCCGTCGACAATAACGATGCTCCCGTCGGCAACGCCGCCTGATAGACCAAATACCGGAGTTCCGGGAAAAGGCGTTGCCTGGCTCCACGAATTTTTTTCGACATCGTAAACTTGGATATTGTTTACTGGACCGCCAGGCGACCGGCCGCCCATCACATATACAAAGCGATCATGGGTCACGCCGACAACCGCACTGTCGACCGGGAAGGGGATGTCCTGGCCTCGGGACCACTGGCGGCGTCCGGGATCGTAAACATTTACGTCGGAGACCGTGAGCTCGCCGCCCTGCGCATCTACGACGTAACCGCCAATAAGGACTACCAATCCCCTGGCTCCGGCTGCGACAGCGTTCAGACGGCCCACCACTCCTGGCACCTGACGGCCTTCAGTCCAACTCGCATGAGCGAGGTTCATAATGTACATCTGGCTGGTAACGTCATCCCAGGTTTTTCGGGGACCGACTCCCATCATGGAAAATAGCTCAAGGCCGTCCTTAAGACTGGCTACGGCATTACCCGAGACCGCGGCAGGCATGGGCGGAAGTTTTTTTTCGTTCGCGCCGAACCCGACCACGGCGCTGAATAACAGGATGACAAGAAACAGAAATTTCTTCATTGCAGAGATATTACCGCAGCTTGCGATATGAGGGGCCTGCGTTCCAACTGTCGAGCTTCGCATTTCATTCAATCAGTCCCTGGCGTACTGGATGGATAAAATCCGTATAAGCGGGCTGCTCCCCAGCGGCGCGCATGTGGCTGGCGATCTGGCCGCGATGATACGCCGAATGCAATACCACGTGAGTCAAAATGTCCGCGACGGTATTGGTCCAAGCCTCGCCCTTGCTGTTTTTGTACGCGACGCTCGGCGACAGGGCCGCGGAAGAAAGGTGCTCGAGATATCCGCGCCACAGAGAAGCGAGTTCGGAGATTTGCGATTCGCATTGGTCCAATGAGAAATCTGGCCACACCGGCAGTGCATGAGGCTGTCTCCGGATTCGCTCTAACCATAGCCGCTCGGCAGAAAGGATGTGCGCAAGGAGTTGCCGCGGCTTTGAAGTTGAAGATTGACTGACTTTCAACGCTGCGAGGACCTCGCGATTCGCCCACTCACCGTAGGCAAATTGACGACGCAAATATTCGACCAGTTCCATAAAGAAATCCGTGATTCTGTGTGCCCCCCGCCCAATTGCCGCAGACAGCATACTTTCGGCAACCCTGCACTTTAGTCGCCTTCTGCGACACCATGCAACCGCTATTAACGGTCCATTCATACTTCTGCACTAGACTGCGGGTTGAGCCGGCAGTTGAGATAGTCTGAACAAAGCGAAATCGCTTATCGGTGAACATGCCTCGCAAATCTGCAACATCGCGACGCGGAAACGAAGAGCCAGTCTTGGCTGACGCCGCCGATGCGACGCCTGCTCTGAGTCGTGAAGCCAGCAGAAAATCCGCTAAAAAGGGGACGGGATCGCTGGACGATCTGACGCGAACCGGCCTTCGAGCCTTTCTTATCGCCCGCGACGCCGCATTTAATGTGCGCGATCTCCTTACGCAAAATTCCCGGATGGCATTTCTGGCTATCAAAGAATGCGAGCAGGAACTCGACGTCATCGAGCGTTACATTGACGATCGCTTGCCTGCTGCAATCACGCGCGTAAGCGAGGCGCGCGCACGCCAGTTGTTGACTAGTCTGAAGTGCACCACCGATCTGGAGCGCATTGGCGATCTGATGATGAGCGTAGCCATGCGCGTGCAATCGCGGACAACGAAGATGGCGGCGTCCGACGTGCGCCAATTGGTGGAAATGTCCGCAATCTTGCGGGAGATGCTCGACCTTGTGTACCGCGGATTCGTCGATCTCGATCTGGAGTGCGCCCGGAAGGTCCTGCAAATGGACAAGGACATTGACCGGGTCTGTCATGCGGTCTTTCAAAAACACCTCACCGAACACGCATCTCAGAACAATCCTTCCAGCTTCGACGTGATTTTAATGGCACAGGCATTGGAGCGAGCCGGAGACCACACTACCAATCTCGCAGAGGATCTTTATAGCCTTATCGAAGGCCGCAGCGTGCGGCATCCCCCGAAAAAGCGCGCGGCAACGTAACTGGCTCGTTCCGCCTCTCAAATCTCATTCAACGACTGCTGCTTCAAAGTTGTCAGCAACGCTAACCACGCATCTCCCTATCCGTCTGTAGTATCGTGCTACGGGAAGGGCCTAAGTGTGCGGTTTCCTTCCGAGGTGCCGTACTGCATCTTCCTTTGTACATTCTTTGTACATTTGAAGATGTCAGCAACCGGCTCCGATTTTCATCACTTGTGAAAGAGGCTGAATGTTTATTCGCAGAATCCCCCTGTTCCTTCTCCTTCTGACTTTACCGTTGGCGACGCTAGGCCAAAATGCGATGGGAAACCCTACTGGAGCTGCGGAGGAATCAAAATCAACTCCTAAGCTCGAGCACTTTGATCCAAATCTGGTCGACAAACAGCTGAGTCCTTGCGATGACTTCTACAAGTACTCCTGCAACAAATGGCTGGCAGCCAACCCGGTACCGCCGGACCAGGTGTTTTGGAGCACAGGGAGCACCCTGGAGTTATGGAACGAGAATGTGGAGCGCGAGACGTTGGAAGCGAGTAGCAAGAACGACGCCAAGCGTACCGCGGTGCAACAAAAGATCGGCGACTACTGGGCGGCTTGCATGGATGAGAGCGGCATCGAAGCTGCCGGGCTAAAGCCCGTTCAACAGGAACTCGACCGGGTTGCCGCGCTTAAGTCCAAGAAAGAAATCACGCCTGAAATCGCCCACCTTCATCATCTTTTTCCGGGTACATGGGAGCAGGGGGACAACCAAACGAACTCGCCGTTCTTCGGTTTTACCGGACAGCCAGACTATGACGATGCATCCAAAGTCGTGGCACAAATTGACCAAGGCGGTTTGAGCCTGCCCAGCCGCGATTACTACATCAAGACCGACGAAAAATCGGCGGAGACTCTCAAGAAGTTTCACGCGCACGTACAAAAGATGTTTGTGCTGGCGGGGGAAAAAGAAGCGCAAGCTGGCAGCGACGCGGACGCTGTGATTGAAGTCGAAACCGCCCTGGCCCAAGCGCAGATGGATAACGTCAAGCGCCGCGATCCGAAGAATATCAATAACAAAATGAGCTTGGCTCAGATCCAGGAACTAACCCCTTCCATCGACTGGGACGCTTACTTGAAAGCGGTAAAAGCCCCGCCCAGCGACCACTACATTGTGACTTCGCCCGATTTTTTCCGTGCCGAGGAAAAACTTCTCGCAGAGCGTCCGCTTGACCAGTGGAAGACCTACCTACGCTGGCAAGTCATCCGCAGAGCGGCGCCATTTCTAACCAAGGCGATGGTGGACGAGAATTTCGACTTCTTCGCTCACACCCTGGCCGGCCAAGAACAGATTCAACCTCGCTGGCGGCGCTGCGTGCACAATGCCGACCGCGATCTTGGCGAAGCGCTCGGGCAGGCCTACGTTGATCGCGCTTTTCCACCAGCGAGCAAGGCTCGAACACTCGAGATGGTGCATAGAATTGAACAAGCTATGCATGACGACATTGAAAGCGTGAGTTGGATGACCCCGGCCACGAAGGAACAAGCCATGGTCAAGCTGAAGGGCATTGAAGACAAGATCGGCTATCCTTCTCACTGGCGCGACTATTCCAGCGTGAAGGTGACGCGAGACAGTTATCTCGGCAATGTTGGGCAGGCGTCTGCCTTCGAATTTGAGCGTTGGGTGGCGAAGATTGGCAAGCCGGTGGACCGCAGCGAATGGACCATGACGCCGCCGACCATCAACGCCTACTACGATCCGCAGTTGAATACCATCAATTTCCCTGCTGGCATTCTGCAGCCGCCCTTCTTCGAAAAAAGCATGGACGATTCGGTGAATTACGGCGCCATCGGCATGGTCATTGGTCACGAGCTTACCCACGGCTTCGACGATCAAGGACGCAAATTCGACGCTCACGGCAACCTGCGCGACTGGTGGACCGCTGAAGATGCCAAACAATACGACGAACGGGGAAAGTGCATCTCCGATGAATATACGCAGGACGTTCCCGATGCGGGCCCAGGCGTAAAGCAGAACGGTTTGCTCACCCAGGGGGAAGACACCGCTGACAATGGCGGCATTCATTTGGCCCTGAACGCAGTCGAGGCCGACCTCAAGAAGCAAGGCAAATCACTTGATGATAAGGGTCCGGACGGATGGACCTATCGCCAGCGATTCTTCCTTTCATTTGCCAATTCGTGGTGCGCAAACGTAAGGCCCGAGGTGGCGCGCCTAGTGGTTACTACCAACCCACACTCATTGCCCATCTTTCGCATCGACAACGTGGTTTCGAATATGCCCGAGTTTGCACAGGCTTTCGGCTGCAAGGCGGGGCAAAAGATGGTCCGCGCGAATGCTTGCCGGGTATGGTGAGCGACTAACGATACTGCATTGCAATAACGCTGGACGAAAAAATGGGCTGGCTAGCGAGCCGGCCCATTTTTTTTGGGAATCTATTTTGCTGGTTAGCGGTTTATGTCGTCCTTAGATTGCAACCGCTTCACATAGCCTTCCAGGTTGGATTTGTTGGAATCGGGCGCCCCCGTCAGTGCGGTTTGCATTTCTTTGACAGCGCTATCGAAATCACCCTGGCCGCTGTAAACGCGTGCCATGCCAACGTGCGACGTCCATTCGCCTGGATACTTCTTTGCGTTGGTGCGATAAAGCGCGAAAGCCTCTTCCTGCTTCTTTTCTCCCTGCAACTGGCGGCCGTAGAAGTAAAGTTGCTGAGCGGACGCCTTCTCTATCGCTTTGTTGCGGAAACCCGACGCATCCTCTTTGCGGCCCATGGCCGCGAGAATCAGCGACTTGTTCATCAGATTGTCGAAGCGTTCTTCCGTCTGGATGGATTTGTCTTCATCCTTCAGCGCCTCGTCCAGATTCGTTTTGCTGGTGAGGAAGTAGTTGGCGGCATCGTCCCAACCTTCCCAATAATATTGATTCATGCCGCGTATCTGCCGCTGAATACTGGCTTCGACGATGGCGTTCACTTTGACGGAAACCTTGAAGGGCACGGCAACCTTATCCCATCGCATTGTAATTACAGTGGAGTCGGGCTTGACGTCATCAAAGTCGTAAGTCAGCGCATCATGGAGTTCGGCAGCTTGCGGCTTCACATTGACTCGCAGCGCATCCTCGTCCTGCTTGTAAGTAAAGCTTCCCCATGCGATGGACATCTTTGAGAAGATCACGGTCCACTGATTTTCGCCGGGAATCATGTGCAGGCCGTAGGTTCCCTTTTCGAGCGGCTGGCCTTCAATCATGACCGGATCGGTAAAAGTGAGTGTAGTGTTCTCGTTGGCTCCCGCGCGCCAGACTTGTCCGTAAGGCACCAGCTTGCCCCAGATTGGGCGGCCATTGGCCAGCGGTCGATGATAGTTGACGGTGATGTCGGTAATACCGATGCGCTGCGTGACGATGGCATGCTGACTCTGCCGCGGCAGATCGAGCATTAGGGTTTGAGCGTGGGCAAGACTAACCACTGACACAATGCTGCATAACAAAACAAGCAGACGGGTTCTGTGCATGGGAGACTCCTCGTTTGTTTTTTCTTTGGATATCGAACACGCGATTCAGCCGCAACCTGGGATAAATACTGCGATGAGATAGCTGCGCCTCACCAGTGTGCTGTGGATAGACGGGTGGCGGATGCGGAAGTAAGCAATCGGCTGAATGGCACGATGGGAGTTTTTAGGAAGTGGTGCAGTAGGCATTCATGCTGTTCTATTGTTATCGGCGTCATCCAGAGCGTAGCCCTTCATCAGGCGGGAGCGAAGGATCTCGCGCCATAATGGCAGTTTACCCGGCATCCTTGACAATTCTCCCGGCCCGGAGCTATATTTCCATAGGCGAATAAAAAGCGAATACGCCTCCGAGCTTCCATCCGGCGCTCCCTGAAAATTTTCCGAGGAATTTATGTCGTCCGCAGTGTTTTCCACTTCGGCGGCCCATGGCCGCCCTTTTGTCTTTGATGGTGAGAGCGTGGCTGAAGTTTGTTTACAGCCTACGGGGGCCGAGCTTTTTGGCGGACGTCCGCCGCAACGAATTG
>JAOAPI010000029.1 GCA_025462865.1 Candidatus Sulfotelmatobacter sp. | reverse complement strand
AAACGCGCGATTATTGCGTCGAAAAGAAGGCGACGCAATGCGCGGCTTGCCAAGACTCCTCGGGGATGACACCAACGGCGAGAGTGATGATGCGTCGTGCTATTCTGCTTCGATTATGCGGCGGGCGCTTAACAATCTCTCGAATGGAAAGCTGCCTATCCCGTCTCGTCGCCGCTTTCTTCAGAGCATGTCGCTGTTCTTGTCTGGGGCTTTTTCTTCGCGGCTATTTCACCCTCCTCTACTCGCGTCTTCCCCGCCGTCTTATGCTTTTGAAGAGGTCCCTGCGGCACAGAGCGGTATCAGCTGGGCACACACGGCGGGAAAATCCGCTGAGAGATATTTGCCGGAGACGAGCGGCGCTGGTTGCGCCTTTCTTGATTATGATAACGACGGATGGATGGATATTTATCTGGTGAACAGCGGGCGATGCGACTTTTATAATCCTCCCCATCCGCTGCGCAATGCGCTTTATCGCAACAACCGTGACGGCACGTTCACCGATGTGACCGAAAAAGCCGGCGTGGGCGGCGGCGGGTACGGCATGGGATGCGCAGTTGGCGACTACGATGGCGATGGTTTCCCCGATCTATTTGTCACACAATTCGGACGCAGCATTCTCTATCGCAATAACGGGGACGGAACTTTCACCGATGTCACGGAGAAAGCAGGGGTCGCTGCGCCTGGCTGGAGCTCCAGCGCTGTCTGGTTCGACTACGACAATGACGGACGGCTGGACCTTTTCGTCTGTCAATTCGCGGAGTTCGACAAGTCGCTGGCTTGTGGCGTCGATGGAGACGGCACCCATCACTATTGCATTCCCCGTATTTTCAATCCGCGGCCGAGCTGGCTTTTTCATAACAATGGCGACGGCACCTTCTCCGATGTCAGCAAAGAGTCGGGCATCGCTGGCCACCGCGGAAAAGCGTGGGGGGTGGTGGCGACGGATATAAATAATGATGGCCGAATGGATCTCTTTGTAGCCAATGACACGGTGGCGAATTTTCTTTTCATGAACCGCGGTGGTCGTTTCGAGGAGGTCGGGCTAGCCGCCGATGTCGCCTATAGCGCCGACGGCCGCGCACGTTCCGGGATGGGGGTCGATTCGGCGGACTTCAACGAAGACGGATGGATGGACCTTTTCGTCGCGAATATTGATCAGGAGATTTTTTCGCTTTACCGAAACAATCATGACGAGACGTTCGAGGATTTATCCATGCCGCTGGGGATTGGCATGTCCACGCGCTGGATGAGCGGGTGGGGACTGAAGTTTTTCGATTACGACAACGACGGCAATTTGGATCTGATCGTTGCCAATGGTTTCCCCGATGATCTCGTGGAACAGGCGTCTCACCAGGTTACTTACAAGGAGCCGTTGCTGCTTTTCCGGAATGAGGGCAAGTCATTCAAGGATGTAAGCAGCCAGAGCGGGCCCGTGTTTTCGAAATCATTTGCCGCGCGCGGTCTGGCGGTGGGAGATTTTAACAATGACGGAGCGTTGGATGTGCTTATTTCCAACAACGATGGGGCTCCAGTTCTGTTGCGCAACAATATCGGGAAGAAGAATCATTGGCTTGGGGTTCGTCTAGTGGGGCGCAAGGCCAACCGGGATGCGATTGGCGCGCGGCTTACGTTCCAGGCGGGTGATCTGAAGCGCAGCCGCATGAAGGTTGGCGGAGGCAGCTTTTTGTCGGCACACGATCCGCGCATGGTTTTTGGAATTGGCGGGCGCACAAAATTGGATTTGCTGGAAGTGAAGTGGCCACAACCTAGCGGGCTGGTTGAGCGTTTCACAGACTTGCCCATAAATTGCTACATCACCATCGTCGAAGGAAAGGGTAAGTGGGAGTAGTCTTTCAGTTTTCAGGCAGTTAAGAGTTCAAATGGGATGACAATTGAGGCAGAGTGGGAGGTGGACTTCCCAAGTCTGTCCCGAATAGAAAACAGAGATGTCCCGGTACTCTAGCTGTGATCCGCACTCGGGGCAGGAGTTGGTCGCGGGATGGTCCTTTGTGGAGTTAAGAAGGGTGATGATGGCGTGTGAAAGAGTATCGTCGTTCAAGTTGGCTTCCAATAGCGTTGGTGGCGGTCTTATCGATCTCTTCAAGCTGATTCTCTGCAAATAGCATTCCTCGTGGACGGGCTTTCCGGTCTCATCAACGTTTGTGGTTTCAAGTTCGACAAACTCATTGCAGATTGCGCAGGTAAAGAATTTACGTCGGGGAGAAAAATTTGAACGGATAGGCATGTGCGAGCCTCGAGGCTGAATTACCAGATTGCACAAGAGACCGACGCCCAGAATGGGGTCCGGCGGAGAGATGTGTAAGAGTGCAGTCAGTATAGCACCGCGCCGTTGTGACAAAGTGCAAGGATATTCACCCGTGCGCCAACGGACGATCGTCACCCGTCCGCGCGAAAGCACTTTCCGAAATTTCCTCCCGAGGCTACGGCAGCTTATTCAGGTAACAGGCACCGCTGGTCTTCTGCACGGGAGGGACGGGCGGCGTCATCCAGACAGGGTTATTGAAGTTGAAGAATTCGGTCATGCTTTTTTGCGCGGCATCGCGTTTGGTCAGGGGCGACAACTTGAAGCGGGCTTCAATCAACCTCAGAATGGCGGTCAAGTCCATCACAGTGTGCGAAACGTAATGGGGGCGGGTGTAGGGCGAGACGACGATGAGCGGCAGCCGAAAACCGGTGTAGGTGAAATCACAGGTCGGGCCGGTGCCCTGGGTGCAGATGTCGCCGGTCAGCAGGTCCTGAGGCTTGATGCCGTCGGGATTAATGGCGGGCTGCGGCGCGACGTGATCATAGAGGCCGCCGAATTCGTCGAAGGTCAGAATGAAAGCAGAATCCTTCCACGAGACGCTTGTCATCAGCGCATTGATCAGCGAGGAAACATAGTTGGCGCCGAGTTGAATGTCGATGGGATATTGATCGTAATCGGAGCCGTGCTCGTCGAGTCCGGCAGGCGATGCTGGCTCGATGATGGCGACCTGAGGCAAGGTGCCGTTTTGCACGTCAGTAAAATACTGATTCATGTCGGCGATGTTCTGCGGGTAAGTGGTCGGGATGCTCTGTCCCCACTGGAAATTCTGCACGTAACTCTGGGTGAGCAGACACTGCGGCGTGGGATTGGATGCGCACGAAGTGTTGGCGGTGCTGACGTAAATTTTCCAGCTGATGCCGGCGGCTTCCAGCTTCTGAAAGATAGTTGTCGCAGTGAGCAGTGACTGGTCGCCGCTATCGGTGCCGATGGGATAGACATCACCCTGGGAAGTGGCCGCGATCAGATACTCACGATTGGGAGCGGTGCGCGACATCGCTGGAGAAAACCAACGGTCCGATGTGGCAAACTGCGAAGCCATGTAGTAGTAGTAGTTGAGATCGGCGTCGGTGTAGTAACCCATGTCGCGGATGCCGTTGGTGTCGTAGTAGGGCGGGACGTTGTTGCGAGAGTCGTGACCGGTGGTCCAAACGAAACCATCGAGAGTGGGCGTCGGCGAATATGGATTGACGCGGTTCCAGTCCTCATGACTTTCGTTCCATGAAGGACTCGGATTTTCGATGCACTGGGTGATCAGGTGGAAAGAAGCAACCTGCGGACTGGCGCTATCGACGGTGCAATCGTTGGGCGGAGGAAAGGCAGGGTCGCATCCGGGATTGGTGGGCGGCGGGCCGTATAAAGGTGCAAGGCCGGAAGTAGGATTGAATTGCGGCAGGCCGTCGAAGGAACGATCAGCGAATCCGTTGGCCTTCCAATAAGCGCGCAAGGCGCCGAAATAGTGATCCAGGCTACGATTCTCCTGCGCCATGAAAATGATGTGATTCAGCACATTGACTGTCTTTGAGATGTTGAAGGTCGCGGTGGCTGTGGCATTGGCATTCATCGTCAGAGTACAGACGCTGGTTCCCTTGCAGGAGCCGGACCAGCCGACGAAATATGCCCCCTTGGCCGGAGCCGGGGTGAGTTTCACGACTGTTCCGGCGGCGAATGATGCGCTACAGGTTGGAGCGCAACTGATGCCTGAAGGGCTGCTGAGAACGGTTCCGGTGGAGGTGCCCGCCAACTGGATCGTGAGCTGGTAAGAGGTGGCTGGAACTCTGGCCGGATTCGATGATGCTTGCGCGAGCACGAAGCAGGGATGACCCAGACACAAAGTCGTTGCGGTTAGGGCAAGCAGGAAAACATTAAGATGCCTGATCAAGACTCAACCTCAAATGTAGGAATTCACAGAAGGTGGCCAATATTCGATGGCATAGAAGCCTGTGAGGTTGTGAGGAAGAAGGCTTCCCTGCTGGGGCGTCCGCTATAATGCGGGGATTTTCGAGGCGTACTTGAGGTCAATTTTATGGACCAATCAGAAGATGATTCAGCGATGAGCGCGAAGTATGTGGCCGATCCGAAAGTGCATATTGGGCACGTCCATTTGAAGGTTTCTGATTTGCAGCGGTCGGTGCGATTTTACTCTGGAGTGCTTGGGCTTGAGGTGACGCAGCGATACGGGGAAGGCGCAGTGTTTTTGTCGGCGGGCGGCTACCATCATCACATCGCGTTGAATACCTGGGAGAGCCTGGGAGGGTCGCCGCCACCGGCGGGAAGCACAGGGCTGTATCATACGGCGATTGTTTATCCGACGCGCGCAGCGCTGGCGACGGCGTTGCGCAGAGTGATGGCGGCGAAAATTCCGTTGCAAGGTGCGGCGGACCACGGCGTGAGCGAGTCGATCTACCTGAACGATCCGGATGAAAACGGCGTGGAACTTTATTGCGACAAGCCGCAGGAGAAATGGCCGCGGACCCCGGACGGGCGGCTGGAGATGTACACGCGCCGGCTTGACTTGCATTCGTTACTGAATGAAGCGCCGCCGGGAAGCGAATTGAACAGCGGGCCGCGCGACTTGTGAGAGCTCGCCAGGCTGAAAGCGCTAGCGGAGATGGGAAACTCGGCCCAAAATGGAACCGCCGTCAGGTCGATGACGCACAAAAGAACGTACGGTAGCGTACGGCATATACTGTATAGCGTTTTAGGTTCTGGTGGAACTACTCTAGAAACTCCTTCCTCGTCGCCGTCGAGCCATTGAGAAAGCCCGGCCTGCAGCCTGCCAAGGAGAAAGCGGGCGCGCGTTGTCTCACCGTATCCTCATTGTCGACGACAACAAGCTCATTCGCCATTTGCTGCGATCATGGCTAGAGCAAGAGTCCGAATGGGAGATATGCGGGGAGGCGGAGAATGGGAAAGTGGCAGTGGAGGGTGTCGAGGAACTGCGACCCGATATTGTGATTCTTGATTTGCAAATGCCAGTAATGAACGGATTGGAAGCCGCCCGCCAGATCAGGCAAATCGCGCCGCAGACGGCGCTGATCATGTTTACCGTCCACAGTTCCGAGCAACTACTGAAAGAAGCCCGGGCCAGCGGCATTGCAGACGTAGTTTCAAAATGCGAGATGCTCAGCGAGCATCTGCTTACCGCACTGAAACGGGCCTGCGCCTGACGCGGCGAGACATCTGCGTGCAAACCGCATAGCGCGAGATCAGCGACGCCGCGAGCGGCGGACTTTGAGAGAAGAATCAATTTTCAAACATTTTGGGCACGGACATCTGAACGCTGCGTCGTTGGGGAAAATGGTGTGCCCGCAATTTTGGCAGATCAATCGACTGTCTGCCACCACGTCCAAGGGATGGAACTGCCCGGCAACGATGCAATAGGGGCAGCGATGCTGTTTTTCGGTCATTTTTCAGAGAAGTTCAGAGTCGCCGCGTTGGGTCGCGGAGCTATTCCGGAACTATAGAGCGATTCTCCCCAGTTGGATGTTCGACATCATACGGTGTACGGTGAACGCAAGGAATCAGCGGCAACGAAACTTGTGTAGTCCATTCGCCATTTATGCCGCAGGCGTACGCTTGGCCGTTGTCTGCTCGAGCACTCGTAGAGCGTTGAGTGCGTCGTTGAGAGCGACGCGCTCATCAGTGGGCAAGCCGGTTAAGATTTCCTCGGCGCGACCTAGAATGGCATGACGCGCATCAGAAATTCGCTGGGACATTTTGGCATCGTCCAGTTCCAACATGGCCGCTTGGTAGAATTCGCGCCATCTTGGTCCTGACGCACTGCTACCTGAAAAGTTCCCCGTTGAGTTAGACATCGCCAGCCTCTCGTCGGGCACCCGTGTTCGTCGGGCACCCCTGTTCGTCGGGCACCCCTGTTCGTCGGGCACCCTTAATTCTGGAATAGCAGACCCCGGCATGCTTGTCGGTCCGCTGGCGCACTTAACGGGTTCATGGACTTCGAGGGATTGTCGGTGTCGGACGAAGGTGTTTTGGATCTTGAAAAATAATCCCGTTCCGTTCTAGTATCTCGCGTTACCTCTTGAAAGTTTGGAGGCTGAAAATGCAGGGCGAGAAGAAAGAACGCTGGATGGAACTATGCGCGCAAGCCGCGGTAGAGCAAGATCCCGAAAAGTTTCATCTGCTGGTGGAGGAACTCGATCGCCTGCTGCGGGAGAAAAAAGAAGACCTCCAGAAAGAGTCCCGTGCTTCCGGCCCTGCTCCACGCTGATTCCCTTCCCCGAATAGCGCGAACCTCAATCGCCATTTTCATATCCGATGAAGCAGTTATGATGTGGATGGCGTACGACTGCCCTTATGGCCCCTTGGTTTCGCGTAACCAGCTTTCTATTTTTCCTTTTATTTTTTGTCGTCGTGGTGCGGGTGGATGCGGGAGGTCCTCAGACCAAGCAAGAGACCCAATCTCCGACCGCGCGCGCGATTGGGCGCAGGTTAGACGACAAAGGCGTTCCTAATT
Source organism: Candidatus Sulfotelmatobacter sp. (assembly GCA_025462865.1). Lineage (GTDB taxonomy): Bacteria > Acidobacteriota > Terriglobia > Terriglobales > Acidobacteriaceae > Sulfotelmatobacter. Next base: position 58,561 of record JAOAPI010000029.1, on the reverse strand, counting down.
TTGGAGAGGTCACGCCGACGCTTTATCGCGGAGGCCTGCTCAGCGCCGAAGGATTGAAAGCGCTGAAAAAAGTTGGCGTGAACGTTGTGGTGGATACGCACGCCGACAGCAAGCACGAAAGAAGAGAAGTGGAACGTCTGGGAATGAAATATGTTGCGATTCCCTGGCACTGTCCCTGGCCGAAGGATGAAGTGTTTGCCAAGTTTTTAAAGGTGGTGCACGAGAACAAAGGTAAGAAGATTTTTGTGCATTGCCGCCTGGGAGACGACCGCACGGGGATGATGGTCGCGGCCTACCGGATGGCCGAAGAAGGATGGACCGCCGAGGAAGCCATGAACGAAATGCATTCCTTCGGGTTCACCCATGCGCACCACTTTATTTGTCCCAGCCTGGCGAGCTACGAGAAACACTTTCCCGAGCATTTGAAGAGCAATCCGATATTCGAGGAAGAACGACGGCATCACAAGCAAGCGGACAAATAGTCCGGATCCGGATGAGGTCGCGGACCAGCAAGCTCTACTTCGCTGCGCCGACCCCAACGGCGAGAAAGCCGTGAACGTTACCGGCAGCGTCGGTATATCGGCCGACGATGTTGCCTCCGGTGGCGATGCCGTTCGCATAAGCATTCGTACCGCCCGGGAAATCGACCAGAATGCAATTTCCATTCCGGACCAGAAGACCATGCTGCTTTCCATCCGGGGTATTGACCCCGCCGACCATATCGCCTGCCGGGTCCATGCCGCTGAGAAATACGTTGCTGCCGCCGGGGCAGGTGATCGACTTGTAAGTACCGTCGCTGAGCAGAAAGCCTGCGTTCACTGTCCCGATAGAGTAGCCACCGGCGATGCGCTGTCCCACAACAATCGTGGGAAGCGTAGCCGAGGCGCCGGGAAACGCAATCACATTAAAAGCGCCCTGTTTGAGAAGATAGCCCGTCAGTACGTTGTTGGGAAATGCGATTCCTGCAACCTCGCCGTTATCGCCGACGCCAAACCCGAGCGTAGTTTGAGCACCGGGGTAGTCAATCCTGGTAAAGACACCAGGAGTCAACACAAAGGCGTGAGTCTTGCTGTCGCTAGATGCGTAGGTTCCACTGATCTGGTCGTAGCGGTTGATCCAGGTCACATCGGTGAAGGTCGCGCCGGCAATATCGATCGACTTGTACTGGGTTCCGTTCAGCAGAAACCCATGCTGCACTCCGTCGCTGCTGATGTAGCGTCCTACGATCTTGCCACCGATGTTGATGGCAGTGGCCTGGGTGTTTGTAGCGCCGGGGAAGTCAAATGAGAAAAACGTCGCTGGTGGGTTGATATTTTGGGCAACCGCCGTGCAAGAGCAAGCCGCACCCGCGAATAGTAAGAACAATCTCAAGAGTTTCATACGGGGAACCTCTTTCGCTTGCGAGTTTTTTCGTCGTGCCTGACGCGGACCCCGGGGACGACCATGCGCGGGTTGCAAAAAGGAAAGTGTGTCAACGCTCGCGCATTGATCCGGCTGAGTTAGCGGCTGCACATGGAACTGGAATCGCCACTTCGCTCAAAAACGGCACCGATCATACACCTATTCAGCTGTTCGTCAACAGTGTGAAACAATCTGCATACGGACGGACACAGTCGCATGTGCGACCTCTTCCGAAATCAATCCGACTTCCTGAGCCTCCCGACGATATGGGCGTTTGACCAGTTTGGTAAACGCATATAGCGTCATTCAGGAGTAGGGCATAGAGTGTGGTGGATAGAGTGTTGAATTGCGTGGCAGTACGTTATGGAGCTGCAAAAACACGGTGCGGTGCAATCTTTAGTTCAGCCTACGTCGCCGGCGATGCCGTTACTTATGACGAAGCAGAAAATGCCTAGGTCTAAAGCGAATTACTGGACCAATCCTCCTTCGGGTGTGAAGTATACCGTCACTCTCGTTTCGATTGCTTCAGCGGTTATCGTTGCATGGGTGTTGTGGCATTTCTGGCACTCCGAGGCCTTCGCATCGGTGTTTTTCTGCGCCATCATATTCAGCGCCTGGTTTGGTGGCTTCAGGCAGGGTTTGCTTGGGGTCACCGTCTCGGCTCTGGCATTTGATTATTTCTTTTTGTCGCCGACCCATACGTTCTATTTAGATTCGAGGCAACTGCCGCGTCTGATCATCTTCGTGGTGTCAGCGCTAATAATGGGCTTCCTTACCGCCTCGCAAAGGAGCACCACCGAATCACTCAAGCGGGCGCGAGATGATCTGAGTACAAGTGTTGAGGAACTCGAGAGAATCAATGAGGAATTGCGCACGGAGAACTCTGAACGAAAGCTGACCCAGGCTGCGCTTCGGCACAGCCAGGCGTATTTGGCGGAAGCGCAAAGGCTGAGTCATAGCGGGAGTTTTGGCTGGAGGGTCGCTACCGGCGAGATCATTTGGTCAGAAGAAACATTTCGAATCTTCGAATGCGCTCGCGCGGCGACACCGTCCCTCGACCTTATCTTCCAACGGGTACATCCGGACGACGCGATCTTCGTGAAAGAGACCATCGAGCGTGCTGCGCAAGCTGGGAAAGATTTTGATTTTGAACATCGGTTGTTGATGCCGGATGGCGCCGTTAAACATGTCTATATTGTGGGCCATGCCGAAGGATATCAGTCGAAGGAACTCGAGTACGTTGGAGCGGTAATGGACATCACCGCAGCAAAGCATTCGGAAGAGGCGCTGCGGCGGAGCGAAGGGTACTTAACTGATGCCCAGAGGTTGACCCGTACAGGCAGTTGGGCGTGGAACGTGGCATCTCGACAGAGCGTGTACTGGTCACAGGAGAATTTCCGGCTGTTTGGCTTCGATCCGGAAACCGGGATACCCTCAGACGAAGCGTTTTACCAGCGCGTTCATCCAGAGGATCGAGACCGGGTGCGGAGAGAAGTCTTTCTTGAAAGGCCGGAGGAAGGCTCCCACTTTGACGTGGAGTTCAGAATCGTTCTTCCAGACGGAGCGATTAGGAACATTCGCTCAACAGGCCATCCCATTCGCAACACATCCGGCAATCTCCTGGAATATGTCGGTACATCCATCGACGTGACTGAACGCAAGCAGGCGGATGAAGAGCGCGAGAGGTTGCGCCTAGTACAGGCTGATCTCGCTCATCTAAGCCGGGTGACGACGATGGGCGAGTTGACGGCGTCGCTCGCACACGAGATAAGGCAGCCGATTTCCGCAGCAGTAACAAACGCTAAAACCTGCTTGCGCTGGCTTCGTCGCGATGAGCCCGACGTCGCAGAGGCATGCGAAGCCGCATCGAGAATCGTCAAAGACGTAACGCGAGCGGCGGATATCATTAGCAGAATCAGCTCGCTGTTCAAGAAGGGCGCGCTACAGCGGGAATTAGTGGATGTAAATGAACTCATTCGAGAAATGATTGTCCTGCTGCGCAGCGAGGCCAGCCGCTATTCGATCGCAATTCGCACCGAGCTTGCTGAGGGTCTTCCGAAGGTGATGGCAGACCGTATCCAACTGCAGCAGGTTTTGATGAACCTTATGCTTAACGCCATCGATGCCATGAAGGAAACGACCGGTGGAGGTGAGCTTACCATCAAGTTGGAAGCCGGTAATGCTGAACTGCTGATCTCGGTCAGCGATACCGGTGTAGGATTGCCGCAGGAGAAGGGGGAAGAGATCTTCAAGGCATTCTTTACGACCAAGGATGACGGGACTGGTATGGGGCTGCCCATCAGCCGGTCGATCATTGAATCGCATGGCGGCCGCTTGTGGGCCACCGGTTGTCCCGGAAGCGGCGCAACTTTTCAGTTCACGCTGCCTGCCACGGGCGCAGCGCACGCATAACGTCCTCAGATGCTCTGTGCCCAATCGTCATTGTTTGTCGCATTTTGTGAAGACGACGGCTACGAAGCCCTGTAAGAACTGCTCTGAGATGCATCCGAAGCTGCATCCTCATTGCGGAATGGTGAATTTTCTAGCGCTGAGGTGGATCTTCGGCGAGTGACGGGCAATCCAGAAGTAATTTCTAGATTATGAGGATCGTCCTCCCTGACATTATTTCAGTCGGTCAGTCTCGAGTGAAGTGGGACTAATGGGCGAGGCGGATACCGTGCGCGAGTATGCGCACCATGATCAACGCGGCAATCATGATTATAAGGTCCGGTCGCGTCAGTGAGGGCGTTGGATGGGCAGTCCGCGTCCTTGAAAAACCAAATAAAGCTCCGGCAACTGCAAATACCCAGAAAGCGGAACTAAAAAGAGTCGAGCCAATCAAAAATTTTGGTAGTGGCCAATAGACGAGCAGGATGAGGAAGGTCCCGACCAGCCACGGCGCCACTGCCGTGCTAACAACAGTCTTCGCACGGCTAAAGCTGAGGGGTGCCCACCACGATAGTTCTATCCCCATAAAAAACATAAACAGCGAAAGCAGTACGAGTCCGGTTGCTGAAGCTCCAATCTGCATGATCCTCGATATTCCCAGGAACGTCAGCGCGATATTAAAGTCACCTCCAAAAGCCGCCCCAGCCACGGGACCCAGAAAAGAATAGATGCCCACCATGGCCATCATCAAGAAAAAGAGACCGGACGGCCTCCACTTATACATCCTCTTGTATGCCAGCCAACTCATCGCTCCCACTGCAAGGCTGAAAATTGGACCGACGGCGGCGATGACAGCAAGCTGCATTGGCGTTGCCGATGCAGCATCTGGATCTACCCACATCTGAAAGAGCGTGGCACTGAATCCGAGCCAATAGCTCACCAGGGCGTGCACCGCTTCATGGGGGCTTATGTTGAGCGCAAAAGCTGTCACGAACAGCAGAGTGGGACGAGCAGCGACACCAAACGTCGACGGTGCCGCGGATTTTATTGGAGAGGCTTGTTTCACGGCAAGACTATCGTAGGTTTCGGCTCACAAGTCTAGTGATTTTGAATCGAGCGGACGACGGGCAAGCCGGAAGTAATTCCTAGCTACGAGGCTCAGTCTCGGGTACTTCCATTCATTGCTCGCGAACCGCTAAACCTCCTCGCTCTCCTTCAGGCTTGCGATTACTGCGAAATCTTCGAGGGTCGTGGTATCGCCTTTCACATCGCCGCTGCTGGCTAATTCACGCAACAGGCGGCGCATGATTTTTCCACTGCGAGTTTTAGGTAAAGAGTCCGTAAAGCGGATGTCGTCGGGCTTGGCGAGCGCTCCGATTTCTTTCGCGACCCACTTGCGCAATTCTTCTTTCAGTTCGTTCGAAGGCTTGCGGCCGTGTTCGAGCGTAACGAAAGCAGAGATAGCCTGACCTTTGAGCTCATCGGGGCGGCCGACTACTGCGGCTTCGGCGACTGCTTCGTGAGCAACTAGAGCCGACTCGACTTCCATGGTGCTGAGGCGATGGCCGCTGACGTTGAGCACATCGTCGACGCGTCCCATGATCCAGAAATATCCATCTTTATCTCGCCGCGCTCCGTCGCCAGTGAAATACATGCCGGGAATCTGCGACCAGTAATTTTTCACGTAGCGATCGGGATCGCCGTAGACCGTGCGAAGCATCCCGGGCCAGGGGCGCTTGATTACGAGGAAACCGCCGGAGCCCAAAGGAACCGGCTGCCCGTCCATGGTGACGATTTCTGCGACGACGCCCGGGAATGGTTTCGTGGCAGAGCCGGGCTTGGTCGGGATCGCGCCGGGGATGGGCGCAATCATAATGTGGCCGGTTTCCGTTTGCCACCAAGTGTCGGTGATCGGGCAGCGGTTGCCGCCAATGACTTCGCGGTACCACATCCAGGCTTCAGGGTTGATGGGCTCGCCGACCGTGCCCAGCAATCGCAGACTGCTCATGTCGTGTTTCTTCGGCCACTGGTTTCCCCACTTGACGAAGGTGCGGATTGCCGTGGGCGCTGTGTAGAAGATGTTTACTTTGTGGCGCTCGATGATCGACCAGAAGCGGTCGGGCTCGGGATGATTAGGAGCGCCTTCGTACATCAGGCTGGTGGCGCCGTTCTGCAGCGGACCGTAAACGATGTAGCTATGACCGGTGACCCATCCAATGTCGGCAGTGCACCAATAAATATCTTTCTCTTTGAGGTCGAAGATCCATTTCGTGGTGAGATAGGTGCCGACGGAATATCCGCCGGTGGTGTGAACTACGCCCTTGGGTTTGCCGGTGGTGCCGGAGGTATAAAGAATGTAGAGCGGGTGTTCGGCGTCGAGAGGCTCGGCGGGACACACGTCGGACGCATTCGCCATCTGCTCATGCCACCAGTGGTCACGGCCGGACTGAATGTTGATCGGAGTTCCGGTGCGCTTGTAGATGATGACGTTTTTGACGGACGGGCAGGACTTCAGCGCTTCTTCGACGGCGGGAAAGAGTTTCACTTCGGCGCCGCGGCGGTAGGATCCGTCCTGCGTGATGACAGCGCTGGCCTCGCAGTCGTGGATGCGGTCGATAAGCGCGTTGGAAGAAAATCCGCCGAAGACGACGGTGTGAGGCGCGCCGATGCGGGCGCAGGCCAGCATGGCGATGGGTAGTTCGGGCGTCATGCCCATGTAGATGGCGACGCGGTCGCCCTTCTTCACTCCAAGGGACTTTAGGACATTGGCGAACTTCTGGACTTCGCGATGGAGGTCGGCGTAAGTGAGTTTGCGAATCTCGCCAGGCTCGCTTTCCCAGATGATGGCGGCTTTATCTTTGCGCGCGGTCTGGACGTGGCGGTCGAGGCAGTTGTAAGAGATATTAGTTTGGCCGCCGACAAACCATTTCGCCCAGGGGCAATTCCATTCGAGAACCTTGTCCCATTTTTTAAACCAGTGGAGTTCGTTGGCGATGCCGCTCCAAAATTTGTCGGGATCGTCGATCGATTCCTTGTAGATGCGTTCGTAATCGGCGACGTTCTTGATGTGGGCGTTCTGACTGAATTCGGGCGGCGGCTCGAAGGTGCGCTGCTCCTGAAGGATGGAATCGATGGCGCTGGCCTGGAGATCGGCTAGGGCTTTCGTGGACATGGGAAAGAGGCCTCGTCGTTAGTGATAGGTCGTTTGTCTGACACGGTCGGGATGCTGAAGTAACGGGATATTTTACTACTGATTCAGGCGGCGCGGATGGCGGGAGAAGAACTCGCGGCTTTCGATTTTGTTGCTGACACGAAAAACATTGCACCAGCCGGGCCCCTCTTCCAGCTGAACGAAAGGTTCTCGAATCCCAAACGATCCAGCGCAGATCTCATTCCGCGCTCAGTCTGAAACGATTCCGTCCTGCCTCTCAGGAATCCGACAGTCTTACCAGTGCAGTGGAAATACACACCATTTGCCATTACGTAGAGTCGAAAAATTGTGGGGACTGGTTTGGGAATGGCGCGATGGACAAGTTCAGCCAAGGTAAAAGCCGGGGCATGCAAGGTGAGGGACAATCCGCCACCCGGGACGAGGGTGCGATAAATCTCCGCGAGGGCTTTCTGGATGTTCATGTAAGGGAGAGCAACCCCGGAGATTATGCGATCGAAACTGTGGTCGTCGAAGGGGAGAGATTCCCCGGCGCCCCGCAGATAGCTTCGTTTGGGAAAACGTGCCTTTGCAATCGCAAGATTGTTGATGTTGATGTCGAGGCCCGTAACCTCGTCGGAAGCGGTTACATCCCAGGCAACCAGATCGCTTCCCGGTCCGCAGCCTAAGTCGAGCACTCGCATCAACCGCATCTCCCGTCCAGCCAGCCGTGGTTCTTGGCCGACGGCATTGTACAACGGATTTTCGCCGGAGTTTGGCAAGTTTTTAAGGGGTCATAATTAGCAGTTCGCCGCGAAAATAAGGCCGGTGCTGCAAATCTCGGCTGCAAATCTCGGCTGCAAATCTCGGTACTACGAATCAAGGAAGCGGTCGTGATTCTTGACCGGCGGCAGCATGCAGGTTTCCGAGCGGCCAAACATGCGGTAGCGGTGCCGGGCTATGGCGTTGTAGACAAGGTCGCGCAGAAATCTGGGTAGTAGTTTCAGCAGAAATGCGGCCGGGCGCACCGGAGCTCCGAGTTGATTCAGGACGAAGAGGACGGCGTCGGAGCGAGGCAAGAGGTACTCGTCCGGAAGATCGGGATGGACGACGACGTAAACCGTGTCGAGCTGGCTGGTGTTGGCGCCGTGATGGGCGAGGATGCGGGCGGCGAGGGGACTTTGCAGCGAAGCGAAGCGGAAGATCGCATTGCGGTCGTGGCGAAGAATGAATTGCACGAGCCGGTTGCAGAGTCCGCAAACGCCGTCATAAAGGAGAATCGGGTTGGACATGCGACTCAAGCCTTCCCGAAATAACAGTCCCAGGGAAAGGATGCAACCTTGGGGGTTGGCGGCACGGCCTAAATCCGTGCCTTCCCCAGTTTACTATTTGGCGGGAAAATCCAAACTCAGTGGCGACGAACGCAGGATGAAAGCATGCTGTCGCTAATGGCGACAAGACCGAGTACACCTTGGGGGGTCGTGCCTTCGGGAACGCCCTCGGGTCCGGCGCAGTGGTCAACTCTACCCACTGAGAACGACGCCGTTTGCCGAGAATTAGTAAACTGTTGGTAGAAGAAATTTCCTTGGGCGGCAGTATCGTTCTGCACAACGTTGACGTTGCTGCATAGCCAACCCGACATTGCTGTTTGAGGATAACTGAAGCTGGGATTGACGGTGCCGTCGACAATACTCATCTGTTTCCATGTGGAGTTGGCAAGGGAGGTTGTGGTTCTTCCGTTGTTGCAACTGGGCTGACCCGACCATGTGCCCACGGCAGTTTGGTCGCCGCCGACGTAAGCAGGACCGTCAGGCCATTCGGCGCCGTTACAACCAAATTGTCCTGCATCGCAGACGGTGACCTTTGAGGAATGGGGAACGACGCAACCTTGTTCGATATCGCTGAATACGGGACCGGAGAGCAACTCAACGTTATCCAGAAAACTTGCGCTTCCGTACCAGGCGAGCGAATAGCCTACTGCAGCCGAGCCGGCACTGAATCCCTGGGCGCACATTCCGCCTCCGAGATACCGATTTTGATAAATGTAACTGAGGAACGTGGCTGGGCGGCAAGCGGCATATTTGATGCTGGTTCCGCGGTTTTTGTTGGTGAATTCCCAGTCGCTGTTCCAGGCCACATACACCACCTGATAGCCCGACTGTAAATACTTCTGCGCGAAGGCGGAGTTCTTGTAAGGAGTAGTACCTCCGCCGCCCTCGAACATCACGATGGTTCCCAATATTCCGCCGACAGGATTCTCGTACCCGTAGGTGAAACCAAGGCTGTCGGTATTCGGGCAACTCTCAACTTTGCCTTGATAGCAAGTCATCCCGGGGTAATACCCCGCGGGGCATGAGGCCAATTGGTTGACGGCTTTCTTATTGATGGTGCCAAGCGGCAGAGGCGCACGCTGAGCGTGAAGTGGGAAGGCACACCCTAGTACCGCGGCCAGGAGTCCGGCCAATACTGTAAGTCGCCATTGCATGGTTCCAGACATAGGCACTCCAGAGACAAGCAGTAATGATAGGCGCGTAATCCTTGGCGTGGCAATACTCAAGAGTTCCTGCCTTATTCCTCCTTATTTCCTCGTTTTGAGCATCGAAAACGGCCAAACGGGAGATTAGGCGGGCCCCGGCAGCGGGATGGTAGGAGCAGGCAAATGCCTCTTTTACGCCGAACTTTGCTCCGAACTTTGGGCCGAAATTATTGAATGCGAGAAGAGGTTTTCCGATTGAAAAATGCCCTGGAATTCGTAAATCTGCTCGCAACCGGGTGGGGAGTCTCGGCGTCCTAGTTACGTTGTTAGCGAACTCAAGGACGGGAAGCACGTGCGCACGCTAGGTGTGCTTTCAACATTGCTGTTCTGCAGTTCCGCGATCTGCCAGGTTTCTTCCCCTCGCTGCAATTCGATCAATTCAGGATTTACAGCATGCTCCGTCTCGCCTTATTTTGAAGTTAGAGGTACGCCTGCCGCTGAAGGTTCCGGAAAAGCATTGTTTGTGCGAGATTCGGTGCACGCGCTCGGCGAAGCCTCACACAGTGACAGCGAATTCTTTTCCACTATCCAGAACCAGCCGAAGCCGAAGTTTCATTGGGGCAGAGCTTTGTTCGAATCGTTTGCCCTGCTTTCGATTGAGCAAGCGTACGTGGTGCATGACGACTGGAGATGGGTGGCCGGCAGCAACAGCGAAAACGGCGTTCCCTTCAATCACTACTGGCGTGATTACAAGCAGTCGCTTTCGAGTTGGATCCACTCGGGATGGAATGACGGCGATCCGAATATGTACGGCTATCTCGGGCATCCTATTCAGGGTGTAGCAGCGAGTTACATTTACCTGCAGAATGATCCTAAGAGCGAAAAGCTGGAGTTTTCAAAAACGAAGGCGTATTGGCGAAGCCGCCTGATGGCTACGCTGTGGAATGCCGCGTACAGCACGCAATGGAATCTGGGGCCCCTGAGCGAAGCCACCGTCGAAAAGTATGGCACCAAGCAGCGGCCACCGTGGAACCAGAACGGATCGTGGCCTTGCACCACAAAACATTGTTATACCGGCATGGGCCAGATTGATCTGGTGATGACCCCTGTGGCGGGGTTTGGGTGGCTGGTGGGCGAAGATATTCTGGACAGATTCGTGGTCCGCCGGGTGGAGGGCGCGACGCGAAACCGCTTTTTGATCGATGCCACGCGTTGCGGTCTGGATCCGATTCGCGTCGGCACTAATCTGCTGCACGGGAAACGACCCTGGTATCGACCCTCGCGGGATGGGAGAGGACGCGATTCCTTCATCCAACTTGGACAAGTGACGAAAACAAACAGCCAGGAGTTGGTCACTGGCGAGAGCCATTGATCGTCGTGAAGTTTAAATTCTATCTGGCAAGCTTTCTCTCGATGTTGTTTCTGGGCAGTGCGTATTCACAAACCGCCCCGGAAGCGGGACGCGACTGGGATCTAGGTGTTTGGGTGGCTGCGGCGACCGGCGAAGAGCATCTCAATTCTTTTTCTGAAGCGCAGATTGTGAGCGCAGGAGTGTTTGCAGGAAAAATACTGACGAGTGAACTAGGGAGTGGTTGGAGGCGGGGCCGGTTCGAATATGGCGTTGCATTCATCCCGGTGTTCCGGCAGTTGCGACCCCAATCAATCTATGGAATTGGATTTGAGCCCATGATCCTGCGGTGGAACTCCAGCCTGCGCGCGTCGGGAGTTGCGCCATACATAGAACTGGGCGGAGGCGCCGTCCGCACTAACACCAATTTTCCCACGGGAGATACGTCCAATTTTAATTTCATGGTACGTGGAGGCGGCGGAATTCAGATATTAAGAAACCGCTCGCGATCACTGGAGATTGGTTGCCGATGGTGGCACATCTCAAACGCTAATTTAGGAGTGAGAAATCCAGAGTTCAACGGAATTCAGATTAGCGTCGGCTACCATTGGTTCAAATGAAACCTGGGAGATCACGGGCGGGAGAACCCGGATAGTTATTTCAAGCCTAGCCCGCGGTTAAAGTGCCGGATGGCACTGTAGCACTCGCAGGCAGCATCTTCCAGACTTTTGCGGTTCAATGTCTTCACCGTACCGCGCAAAATGGGGATCACGAAACACATCCAGGAATTCCATTCGCATCTCGTATCTGATCTGAAGAGCATCGGCTTTGAATCGTCGGTTAGGTTGTCGGCGAATTGATCCCATCTGGGAAGGAGCGCATTCCCCTCCAAGTCGCCGATGTGTTGTTGGTACACGGGTCGCGCCCGCGAACGGGAGAAGATGGACGCTGCCGACATTCGCCGCTACAAAAAACTCATCCACCGCAAAGGCGCGCGCATCCCTTCAGAAAAAAAATCAAAAACGGTGCTCCGAAACCGAAGCACCGTCTCTAACTATCTCCTCGTAAACTGCGTTTTGTAAAAGACTCAAGCGGCGCCAGGAGTTGACGGTCTCCCTTAAATTACAGTGGCGCCGAAGATCTCTCTTCTATTTCGCGAGAGATAGGTCCGTGTCATGCGGCATCGAAGATGCTGGAACCCCGTGCACCGGCGCAGAGGTACAGGCGCCGTGGAAGCCGACATAGTTATCAATTCCGACCGAACCATAGGTTCCGAGGCCGCCGCCGGCGGTATAAGTGGTGCCGTAGTCATTGGTGTAGGTCTGGACTCCGGCCGAACTCGTGATCCTCATCGTCGCGACGGTACCGCAGAAAAACACATCCAAGGTGGCCGGACTAGGCACGGGGCTGGAGAGCGTGAAGAAATTGCCGCTGCCGTTATTGCCGGTATAGAAGGCGGCGTGGTCGAAGGTCCCAGCACCGTTCTGTGCCTGAATCTTCACAAAGGCGTTGCTGCCTCCGGCAATGTCGCCCAGCGCGACGGCACCGTACTCCAGGTCAGTACTACCCAGGAACACAACGGCAGAGGCAGCGGTGTCGTGGCTCGAAGCCGTTAAATAGCCGAGCGATAGGGACGTGCCAACCAGTTTGTGGTTCGAGATGGAGAGGCTGCCAGACGTTGTAACCCACCTCGTTCCGAGGCGTGGCCGGTTGAAGGCGTCCGAGCCACCTTGTGCCAGGGCCGATGTGGCGGAAAGGGATACGCCGCCGGCGATAGCCAGGGCGAGGATATTACGGATGAGAGTGTTCTTCATGTGAAACTCCTTTTGTTTTTTTCTTGTTGATTTGTTTAATCCAAGATTCTTCGATCACTCAATCGGAGCGGAATACTAGCACAGGTGTGTGTCACACAAACATGGAAATTACGTAACATCAACAGCTTAGAGTCTTTAGGCTCCGAAGGCTCTTGCGGAACCTTTGGAGATTGGCTGCCGATGGTGGCACACCTCAAACGCCAATTTAGGAGTGAGAAATCCGGAGTTCACCGGAATTCAGATTAGCGTCGGCTACCATTGGTTCAAATGAAAACCTGGGGATCACGGGCGGGAGAATGCGGATAGTTATTTCAGGCCTAGCCCGCCGTTAAAGTGCCGGATGACACCGTAGCACTCGCAGGCAGCTTCTTCCAGGCTTTTGCGGTTCAATATTTTGACAGTACCGCGCAGGTTTTCAATCAAGCCGGCATCTTCCAGTACTCCGGCGGCCAGACTCACGCTGGGACGTCCGGTGCCGAGCATCTGTGCCAGAAATTCGTGGGTCAAGGGAAGTGATTGGGAATCGAAGCGATCCTGACACATGAGCAGCCAGCGGGCCAGGCGCTGCACAATCTCATGCAGGCGATTGCACGCGACGAGTTGTGCAACCTGCATGCCATGCATCAGGCCGAACCGGCCAAGCTCGGAGCGGAGCGAGGTGGCGTTAAGCAGAACGTCCAAGAAAATTTCCGAACGTACTCGCACTCCGGCTCCTGCCATTTGCATGATGGCCCGAAAGGTCCCTCGCAGCAGGCCCGCTGTGAGCGGCATACCTACCATTCCTTCCTTGCCGACCACGCCGACTTCAACGCTCCTGCCGTCGCGGCTAATGGCAACCAGTGAGGCCATGCCTTCATTTATGAAATAGGTGAAGTCGATCTTCTCCCCGGGCTCGTGAAGGATCCTGTGCTGGGGCAAATCCATGGGTTCCAGATGAGGACGGAGCAAGTCATACTCTTTGTCGGGCAGGGACAACAGAATTACGTTGGAAATTGCCTTGCCCGAAGGGTCGGTGCGTGAACCGGGCTGCAAGGGAATTACCTTGCTGGGTATCACAGGCGGCGCTCCGGGGATGACATTGTCGTTCATCGAAACGTTTGATGCCGCAAGCAAAAACAATTCACTTCTAAAAGCCTGTAGTTTGACTCAAAAATCTACGGATAATCGGAAGGTTAAGGGAAGCGAAAATACGGGGAAGTTTTGTAGTCCGCCGCAGGGCGTCCAATCCCGTACATCAGACTTCCGGGAACTAGCCGCGCTCCTGTTCGTCGGGTGTGTTTTTTCTTAGACGTTCATCTTTTGACGCCAATATAAGGTTGAGCTCTTCGACCAGAGCAAGAAATTTTTGCCGGTCTTGCTCTATGGCGATCAGAGCGCAGAGTTCCTGAATACGATCACTATCCGCTTTATTCATGCTGGGAAACCGCCAGCCATTAAAGCATCGAGACAGGGATCGAGTATGTTCGTCATCGAACAACCTCGAGAAGAAGTGATCAGGGCGAATCAGGAAATGTAATAGCGGCGTTCTGCTTGCATGGCGCTGTCGGTTGCTCGTTTTCTGAGACGTTCAACCTGGGCATGCAAGGCGGCGGTGAGTTGCTCAAGCACAGAGCTTAGCTCGGCGGGTTCGGTTGTGACCACAGCTTTGGCACACAACTCGCGAATGCGATCTTCCAGACGACGGGACCTGAAATGCCAGGATATGAAACTGCCCAGAAGCGTTCGGTGGGATGTTTTGGAGTTATCCATCGTTAAGAGTGCATTTGATACAAACCTAAACAATTGAGCGTCTCGAAGTCCACCGGCTGGCACAATAAGGTCGATTCCGTACAGTGCCTACAGGGAGTTCCTACTGGCAAAAATAAAACCTTCGGAATCTTTTGATTACGCTCAATTGTTAAGGTTAACAACAAGGTTAGAAAAGTAATATTTATTCCTTTGGGCGTCACCTCGATCAAGCGTAACCTTTCTTCTTCCACACCGCCCAGTCGGAGCGGACGGCCTCGAGCATGGCCTCGGCGGCATGGTGAAGCCACTTCCCTTTTTGCTTTTTGAGGTGCCGGAGGATGGATTGGCGCGCACGCGGGGTGCCGAGGTGAATGTTGGCGGCTTCCCATCCCATGGCGCGCAGAAGACGTAGCTCAATATCAGTGGCGCGAAGTGAAGCAAGTTCGATGCGAGAGCAGTGCGGGCCGAGCCGGCGCACGATCCAGCGTCCCCGGAGTTGGACAAAAGGATCGGGACAGCGCACAGCGTGGTTGATGATGATCTGATAAAGGATCTCGGCGGGGCCTTCGTGATTTTGTGCCCAGAAAGAAGACGAGGGGACGAGGGCCTTGGCTTCGCGGGCAATTCGTCCACCATGCCAATCGGCGATGGCGACATATCGGTCGTGACCGAGGCTGCCAAGCCCGGCGACGCGATGAACGAGGCGAAACGGAATATCGTGCGAGGGCATGAGATGCTGCATCGCGTCGACGGCGCTGATGGGTGCTTCGGTTTTCAGCGTAGGAAGGGCGTCCATTTTTGCCCAGAAATGGATGGGATCGCGCAATTCCCCTTCTGCAATAAGGCGGAGCCATGTATGTCGTTCGCCGAGGACGAAGGCGCCGCCGTTCTCGAGCATACTTTCGCGATAGCCTTCGAGCAGGGCGTCACAAATGTCCTCGCGTTTAAGGGGAAGACGTCCGGCCTCAGCAGCGAGATGGGCGCTGACCGCGAGACGCACTAAGTCGGCGGCGTACGCCATGGGCCAGGCCTCATCAAAATCATTGACTCCCCAAATCAGGCGGCCTTCCACGTCGCGCCAGGTACCGAAATTTTCCACGTGAAGATCGCCAACCGCCAGAGCGTGCGGAGCTTTAGCAAGGGCGGGACAAACCTCCGGCCAGACTTGCGCCCAACGGTAAAAGGTAGCGCGAAAGAACGCGAAGAGCTCTTCCTTCATCCGCGAGTGTTTGAGGCGAAGGTCTTTCTGGTTGAGATGAGTCCGCTGGGCCAGCCAGGCTTCGAATTTGCGTGTGGATTTGACTACGTTCATGGGGGAAACGATAGCGGCGGCGCGGAGGGGAAGTCAATGGAGTGGGATTAGGAGAAAGGCCTTAACACAGGGGGACACGGAGGAGGCACAGGGTAAATCCCAACCTGCGCATGGGGTGCTGGATTTTCTTTCTGTGTCGGAGATGACACGGTGTGCTGTGAGAGAGCAACAGCTGCTTGCAGTGGGGCCAGTAAGGCCCTTCGATTCAACGGTGCAGGTTGGGGTCTTAGCTTGCTCCTCCATCAACGGACCCGGCACGTCGGGGCGGAGGGACATTGTGCAGACGGCGATCACGTTCACGACGGCGGTGGCAGGACTGATTTTCTCTGTGGCGGTGGCGTTGCTGGCGGAAGAATTTATTTTCGGGCAAGTGATTCGAGTGTTTTTTGTGAGGCAGACAGCAGCGGTGAAGGCCAGTCAGAAGCGCTGAGGCGCGAGGGAGAACGAAAATGCTTACATTGAAGTATTTGCTGATTACGTGCGGCGTAGGGATGATGATTGTGGCGGCAGGCATCCTCGCCTTTGACGTGTATCGGGAACTTCTGTACCGGCGGGCACTGGAGACGGGCGAAAAAGCTGTGGCTCCGATTGCGATGCGCTGGCGAACCTCACTGGCGCTTGCCATGCTGGCGTGGGGGCCGCTGTTGGTGGCGTTCAGCATTGTGGTGGTGCCGAGCGGGATGGCCGGCGTGCGCGTGAGTCAGATCAGTGGAAGCGAACCGGGAACGCTGTACCCAGGAGCGCATCTGGTAACTCCGCTCGTGGAGGAAGTGGAATTGTTCGATACGCGGGATCAGATCTTTACCACCGGCATGTCGGAGGACGGGAAAACTGAGCCGAGCAAGTCTTCCGCGAAGGCTCAGCCGTCCCACGCACAGCCCTTGAATGTACAGGCGAAGGAAGGCCTGACATTGGGTTTGGCAATCACGGTGCGGTATCGACTGGAGGCGAAGCGATTGGATTACATCGAGAAGAATTTGCCGCGTCCGGTTGAAAGAGAAATCGTGCCGCCGACGGTGGCCAGCGTGTGGCGGGAGATTGTGCCGAACTATACGGTGCGAGATGTTTTTTCGGCGAAACGCGAAGAAGTGCGGCAGAAAGCCGCGGAGTTGATTACGCAGAGGCTAGCGGCGGACGGCATCGTTGTGAAAGAAGTTATGTTGCGCGACATCCAGTTGCCGCCGGAGTATGCAGAGGGACTGCAAGCATACTTGCTGAAAGAGCAGGAGAACGATCGCATGAGTGTGGAGACGGAATTGAAGGCGAAGGAAGTGAAAATCGCGGAACTCGAAGCCGAGGCGATGAAAGCGCGCCAGGTCAAGCAGGCGGAAGGCGAAGCGCGGGTACGGGTCTTGCGAGCGAAGAGCGAATCCGATGCGATGAAATATACTCTGCCGCTGAAACAGAAGCAGATCGAACAGAGCAGGCTGGAGGCCCAGGCACGCAAAGAGGCGACCATCCAGAACGCGGAAGGAGAAGCCCAGGCCAAGCTGATCGACAGCAAAGCCGAAGGAGAACGCCGAAAGTTGCTGGCGGATGCCGAAGCGGATCGAATCCGGGTGACGGCTGCCGCTGACGCCGAACGGTTGCAAAGCGAGGCATCGGTTTTGAAAAACAATCCGTTGCTGATTAATAAGATTGTGGCCGAGCGGCTGTCTGACAAGCTGCAGATCATGATGGTTCCCGCCGATGGGAAGTTCTTTTTCGCTAACGATGTGCTGCGAGGCATGAATCTGGCAAACCAAAGCGCGCAGGCGGAACCGCAGCCGAGGTAGGAGAGATGGATCGAGCATCGCGCAGTTAG
The DNA here is from genome assembly GCA_025462865.1 of Candidatus Sulfotelmatobacter sp. GTDB lineage: Bacteria > Acidobacteriota > Terriglobia > Terriglobales > Acidobacteriaceae > Sulfotelmatobacter. The sequence continues at coordinate 41,142 of JAOAPI010000029.1, read as the reverse complement.
GATCGTGAGATATGATGCGAAGTATTCCTCATTCCCAGAGCGATGCGTAAAGTTTTCATGGAAAGTTTGGATCGATAATGTTCCGCCGAAAGTTGCTGACTCTGTTCGCGCTGACCGTTTTTCTGTCAGTGGCGGCTGTCGCCTGGCTGGTGTCGGCGGTAACACGAAGGGCTTTCGACCGCAGTGAGAATGAAAGAACGGCTGCCCTGGTTACGCAGTTCCGGCGAGAGTTCAACCGCCAGGGTGAGGCGGTGGCGCGGCGCGTGGAGGCAATTGCGGCCTCGGAAGCCGCGAAGCGCATGGCAACGGCTTTGAACCGGGCGGCAGCGGATCCGGGTCCATATTTTGAGTTGGCTAAGACGACGGCCGACGATAGTCAGCTCGACTTTCTTGAATTTGTGGAAAGCAACGGTACGATCATTTCGTCCGCTCAGTCGCCTGCAAAGTTTGGACATCCGGATAATGCCTTTGGCAGCCTGCCCTCGGAGGCGGACCATGGAGCGTTTCTGAAGCAGGAAGAATTGCAGGATGCCTCGGCACTCGGACTGTTTGCTGTTGCTGCGACTCATATTGGAGATCATCCGATTTATGTAATCGGGGGACGCCGCTTGGACCGGAGTTTTCTGGCTGCTCTGGATATGCCGGCTGGCACTCGGGCCCTCCTGTATCAGAACCGCGGCGACCGTTTCTCACCGGAGTTCCTGGTGGATCCCTCAGCCGAGTCCAAAGAAAGCCTACGTCCGGTCGAAAAGCTGGAGCCCCTGGTTGATGTGGTGCGGCGCTCCGAAGAAGAAACCACGAGACTGGTGCGGTGGTCAGGGAATGAGGTGGAAGATGAAGTGTTTCACGCGATACCGCTGCTGGGGGCGGGAACGGGGAAGGACCGTCCATTATTGGCAATTCTGCTGATTGGAAATTCACGGCGGACGTATGTGGAGTTGCTGCGGCGCATTGGATCAGCGGCGCTGATCGTCGGCAGCGGAGGAATACTGATCGCGATTCTTGTAAGCAGTTGGGCAGCGGCGCGCGTGACTCGTCCGGTGGAACAGCTGGCGCATGCCGCGCGGGAAGTCGCGCTGGGAAATTGGAATGCACGCGTTGATGTGTTGGGGGATGACGAACTGGGACAACTGGCAGATTCCTTCAACCGAATGACGACGGAACTGCTTGGGCAGAAAGAGCGTCTATTACAAGCGGAGCGTGTAGCGGCGTGGCGGGAGTTGGCGCGGCGGCTGGCGCATGAATTGAAGAATCCGCTGTTTCCGCTTCAGCTTACGGTGGAGAACCTGATACGAGCACGTCAACAAACTCCGGAGCAGTTCGACGAAGTCTTCCGTGAGAGTTCAAGAACGCTGTTGGCGGAGATTTCAAATCTGAAAGGGATCATTGAAAGGTTCAGCGAATTCTCGAGGATGCCGCAGCCGCAGTTTCGTCGGGTGCAAGTGAATGAACTGATCATGGGAGTGATCCAGCTCTTTCAGGCGCAACTGAAAGCGCCGGGACATGCGAAGATCAATTGTGATGTGCGGCTGGATCCGCATCTGGCGCCGGTGGAGGCCGATGCGGATTTGCTGCACCGGGCGATATTAAATCTTGTCCTGAACGCTCAGGAGGCAATGCCCCGCGGCGGAGTTCTGAGCTTGCGCACGCGAAACGACGATAGCAACGTCATCATCGAAGTGGCGGATACGGGAATTGGATTGACGCCGGAGGAATCGGCACGAATCTTTACTCCTTATTATACGAGCAAGCAGCAGGGTAGCGGGCTGGGACTGGCTATTGTGCAGTCGGTAGTCAGCGATCATGGGGGCAGAATCCGGGTGCAGAGTGAACCAGAACGAGGGACGACATTCGTGATCGAGTTACCGCGGGATGCGGAACATGGGCGCAGGTCCGGCTGAAACAACTGACAGATTGGGAGGATTGTTGCCAACGAAAGCACACTTACTGATCGTGGATGACGAGGCCAATACTCTCGCGTCGCTGGCGCGAGCGTTCCGCCTGGCTGGGCACGACGCAACCGTCTGCGACAACGCGAGCAAAGCCCTCGAACTTGCCAAGTCGCAGAAGTTCGACGTGATTCTCTCGGACGTGGTAATGCCAGGAAAGGGTGGCCTGGAGTTGCTGGAGGAATTGAAAGCCCAGGGAGTGACAGCCCCGGTAGTGATGATGTCAGGGCAGGCCGACATCGAAATGGCGGTGCGCGCAACGCGGCTAGGGGCGCTGGATTTTCTGGAGAAGCCTATCTCCACCGAGAAACTTCTGCTGACGGTGGAAAATGCTTTGAAACTGCGGCGGCTGGAGAGTGAAAACCAGCAGCTCAAGCAGCGCCTGGGCAAACATGAGATTGTGTGGCAGGGCGCCGTAATGCAGCGGGTGATGGCGCAAGTGGATCGTGTCGCGGCGAGCGAAACGCGGGTTTGCATTCTGGGAGAGACGGGCACGGGAAAAGAACTGGTGGCGCGAACGATACACGAGCGCAGTGGTCGGTCCGGCGGTGCGTTTGTCACTCTCAACTGCGCGGCGGTCCCGGCGGAGCTGATTGAGTCGGAACTTTTCGGACACGAGAAGGGATCGTTCACGGGCGCAGCAGGACGGCACATCGGAAAATTTGAGCAGGCGAATCATGGCACGATTTTTCTGGATGAGATTGGCGACATGCCGCTGACAATGCAGGCCAAATTGTTGCGCGTGCTGGAAGAGGGAGAAGTGGAGCGCATCGGTGGTGACAAGCCAGTCAGCGTGGATGTGCGAGTGGTACTGGCGACCCATCGCGCTCTGGAAGCGCGGGTGCGCGAGCAGAAATTCCGACAGGATCTGTTTCATCGGATTTATGTTTTCCCGCTTGTGCTGCCGCCCTTGCGAGAACGGCGGGAAGATATCCCGGCATTGGTCGCGCATTTTGCGGCGCAAGTCAGCGCCCAGAACGGATGGAAGGCAATTCCCTTCTCCCCGGAGGTAATCGCGGCATTGCAGTCTCAAGCGTGGCCGGGCAATGTGCGGGAGCTGCGTAACATGGTTGAGCGGTTGATGCTGTTGGCCACTGACGGGCAGGTGGACCTGGCGACGGTGGAGGTTGCTATGCCGAAGGGTGGGACCGGCGTGGCAGGGTCCGCTACATTCGCATCGGGGACGCTGTCTGATCGCGTGGATGGTTTTGAGCGAGAAGTAATTCTGGCGGAATTAAGGCGTAGCCATTCCAATGTGAGTTTGGCCGCGAAGTCCCTGGGACTGGAGCGAAGCCATCTTTATAAGAAGGCTGAGCATTTGGGGATCGATTTGCGAGCGATGCGGCGGGAACAGGAATCGGAATAGGAATGAATGTGATTCGGATGCAGAGACGTAGCAAGCTACGTCTCTACGGGCGAAGTGGTGGGGCGCTTGAGATCGGCGGCGAGTAGACGGTGAAATAATTGTTCCCCTGCCTCACGCCGAACAGAAAGGCGTCCGGCGCGATAGGCTCGCGACTTCAGACCGCGCTGAACGTCTTCGCAAATACCCAAATCTTCTTCTTGCACGCGATTGCCGACGTTCACCGACTGTTCGTTGTATTCGCGGTGCGCCTCGCCGATGCCGGCGAAATAGAAATCAAAGATCACGGTGCAGTGATCGACGTTGACGGGAATCACGAGATTTGTATCCATGTATCCCTCATAGCAGTTGATCATCAGGTTGGGATGCTGCCAGAAGTACCATGCGCGATCGCCTTTGCGCGCGGCTCCCATCGCCGCGTCTTCATCAGACGCGACCATGGGACTGGATTGCAGGCAATAGCGATCTTCATTCTCGATGGTGTACTGCTTGTAATCGAGGACTGAATTCAAACCCTTATGCAGGTGTGGGACGTGGTAGCCGCCGTCGAGGTAATTATCGACAAAGACCTTCCAGTTGCAATGAATGTTGTAGGTGCGGCGGTCGAAGTAATGCAATTTGCTGATGCCCAGAGGAGCAATACGCTTGACGAGACCTCCGAGAAATTCGAGCAAGGGCGCGGCATTGTTGTCGAGGTTCACGAAGACGAAACATTCCCAGGTTTCGACGCGGATGGGAACCAGGCCATTTTGCGCGCGATCGAAATTCTCGACTCCTTCGAACTCAGGCATCCCTTTTAGCGATCCATCAAGACCGTAATTCCAACCGTGATATGGACAATGTAACAGCGCAGCCTGACCGCAGGGCTGAGTGACGACAGCAGCAGCGTGGTGGCGGCAGACGTTGTAGAAGGCGCGAAGAACTCCGTCACTCCCGCGAACCACGACGACAGGTTCTCCGGCAACCATTGTGGATATGAACTGTCCGGGCGTTTGGAGTTGGTCGGTGCGCGCAACCAGTTGCCAGGTCTTGCTGAAAACGGTGAGGCGCTCGAGTTCCGCGATGCGCGGGTCGACATACCAGGCAGCGGGAATGGTTGAGGCTTGCGCCAGCGGGGCGTGGTCATCGTAGCTGGAAAGAATCTGTTCGAGAGAAGATGGCATGTCTGGGTTGCTTTAACGGCGAGTTCAATATTAGCTGGTATTTGTTTATCGGAGAAGTTTCTAATTTGCTACAGGAGAACCAAAGCAGCACGCGATATTCGTCGGCGAGGATCGGAAGACACTGAAAAAGACACAGGCTCCTTGATGGGAGCCTGCTCAGTTTCGCTTTCAAGTTGAACTAGTGGCAAGGTGGCTTAGCTGGCGTCGCGCAGCCGTGTCTGATCTGCGAGCACCAGGGGAGCATCCACCAAGTGCTCGCTGAGGAACCAGATTTGCAATTCATTGGTGCGCAATATGTCGCTGACGACGAGATCGTTGGTGCCCGCGTCGCCCAGCTTGTCGGAACGATCTGCCAATTTGCGGCAGTTACCAACGATGATTTGGTGTGCGTCAAGAAGGCGCGAAATCTGTACTGGAACTTCTTCCCTGCCCTTCGGCGGACGCTCGATTCGCGTCGTCTCGGCCACGTCAGCCGCCATGGCAATGGAGATGCCGCCGAGAAGTTGAATCCGTTCGGCGATCGTATCCACAATTTCCGCCTGCTCTTCATGGTGCTTGTCGAACAAAAGATGGAGCTGATAGAAAGTTGGTCCGGCCACTTGCCAATGCGATTTCTTGTAGAGATCTCGCAGAGTGATGGTATCGGCCAGCATCAGGTTGAGCTGTTCAGTCATTTCGAGGCGGACGGGTTCCTCCAGATCGAGAGGCAACATGTGCGAGACGGTTCCATACTTTTGAATTTCGGCAGCACGCTGATGAAGGCGAGGCTGCGCGCTGACGCGCCGCTCACTGGCGGGCGCTTTTGCGTTGAGATCCTTCTTGGCCATAAACGATGTTCTCCTTGCCGCGTAACCAATTGAGTTTTTAATCCGGACAAACTTCAGCGTTTGTTCGATGCCGGGAACGAGACTTTGGATGCGGTTGGCGTGAGGTCGAAGATTTTTTAGAAGGAAACCAGGTTTCCGAACGTTCGCGGTTCGACGGGTTCCAACTAGATCGACCGATGGAGCGAAGAGCGAAGAATTAAAGAGGTCACGCGACGGGATAAGGGCTGGGAAGTTTGACGATGTCGATGTCATTGATTATGATCGAAATGCGGGGTGGAGCAGTCTGGTAGCTCGTTGGGCTCATAACCCAAAGGTCGGTGGTTCAAATCCACCCCCCGCAACCAATCTAGCTTAGTCTTTCCAATCACTTGGCTTCTCCCCCAAAAACAATCGAGGCCCAATTGGGTCCAAAATTCAGGCAGAGCCCATCATCAGCTGTTGCCCGAGGCGCGCCGCGAAGCGGCGTCCATCTTCTGTAATTGCGTGCGTGTATCCCATCGTTGTTCGCGCGTGGGACTGACCGAGTCGATTTTGACGGGTAGCTATCGCGACCTGCTCCTGACCCATCGCGGTCGCTTTGCCGTGACGAAACGCATGGAAACCGTAGCGCCTCGATTCCCAACTTCTCGAGCAAGGGACAGAGCTTGCGCTTGCGTATCGTGTCGATATCCCACGGCGTTCCGTTGCGTGTGGCGAACAACAGGTTTGACGGATTTGGTCGCCAAGAGCGCGCGTAACTGCGAAGATGCCCCACCAATAATGGAGAGATCTCACAGATGCGATTGCCTTTTCTTGACTTTACCGTTTGAATTGTTCCACGCCACACGCTCTGCGAGATGCGAATGGCACCCTGTTCCAGGAGAAGCTTGGCCACCGTTAGAGCGCCAATCTCGCCGGCACGAAGTCCCGTCTCAGCCAGTATCCAGTAGTAGGTCTTAAAGGGCTCCCTTTCTGCAACGATTACTGCCCTCATCTCTTGTAGAGTGAGACGTCGCTCATAATGGAACGGGCTTGCCGAAGCCCTCGCAGAGAACCGGCGCACAATGCATCACATTTAGGAAGATTTACAGTTCGCTCTAATTTGCAATTACTTAGGTAATTTAAGAAGTCTGAATTCTGCAGCAAGATCGGTTTGGGCATGTTCACCTATAGCTAGACGAGCGTGCGCATCCGGAGGCGGATCATAAATCGCGCAGCCGAACCACTCACATCACTAAAACTGGCATCGAGGTTCCGTTTATGTATTCGCGCCGCACCCTCGCTCGCCACGCTCTGGTTTCCCTTTCGTTCGTGCTGCTATACCTTCTGCTGAACCGTCCCGAAGTCATTTTCTTTTCTCGCGTTGGGTTCGTTGCCTGGTATCCCGCGATTGGTCTGGTTATGGCGCTGATGTTGGGAGTCAGCCCGTGGTATGCGCTTCTGGCCTGTCTTGCGGATACTTTTGCCGGCAGGGTTCTATATGCCCAGCCAGTCATGTCCTTCAGCAACACGGTTGGCTCCGCCGGAATCGCGCTTTTTTATGGGGCGGCTGCATACGTGTTGCGTGGTCCTGCGCAAATCGATCTTGGGCTGCGCCGACGACGAGATGTGGTCCGCTATGTTTTGGTGAGTGCGGCAGCTGCTGTAGGAGCAGCCATCATTGGTGTGGCGTGTCTGATTGCGGATCACAGCATTAAGTGGGGTGAATACAAGTCCTCTGCGCTGGGGTGGTTTCTGGGAGACACCATCGGCTTAGTGGGTATTGCACCTTTTCTTCTCGTCCATGTATTTCCGTATGTTCGGAAATGGCTTACGCCGACGCCCGTCCAGTCCCCGTCAAGCGGAGCCCATTCCGGCAGAACAATGCTCACGCCTGGCATGCTAGCAGAAGCCTGTGGCCAGGGATTGACGATAGCGGCCGTACTTTGGATGATGTTCGGCACCAAGGACGGGCGTTACGATCATTTTTACCTGTGTTTCATTCCGATCATCTGGATTGCAATGCGTCATGGGGTCCGGCGGGTTGTCTCAGGCCTGTTGGCACTAAATTTCGGAATCGTAGTCGCGATGCATTTGTTCCCCCCAACCCCAGCCCTGTTCGCCAAGGTCGCCCTGCTCATGCTGGTGCTGTCAGCGGTAGGACTCATCGTGGGATCCGAGGTCAGTGAGCGACACCGCCTGGCAATTGACCTGAATGAACAAACCACCTATTTAGATTCCCTGATTCAAAATAGTCCCCTGGGGATCGCCGTTCTTGACCGGGAGGGTGGTGTGGAACTGGCGAATCCCGCCTTCGAAAAACTCTTCCAGTACGACCGACGCGAACTCGCCTCGATGGACATCGCGAGTATGGGGATCCATGATGATGAGGCCACGGACTCCGCGCAACTAATCCCGCAAATATTCGCCGGTAACGCATTACAAAGAACAGTGCGACAACGGCGCAAGGACGGGAAACTTCTTGACCTGGCACTGCATGGCGTCCCGTTACTCCTAAACAGTGAGGTACGAGGCGCGTACCTGATCTATGAGGACATTTCTGAACAGCTGCGGGCGAAAGAAGTACAGCGGCAACATGCGGAGTCATTGGACCTATTAGTGAAGGAATTGGAATTCCACACAAAGCAGATGACCGTACTGAATGAAATGGCGGCGCTGCTGCAGTGTAGTGGGTCGGTTCAGGAAGCCTGCGCTGTCGCGGCCGACTACATGCAGAAGCTTTTTACCGAAGCTCCTTCCGGGGCCCTCTATCTGTTCAGGTCGTCGCGAGACCTCGTCGAAGCAGCAGTTCGGTGGGGCAAAAGGGACTCGCTAGCGCCTACATTTCCTCCCGATGCATGCTGGTCTCTCCGCCGAGGCCAGCCTCACTGGAGCGAATCTTCTGGTAGTGGCATCGCTTGCCAACATTTGACTCAGGGTTTAATCACTGAGTGTCTGTGCATACAGATGGTCGCGCAGGGAAATACAATTGGTGTCCTGCATCTCGAGTTCGAGGATACAACCCCTGTCCCAAACAGTTCCCGGACGGGGAGTTTAAGGGAATCTCGTCAGCAACTGGCCATCAGCGTGGCCTCGCATATCGCCCTTTCGCTAGCCAGTCTTCAGCTGCGCGAAACGCTTCGTGAACAGTCGATTCGTGATCCGCTCACTCGCCTGTTCAATCGGCGCTTCCTGGAGGAGTCGCTGGAAAGAGAATTACAAATAGCCAGCCGCAAAAAGCAGTCGTTGGCTGTTCTTTTCCTCGACCTCGATCACTTCAAGAAGTTCAATGATACGTTCGGCCACGATGCAGGAGACATGGTGCTCCAGTCCCTTGCCGACCTGTTTCGCACTTTCTTTCGGGGCACCGACATATGTTGCCGCTATGGCGGGGAGGAGTTCGCGATCATCCTGCCTGAGTCCTCGGCGCAGAACGCAGCTCTCCGTGCGAACGCATTGCGCTCCGAGGTAAAGAGCCTGCGGTTGCAATACAAAAAGCAGAATCTTGGCGCGCTTTCAATCTCGGCGGGTGTAGCAGCGTTTCCGGAGCACGCTTCAGCAGCGGATGAGTTGCTCCAAATAGCGGATCAATGCCTCTATGAATCGAAAGCCCTCGGTCGGGACGTTGTGACCGTGGCTTCTCTCAAAACGCGAGTCCCCATCGTTGATTCTTAGTTGCTCACGATTCAAACCTCCCGGTATTGAAATGTCGGTGCAGGAATGTTGGAAACAGCGTTGCTTGCTCAAAGCCTCGCTACGCAACGGGGGGGCGAGCAGCACGTCTTTGGTGCGCTCACATGTAGAGACATCGGGTGCACACGTCCGGTCACACAAGCGGTCTCATTTAGGAAACTTCACCTTAGTTTAGTTACCCTTTCACTAGTTACACAATCCGGACGCGATCACAAAAGTATGACTTCGGTAATTAGAGGTTACGCATCTCCCTGTGCCACTCTTAGTAGGTCTGCCGGAGTAGATGTATGTTCTCTAAGTCGCATCAATCTGTCACCGGCACCATCCTGGTCGCCGACGACCAAATCGCGAACCGCGAACTATTAGAGGAACTCCTCACAACTCAAGGTTTTAAAGTCATCACCGTTTCCGACGGCGAAGAAGTCATTCAGGAGTTAGTCAAAACTCAAGTCGACCTAGTGCTATTGGACGTGATGATGCCGCGCCTCACCGGTTTTGAGGCTTGCGAGAAAATCAAAAACAACCCAGACACGTATTTGATACCCGTGATTTTGATCACAGCTCTTTCTGACAGGCAGGATCGGATCGAGGGCATCAAGGTGGGAGCGGATGATTTTCTGACCCGTCCGGTCGATAGAACCGAACTGCTTGCACGCGTACGGTCTCTTCTGAGGCTTAAGCTGCGCACGGACGAACTGGAGCGAGCTGAGTCGGTCCTGTTCACGCTTGCGCGCAGCATTGAAGGAAAAGATCCCTACACTCATGGTCACTGTGAACGTCTGGCGGAGTATTCAGCTCGTTTAGGTGAACAACTGGATCTTGCAGAGGATCAAATTACCGCGCTGCGGCGTGCTGGAATCGTGCACGACGTTGGAAAGATTGCCGTGCCGGATGCGATTCTGCTGAAGCCCGGGCGATTGACGCCCGACGAATGGACAATTATCCGCGCGCATTCTGTAGTAGGCGAGCGCATTTGTGCGCCATTGAAATCCTTCCGTTTTGTACTTCCGATCATCCGGCATCACCACGAGAAGCTCGACGGCTCGGGCTATCCCGATGGGCTGCGGGGAGAAGCTATTCCGGTTACCGCCCGTGTCCTGCAGATTGTAGATGTTTATGACGCGCTGACCACTGACCGACCGTATAAGAAGGCTTTTTCCATTACTGATGCGCTGCAAACGATGAAAGAGGAAGTAGCAAAGGGATGGTGGGATCCGAAGATCTTCGACCAGTTTGAGCGACTGGTGAGGACAGGAACAGCAGATTTCCTCTCTCGCGGGGCAGGGGCAGCTGGATAGATACTTGGTCGAGTGCGCGCAAGAACTGAACCTTCTAAGTTAGCGAAAAGCAAAAACTAAGACGACGGCCCAAACGAAGAGTTTCAAACGATGAGGGTTCAATGACAACGCGCGCCAAAATCGGGAAATGGGTATCTGAAAGCCAATGGCGCCTCTATGTCCTATTTCTGCTGTTGATGGTCCTTCCGATCGCGATTTTCGCCTATTCCGTTGGTCAAGTCCTGCGGCACGAGACTGAAAACCAGGCTGCCACCGAGGGTACCCAAATTGCCCGCGTTTCAGCCACTCTGGTGGAGGAAAACTTCCGTCAAAGCACTGCCTTCCTGCAGTCGATTGCCGCCCGCAGAAAACTTATGCAGGCATGGGAAGTAAGGGACTTAAACGAAGTCGAATTCAACCTGAAGCAAGCGAGTAGCATGCGTCCGGACTTCGCTTTTGTCAGTGCCTACGAACTCGATGGAACAATGCGGGCGATCTACCCACCTGAGCCGGCTGTGCTCAAGCGGAATTTCGCGTACCGCGATTGGTACAAGGGAGAGTCGCGTAATTGGAAGCCTTACATTTCAGAGGTGTATCAAACCGCGGTTGCACCTCATCAGTTGGTCGTCGCCATAGTCGTTCCAATCCAAGATCAAGGCGGCAAGCCTATTGGCATTCTCATGGCCCCGTATGCGCTCGATACCATGAGCCGCCATCTGGTGGAAACCAAGATTGAAGGTGCGTGGACCATCTCGCTGGTTGACCAGCGCGGTCATTTGTCGGCCCGCCCGAACATCGATTCCTATTCTCCTCCGATTGATCTAAGCGCGTATGAGCCCGTCAAACGGGTGCGGGCAGGCAGCGCCGGCCACGGGGCCTTTGTGCGCGGGAGCGACTCTTTCTTTGCCGGATACGAACCGGTGGGTCAATACGGTTGGGGAGTTCTTGTAGAACAGCCATTGTCTGCTTTACGTCAGGGTGTTTGGGCCGTGGAACGGCGCATATGGCTTCTTGGTCTTGTGTTTGTCGTGGTTGGTCTTGGAGTAAGCGCTTTTATGGCTTCTCTCTATTCCCGACTGGAGACGGGGAATCGGTTCATCGACTTGTCAATCGACATGTTTTGTATTGCAGGATTTGACGGGTTTTTCAAGAATCTTAACCCCTCCTGGCAAAAGGTTTTGGGCTTTACTACGGAAGAACTGAAGGCAAAACCCTATGTGGAGTTCATCCATCCTGACGATCGTCTGGCCACGGCAACTGAAGCCTCACGGCTGGAGAATTCGGAGGTAATTTTTGCATTTGAGAACCGCTATTTGTGTAAAGACGGTTCCTACAAATGGCTTTCCTGGAATGCGGTCTCGACACCCAAACTCAAAATTATCTATGCCGTCGCACGAGATGTCACGGAACGCAAAGGAATAGACAAAAAATTGCGTGAAAGTGAGGAGAACTTTCGTCTGCTGGTGGAAGGTGTCGATGACTACGGCATTTTCATGCTCGATCCCACCGGACACGTGGCCAGCTGGAACCAAGGTGCTGAACGCATCAAAGGTTACAAGGCCGATGAAATTGTAGGCCGGCATTTCTCCTGCTTTTATCCTCAAGAAGATCTGCTAAAAGATAAACCGGGGCACACGCTCCAAATAGCCGTTGCCAAAGGCCGTTGTGAGGATGATGGCTGGCGGCTACGAAAGGACGGATCACGATTTTGGGCCAACGTCGTCATTACTGCTCTGACTGACGGCACGGGTAAACTGCGTGGATTTTCCAAGATTACCCGCGACGTTACCGAGCACAAGCGCGCGCAGGAGTTGCTGCAGGAGACGGAAGAGCGACACCGCAAATTGTTTGACAATAACCCGCATCCGACCTGGGTTTATGACCGGGAGACACTCCAATTTCTTGCGGTCAACCGTGCTGCAGTGAAGAAGTACGGATATTCCAGCGACGAATTCTTGTCAATGACTATCAAAGACATTCGTCCGCCTGGGGATGTGCCTTCCCTGCTCGCAAGTGTAGTTGGGGTCCGAGATGGGAATGAGAAGCTTGGGATATGGAAACATCTTAAGAAAGACGGGAGCGATCTAGACGCGGAGATCACCTCTTACGGTATGAACTTTGGAGGCCGCGCTGCGGAAGTTGTTGTCGCAGTCGATGTCACTCAGAGAAAGCGGGATGAAGCAGAAAAGCGCAAATTTACTGAGAAGTTGGCTGCGAGCAATCAAGAACTGGAGCTTCGCAATCGGGAGGTCGAACGCGCAACCAAACTGAAGAGCAAGTTCCTGGCCAGTATGAGTCATGAATTGCGGACCCCGCTGAATGCAATCGTGGGTTTTTCCGATCTTTTGGCGGAAGGGGTGCCTGGTCAGCTCAATGAGAAACAGAAGCGCTTCGTCAATCACATCAAACAAGGCTCAGCCCACCTGCTGCAGTTGATCAACGACATTCTGGACCTTTCCAAGATCGAGGCCGGACAACTGGAACTGCGTAGCGAAGAGTTTCTTATAAGGGACGCCTTACCGGAGGTGCTCTCCATCATTCATCCGCTGGCGGTAGCCAAGAACATCCGGCTTGAGCAGAAGTTGGAGAGCAATTCTCTTCTTAAGGCAGATCGCGTGCGTTTTAAGCAAATCCTGTACAACCTGCTGAGTAACGCGGTCAAATTCACTCCCAAAGGCGGTCGGGTCGCCATCGAGTGCATCGATTATCGCGACTTCGTGCGCGTGTCGGTAACGGATTCGGGGATAGGCATCCGGCCGGAAGACCAGAAAGTCATTTTCGACGAATTTCGGCAAGTTGAGGGAGGCATCGATGAGACCCATGAAGGCACAGGATTGGGGCTTGCTATAACGAAACGGCTAGTCGAGCAACAGGGGGGCCAGATTTCAGTGGAAAGCGAGTTTGGGAAAGGCAGCCGATTCACCTTTACTCTTATGGCGGCGGAGCCGACATCGGAGGTGCAGCCGGTTGTCGAACCGGCAAAAGCTTCTGTTCTCGCTGCGTCAGGTCGTCTCACCCCACTGGTGCTGATTGTTGATGACGAAAGCTCGTCGCGTGAGCTTCTGGCCGGCTACCTGGAGCCGGAATACCGGCTGGTGATGGCCGAGTCAGGAGTCGAAGCAATTAAGAAAGCTCAACAACTGCGTCCGGACGCCATCACCCTGGATGTGCTGATGCCGGGCAGCAATGGCTTCGAAACCCTGGCAGCGCTTCGTAAGAACCCAGAAACGGCTAATATCCCGGTCATCATCCTCTCCATCGTGGATCAAAGGCAGGTAGGTTTTGCCTTGGGTGCCGCCGACTATCTTATTAAGCCTGTTCGCAAGCCCGCACTGTTGGAGGCGATTCGCCGGCATGTGCCATTGGCTGCCGATGACGATTCGTCCATCCTACTGGTGGACGATGACCCCAAAGCGCTGGAGCTCTTGCAGGAGGCTCTGCGCGCCGCGGGATACGAGACTCAAGGCGTGCAAAGCGGTAAACGAGCTTTGGAAGTGCTCGCGAACAAAACTGTAGGCGCAATCCTGCTCGATCTGCTGATGCCAGGCATGGACGGATTTGAGGTTATCCGCCACGTACGGCAAGAGGTCACGTTGAAAGATCTGCCCATTCTCGTAATGACCGGTAAAAATCTGACTCCAGAGGAGACGGCTCTGCTCAGCCGTGAAACCCAATCACTGCTGCAAAAGAACGGATCGTGGCAGCAGCAGCTCATCATCGAGGTAAGAAGGGTCATCGCGGGCCGCAGGCTTGCCAAGTCTGCGGGGCAGTCATGAAAACAATACTGATTGCAGAAGACAATCCCACCAACCGCGAGTTGCTTCGGGAGTTGCTGGAGATCCGTGGATACGGTGTAGCGGAGGCGTGCGATGGTAAGGAAGCGCTGGCGATGGTAGAGCAGGCGCCCCCTGACCTACTGCTACTGGACATTGGCATGCCGCTGATGGACGGGTTTGCCGTCGTGCGTAAGCTTCGCGAGAACCCGCGCTTCACTTCCCTGCCGGTTGTGGCGGTTACCGCTTACGCTATGCAGGGCGATCGGGAAAAAATCATGAACTCAGGCTTCGACGGTTACTTATCGAAGCCAATTAATTCCGGGCTTCTTGTTCAGGAACTCAGCCGCCTGCTGGCCCATCCAAACACGGAAAGCGTGCCACTCAATCAACCTTGGGAAAAACAGATTGGCACGCGGGCGGCACGTGCAATAGTGAACAGGCAGCCAAAGCCGTGAGTAGACATTCTCTGTCCGAGAGCACTACGAAGACTCCTGCTTTCCGCATGCGCCAAGTCGAGGGGCGGGAGTGGTGGCTTTGGGGCTCCGCCGTTACCGTCACCCTGGTCCTGACGTTCGGAATCCTTTCTTTAGCCTTTCCTGGTCTCCAAAGGCCCACCGACACAGTTTATTTGCTTAACCTGAAAGAGTGGGTTCGTGGACTGGCTGCTCTCGTCCTGTTATTCGACATATACACCATGTACCAACAGCGGCAGTTGCAGCGAATCCGCCGCCAACTGGCCGAGCGCGAGCAACTCTTTCAACTGATTACGGAAAATGCAGCCGACATGATTGCGGTGATAGACCCCAACGGGCAGCGCCTCTATAACAGTCCCGCCTATCAGAAAATCCTTGGGTATGGTCCGGAAGACCTGGCAGCAACTTCTTCCATGGATCAGGTTCATCCTGACGATCGCGCGCGTGTGATGGAAGCTTCTGCGAAGGCTAGCAGCACTGGCCGGGGAGAGCGACTCGAATACCGCGTCCGACACAAGGACGGTTCCTGGCGTTTTCTTGAGTCCACGGCTAGCGCCATTCAGAGCCCGGAGGGCGAGACTCTTGGATTAGTCATCGTGAACCGCGACATCACCCAGAGGAAACGTGCCGAAGAGAGGTTGGCGCACCAGTCCTTCCATGACAGTTTAACCGATCTTCCTAACCGCTCCCTCTTTCTCGACCGCTTGCAACGGATCGTCACTGTCTGGCGCCGGCACTCGGAATTAAAATTCGCCGTCTTATTCATTGACGTTGACGAGTTCAAAGTCTTCAACGACAGTCTGGGCCACGCCGCCGGTGACGGCCTGCTGGTGCAAATCGCGAAACGTCTAACGGCAGGTCTGCGCGGCGCCGACACTGTCGCAAGGTCGCCTGTCGGCGAAGACGCCGAACTCTTCGGGGGCGAGAGTACTCTTGCCCGACCTGGAGGCGATGAGTTCGCGGTGCTCATCGAGGATCTTCATGACCCCAGCGACGCCATTCGCGTCGCCGAGCGCATTCAGCAGAGACTGGCCATTCCTTTCGATTCTAACGGTCAAGAGATTGTGCTCTCCGTCAGCATTGGGATTGCTTTCAGCAACAATCGCGGAATGACGGCGCAGGACCTCCTGCGGGACGCCGAGATTGCCATGTATCGCGCCAAGAGCAGTGGTAAGGCCCGCTGTGAGGTATTCGACCATGCCATGCACGCGTGTGCTATCAAACGGTTGCAGCTCGAAACCGACTTGCGCAAAGCTGTCGAGTTGAACCAGTTCCGCGTTTACTACCAGCCGATTGTTTCCTTGCGCAGCGGACAGATCGTGGGGCTCGAGACGCTCAGCCGTTGGCAGCGTCCCGAAAGTTTGGTCATGCCTGCGGAATTCATCGCAGTTGCGGACGAAACTGGAATCATCTTGTCCATCAACCGGCAACTGCTTTATGAGGCTTGCCACCAGCTCCGCTCATGGCAGGGACTCTTTCCGTCTGATCCTCCGCTTACCCTCAATGTAAACATCACTTCCAAACAGTTCGCGCAGCCCGATCTGGCCTCTCAGATTGGCAACACTTTGCAGGAGACCGGACTGGATCCTGGTTGTCTGAACCTGGAGATCACGGAGACGATCGCCATGGGGGATGCCGACAGGTCTGCCGTAGTGCTGACCGAGTTAAAGGCGCTCGGCGTTCATCTGGACATCGACGACTTCGGCACCGGATACTCTTCCCTCAGCCGACTGCAGCGCTTTCCAGTGGATACGCTGAAGGTCGACCGTTCCTTCGTTTCGCGCATGGACACGGATGTCGACACCCGAGAAATCGTTCGGATCATTGTCATGCTTGCTCACGGTCTTCGGCTGAAGGTCGTTGCGGAAGGTGTCGAAACACAAGCGCAGGCGGACTTGCTCACGGATATTGGCTGCGAGCTAGCGCAGGGATACCTGTATTCCAAACCCGTCCCGGCCGAGACTATCGAGCAACTGCTTAGTAACGCCGCAAACGCTTCCGCCAACACACGAGCGAAAGCCGCTAGTTCCAGATTCGCGTAAGACCTGGACCTTGTCAGGTCCGACTAGCGCTCCATCTTTTCGACGTCTGCTATAAATTGCCGAATTGACTGCTGACTTTGCGCGCTTACACTCGTGAATTGGATTCCTTGCCGATTTGCATTTTCCCACACGACTACGCCAGCCACATCAATGACGACTCCAGAAACTGGTAGTCGAAACGATAATCGGACGGCGTCCTTGGGTTTCAAGTCACCCACTTCCACCTGCATTCCTCCCTGGCTTAGATTCCAACTCACCCCGCGGACTGTTCGGGAGCCCACCGTGCATGCGACGGCGGCCTGGATTGGAACACGCGTAGATTTACGCTGGTTCTCAATCATCCCGCCACTCACTGTCCGGAACAGGACGCTCAGCTTCTGCCGGTCCACCGGCTTTTGGAGAAAAAAGGTCGCCCCAATTGCAAACGCATCTTGCATGGTTTGTCTTTCCTCGCGCCCAGTCACGATGACGATGGGAGTGGATTTATTCCATGACGACTTGCGGATGAGGCGCGCAAGATCGAAACCATTCAGGTTTGGCATTTCCAAGTCTAAGAATATTCCATCAAACTTTTCCTGATTGACCACCCCGACCGCTTTTTCACTATCGCTGAGGGGACGCACTTCGGCTTTTAGAGAGGTGAAGACCTCGGTCATTAGTTCCAGGCTGGGGAGGTTGTCCTCTACGATAAGCAATTTAAGTGGTGTCATAATGGTGTCATAAGCATCGGTCCTCTCGGACGACCGCGCCCAATCATCATACGTCCCACGTCAATGTCGTTGCCGAGGACACAACCGACTGTGCCTCACGCTTTGACAATTGCTGCCGAGCGACGGGACCCAAAGGAATTCCCGCTTAAGTTAGCTCTTATGAGGGCATTGCTGTGAGCAATGCCCCCGAGGATCACGGCAGTAGTTTGTTGGACGGCTTCCAAGCTCTCGCCCAGGGGATTAGCGTCTCCGTGCCAAAGCTGAATGTAGTCTTGGGACGCGGTTCCCTTCTGAAGTCTGACCGATTGGCAAAATACAAAAGCCACGGCTGCGACGCTAGGAGGAGAAGGCCCTAGTGCCTTGCGCCCGAATCGACGGGCACTCTGGGCGGCAACGGCACGACCTACTCTAAGCACATGGAGGGCGCGCGCTTCACCATTCCCACGCCCGCGCTGCTGGCGAAGGTTGTGGACATGATCGCCAAGGTTCCGATGGAAGACCGGGACACGGCCTTCGGTGGGACCCTCTTCTCGATCGGCAAGGCAATCGCATGACGTGGAATAGACGAATCGCTCCTCAGAGGCACTAGACTCCTCCCGCGTCTCAGATTCCGCGCCACCACGATCCCTTTTGCTCCATCAGCACAGGCGTTTACTTGCTGCTAAAGAGGGTCTGGTCGACATCCCTTTAAGAAACCATGCGCCTTGACCCGCTCGGTGGGCTTCCTACACCCTGCTGTGTATTTCCGTCATTGTTGCTGACCCTTGAGTTTGCAACGACAGTTTTGATTTTCCTATGGTTCAAGTACTACGTTCGGGGAAGATTACAGGACCTGAGCATACCGGGAGTGCAATCTGATGCACCCGACAAGGTTAGGCGTCGTCGCGATAACAACGCAGTCGGTGTAGTATCTCGGCAGTGCGGCCATAGCCTTCGTCACGGAGTTCGGGACCTAGCCTGACGAGGCGGGGCGGGTGAATGTATTCGGTTTTGGATTTTGCGCAAACCACGTCGTTCGTGATCGTTGCGCCGCATGTATAGCGGACTCTCACCGCACCTCCACTATGAGGCTTCACTTGTAGTATCACTCGGCGGTGCAGTTGACATGAACCCTCAAAATGAAGTGGACACAAGGACTTGACGGCTCGGATTCGGTTCAAACTTTCTGGACTGATAGCAAGGCGCGCGGCTCCTTGCAGAGCCAACTTTCGAGGGGGGAACCGAGGCTGCTAGCCGACTATAGTAGCAAGTGCTTCTCTTGAGAATGCAATCGCAATTTCAAAGACAGGCGGAAAGCGATGACTGGCGCCTAGTCCGTGAGGTGCTGTCCAAGGATCGCAAGGCCACGGCCGAATTTGTGGGGCGCTGCGCCGATTGCCTGTACCCTTTCGTGCGCCGCCGATTAATGCCGCACACTGCGTTTGTTGAGGACTTGGTGCAGGAGATACTCCTGGCGGCGTGGCAGAATCTGCCGAGTTTTCGCGGCGATGGCGACCTGCGCGCCTGGGTTTTGGGAATCGCGCGTCACAAAGTAGAAGATCATTACCGCAAGCGCATCCGTGAAGCCGAATTCGAGAAGGAAGAAGAGCGGGCGCCGGAATTGGTGCTCCGTCCATTGTTTGACGAGCAACTGGATAGCGAGACGCAGCGCCGGAAAATCGAGGCAGCGCTAGCCGCGCTGCCCGAAGCATACGGACTAGCATTGCTCTGGCGTTATCGAGATTGCCGAAGTACAAGAGAAATGGCGCAGCTTTCCGGAAAGACTGAGAAAGCAGTGGAACGTTTGCTCGATCGAGCCCGCGAAAGCTTCAGGAAAAGGTGGCACAGTGTCCAACGCTAATTGGGACCGGGAATTCAGCCGGATTTTTGCTGAGCCGCAAGATACGCAAGAGCGCGCTCCATCGTCGTTGAAGGCGCGTCTCTATACCGCTTTGGTGCGCGAACAGCAGGCTGCGGGGCCACTGGCTAGCCTTGATGCCACTGTTTCCACCGGCCACGGCGTCTGTGTATTCGAGAAATTGGTGCAGATTGCACCCATCGGGGACGAGGCGAAAACGCCGTTCTTCTGCAGTGTTTGTCATGCCCGGCTTCTCGCGGAACATCTCGAAAACCCTCCCATCTTCTGGTCGAACTGTCCCTACGTGGCTTTCAAGAAGCCTTAGTCGTCAAAACCGGAAGACGAATCCAAACAGGTTCTGGAAGTTGGCAAGCCTGCGTGGAGCGGGTGGCGACAGATGCTGGCTGATGTCGTTCTTGTTCAGGCTCTCGCTGAAGCTGTAGCGAAAATCGAGCCTGGAGGCGAGCCTGATATCGATTCCAACGTGTGATCGAAAGACTGGGCGTGTGCCTGAGAACGAGGCAGGAGGCAATGCCAGAATTCCGTTTGATCGCAACACGGAGGTCGCGGTGCTGGCCAAATGCATAACGCCGCCCCCAGTTCCCAGATAAGGACGAACGCGACTAGCGCGACGCCGGAAGTAGATCAAAAAATCAAAAACTGCGGCCTGTTGCGAACTGGTGCGCGCCTGCTGGTAGAACGTGCTCGAGCTTGATGAGGTGGAACTCAGCACAAGATCGTTCTGGTTCCAGATGTAGTTGGCCTGCACACTAAAGTAGTTGTGCAGATGGAATCCGGCAAAGATATTTAGAGCACGACCGTTCTGTGGAGCGTAGGCGGAAAGGCTTAAGCCGGAACCCGAGGCGCGCGCACCTGCATCCGCCGATAGCGTCGAAATTCCCCCGATCACACCAACATAGGGCGTCACTTGAGCCGACATGAATGATCCAGAGAGAACAACCAGAAACATAGCGCGATGCATGAGGAGCCGAGATGCAGTTGCGGAGGTCAGATGTTGCCGCAAATCTTATCTTTTATTTTCTTCCGAGAAGGCGATTGAAAGGGGGTTACAGCAGCGGCAAACGACATTTCTAATGACGCGATGTGTCTTCAGTGATGCCGCGTCATATTTCAAATGATCGGAAAGGAAATAGCATGACTTCTAGAACAACATTCTTCGCGACCCTGGCCATTTTAGCCGCAACACTGGCGTTTTTGTCGAGGGTTCCGACCGCAGAGGCAGCAGAAGAAACAAGCGGCTCTGTTTACGTCATGACAAATCAACCCACCGGCAACAGAGTGATCCAATACCACCGAGCGAGCAATGGCTCGCTAAAACAGAACAGTATTGTTTCAACGGGCGGGTTGGGTGGAACCGGCAATGGTGTTGGCGCTCTGGATCCGCTAGGCTCGCAGAATTCCCTAGTCCTCAGCGGCGACGGGGCGCGATTGCTGGCGGTGAATGCGGGAAGCAATGAGCTTTCGGTTTTGGCAGCCGGGAGCAGCGGATTGAGATTGCTAAGCAGAGTGCCTTCTGGAGGCGACTTCCCCAACAGCGTGGCTGTGCGTGGAAATTTGGTATATGTGCTGAATGCACACGGATCGCCGAATGTTACGGGATTCCGTCTCGCTGCGAATGGAGTGCTCCACCAGTTGCCGGGATCAACTCGGGCTCTGCCCGGCGGAACTAGCGCTGCTCCCCATGACATTGTCTTCAGCCCCGACGGCGCCCGACTCCTGGTGAGCGAGGGAGGTACGAACCAGATCGACATATTTGCGATCGGGAGTAACGGTCGGATCACCGGTATTGTGACGCAGCCGTCACCGGGAGGCCCATTTGGATTGCGCTTTGGACGCCACGAAGTTCTTGTAGTCGCCGAGGCCACAACCGCTGCTATTTCCACCTACCAGCTCACAAGCGACGACACGTTAAACGTGGTCAGCGCGTCAGTGCCCAATGGTCAGATGGCAACTTGCTGGCTCTCCATCACGCTGAGCGGCGAGACTTTCACTTCGAATACTGCCAGCGGAAATCTTTCGTCGTACCAGGTCAGTGCCGATGGAAACGCGACGCTGAGCAACGCGATTGCAGCAAACATTGCTCCTGGTGCACCCGTTGATTCAGCTTTGACCAGTGAGGAGGACTTTCTCTACGTGGAAGATTCCGCTAGAGGAATAGTTTTCGTCTTTCGGGTCAAAGACCATGGGCTGGCAAGGATTGGGAGTGTTACCGGCCTGCCCACGACGCTACAGGGAATTGCAGCGCAGTAATTTCCGGAACAAGTGTCTGGAAGCGGCATTTCACCGCCGCTTCCTGCACTCTTTTTTTCAGCAATACCTCATAGTGCCGCACGAAAACCCGCGGGTTGCGATGTCCGTACTGATTCCGTAGATCAAGTGAAACGCAAAACCAAGCGGGAGTGAGCAAAGTGAAGAGTGGCTTGGCTTGCTCAACATTCCCAGGGCAGGACAGCATCTCATCGGCTAGAGCGAACAGGACCTGCTCCGAAGGACAGAGGGGGTATGAATCCACCTCGAACGCCGGTCACTTCGAGCGCACTTGCATACACCGCTCCTTGCAGAGTTCCAAAAGACTAGTGCACGAGTAGTCCGAGCTTGGCTTTCTGATCATGTGAGAGTCAGTACCTGGCCGACTTTGCAATCTTCCGTGCGGCTTTCATGGTCGCTTCCTCACCTTGCTTCTGACCGTTTTGGCTATCCTTCTCATCGGACTCCGGCTTCTCATCCTCCTATCAGCTATTCCGCAGTTAGAGAGGACTGCGGATTGGCTTGTTTTATGCTCCGGTGTTACGGCAGGACGGGAACTGGCGCTTATTCACGCTGCTTTACCGCGATTTCCTACCTTGGCAAGGATCTGCCGCGCTCCTTGTGGTCCAGCATGCCCGAGGATTGTCACCTTGATATCACGAACCTTTTGATAATTCACGAAAAAGGCGTCGATCTGCTGAAGCACTTTCGGATCATATCTTTGAGAGTTTTGATTTCGGAATAAAGGAGCGATTGCTCCGCCACGGCGACCAGGCGATCATTGCGATTTCTCTGGCCTTGCTCCTGTTGCTCCGATTCGATGGCTCCAATCAGGTTGCATTCGACCAGGCAGCCTGGGAACAGTGGCTCGTCGGTGAGAGCGAGGACGTCCAACGGATCTCCGTCAGCAGCCTTTGTGGACGGTACAAAGCCAAAATCGTAGGGAAAACTCATACCTTCGGGCATGATTTTGGAGAGTTTAAATCTTCGGCTCGAAGGATCGTATTTGATTTTGTTTCTGCTACCTTTTGGCGTCTCGATGATGACGTCGATGCGGCTGGAGACATCTGAGGCACTTCTTCTCGCGCCTGTTACGGGTTTGCGCTTCAGCGTCAAATAGCTCCTTCTTGGCAAATCAACTCAAGCTACGAGTGCGGCGGTAGCTAACCATACCGGTTCTGCAGGTCCGCGCTGGCGATGCTGCGCACTGCGTCTATCTCCGCTCACGGGCATTCTCAAGAATTTCTTTCTCATGGCCTCGGCTAAATTTAGGCCATTCCGGTACTTCGTCTCTGTAATCCTGCGTAGTTCTGGTAAAAGTTGACAATTTGCACCGTGATCGAGCACCTCTCTTGCAATCGCCACGAGTTCTTCCCAATCATGCCATTCGCCTATAGCATCCTTCACTTGGCCCAAACGCTGTACAAATTCCTGTTGATCGGAATCTTCAGCCATTTGCAACAGGTTTCGTAGTTCCTTCACTTTCAGGCGATACGGGTGCAAGTTCGTCTTCCCCAAGCGCGTGGGCTGTGTTAAGCCAGCAAGCAGCTTTAGTGCCGATGCGGTCACCTCGGCGGACACCGAGTCTCCGTTCGGATTCTTTTTCCCATTCGAGGGCAAGACTTTAACCATCGAGATTTGTTTCAATCTTTTGTTTAGTTCCGACGCAGATTGTTCTCTCGCGGAGTCAAACTTCTTGGCATATCTTTGGCGTTGCGCTCCGAGATGCTCGAGCAGTTGGACAGAGCATTCCTTTTCCTTCTCGAGGTGAGATAGACCCAATAGATAGTCGGTGAGCACGTCCATGTCTCGCACCTTACCCGCCCGCTTTCGCAGACGTGATAGCTCCTTCAAAATCCGCCGGCACTTATTTCCGGAATTGAGAGAGAGCGACTGTAGCATTGCCTCGATGCGGCGAGAGCTTGTGCGAAAATCGTGAACCTCGTCAGCCCCTGGCACGGAAGGCATTTTCTTGAGAAGCTTACGCAGCTTCCGCACAGGCTTTTCGGCCCGATTGGCATCTAGCGCCATACGTCACCCAACCCTGGACGATTCAGAATCATGCTGTCAATTGCCTCTCCCAACCGCCGGTCCAGCTTAACCTTTATCCATCCTTATCCATGGGTTCAGGGATTCTCCCTTCTTGTTCTTACCCAGCCTGGAGAATGGGACTGCGGCTTAGATGTCACAAATCTGCGGAAAGTTTGACGGAAATTGGGTCGAGTCGGTCGCCCGTATGTTGGCGTGTCTTCAGCAACGCTGATTTCAGAGGATGCACAACTGTCGGAGAACCTTCGTCATCTCATATACGACTGGGCTTGCGATTCGCATTCTGCAATATGGACCATCCTCTAGCAATTTATCTGCATGACCACTTGGCGGGTGCCACGCTCGCGATAGATCTTCTCAAGGCCCTGCAAGATAAATACCCAGGTGATCCGCTCGGTGATCTTGCCGCGTTGATTTTGAAAGAGGTTGAGGCGGACCGCACCACGCTGAAGAACCTCGCTGACCGGATTGGCACAGGATCCGACAGGCTAAAAGAATTTAGCGCTTGGATGAGTGAAAAGGTCAGCCGGATCAAGCTCACGAGTGATAGTCACAGCCTTGCCACGTTCGAAGCGCTGGAATTTCTGGCGTTGGGTATCCTAGGCAAGCTCGCTCTTTGGGACGCGTTGAAGGCGTTGCAAGAAGTAGATTCGCGTCTACAAGGCATGAACTTTGACCACTTGGCCAGCCGCGCTCGCACGCAACACGACCAAGTCGAAGAACGGCGTCTGGCAGAGGCAAGAATCGTTCTTGCGCCTCGCTGATCCCAAAGACATTAAGCGCTTCGCTCATCCTCTTCCTCATGGAATGGATCGGATACAGCGAATACAGGCTGCGGTTGCTTCGCGGAAGTAATTCGCCAGTTGTCGGCGGAATTATCTTTCGGAATCCAAGGGGGAATGGCCATTAACAGATGTAAACCAAGTGCATCCGCATAGGCTTCATAAGAAGCGCGCAGCCTGACGATATCTTCATCCCGCAGTAATTGGGAGTCGAGTGCAGCGTTGGCATTCTTGACGATTTTTCGGATCTCGCCGAACGCTGCGGGGGTAAGTCTATCGATTCCATTTGGATGCGGGTCCAAGCCCAAGACTTTGGAGCTATCAATGAGCGCATGTCTTGCCATTGCGAAAGTCGCTTCCGCCTGATGCTTCAATTCATCCTTCGCGCTCAGAAAAACGAGGGCACTTGTGTCTGTGATGGCGACGAGAGCTCCCATCCACGACTGATTCAGGTGTTGTGACCGAAAGTAGGCGAGCATCGGATAGGACAGCTCATCCTGTAACAGATCCGCTGCCCACTCTTCCCAAGCGGCAAGTTGGCGTTCGAGTTGCCGTGGATAGTTGCCTTGCCGGGCAATCAGTTCGCCCGCTGACGGGGGCGAGCCTGCACGAGCATCGAGTAGAGAGATATGAAGTTCGCGCCGGGAAAAGGACTGATAAAACACCGGCAAATAGCCAATCACCAGAGCCAGAAAACTAAATCCGAGCCCGGCTTCGGAGATTGTGATCCATCGTGAAAAGCCATTCGGAGTGTCGCCAGCTCCCACACTAAGAAAACTTGCCCCGCTATGGTAAAGAGCATCCCAGAAGGAATGCATGCTTGCGTCGGTTCCTGTCGCCGACCAGCGAACTAATGCAAAGCCGAGAATGAGGCCAAGAGCCCAGAAGAAGAACAGCAGCAGCAGTGAAAGTGGACCGTAAATTCCGAGAAACGTCTCCCGCCGCTGCCCCGATTCGATTCTGCGTCCGATTGTCGCAAAGATCGGCCACGTCGATCGATAAAACAAGTGCGTAATCCTGAACTGGCCCCGAGCCCTTCTCGCCAGAACTACTGCTTTGAAGACATCGACCAGAAGAAGAACAATCAATGCCAATCCGACGGTACTGAGAAAGGCGCGCATATTAAATGTGGTGCCGGTTGGATTCCCCTCGCATGGCGAGGGTTGCAGCGGTTAAGTCCTCGCCAACCTCTCTCTCTTGTTCACGCATCAGAGGTGCGTATTTTCAACATTCATATGGCACGGCGAGGTCGCTTTGGTAAGTTCTAACGAAACGTCCCACCTGGCTGCATGCAAGTGTTGGCCAGCTATTCCAGCTCTCTGCCTCGTCCTCCTCGGCGGGTTCGCGGGCGAACGTAGTGCTTTCGCTCAAAAGCCCTTAATACTGCAGCCTACGATAGAGCGCAATTACCAACCCCATCCATATCAAGGCCAGCTTGAGGGCGACGACGGTCAGTGGGTTCGCCCCGCCAAGGACTACGCCAGCACGCGCTATAGTTCACTCGATCAGCTTAACGCCAGCAACGTGAAAACTCTGAAGCTGGCGTTTACCTTCTCGACGGGAATGACTCACGGGCATGAAGCAGCACCCTTGGTCGTGAACAACACGATGTACATCGTCACTCCATTTCCTAACAACCTCTATGCGTTGGATCTCACGAAGCCAGGCGCGCCGATGAAGTGGGTGTACGAGCCATTGCCAACGCCCGCTTCGCAAGGAGTGGCATGCTGCGATGTAGTCAATCGGGGCGCATCTTATGACGACGGCAAGATCTACTACAACACCTTGGACAATCAAACCGTGGCGGTCGACGCTGTTACAGGGCGAGAAGTATGGAAAACGCGGGTAGGTGATATCAACAAGGGCGAGAGCATGACCATGGCTCCGCTGGTGGTCAAAGGCAAAGTTCTGGTCGGGAACAGCGGCGGCGAGTTTGGAGTGCGCGGGTGGTTGACGGCTCTTGACGGAAAGACGGGAAAAATTGTTTGGAGAGCTTACACCGCAGGTCCGGATAAAGACGTGTTGATTGGACCACGATTCAAACCCTTTTATCCGCAAGATAGAGGCCAGGATTTAGGAGTGAAAACCTGGCCACCGGATTCATGGAAAATTGGTGGCGGCACCGTCTGGGGATGGATTTCGTATGATCCGCAGCTGAATCTTATTTATTACGGCACAGCTAATCCTGGCCCTTGGGACGCCGAGGCACGTCCCGGGGACAATAAGTTTACTTCCGGAATCTTTGCCCGCGACCCAGATACAGGCGAGGCCGTCTGGTTCTATCAGTTCAGTCCCCATGACCTGTACGACTATGACGCGGTGAACGAAAACATTCTGCTCGATCTTCCGATCAATGGGCAAAACCGCAAGGTTCTTGTCCATCCGGATCGCAACGGGTACGTCTATGTCATGGATCGCACGACGGGAGAAGTTTTATCCGCGAATGTTTTTGCACCCATTACGACCAGCCGCGGCGTTGATCTGAAGACAGGACAGTTGCAATACGTGGAAGAGAAACGCCCGATTACGGGAAAAGTAGTACAAGGCTTGTGTCCGGCTTCACCCGGGGCTAAGGACTGGCAGCCTTCCGCCTTTTCTCCGCGCACCGGCTTGCTTTACATCCCTCACAACCACTTATGCATGGATGAAGAAGACCTGACACCCAATTACATCGCGGGCACACCTTATGTTGGCGCGAACGTGCGTATGTATGACGGGCCGGGAGGTTATGGCGGAGAGTTCACCGCATGGGATCCAATTGAAGGCAAAGTGGTATGGACAAATCAAGATCACTTTCCAGTATGGAGCGGTGCGCTTGTAACCGCCGGCGACATCGTCTTCTATGGCACGCTCGACGGGTGGTTCAAGGCCGTCGACGCACATAGTGGGACATTGCTCTGGCAGTTCAAGACAGGCTCCGGAATCATCGGACAGCCCACGACTTATAAAGGACCAGATGGAAAGCAATATGTCGCGATCTTGTCGGGAGTCGGGGGTTGGGCCGGAGCCATCGTGGCCGGCGGATTGGATGCGCGTGATGAATCCGCGGCGCTAGGATTTGCGAATGCCATGAAGGACCTGCCCCACTACACAAATAAGGGAGGCATGCTCTATGTCTTCGCTCTTCCTTAGATTATGTGCGGGTTTCACCGTTCTGCTTTCTGGGATCACAGCGGTCGGGCAGACACGCGAACTTCACGTGTGCGCCGATCCGAATAATATGCCGTTCTCGAATATGAAGAGGGAGGGCTTTGAGAATCGAATCGCCGCCCTCATTGCCGAGGATCTGCACGCACAACTCAGTTACGTGTGGCAAAGGATGGGGCGCGGTTTCGTGAGGGAGTATCTCGATAAGTCACGATGTGACCTGCTGATTGGAATTCCAAGCAACTATCGTTCAATTCTCACAACAAGCCCATACTATCGGTCCACGTACTTATTTGTTTCGAGCCGCGCTCAGCGATTGGATTTCGTATCGGGATTCAACTCGCCGGAGCTTCACCGACTAAAGATTGGAATCCAAGTTTTGGACGAGGAATACACGCCGCCCGGCGAAGCTCTGGCCAGGCGCGGTTTGCAAGGTGCGATTGTCGGCTTCGACACGGCAGGCGATGGCGCTGGTTCGATTGTGCAAGCGGTTGCCGACCGTCAAGTAGACGTAGCGGTGGTCTGGGGTCCACTGGCTGGCTACTTTGCACAGAAATATCGTGGCAGTCTGGTGCTTACGCCGGTTGAACCTGAAGTTGATCCTCCAGGATTGCCTTTTACCTTTGCTATCTCAATGGGAGTTTGCAAGGGAAATGTTTCCTTGCGAAACGAGGTGGAAGCAATTCTCTCTAGGCGGGAGGGCGAAATACGCGACATTCTGGATCAATACGGGGTTCCGCAACTACCGCTTGCCTCAATCGCCAAAAGTGCGGGTGAGGTGAACTGATGCGCTTGCGTCTGCAACTCGGTTTGCTGTTTGCAATTGCAAGCGTTCTGGTATCGTGTCAGCGCGAAGACCGAATCCTGCGACAGCCTCCGCCTGCAAATGACATTCTGAACACCATTCAGATCAGCGGTCTCAATCCGGGTGCAACCTCGATCCCTACCCCGCCGAGTTCAAACATGTACCAGGAGAGTGCTTATGCAGTCTCCGAAGGGCAAAAACTTTTCGAGCAGTACAACTGCGTAGGTTGTCACGCGCACGGGGGAGGCGGAATCGGGCCCCCGCTGATGGATCGCGATTGGATTTACGGCAGCGAGCCGGGAAATATCTTTGCGACAATCATGCAAGGCCGACCGAATGGAATGCCTTCCTTTCGCAATCGCATTCCCGAATACCAGGGTTGGGAACTTGCGGCTTATGTTCGTTCGCTGGCTGGATTATTGCCCAAAGGGGTTTCCCCCAATCGTCCCGATCAGATGAACGTTAAACCATCGGAGTCGTCCACTTCCGAGCAGAAACCTACCGGAATTACCGGCGTCCCGGAGCAGCACAAGTGAACTCAGGATTCACGTTCGTGCCCTTACGTTTTCTGGCGCAGGCTATGACGCTTGATCCGGGACACCATCACGTATTGCATCCCGCGGCTCCGCAGGCCGGCCATATCGAGTGGTTGTACTGGATCACGTTTTGGATTCTTTTCGCGGTCTTCGTTCTCATGATCGTCGCCTTTGCCAGCGCCGCTGCGAAGAGTGGCGTTATCGCCGACCATCCTCTTCCCATTCTCGAAAAGGACGAAGAGGGCGATCGCCGTGCCAGTTGGGGCGTTGCCTCCGCGGTTGGCATAACCGTCATAACGTTGTTCCTCATTCTTGTGCTGAGCGTGGTCACTGGCAAGCGTGTTGAAGGCCTGACTTCTAAGAATCCAGTCACGATCCAGATCACCGGCCACCAGTGGTGGTGGGAAATTTCTTACCCGAATTCCCAGGCGGATCAGACTATTACGACTGCCAATGAAATCCACGTTCCGATCAACACTCCAGTCGTTGTCCTCACCAATTCGATGGATGTGATTCATAGTTTTTGGGCGCCCAGCATTACAGGCAAGCGCGATTTGTTGCCGGGGTATTCGTCGGCTTTCTGGTTCGAAATCGATAAAGCCGGAATTTATCACGGCCAATGCGCCGAGTTTTGTGGGTTGCAGCATGCGCATATGGGATTTTCGATTGTTGCGGAACCAGTGGATCAATTCCAGGCGTGGCAGCAGCAACAACTGAAGCCGGCCCGTGAACCGTCGAGTACTGATGCCGCTCGTGGACGCGAAGTCTTTCTTACACACGCCTGTCTGATGTGCCACACCATTCGTGGGACGGATGCCGGTTCGCGGTTCGGTCCCGACCTCACCCACGTCGCCAGCCGGAACATGATTGCTGCCGAAACGTTGCCCAATACCGCTGGCGCGCTGGCAGGTTGGATTGTCGATCCGCAACGCATCAAGCCAGGGACTGAAATGTCACCAAACCCGCTCGCGGCTGATGATCTCCAGGCGCTGGTTGTGTACTTACAAAGTCTTCACTAAGGAGAGAAGAGTTTGACGGTTGCGGAACCCATCATCGCGAACGATCAGGACACGGGCAAGTCGGAACTCGCCCGCCGTCTGGCTCGCACCTGGTGTCAACCGAAAGGCTTCTTGGGATGGTTCAGCAATACTCATCATACGGTTATCGGAATCCGTTTTATGGTGACCGCGTTTATCTTCTTGCTATTAGGCGGTGTGCTGGCGGCGATGATCCGGCTGCAACTCATACGGCCGGAAAACTCGTTGATAGGCCCTGATCTGTACAACCAAGTTTTTACCATGCACGGCAGCACCATGATTTTCTTGTTTGCCGTGCCCATGATGTTCCAGGGTTTCGGAGTGTACATCGTTCCGCTGATGTGCGGAGCTCGCAACATAGCGTTTCCGCGATTGAACGCCTTTAGTTATTACCTCTACGTCGGCGGGGCTTTGGTCCTCTGGGGCGGTTTTGTGACCAACACGGGACCCGATGTCGGATGGTTTGCCTATGTGCCACTGTCCGGACCCGCGTATTCACCAGGACATCGCGCCGACATCTGGTCGCAGATGATCACTTTCACCGAGGTCTCAGCGCTCGGTGTTGCCATCTGCATCGCAACCACAATCTTGCGGCATCGTGCTCCCGGTATGACTTTGAATCGCATGCCAATTCTCCTTTGGGAAAAGCTTGTGATATCGATGGCCGTAATATTCGCGATGCCTGCCGTGATGATCGCTAGCGGTCTGCTGCTGCTGGATCGTCTGGTGGGCACTCATTTCTTCAATCCAGCCCAGGGCGGAGATGTGTTGCTCTACCAGCACCTGTTCTGGTTTTTCGGACATCCCGAGGTTTACATCATTTTCCTTCCGGGCGCCGCTATCGTCTCAACGCTGGTGGAATGCTTCTCGCGGCGCCGCATTCTTGGATACACGCCAATTGTCGTCTCTGTCGTGGCCACAGGTTTTATTGGCTTCAGCGTATGGGTGCACCACATGTTTGCCACCGGTTTGCCTCAGTTAAGCGAAAGTTTTTTTACTGCAGCCAGCTTAATGATCGTGATTCCCACTGGACTGCAGTTCTTCTGCTGGGTGGCAACGATGTGGACCGGACGGCTGCAGCTTCAATTGCCCATGCTCTGGTGTTTCGGATTCTTCTTCGTTTTCTTGATCGGTGGATTATCGGGAGTCATGCTTGCTTCGGTACCGGTGGATTTGCAAGTGCACGATACCTATTTTGTCGTTGCTCACTTCCATTATGTCCTCATCGGCGGCGCTCTCTTCCCTATGTTCGCCGGCATCTATTTCTGGTTTCCGAAGATCACTGGACGAATGGCAAATACAACCCTGGGAACGTGGCATTTCTGGCTCTTCTTCATCGGCTTCAACACGACATTTTTTACATTGCATTTTCTCGGATTACGCGGCATGCCGCGTCGTGTCTATACCTACGGCGCTGATATGCATTGGCAGGGGCTGAACGTACTCGCGTCCAGTGGTGTGGTCTTCATGACCGCCGGATTGCTGGTCTTTCTTGCCAACGTTATTCGCAGTCTGCGCATGGGTAAAATTGCGGGAAACAATCCATGGGGAGACGCTGGCCTGGAATGGTCGATGTCGTCTCCGCCTCCTCCTTACAACTTTCTTCATGTTCCTACCGTCAGCGGCCGGGATCCTTTGTGGGAAGACCCGCCGGATCAACCTGTAGTCGTGGGATTGCGCGACGATATTCGCGAGACTCTGGTGACCCATAGCCTTGATACCGATCCACAACATAAAGACGAAGACCCAGGTCCGAGCATCTGGCCGTTTTTGACTGCGCTCACAGTTTCCGCGGCATTCGTAGGATCGATCTTTACGCCGTGGGCGGTACCTATCGGAGCACCACCAGTGATCGTAACTATGATCGGATGGCTGTGGCCACGCGGGCAATCTCCGACACCCCGGCCAAGTGGGGAGATATGGGTTCGATAAACGAGCCAATTCGCAGGCCGTTGACTCTGGATGTTTCCAGCTTGCCGAGCGTAGCTTTCGGCCATCGCAATACTACATGGCTCGCCAACGTCTTCTATATGGCGATTGAGGGCATGATGTTTGCCCTGATGTTCGCCACATATTTCTATCTGCGAACCCGCTCCACGGACTGGCCGCCCGGACATCTACCACCAGCATTGACATACGGTGTGACGAACGCGCTGATCTTCGTATTCAGCCTCGCGCCCGCATGGTGGGTCAGAAGGCGCGCTCCCGAAGGGGATCGCCGCGCGGTCAGGAACGGCCTGCTTGTACTCGCGTTGTTTGCATTAGTGGCTACAGCTTTCCGCGTGTTCGAGTTCACGACATTGAACTGTCGCTGGTCAGACGATGCTTATTCATCGACGGTATGGGTTCTCATTGGAATGCACTCCGGACATCTGGTGACCGAGTTGATTGAAACGCTGGTGCTCTTTGCCATTTCGCTTACTCCAAAAATGGAAGGGACGCGTCTGGCGGACGCCGCGATTAATTCCGACTATTGGTATTTCGTAGTGATTACCGGTTTGATCGTTGATGTGTTGATTTATGGAACGACCCGATTCTTGTAAAACCTCATATGGCACGCTCTGAACAAATCATCCAAGGCGGGCGAACACCAGTAGGCCTCTGGTGGAGTTTAGTTGCCGGCTTTGTTGCATGGGGTGCGGATCTCGGAATGAGCTACATGCTCGAACAGCATAGTTGCTCAACCGGTCATTATTATGTGCTGCATGCCATTGGCGTTGTCTGCTTCGTAATGGCGCTGAGTGGTTTTGGGACCGGGTTAATGGAATTTAGACGCTTTCCCGGCACCACTTCCGAAGAAGGTGGAAGCCATTTTGATCGGGCCCACTTTCAAGCGCTTCTAGGAATGGCGTTCAGCCTCTGGTTTGCGGTAGTGATTGTTGCCGGCTCCGTACCGCGCTGGATCCTTAGACCCTGTGAATGAAATGTTCCGGACGCATTACCAACTCGCTTCGCTGAGCACAGTGGTGATCCCCGCTCCTACGCTGGCCTGGCTGTTACCAGAGACTGCCGGTCCGGCACCGATCGGGTGGACGTGGCCGCCTTTCGTGGTGATTCCGTTGTTACTAACCGCCGCTCTCTATGGCGTCGGAACTGCAAAAATGCTGCGAAGAACAAATAGAGGGAAGGTGTTTCTTGGCAGAATAGTTTGCTTTGCGCTGGGTTGGATTTCTGTGGTGATTGCACTCGACTCTCCACTCCATGAGATCGGTGAGCAGCTTTTTTGGGTGCACATGACGCAACACGAAATCCTCATGCTGATTTCGGCTCCCCTACTCGTACTCGGCCGGCCGCTTATTCCATTTCTTTGGGCGCTTTCTCCACCGTGGCGCGACCGCGCAGCGACCCTTGGTCGCACAAAATCTTTCAAGACACTTTGGGCCGCAGTCTCAGCTCCACTCTCAGCCTGGTTGCTTTCGGCGCTGGCGTTGTGGATTTGGCATGTTCCGTTGCTATTCGATCAGACGTTGCGAAGCGACTCAATCCATGCGGCGCAACACACGACTTTCCTGGCGACAGCGTTAATATTTTGGTGGCCATTAGTGAACCGCATATCGACATTGGGCTACGGCGGAGGCTTGGCCTATGTCTTCACCACGATTCTACATACGAGTGTTTTAGGTGCATTGCTCACGTTTACACCGCGGCCTTGGTATTCGTCCTACATAACAACCGCTCCCCTCTGGCACCTCACAGCTCTTGAGGACCAGCAACTCGGTGGATTGATCATGTGGATCCCCGCTGGAACACTGCTGCTGATCGTTGCTCTGGTTTTGCTCGTCAAATGGATGAACGAATCGCAGAGTCGATGGCAATACACGCGCATGGCAGAACTGGGCCGCTTGTCCGAGGGAGGGATCAAGTGAGAACGAAGTTATTCTTGATCTCGGTTGTCATCATGCTGCTCGCCGGCTGTGATCGCCTGACCCATACCGAAGTGCGGCGCGCCGCGACACTCACCGGTGGCGGCAATGCTCGCATAGGACGAACTGATATTCGCAAGTATGGCTGCAACACCTGCCACGAGATTTCTGGAGTGCCCGGAGCACGCGGCTTGATCGGCCCACCACTTGACGGCATCGGTCAGCGTTACTACATTGCTGGAGAGCTTTCAAACACGCCGGACAATCTGATGCGGTGGATACAGCATCCGAGGCAGGTGGAGGCTCATACTGCCATGCCCGAAATGGGAGTCACGGAACAAGATAGTCGCGACATCGCCGCATATCTGTGCACCCTAAGATGAAACGGATCAGGAGATTACTATGCAATTGATAATATCCCCGCGTGCAGGCATTGCTTGGGTAGCGTTCGTAGCGCTTTCGTCGATTGCCTTCGGACAAAATCCACAGGACTGTTCGAAAGTTCCGGACTACAACAAGCTGAAATCAGCGTTGACGAGTGCCGTCAAAGAGGGCAAAGGAGCGAATGGAGGCCTCGGTAACCAGGAATGGGGTACGGTGGTAAATCGCGACGGTATAGTTTGCGCGGTCGTGTTTACCGGTCCGAATCGAGGAGCGGAATGGCCGGGCAGTCGTCTCATTTCCGCGGAGAAAGCAAACACCGCCAACGCCTTCAGCACCGATAATTTTGCGCTCTCCACCGGCAATATCTATTCCGCCGCTCAGCCGGGCAATTCCCTTTACAGCATCGTGAGCGGTCCTAATCCCAACACCGCATTCGCCGGGGATCCGCAAAAATTCGGGCAGCCGGATGATCCGCTTGTGGGAAAGCCGATTGGCGGAGTCATCGTCTTCGGCGGCGGGCTCGCACTCTACGACAAAAAAGGACAAATCGTCGGAGCTCTCGGCGTGAGCGGAGACACGTCTTGTGCAGACCATGTAGTCGCCTGGAAAACCCGCCATGCACTCGCTTTGGATGCGGTACCGATGGGAGTAGCACCCGGACCGAGTGACAATCTCATTTTCGATATTGAAAATGGCGTTAGCAGCAGCGGCTTCGGACACCCGAGTTGCAAGGGCGGCAATCCCAGTGAGGAGATTATTAAGAAGCTTACGGAAACGCATCCGGCAGGCCCTCATCACTAGAAGAAGTCTCAATCTCCGCGGGTCCGATTGTGATCGCACCACATCGATGCGCGTCGTACCTGCTGAGTTTGGCTAAAGAAATTACCCTCAGAACGGTATTGTCCACAAGTCCGATTGCACTTAAGACTGCCATTGGAGATCCCACATGGGTAATGGAACTTGTAAGCTCGCCTTTTTCATCTTGATCAGTATTAATTTGTGCTGGAGCCAGTCACAGCATCCGCTGAAGGAGGTCTACCACAACGATGATTTCCAACTCACTGGCATCACGATGTCAAAAAGCGGACGGCTGTTCGTAAATTTTCCGCGATGGTCGGATCGTTATCTGAACGCGGTGGTTGAGGTCTCTTCCGACGGCTCCGCGAAACCATTTCCTGACGAAAAATGGAACCGATGGGATCGTAAGGTCGAAACCGCTGGCAAACAGTTTGTATGCGTCCAAAGCGTGGTGATGGACGAAGCGGGCGTCCTTTGGGTTCTCGACCCGGCTGCACCTTTAATGGGTCCTGTAATTCCGGGTGGCCCAAAACTTGTCGGCATCGATTTACAGAACGACCAGGTGACTCGAGTCATTCCCTTCGGGCCGGACGCGGTAAAGCCCAACAGCTACCTGAACGATATTCGTTTCGACAACAAAAACCATACCGCCTATATCACGGACAGCGGTGTCGGTGGAATCGTAGTACTGGATATGAAGAGCGGCAAAGCACGCCGCTTGTTGGACGGCGATCCCTCGGTTCAAGCCGACTTAAACGTCCAGATTATCGTGGATGGAAAATCGGTGCTGGCTGCGGGCAAGCCGCCGCAGATCAATGCTGACAGCGTCGCTCTTTCTCCGGACGGGCAATATCTTTACTACAAACCGTTGACTGGCAATACTCTCTACCGCATAAAAACGGAATTGTTGCGCGATCCCGCTGTTTCTCCCTCCACAATTTCCGGCTCGGTGGAAAAACTCGCACAAGTCTTTCCCACCGATGGTTTCTGGATGGATTCGAAGGGCAATCTCTATTTGAGCGACATCAACCATGACGGAGTCAGACGCCGATCTCCTGATGGCAAGGTAGATGAGGTCGTCAGCGACCAAAGGCTGCAGTGGCCCGATACCTTTACAGAGGGACCTGATGGCACGATTTACATCACCGCTTCTCATATCAACGAATCTCCAACCTTTAACGAGGGCCAAAGCACCAGGAAGCAGCCCTATGCAGTCTTTGCTTTCAAACCCTGAGGGATACAATTATGGATCGCATTCCTATTCCTGAAGATCAAGTAGTCCCATCGAGGATGTTGCGGCGGGCGTTCGCGGCTTGCGTATTGCGTTCGTCAACGTATTTGCGGTAACGCACCCGGATGGCTCTTGGACCCTTATCGATGCAGCGTTGCCGTTTACCGCAGCACTAATTCGGCGTTGGGCATCGAAGTTCGCCAAGCGAGCACCGAACGCCATTATCCTTACTCACGGTCACTTCGATCACGCGAGTGCGGCGGGTGATTTGGCGGACGAGTGGTTTAGAGATCGAGCGTGATCCAAGTTGGGGCGTGGTCGCTCGCGTTTTCTTGCCCACGCGCCCATCGGTCAATACCGCCGTCCACGAGTCGGGCCGACAAATTCGGTGAGAGCAGAAAGTGATCGAGGCGCATGCCTTTGTCCTTCTGCCACCGTTCAAATTTGTAATCCCAGAATGTCCAGAGCGGCCCGTTCGGATGTAACTTCCGCATGGCGTCGGTCCAGCCTTGAGCCAGCAAACGCGCAAAAGCCTGTCGGCTCTCGGGTTGGATTAACGCGTTATTATCCAACGATCGAGTCGGATAGATGTCCTGTGGTGTTGGTACGACATTGTAGTCACCGGCCAGCACCACGGGCGCGCCGCTCGCCATGAGTTTGGCGGCGTGGGCAGTGAGGCGCTCAAACCAGGCCAACTTGTAATTGAATTTCGGTCCAGGCTGCGGATTCCCATTGGGGAGATAGATGGAAGTGATCAGGACTCCCTGAACCGCCGCTTCAATGTAGCGAGCTTGATAGTCTTCATTTTGGCGATCTTCAGGATAACGATCTCCCGGATAACGAGCTTCGTGAAAATTACCTTCAGGATTTCCCGGCAAACTTGTGCGAGTCACTACGGGAACCTGGTGTCGCGCGAGAATGGCCACACCGTTCCAGGAGCGCTCCCCTTGCCAGACCGCTTCGTACCCGAGAGTCCGAAGGGCGTTCACGGGAAATGCTTCGTGCTCTGACTTGAGCTCCTGGAGGCTAACCACGTCCGGTTGAGCTTTCGCTAACCAAGCCAGGAGGTTGTCGAGCCGCTTATTGATGTTGTTAATGTTGAATGTGGCGACTTTCACCAGGTCCCTTTCTGTGGTTCATCTTCTCTGGCGAGTGGCCCAGGCTTTGGATCTCAGCTGGCATTACCAGCGCAGTGGGTGCCCCGTTCCTTCGCGTTCTTTGCGAAGGGGCGGGTACCACGAGCGCATGCAGCGGCGAAGCTACGCCACCCGATCCCGGAACGAAATCTTCGGCCAACCTTCATTCACTTTCACCGGCCCGGGTTCGTCCAAAAGATAGAAACGATAACTGCTCCACCGCCACTGCTCCGGTGCGTCGACCAAGCCCCGCTCGACCGGATTGCGATGCATATACCTCAGCTTCTCGACGCGCTTGTGCGTCGTCCATACGTTGAAGTCGTAGGAGCGCGCCTGCCAGAACGCTCGTCGCCGCAACTCGTCGCCAAACAGATTGCGCTGGTGCGGGTTCCTCGGTTTGCGCTTGGGTAATAAAGCACCAGCCGAGCGCTGCTTCAACACTTGCATCACGGTAGAAGGAGTTCCGACCTCGGGCTCAGTCAAGAGTAGATGAATGTGTTCCGGCATCACGACGTAGCCGACGACTACGAAGCGATAACGCTCGCGAGTCTGTTCCAGAATCGCAAGGAAGATATCGCGGCTGCGAGCGGTGTGCAGAAAAGGCAAGCGCCGGTAGCACGAGGTAGTGATAAAGTGCAGATGATGAGCACCGTAGGTGCGATGCAGGCCGCTGGGCATGATCAACCCCATAGTACAGGCAGCATCGTGCCCGCCCTTGCCAAGAACGCAAGGACGGGGCACCCACTGTTCCGGAACGGGAAGGGAAAGCCCGGAAATCCGGGCCGCCCGCCGAAAAGCAAGACAATGAGGCGCGCGCCTTCACTATTCCCCACTCAAGCCAAAACCGAGCTGAATGGGCCACCCGTCTTATTGATGTTGTTAATGTTGAAGGTGGCGACTTTCAGCGGGTCCCTTTCCGTCCCTGCAGTTGCTGGTTTGCTGCGACGAAGGCTTCGACTCACCGGGCGAGTCGTATGACCCCTGAGACATTATCATTCACGGCTTGCTTTAATTTCCTATATTGTTTCGTCCTTAATCATCGAAATGACCAGATCCGCACTCACGCTGGCGCAATAAGCGTGCTGGTCGTCGCCTTTCCTGTTGTCCGCCCAGTCGGAGATTGCTTTCACTACTAGAAAATCGCACCGGCCCTGGCAGGCCGTCGCCACGCCAACAGCTTCCATCTCGATGCCAGCAATCTTGCGATTATGTTGTTTGAAGGACTGCGCGTAATGGTTGTGGGCAATCACACTCGCCGTGCAAGCCAAAGTGCAGTCTGTGAAAATCTTCGGAGGCGAATCCGTGCCATCGACGAGTCTCTTCCAGCCCGTTGCCCACGTGTCGAATCCAGTCCAGGAAGCAACTGCGCTATGGCGATACGGCGACACCGGAATCGTCTGGCCGGCTTTCTCTTTACCTTTTGGCGTTACTTTGCCTGATTCAACATCAACCGTCGCGGTGGGCACGAGAATGTCTCCCAAGACCCGAACACTGCCGCTTTTTTTCTTTTTTTCCTTCAGGCCGGCGGTTATTCCCACGAGGATTGCCAATTGCGGACGATCGAAGTAATCCAGAATGCGGGAGGCGGAGATTCCGGCACTCACGCTCGCTACGCCTGTTTGCACTGCTACAACCAAACGCTCCTTTCCCTGCGAAGTTTTCACATAGGCACGGTAGTAAGGGGGGATTCTGGCATGATTTTTCTGTGTTCCGCCAGGCACTCGTTCCCTGACTGCATCGAATTCCGACGCCAGGGCGCAGAAGAGGATTATGGGCTTAGCCCCCGCGGTTGCAGTGGTCATTGCGGGGACTTTGTCTGGGATTATGTCGAGAATACGGTAATCCTGCCCCGCAAGCCATCCGTGAGTTCTCGACCAGAGCGGTACAGCGTCCAGTCCTTTTACGGCTTCCGGCTGGGTCAGATCGATCCGAGTTTCATTTGCAGCGCTAATGGCGAGCACGCCCTCTAGGAGGAATGCATCGACATATTGTTGATTGATGAGGTCCCTCAGCTTGTCGATCTGAATCGGGCGGCTCGGAACAACCAGCAAGTCAACGTCAGAGCCATAGCTGGCGTTTGATAAATACCGACGCGAGCCGAAAATCCTGATCTCCTCAATCCATTGAGTTTCTCCGAGCTGGAGAATGAATCGATAAAGATCCAGTGGTTGTAGGTCGGACATATTTTTCTTGAAGTTCGTTAGACGCAAAAGATACGACCACAGTCAAGTCTACAACAGTCGGTTTTCTTGGGGCTTGACGCCTGACTCGATAAAATCCATTATCGCTTTTAAGCGGTCCGGGCATGGTGGTGACAGATCTTGTCCCTATTCGTAAAAAGCGTTAACTCCCGCCGAGTTCCAGAAACTTGAGGAGAACAAAAGCGCCTGCAACCCCTACGAATAGATTCCAGGCGCCTCGTGTCCAAGCTTCTGCACGTACTCAACGTATGACCCGGGATAAACGGTGGGATGGCGGTCCGTGCCGCTCTCACCGCCCAGCTCCAGCACACGTGAGCCCAGACCGCGAAGGAACATGCGGTCATGCGATACGAAGATCATGGTGCCTTCAAAATCTTTCAGGGCGTCCACCAGCATTTCCTTGGTCGCAAGATCCAGGTGATTGGTGGGTTCGTCGAGCACCAGGAAGTTCGGCGGGTTGTAGAGCATGCGCGCGATTGCCAGCCGCGACTTTTCTCCGCCGGAGAGTGCTCGGATCTTTTTATCGATGTCTTCGCCGGAGAACTGGAATGCTCCCGCCAGGTTCCGCAGCGACCCGATACCGTCCTGGGGAAAATCCTGCTGCAACTGTTCGATGACGGTGAGATCGGAATTGAGCACATCCAAAGACTGTTGCGCGAAGTAGCCCATATACAGGCTGGCGCCGAGCCGAACGCTTCCCGCATCTGGAGCACTGGCTCCGGCAATCATTTTAAGAAGCGTCGTCTTACCAGCGCCGTTTCTTCCCATGACGGCCCAGCGTTCTCCGCGACGGATGGTGAGATTGAATCCTTCGTAAATCACACGCGGGCCGTAACTCTTGTCCAGATTCTCAAGGACGGCCACCTGCTCGCCGGATCGCGGGGGGACACGAAAATCAAACTTCACCACTTGGCGTTTCTTCGGTAGCTCGATCTTCTCGATCTTGTCCAAGGCCTTGATGCGGCTCTGCACCTGCGCCGCTTTGGCGGCGTGCGTCCTGAAACGATCGATGAAGCGCTGCTCCTTGGCAAGCATGGACTGCTGCCGGGCAAATGCCGCCTGCTGATTGCTCTCTCGCACCGCCCGCTCGCGCTCGTAGAAATCATAGTTGCCGGAGTAGGTGATGATTTCGCCGCTATCAATCTCTGCAATCTTGGAGACCAGACGATTCATGAACTCACGGTCGTGCGAAGTCATGAGCAGCGCGCCAGGAAATGACTTGAGGAACTGTTCGAGCCAGATGATGGATTCGATGTCGAGATGGTTCGTCGGTTCGTCCATCAGCAATACGTCCGGCATTCCGAGCAGGACCCGCGCCAGCGCAACGCGCATTTTCCATCCGCCGGAGAGAGCGCCCACGTCGCCATCAATCTGATCGTCTTTGAAACCCAGACCGTGGAGCACTTCGCGGGCTTGCGATTCGAGCGCATAACCGCCTAAATGCTCGTACTCCTCCTGCACGTGACCGAAGCGATCCAGGATGCGGTCCATGTCATCAGCCTTGTCAGGGTCGGACATTTCCCGCTGCAGGGCTTCGAGCTCGTGGTGTAGATCGCCGACGCGTCCGCTCCCTGCGATCGCTTCATCCAGGACTGAACGGCCCTGCATTTCCTCGACGTCCTGGCGAAAGTAGCCGATCGTCAACTTCTTGGGGACTGAGACCGCGCCCTCGTCGGGAGTTTCCTCGCCGACCACCATCCGGAATAGCGTTGTCTTGCCCGCCCCATTGGGACCGACCAGTCCGACTTTTTCGCCGGGATTCAACTGAAACGAAGCATCCACGAAGAGCAACTGCTTGCCATACTGCTTATTGATGTTTGAGAAAGAGATCATTTTG
>JAOAPI010000174.1 GCA_025462865.1 Candidatus Sulfotelmatobacter sp. | reverse complement strand
GCGATTGCCAAATTCATCGAGGCTGTCGAGAGTAACGATGAGCAAAAGCGGAATGAAATCATGAATGAGATTCTGAAGTACAACGAAGAAGACCTCGCTGCAATGTGGGCTGTGTTCGAGTGGGTGCGGGGGCTAAAAATTAGTGCCGCTGTCGCAGGAACTTAAGCTACTCAAGTCGGTAGCTGATTTAGTACTTCCTCCAAGCGGTGCTCCCGGCGCTCGTGCCGGAAATGTCTTACGAAGGCATGGAAGTGGCAAACGGGCAGGCTGCCGGACTGGCATGGGAGTCGCTTACTAGCGGCAACTGGAGCGAAGCCGAGCGCCGACAGAGACGGAACGCACTGCTAAATTATTGTGGTCAGGATACGTTGGCATTGGTTCAACTCCTTTCTAAACTGCGCAGGGAATTCTGAAAGCCTGTAATTGATGGCTCCGGTCACATTTCTAGCCCATTCGTTTGCTATAGTTACCAGTTCGCCCACCAAATGTATAAGCCTCTTCGCGATTCCGGCGACATAGGCGAGCTTCGCGTACAAGGTTCCTAAAATGCTCTTAGATCAGTTGAAACCTAACACCATTGTGCGCGGCCCGATCTTTCCTGAACCTGTTCAGGTAATTGTGACGATTCCGATGGGTACCTCGGTCAAGCTCGTCGGAAAGGGGCTGAACAGCAATCAGGTTCACGAACTAATCCTCGGCGCCGAGCAACTGGCGCAACTGGAATCGACCCCTGAAAGGGAACCTTTTGATGGCGATCCCCTGCGGTTCCGGATCGGAATTGAGGCGCTTCGATTAGGTCTTGCCTACGAGTACGACCCATATTTTTCGCTCTCCATCGCCCGTGTAGACCCTCTCCCTCACCAACTTGAGGCGGTGTACGACTATTTCCTCGCAATGCCCCGTATCCGCTTCCTACTTGCGGACGATCCCGGAGCGGGCAAAACGATCATGGCGGGGTTGCTGCTCAAGGAATTGAAGATTCGAGGACTGGTCAAACGGACTTTGATCATCACGCCGGCCAGTTTGTCATTCCAGTGGCAGCGCGAAATGAAGGAAAAGTTCCGTGAGCAGTTCGAGGTCATTCGTGGCGACGTTCTGCGCGCTAACTACGGAATGAACCCATGGCAGGAGCGGAATCAGGTCATCACCTCGATCTCTTGGGTTTCGCGGGTCGAGGATGCCAAGGACAGCCTCCTCCGCAGCAGATGGGATTTGATCATCGTGGATGAAGCCCACAAGATGGCGGCCTATAGCGCGGACAAGAAAACACTGGCTTACAAACTGGGTGAGTCTCTGTCGGGGATGACCGACCACTTCCTGCTGATGACAGCTACGCCACACAAGGGTGACCCAGAGAATTTCTGTCTGTTCCTTGAACTTCTGGATCGAGACGTGTACGGCAACGTGAAGAGCCTTCAAGAGGCAATGCGCCGTAACTACGCTCCGTTCTATCTTCGGCGCACGAAAGAGGCTCTCGTTTCATTTCCTGATCCTGAAACTGGGCATGTAAAGAAGCTCTTCACAGACCGTGTCGTGCATACGGCGTCATTCGACCTAGACGGCGAAGAGTACGACTTCTACGATGCCCTGACCCGCTATGTTGAAGATCAGTCGATCAAAGCGGTGCAGGAAGATTCTCCGCGCAGCCGTGCCCTGACGTTCACCATGGCAATGCTCCAGCGGCGATTTGCGTCCAGCATTTACGCCGTTCACCGCAGCCTTGAGCGCATGCGAGATAAGCGCAAGAAGATTCTGGAAGACCCCCGTGAATATCTGCGAAAGCAGTTGGAAATCCCTGAGGATTTGGACGATTTCACGGAAGAAGAGCGAGAGGAGTACATCGACGAGATCGAAAACGCCGCTATCAGTTTCGATCCTACTGTCCTGAAAGAGGACATCCTCCAGATCACCAGATTGATAGATCAAGCTCGGGCGCTTGAACAACGTGAAGTCGAGTCGAAACTTGTAAAGCTGAAAAACGTTCTGGCTGAGCAGGACATCTTCTCGAATCCCACCATGAAGTTGCTCATTTTCACGGAGCACAAGGACACGCTCGACTACCTCGCGGCAGATGGCAAGGATGGGCGTCCGCTCGGGAAGCTTCGAGAGTGGGGTCTGAAAGTTACACAGATTCACGGCGGGATGAAGGTCGGCGACCGCGATACGCCGGGCACCCGAATCTATGCGGAGCGGGAGTTCAGGGAAGACGCGCAGATTTTAGTAGCAACCGAAGCGGCAGGCGAAGGCATAAACCTTCAGTTCTGCTGGCTCATGATCAATTACGACATTCCGTGGAATCCTGTCCGGCTTGAGCAACGCATGGGCCGCATTCACCGTTACGGGCAGGAACACAATTGCCTTATCTTTAATTTCGCTGC
This sequence comes from Candidatus Sulfotelmatobacter sp., assembly GCA_025462865.1. Classification (GTDB taxonomy): domain Bacteria; phylum Acidobacteriota; class Terriglobia; order Terriglobales; family Acidobacteriaceae; genus Sulfotelmatobacter. The sequence continues at coordinate 5,762 of JAOAPI010000174.1, read as the reverse complement.
CCTAAACACACGTGAAGGCAGGGTGCTTCAAAAGCTGCTCGAACGGCTCAGCGAAATCCGCAAAGAGTTGGGCACCGATCATGTCTTCGACGTTGTGGGAGAGGTCTTCCCATCAAACCTGCTCGAAAAGTTGTTCCGTGAAATGTATGCGAAGAGAACTGACCTTCCCAACATCGAGGCGCGGATTGTCCGAGAGGTTGATGCAGACCGTTTTCGCAAGATCACGAACTCCACGCTAGAGGGACTGGCGAAGCGGGAGTTGAATCTCGGTGCGATTGTGGGGAAATCGGCAGAAGCGCGTGAGCGGCGTCTAATCCCCGAAGTAATTGAGGACTTCTTTACGACGGCAGGGCCGATTTCTGGCGTGAATCCGCGACCCGTCACAAAGGATAGCCATGTTTACCGCATTGGCAAAATCCCGCGCACTCTGCACACAATCGGCGAACGGCTCGAAGGCAGATTTGGCAAGTTGGGACGCGAGTATCAAAAGGTTGTTTTCGACAAGACCCTTCTAACGCAGGACGCAACGCTGGAGTGGGTCACCCCCGGACATCCACTCTTCGAAACTGTCAGAGAAGATGTCGCCGAGCGGGTAAGCGGCGATCTGCGTAGAGGGACGGTGTTTTACGATCTGCATACCAAGTCTCCTTATCGACTCGATGTTTTCGCTGCGTCAATTAAAGATGGTAGGGCGAATTGCCTTCATCGGCGTCTCTTCGTGGTCGATACCGCCATGGACGGTCAACTCACGATGAAACAGCCGACCCTACTGCTGGATATTTCTCCCGCACCGAAGGGTACGCCTGTTCCCGACGACACCAGTCTTCCAGACCGCGCAACCGTTGAGCGGACTCTCATCGAGTCCGCATTGAAGCCATTTCTGGATGAGGGCGCTGCGCAGCGTGCGAAAGAAGTGGATACGATCTCCCGGCACATGGAGATTTCCCTCGGAGAATTGATCAATCGCCAGAACCTACAACTGGCAGAACTTGTTGGACGGCAGCAGGCAGGCGTTACCGTACCGGGATTGGACGGAAACATTGCTCTGTCGGAAGCGCATCTCGACGAGTTGAACAATCGCCTCGAGAATCGTCGAGCAGAGTTGCGAAATGAGAAGCAATGCACTATTGGCGATATTCAACATCTTGGTCGCGCTTGGGTGTTGCCGCATCCTGAGCGAAACTCGCCCGGTATCGCCTTCATGGTGCGAGATGAAGAGATCGAACAAATCGCTATAGAGGAAGCTAAGAAATACGAAATCAGTCGTGGATGGGAAGTCGAGAGTGTCGAATCCGAGAATCGTGGATTCGACTTGATTTCGCGCAAGCCTCATCCGCATGATCCGAAGACCTTCACCGACGTTCGCTTCATAGAAGTCAAAGGCCGTGTCGCAGTAGGCGAGGTTGCTCTCAGTGCCAATGAGTACAGAACCGCGGAGCGATTGAAGCAGGACTACTGGCTATATGCCGTCTTCAACTGCGGATCAAAACCTGAACTCCATCCGGTACAAGACCCCGCAAGACTGGGTTGGGAACCCATTGTGAAGATCGATCACTACCACACGAGCGTGGAAGCTATTCTCGGTGCGGAGACCAAATGACAAGCGGCGTTCCCAAGCGACTGGTAGAGGTCGATCTTCCAATCAAGAGAATTTCCGAGCATGCCCGGCGAGAAAAGAGCATCCGTCACGGACATATCTCGACTTTGCACATCTGGTGGGCAAGACGGCCTCTAGCAGCCTGCAGGGCGGTTCTTTGCGCTGCTCTGTGGCCAGACCCCGCTGATCCACACTGCCCAGAGAACTTCCGGCAAGCTGCGCGAAAACGGATGGGCGCGTGGGTTAACTACAATCTTAGGTTGTCGAGCGCGATTAGTTCGGAGCGATTTCTTGCGCTGCGAAGCAATCCGGACAAGCTCAATGACAACGAAGAGCTACGAAGCGCCTTGCTGGATTTCATCGCAGATTTCGCTAATTGGGACAACTCAACCGTGCCTGAATACCTTGAGACGAGCCGTGCGCTCACGCATGCCGCACATGAAGCTCTCGGAGGATCAGTCGGCACACGGCCGCTTGTAGTGGATTCATTCGCTGGAGGCGGAGCCATTCCGGTTGAAGCACTGAGAATCGGCGCAGATGCTTTTGCGAGTGATCTCAACCCTGTACCCGTGCTGCTAAACAAAGTCGTTTTGGAATACCTGCCCACGCTTGGTTCGCAGTTGGTTCGAGAAGTTGTGAAGCGTTGTGAACAGGTGGGTTTAGACGCGAAAGCAAGGCTCTCGTCTTTTTATCCGACCGAAAAAGAAGGCGAGACTCCGCTGGCGTATATCTGGGCTCGAACGATTTTGTCCGAAGCGCCCACGGGCGAAAGTATCGCCGTCGAAGTGCCATTAATCAGTTCTATGTGGCTTTCGAAAAAGCCTCACCGAGGCCGTGCATTGCGCTGGAAGCGCGACGGTTCCGGTCGTGTGCTCACGGCTGAAGTTGAAGTTCCATCAGCAAGTGGAACCACGAGGAAGGTCGCACGACCGCAACTAGAGGTTTTCGAGCCTAAGAGCCCCAGCGAAGTCGAGGCAAGAACCGTGAGCAGCGGTGCTGCAACTTGTCCCGTGACCGGGTTTACTACTCCCGCAAAAAGTGTTCGGCGACAGTTGTCAGAGAGAAGAGGTGGAGCGGCAGACGCACGAATGTTAGCCGTTGTGACAATCAGGGATGAGGAAAAAGGCAGGTTCTATCGAATCGCGACAGCGCAGGACGAAAAAGCTGCGCTGCATACGCATGAAGTCCTGATGGAATGGCTTGCTTCGGGACAGTTGTCCGGGAGCCTACCACTTCAGTCCGTACCACCGCGAGATAGTCACCGCGCAGTAGCGAGTCTGGCAGTGTACGGAATCAGGAACTTTGGCGATTTGTTCACATCGCGGCAGGCTCTCGCATTATTGGTATTACTCGATTGTATTCGCCACTTGAGGCTCGAAGGCGAACGGCAAAGCCCCGTCGCTGAGAGGGCCGCAAAAGTATTAGCCAGTTTGATGTTGAGCAAACTCGCAGATTATTGTTCCAGCTTGTCCAGTTGGTCATCTCCAGCGAGTCAAGAAACTGTTCGCAGTACGTTCGGCAGGCAAACTCTGGCGATGGTGTGGGACTTCGCAGAGGCGTACCCGTTTGCCCCCAGTTCGGGCGGGTGGGGCCACATGCTGAAGTACTTTGCAAAAGCAATGGAGCAGCTAGTGGCATCTGATCTGTCCAGTGGAACATCAGCCAAGTGCGACGCAGCATCCAGTCCATTACCTAGTAACATTGCGTCCTGCTTTTTCACAGACCCACCGTATTACGACTCCATCCCCTACGCTGAATTGTCCGATTTTTTCTACGTTTGGCTCCGACAGGCGCTTAGGGACGTTGAGCCAGAGATTTTCGAGAGCGAGTCAACTCCGAAGGAAGCTCAAGCAATTGTATGGCACCCACAAAGTGAAGACGAGAAGCACCGTTACGAGCAGAAGATGGCAGCGGCACTTGCTGAAGGACGCCGCGTTACTGCTCCAAGCGGTATTGGAATAGTTGTGTTTGCCCACAAGTCTACCCGCGGGTGGGAAGCACATCTGCAGTCGATGATTTCGGCCGGATGGGTTGTAACAGCATCTTGGCCGATTGACACAGAAAGGGCGGGTCGGACAAACGCGAATAACACAGCATCACTAGCGTCCTCCGTCCATCTAGTCTGCCGTCCCCGCGAAAATTCAGACGGATCAGTAGGTTCAAACGAAGTCGGTGATTGGCGCGACATCCTTCATGAACTGCCTATCCGCATGCACAACTGGATGCCAAAGCTTGCAAAAGAGGGAGTTGTCGGCGCAGATGCGATCTTCGCCTGCATAGGGCCTGCCCTCGAAATATTTTCACGCTATTCGAGGGTGGAGAAAGCGAGCGGTCAGGTTGTCACGCTACGAGAATATCTGGAACAGGTCTGGGCCGCAGTGGCGAAGGAAGCACTCGCAATGGTATTTCGAGGTGCTGACACGAGTGGCTTCGAAGAAGACGCACGCCTTACCGCGATGTGGCTGTGGACTCTGTCGTCTGGCAAATCCGATGAAGCGTCAATAGCCGATGACGATACCGACGAGGAGCAGGAGACAAGTCCGACGACGAAGCAGTACATGCTCGAATACGATGCGGCTCGGAAGATTGCTCAAGGGCTCGGCGCTAATCTGGATTCCTTGTCCTCACTGGTCGAAGTGAAAGGGGAGATTGCGCGTTTGCTGCCCGTTGCGGAGCGAACGCGTAAGCTGTTCGGCAAGGACGAAGCGGAAACACCTAAAGCATCGAAGAAGCGCGCTAAGCCGCAAATGGAGCTTGGGTTTGTAAGCGAACTAGAGCAGGCCGAGGAAGCCGGAGGTTGGGGTGCAAAAGGGGCTCCAGCACTTGGTTCGACGGTTTTGGATCGCGTACACCAGTCGATGATTCTTTTCGCTGCCGGGCGAAGTGAAGCGCTCCGCCGGTTTTTGGTTGACGAAGGTGCTGGTAAAGACGAACGGCTCTGGAGATTGGCACAGGTTCTCTCTTACTTGTACCCCAAGGCTAGTGACGAGAAACGGTGGATCGACGGTGTTCTTGCACGCAAGAAGGGGCTGGGCTTCTGATGTCGAATGCACTCGCTCCAATGTGGTATGAAAAATTTATGGAGACTGTGCAGCGCCATGAATCGTCCCCCCTCCTGAAGGACTCTGCGATTCGGGGACAACTCGGAAACTGGACAACAGCGTTGACCGGAGTTGTTTGTTCGACTTGCGAAGCGATGGGCTGGAAGGCAGCGGCGAAGGGGAATCGTTCGACCCTATTGCCAATTGCACGACAGGAGTACCTCGCTCTCGACGTTGTTGCATTCGAACCAGCAGGAGATCGGCGCTGGAGATTCCCGATAGCTGCCATTGAACTCGAAAACAAGCGGGAAGACGACTTCGTCGCTTACTCATTGTGGAAGGTACTGTGCACCCGCGCTGATCTTCGCATTGTGTTCTGCTATCGCAAGGACTCAGCAAAAGGCGTTACCCTAGTTCGCCATTTGTCTGAACAGGTCGCAACTGCAATGGAGATTCAGAAAAGATCACAAATCGGTGGCGAGACAATGTTGATCGTCGGTTCGAAGAACGAGTCCGCCACATTCCCATATGGATTTTTCAAGGAGTGGCAGTTCGACACAAATTTGGGGCGCTTTGGTCGCGTCTGATCCGGAGACATTTCATTTATGGCACTCAAACCTTGGTACAAGGTCGTTACCCCACGCGAAGACCTGAGAGATGGTCGTCCACTTGATGCTTCTGAGTTTGCCGTCCATCTCGACCACGTTCGAGATAACCGAGCACCCGCCGACTATCAGGAACCTCAGCGTTTTTTCGACCGCACATTCCTGACCAAGAATCTGACAGAACTCGCTTCGAGTGCCGTTCGGCGACTCTCCGGAATTAAAGTCGAGACTTCGGCTGTGTTTAACCTCACAACACAATTCGGCGGCGGAAAAACGCACGCGCTCACTCTGCTATACCACTTGGCACATGGCGGGCCGAAAGCTTTGACTTGGAAGGGCGTGCCGAGCATTCTCGAAGCCGCTGGCTTGAAATCGATTCCTGAATCGGCTGTGGCAGTCTTCGTTGGGACGGAGTTTGATTCCCTCACAGGACGGGGAGGAAAAGATGGCACCCCGCTTCGGAAGACGCCGTGGGGAGAAATCGCGTTTCAGCTTGGTGGTAAGGATGCGTTCGCCGTC
>JAOAPI010000155.1 GCA_025462865.1 Candidatus Sulfotelmatobacter sp. | reverse complement strand
GCGATTGTCGGATTGAGGACAACGGCAGTAGCTGCCACAACAACGCAGTTCCGTAGATCATACACACCGCGCCCAGACCATTCTTGTCGGTGCACACACCGGTCCACATCGGAGCGCCGCTTGCGGTGTAAGACCGGCCAAACTGAGGGAAAAATCTAATTATGAGGACAGAAAGCGGTATGAGCAGAAACCCAATCCGCGCTAGAAGCCACTTGAAGGCAGTTTCCCATTGGGGATCCGTAATGATGACCATGATCATCGCGACGTCTGCTGCTCCCCTGATCCATCGTTTAAACGTTACGAAAGGAAAGTCAGACCAGAGGACGCTAGTAAGACAGTAAAGGAAGAACAGAACTATGGGTAAGTTGACGCGCAGGATCGCTTTAATCCGCGGCATCCTTTTGGAAAGTACCACAAGGGCCAGCGCGATCAGAAGCATCAGAATGGTGCGATCAAGGGGACTTCCTTCTTCCACACTGGTCTCCGGGTGCACACTCCCAACAAGCCACTCCGTCACTGGCCGAGAGCTGGCGATTAATAGCCAAGCGAACGGTACCCAGAGGGCCTTTGAGACTGGAAATCCCCTGCCTTGATCGAGGCGCGACAAAAACAGGATCCCTAGAGCCACCAAGATTGCGGCAAAGAGCGGATTCATCTACCAGCTTCCCATAGGGGTTGCGACCGGCGGGGGCGCCGGTAGTCTACTAGAGGTCGTAGTACAAAACTCATATGGCTGCTTGCGTGGGAGAACGGCGGAATTATTATGAGTCTACGAAAAGGCGGTGGATTAGTTCTAAGGTAAGCACCGAGTGTATCGCCAGAGTGTAGTTGCTCGTTCCCTTGAGATGCCCGCCTACGATTCTTTCTACCCCAGCACGCTGAAGGTAGGGACGGGAAAGAGTCTGTGGGTCAAGCAACATCTCGCGGAGATAGGTAGAGAGCTGGTCCCTGTACCAAACTCGAAAATGATAGAACTTGTGTCTGCCAAGAAAGATTCTTTCTGGGCGTAGGGGCGCGAGCGCACGGTCAACTCGGGCCGCCCATTGCGGCATACCGTAGTCACACGCGTATTCCGCCTTCACCGTAAAATCGAGAAAATTTCGTACTGCACGCGTGCGCCAACCATCCTGGCCGGCAATTGGAGTCCGATCCGTTCGGATCTTAGCGAGCTTCGGGTCCCCATCCGCAATCAATCGTCGAGAGACCTCGCTGTCCGCCATAGCCGAGCTTGGCGCACGGAACACGGTACGAACGAAGTCATTGTCCAGGTACGGGGACCGCAAAGACAGCTGAGTTCGCTCCAAGGCTAGCAAGCCGTAATGATGCCAGGGTGCCTGACGAAACACAGCAAAAGAAAGCGGGTGTCCCTGCAACAATTGGTGGTAGGTTTCATTCGCAGCCGCAATTTGGGGGAGAAACTCTGGACAGAACAGGTCAGTAACAGGCTGCACCGGCTTGAAGGCGCGAACATGGCGCAGTACCTCGCCCCCATAATTCCCCGTCATGCGCACGGGAGCAATCTCCGCCGCCCGCTCGTTCACAGAGAGGTCAGGAGAGTGGTTTACACTGACGCACCCGTCGGTGAGGTGGACCGTACGCTCCGCATAGTGTGGGAACCGAGACAGGAAGTCTGTGCCGACTGAAATCACCTGGTGGGGTTGTCCACATGCGCGAGCCACTCGCCGCGCGACCAGTACATCTTGAGAGTCGCGGAACATTCCTCCGAAGGAATAGCAAGGCAGGGATCCATAACGAGGCTTATGCCAGGCCATAATCATTCGCGTATCTAGCCCTGCCGTCAAAGACAACCCGACGCGCTCCCCTCCGTTGAAGTACCGGGGGAGATTGCTCGAGAAAACGTCTCGGAGACGCTCGTAGTAGGGCTCCTGTTCCAGGGTTTCTTGCTGTTCCCATTCACGTGGATGGAAGTACGTTCTTCGGTCTTCCAGAACGGCATTCCGAAAAACCCAAGCCGAAGCCTGCGGCAGGACACGAATGCCTTCAAAAAGCGTCCGGTTTCCAAGCACGCAGCCGCAGGCGACAAACTCTCCCATTCCCCTAGCATCCATCCGTCGTAGTTCAGGACGTACCGCTAGAATTGCTTTTGACTCCGCGGCGAAATAGAAGGCGTCCCTTGCTTCGTGATAGTAGATCCGGTTCATCCCGTAGCGATCATTAAACAGGACCGAGCTTCCCCGTGTCCGGTCCGTCAGCAGCCCGTGGAAGCTTCCGTTCAAGCTAGCGGGAAAGGCAGGATCGTCTTCGTAAACATGGACGAGATACGATGGGCCCTCGGCATTAATCGCGTGCCCTCGCTGTTTGAGGTTTGCGACAGCTCCGGGCTCCGGGAAGTCCTCGCCAGAAAATGTGAGACAAACATCTCCGCGTTCATTGCGGAGTGGCATTCCATCCGCGAAGGAGCCTCTCCGCGCTACCCACCCGACGTACACTCCTAAGTCCGCGTTCGTATGGGTACCGCTAACATAGAACGATTCGTGGCGGAGGGCTTCCACCATTCTGTTCAGCTCACGCTCCGCTAGGTCTCGCGGCTTACTCGTGATCAAGCCCACAATTCCTGGCATGGTACTACGTGGACTCCTTTACTGTCTGAAACCTTCGGGAGTACCAGGAGTTTCGTAGCTCGCGGAGCTTCCCAGCCGCGGATTTGGGAATACGGTCAATTAATGGGTGGTGCAACCCCATACGGAAAGCAACACTGCCCAACGTAGTTATGGGAACATAGTACCGCGGCAGATCGACCCGCTTGAACCCGTTAACCTGCTTAAATTTCATGATACCGTCTGCCTCTTTGTTTCCATAAGCGAACCGTTGGTAAACAAGCTGCTGTATGCCTCGGTCCGCGCAAGAGCGAACCGAGTGCGCAATGAGAGCATTAGTCGGAGCCTTATCGCGGTGTTCGATCGCTGAGAGAATATTCATCAGGTTGGCTCTTGTTTTGGATTGATCAGTTGTCAGTTTCACGAAGCCAATTAGCTTGTCGCGGAAAAATGCTCCGATGAAGAAGCTGCTGTCGAGGAATGTCGCTGACTCCGCGTACACGGTTTTGAGATCCTTCCCGTAATGAGGAAATCGCCGTCCTTGGCGGAATGGCGATTCATTGTAGATCTCCCAAATTCCCTTCGCGAGGACATCGTCAAACGGTACCTCCCGGAGAACAACCCCCTTCTTCTCCGCTTGTCGAGCTCGATTGCGCGCTTCCGGACGAATCTGCTGATTCCACCACTGATCGAAGGTGGAAACCGGTACAACCGCCGCGTTGTCCAGTTCCATAGGATAGTCATATTTTGGCAAGGTCTCTGGCTGCAGTTGGAGGAATGTAAAAAGATCGATGCGAACTCCGCAAGTCCGCAGACCCTCAACCATCGTCTCCGGAGCCTCGATAGACTCGTATCCATCCCCTTCCGCTCGGCCGATTCGCAACAATCGCCCTGTGATACGAATTTCTTTATTGCACGCACTAATTATTTGTTTCATTTTCGGCTGTTCTCGCCTCACGTTCTCCGTAGGTCTCGTCTCGCTTAGTAAGATCTCCTGCTGTCCTCTTACGCTTATGTCTCTCGTTCCTTCATCACACTCCATCCAGCAAACGCAAGCAGCCTGCTCGCATGATCGCAAAGCTTAACCAAGTACTTGAGAAATACATGCTGCCCGAATATTGCGAGAATGGGTAACGCAAATGTGTAGGCTGGTACAGCCACCAACGATCTCAGAAGATTTTTGAGACGATCCGCTGGATGTTTCGGAAAGTTACTGCCGCGAAGCAGCGCACGCTTCAGCAAGAAGCTGCGATTACACCGCGACGCAGGCACAACTTCATAGACGATTGCATCCTTACACCAGATGAATGTGCAGCCGCCGCTTATCATCCGGCGAAAGAAGTCCATGTCTTCTCCCGCAGTAGCGAATTCGGGTCGGAAGGGCGGCTCAACACCAGCGAGAATATTCTTTCTGAAGAGTACGTTGCCTGTGCGGCACTCGGCCCAGCTCAACTTATATCCGGTCACGTAGTCGGGGCGTTCGAAGAAGCCGCCTTTACGCACCCATGACGGCGCGCCGTTTTCAAACATGGGTTTTACTGGCCCAAGCACACCATCCGCTCCATAAGTTAAGTAAGTTTTAAGCAGATTACAAAGCCAGTCGTCCGTCGGGAATTCATCATCATCGATGAATACGACAAAATCACCGGTCGCACTTTCAAGTGCCTTGTTACGCGCTAACGCGATGTTCTGTTCTGGCTCCGCGCAATAGCTAATGGGCAGCTGCGACTTTGAGGAAAACGCTGCCACGACCGGACGAGCCGATTGCATATCGTCATTGTCCGCCACCACAATGGAATAGCTGAACAGTCCCTCGGTCCTTTGATCGGCTAAACTCTCCAACAATCGCTTCAGGAGCTCTGCCCTTTTGAAGGTACAAATGCAAACCGAGAGGTGAGGTGTTTGCTTTGAAGGTGAGGACTCGTCATCTCCTACGTCAGCCGAAACCGCTCCGTTCGCAATCCCCGGAACTGTCACAACACGCCTGTCTTTCTGGCGATCCTCGCCCCGGTTCGTCGGCTTCGCTCCGCCATGCGCAAGGCAGGCAAAGCCTTGCGGAACAGGTCCCGACTAAGCGGAGCGCCGAAGGCGCGGGCGGCGCAGCGACGTCCTATAAGGCATTCGAGGACTGCGTCTTCCGTAATTCTTTCTTCCATATTCAGTGTCATAGCTAGCGGAAAGGACTGCCGTTGCGTATGAAAATCTAATCCCACAAATGGTATTACGTCTGCCTGGGGCATGAGAGCGGGAGCCGTCTCGCTGGGTGCCCAGCCGTCATATTTTCGATTCCACACCTCGATTCCGAGAAGTGCGTCAGCCCACTGAGGCGTAAAACATTGCCAGGCGTTTTTTCTTGAGGGATGTGCCAACACCGCAACGCCTTTAGTAGCTTTCACGCTTTCCAACATTTCACCAGTCGGCAGGTTTTCTCCCAAAAACGGAACCGGACCCCACACCAGGACATGCACCCGGTTAGCTGCGTCGCTATATTCAATGCCTGGTACGACCAGGATCTTGTCAGAACTTGCATGTTTACACGCCCGCCGGTACTCATCAAGGCGAGCCTTGGAGAAGCCGCGATCATGTTCGGTCATCATCAGCACACGGCAACCACGTTGACTGAACTTGGCGCTCAGAGCTTCCAGCGACCAGCTTCCGTCATACGACCATCCAGAATGCACGTGACAAACGGCAATAACTTCCATGAGTTCTCAGTTTCTACTCTTGAACAAGTTATTCTGAATCGTGTACCAGACATCGGCGAGAAATACTTTCACGTCCTCGCGTCTCCAGTTGTACAACGTATCCTGTCGGTGAAAACGAAACACATCGGCCGCGGATTTCCAAAATGACGGCCAATCGCTAAGCGCCTCCGACTTCGGGCCTCGCAGCACGAAGAGCAAATGCATCAGCTCACGACCGACGTGCCTGGAAACTATGCCGGGCGCTGGAGATGCGGCTAGACCAACTTGCGAATGTGGATCGACTGCCAGCGTCGCTTGCCAAGCGGGATATTCAAGCTCTTGTCGGCGTGAAAGAGCCATACTCCCCCACGGCCTGCCGTTCAGCTCAACGAACCAAATCTTTCCCGAACGGTCGCGCAACAATTCGATCATGAACATGCCGCGCCACCCGGTGAGTTTGACGAACTGCTCCGCCTTGGACTTGATATCCTCTGTCACCAGCTGCGAAATACATGCGCTTGAGCCAGATCCTTGAGGATTCATCATCCGCAATCTGCGATGAGCGCTCCACGCCCTAATTCCGTCTGATGTCGCCAGGCCAAAAACCCCTTCGCCAGTACCCCTTATGAAGGGCTGCATCAAAAGGGGCACGCGTTCACCCCACTCTGCCAGCGCATGTGATAGCTCGTTGTCGTTCGCACATATCCAGTGGGGGCAGCTACGTACTCGATTGTCGTCAATCGGGACACATTCAGCGGACTTGAGGATGATTGGATATGACTGCTCTGCAATGAAACTCCGAACGTCGTTAGCGGTTTTGGCTAAGACGCTTTTTGGAACATTAAACGAGGCGCTGCTAGCCATCTGAACTTGCAAGTATTTATTTAACGCTAACTCGACTTCAGCGCCATTAGGACCAGCCAATACCCAGCCGTCGCAAATTTGGACTCTGCTGCATAGCAAAACCGCTTTGTCGTCTAAGGGGAAGAGTAACCTTTTAGTATTGCCGGCGTTCTGGTTGACGGAAATCAGGAGCGACTTTAGCTCTGTGACGGCCGCCTGCAGATCTACTTCGGGCGCACAGATATCATGGCAAATGACGTGGCGACTGTGACGTAAGGCGGAAGGACGACCCCTACGAGCAAACGCAATTACATCGCAACCTTCTTCTATGAGACTCCATACCACTTCGGCGGACGTCGCGGCTTCTGCAAAACCGACAACAACGGTTTTGCGAGGCATTTCGC
>JAOAPI010000139.1 GCA_025462865.1 Candidatus Sulfotelmatobacter sp. | reverse complement strand
GTTCTGTGGTAAGCTTTTGAAAACGCACGCCGGAGAGGTGGCCGAGTGGCTGAAGGCGGCGGTTTGCTAAACCGTTGTACGGTCAAAAGCTGTACCGGGGGTTCGAATCCCCCCCTCTCCGCCAGATACAAGATTTACAAGCACTTATAAAAAACTGCCAGTGTGGGCGTCATTAGTGCAATCTGATCTTAGTGTCCTGATAGTGTCCCGGAACAATTGGATAGCGGCCTCAGACGGAAAATGCGTACGTTAATGTGTGCGCCAATCTGCCCTGAATCGCATGAAAGAAAATCAGGTTCTGCCGAAGTGCGTGAAAGGGTGCAGTAGTGAATTATCGTTTTAGGTCCAGCGCGATCTGCGCGAACTGATCCAGGGCGGCTTGAAGGTCCTCCGCGATTTCGGCTGCAATCACATCGGGATCGGGCAGGTTCGCGGAATCTTCAAGGCTTTCATCTTTCAGCCAGAAAATATCCAGGCTCACTTTGTCGCGTTTCAGGAGGTCTTCATAGGCGAATGCTTTGAAACGCTCAGACTCTTTGCGTTGATGCCGGTTCTCAGGGTTGTAGCAGGCAACAAAATCATCTAGATCGGTGCGCCTTAGGGAATTCGTTTTCAGCGTGAAGTGTCGATTGGTTCGGAAGTCATATATCCATAGTGTCTTGGTCCATGCGGCTTCATTTGCCGGCTTACGGTCGAAGAAGAGCACGTTTGCTTTGACGCCCTGCGCGTAGAAGATGCCGGTGGGCAGCCGCAGCAACGTGTGGAGATCGCATTGCTTGAGCAGTTCGCGGCGTACGGTTTCCCCTGCTCCCCCTTCGAACAGTACATTGTCCGGCACGACGATCGCGGCGCGACCGTGAATTTTCAGGCATGACTTCACATGCTGCAAGAAGTTGAGCTGCTTGTTGCTAGTAGTCGCCCAGAAGTCGTCGCGGACATAGGTCAGCGCCTCTCTGTTTTCGTCTCCTTCTTCATTGATGATGGTGATGCTCGATTTCTTGCCGAACGGAGGATTCGTCAGAACTATGTCGTAGGCGATTCCCGGCTTTTGTGCCAGGCTATCGACTCCGCCGTCAATCGGACAATCATCTCCTCCGACCCCGTGCAGGTATAGGTTCATCACGCAAAGTCGGGCGACACTATCCACCAGTTCGTTACCCGAGAGCGCTTGCAACTTCAGGTATTTCTTCTGAGTCCGATCCAGTTCGTAGTTGTGACTGATGTAGTCATGTGCGATCAGAAGAAACCCGCCAGTGCCGCAAGCGGGGTCATGGATGGTCTGTCCTGGCGCAGGCCGCATCACCTCAACGATCGCCTGAATCAGCGGGCGTGGAGTGAAGTACTGTCCCGCACCACCTTTTACGTCGGCTGCGTTCTTCTCCAGCAGACCTTCGTAAGCGTCTCCCTTGACGTCGGCTTCGAGCGAGGTCCACTGCTCTTTATCGATCAGATCGGCAATCAGGCGACGCAGCTTGGCCGGGTCCTGCACTTTGTTCTGCGCCTTGCGGAAAATCACGCCCAACATGCCGCGCTCTTTGCCTAGCCTCTCGAGGATGTGCCGGTAATGGATCTCAAGCGCATCGCCTTCCACGTCCAGCAGGCTCGGCCAGTCATAGCCCTTGGGGATGGTCGATGGCTTCTTGAATGGCGGGCGTGTTTGCTCGTCCGCCATCTTGAGGAATAGCAGAAATGTGAGCTGCTCGACGTAGTCTCCGTAGGAGAGACCGTCGTCACGCAAAACGTTGCAGTAGTTCCAGAGCTTTTGGACGATGCCGTTACTAGTCATTGTTATTCTGCGTTCTTGCTAACGTGTATGGTCGATACCACGCTTGATCAGGTTCTTGGCCCATTCCAGTGCTTCAGGGTAAGTGTCGGTGTTAAGGACGAATTCCTGACCGGGCGATTTCGTTTGCAGCACCACCTGATCGTCTCGAATCTGCCAACAGGCATCTCTGCGGTGATAGGTTAGCGGATACTGGCCATGGCGAGGGACACACCATTTGGGCAGAATCCAATGACTAGCCCGAATCTTTTTCTGAGCTAAGTAGGTAAGGCACAGATCCGGATGGTAGTTCTCAAAAACTCCCGCACCAGGCAGTTCTTCAAAAACGCGATCATCGGCTACATACACGGTATTGTTCAAGGCTCGCTGATCAGTAAAGTGTGGATGATAGTGGGCCCACTCAGGCCCGTCTGTTTCTGAGCTTACCTTCAGAACTTCACCAACCGTGAGCCATCCCCAGATTACATGCTTTGCTGGTTCTCCTGGAACGTAGCGAACTTCCCCGTCGGTAACAGTGACATTACGATAGAGCCCATAAAAGAGAAACAAATCACCCTTGCCGATCCCTTGATTGCATAGGTGAGTCTGCGACTGGTCCACCTGACCAAAAATTTCTCGCCAGCCTGGCTTTCTGTGGCTAACCGAGTCCCGCCTAAGGTCCGGATCGAGATGGGCGAAGCGGTTGCTATCGAGCTTGCTTTTTGTAAGCTGCTCCACAATTGGCCCAAGACTGGGAAATTGCCCAGAAGGATCCAGCAAGTCCAAATACCGGATTGTCATCTTTTTGTCTTCGGGGATGGGCAGGCTGAGCAGTCGCTTCCCATCAAAGATTGGGCTGGGACTTCCACCATAACGCCCTGTCGAGTCGAAACCTTTTCTACTGAAGATAATGCGCTTTGGAATGGTCATAGCGAAATGGCAAGTTCGCGATCAGCCTTCTTGATCTTGCGTTTTGGCTCCTGATTTGTATGTTGGGCTCGGATGCGCTCCAGCAGCACCGATGCAGGCTCGTCGCTGGGATCTTGTGGCACCAGCTTGCCTTTGAAGGCGCGTTTCAGGATGGATTGGCGCAGGCGGTGGGCGCGCCGAAGGCTCGTGACTGTAAAAGGCTCAACGTCAGCCAGCGTACTCAGCACACGCTCCATTTCACTGACGATTCGATCCTGTTCATCGATAGGTGGGATTGGGATTGCAATCTTGGTTAGCTTGCCCACGCTCAGCGTGTACAAACCTGATGTGGAACCGGCGACTCGCGTCACTTCAGACGAGCCCAATGAGGAGTTCCAGTAAGCGGCACAATACCCGGGGCGGATCCCGCTCAATAGTCGAGCCCGGATTATGTGATTTTGATGTACACAGTTGTTAATTTCCCCATTCCAGACCGCCATTCGTCCAATTTCGGTCGGGCTTCCGTTACCTTCTACAATAAGCAGGTCTCCAGCACAGAGTCTCAGCTTTGAAAGCTCGTCCCCGAATATCTCAATATGATGAATCTCCGATAAGTCGAGTCGCCCTCTGTAAACATTCGCGACCCTTAAGAAAGGATATACATTCTCACGAGGAGTCCGGCTGGGCTGCTTTTGAATACCCCCTTGCATATCCGCGATTTGCCCCAATGAAGCCCATGCCCAGCCGTTCGGTAGCTTAGGCAGGCTGATGGCTTCGGGTGAGTCTGGTTCTTTGTTCTTCTTCTTCCACTCATCATTCTTTGGCGGCTTGCCAGAAGCGTGCATTTTGGCGAGCTGATCCGTTTCCCATTTGGCACGGCGCTCTTTCAGAATACGGGCGAGGAGTTGCTCGCCGGTTTCGTAGCTGCGGCCCTCCTTGCGGGCGAGCTCGGCCTCCGTGGGGACCAGGCGTCCTTCGCAGGCCGCATTGAGCGTCGCCGCCCGATAGCGCTTGAGGTTAGTCTGCACCCGCTTTAGCCCGGCCATCGCCGCATCCAGCCGCGTCAACTGCTTCTCTATTTCAGCGACGATGCGTCCCTGTTCTTGGACTGGCGGCAGGTCGAAGCTGTAAGAAGCTATGTCCTTGGGTCTAACAGCAGGGTATAGGACACCTAGGACAGCGCGAGACATTGAGCCAATGAAGTCTGCGGTTTGCACAAGGTAGAAAAGCCAGTTCGGGACGACGTGGCGGCTTCTGAGAACAAAGAATCCAGTTGAACCGATCGCACCGCCCATTTCCGACGGAAGCATTGCCACGGCGTTGAGGTTAGGCCGGGTCATCGATATCAGCACATCGCCGGGCAGGAGGTGCTGCCGCGCTCGACTCGGAGCACTTTCCACCGGTAGGACTTTTGCACCAACGATATGCTTGGTGCTTCGATCGATGCTGCTAATATCTACGTAGAGAAAATTTCCCGAACCACTTGGTTTGGCTTGCTTAACGGACTGATCCGCAACCTCGCTGATTGCTGCTGTTGCCCATCCGGAAGGCAATTGCGGAGATTCACTCACTGCACCAGCACCTCATTCAATTCTTTCAAGATCGGCTCCAGATCTTTTCCGAACACCTGATACGCCTTGCCCAATCCGCCGCGCTGCACGAACGGCTCGTACTCGAAATCCTCGGATTCAATCGTCAGACTGGCGGCGACATGGTCACGGATGGCTTCCAGCCACACTCGCTGCTCCGCAGTAAACTTGCGCCTATTGGATTGCTGCTGACTCATCCATTGGGCGAAGTTCTTGTGGACATCGTCGCGAAACGGATGCAAGTCGCTCTGTTCGTGCATGGCGAAGCGCACCAGCGAAACCAGATCGGCAAGAACACGCTGTCCCGAGCCGCGCACCCTGGCGCGATCGAGCGCTTGATATGCCTGCCAGAGACGGTCAGTGTTCCAAGCGCGAGGAGGGCGTTCGATGGCTTTGGCCAGCTCGTCGATTTCCTTCAGCGTGAGGCGTTGCTGGTAAGGACGGCTGTAAAGAATTTGTAGTGCCGTGATCTCGTTCTTGTTCTCACGGATGAACTGCTCGAACGATTGCACGATACTCTGGGCCTTTTGCCTGGCGGCGGGATCGTGGCCCGCGGAAAGAAGCTGGTCTTTGCTGACGGTATCAATCGTCTGCTCGTAAGACTTGCGAATATCGATAAGGCGATTGCGCAGGGTAGGGTTCGTGGCAATGGGCTGCGCGGCTTCGTGAATCAGTTTAGTAGCCGCCTGCTTGATTTGACCCGGCGACGGCTCTTCTCCAGCAGCCGCATTTCTTGCCGCTTCGAGCTGGACATCCGGATCAAGCGCTTCGACGATGCGGCTGGTGATTCGCGCTAAGGGCTGTCCCGCCGTTTCTGTGATCTGTTGGCGGTCGTCCTCGCTTAATTCGCGGTCCAGGCGGGCAAACCGCGAGGCTAGGGAGCTAAGTACATCGGGCTCACGATTGCCGAAGGAGACTGCTTCAAGCAACTTCTCGAAAGAGACGGTCCGTTGACGTTCCAGCGGGCGCGTGTCGGACATCTCCTCTTCAGATAAGCCGACTGCATCCACAATGATGAAGTGGGTCTTTGATTTCGCGTCGGGCGTAACCGCCTGCAGATCGTCAGGGGTGATGACACGAGTGCCGCGTCCCTTCATCTGTTCAAAGAAATTGCGACTGCGAACCGTACGCATGAAAAATACAATTTCGAGCGGGCGAATGTCAGTGCCAGTGGCGATCATGTCCACGGTAACGGCGACGCGCGGATTGTAGCTATTGCGGAAAGAAGAAAGTAGGTCCTCGGGTTTGATACCGGTGTTGACCCAGGTAACCTCTTCGATTTCCCGTCCATCGTCGGTTTGCTTCTTAGTGACCACACGGGCAGTACCGGTTCGATAGGTGATCTTCTGCGCGAAGTCGTTACCTTTGCCGAACTCTTCTCGAAGGATCTGAA
Organism: Candidatus Sulfotelmatobacter sp.; assembly: GCA_025462865.1. Lineage (GTDB taxonomy): Bacteria > Acidobacteriota > Terriglobia > Terriglobales > Acidobacteriaceae > Sulfotelmatobacter. The sequence continues at coordinate 20,784 of JAOAPI010000139.1, read as the reverse complement.
CGATATCGTCAGCATGGCTGTCGTCCTTGGCGAAGATCAAAGTCTTGGGAACTTCGGTGCGGCCAGGGAAGATTTCGGTGAACAGACGATCCCGAAAAGCCTGGATGATGGTGCGAATCTGATCTTTGGCGACCACACTGCGGTCGAGCTCGTTCGCTCCATACCGGAAATCCTCGTCCAGTTGTTGCCACCGGACCTTGCGAGTCAGCTTGTCGCGTTTGTCGACATAAAAGCCCGAGTTCACTGTTGATCCATGTTCGCTGATTAGGGTGCGAATGCGATAGACCTCAAAACCTACGTTCACGCTGTCGGCAACTGCTTGTTCGTGGTTGTACTCCATGACCAGGTTTTGATTGAAGAAACCGAACGTCTGTTTAGAAGGAGTGGCGGTCAGTCCGATGGTGAAGGCGTCAAAATATTCAAGAACCTGGCGCCATAAGTTGTAGATGGAACGGTGGCACTCGTCGGTAACAATGAAGTCGAATGTCTCGATTGGCAGACCGGGATTGTAAGCAACTGGGGGAGGCTCTTTCTGTAAAAGCGATGTTTCAAAACCCGACTGTTCTTCGAGTGCGGGATCGAGTTCTTCTCCGCGCAGCATAGCGTAGAGGCGCTGAATGGTGGTGATGCAGACTTTGCTCACATCGTCCAGTTTGTTCGATTGCATATGTTGAACGTTGTAGAGCTCTGTAAAGAGGCGGTTCTCTTCAGGTGCGCGGAAGTGCTGAAACTCTTTTAACGTCTGGCGTCCAAGGTTGCTGCGATCGACCAGGAACAGAACGCGCTTGGCTCCTGCATGTTTGATAAACCGATAAACGAAATTGCAGGCGGTATAGGTTTTGCCTCCGCCGCTGGCCATTTGGATAAGCGCTCGCGGACGATCTTGAGCCATCGATCTTTCTAGATTACGAATCGCCGCAATTTGCGCAGGCCGTAAGCCATCGGTAATCATTTCCGGCAAATTACGCAGTTTAGCTCGCAAAGTTGTGCCTGGATGCTGAAGCTCTTGCGTGAGCCATTGATCAAGGGTCTCCGGACGATGAAATGCAAAGGTGGACCGGCTGCGAGCATCAGGCTCGAGAAGATTGGTGAAGCGAGTTTCCACCCCGGTGCTTTGGTACTGAAAAGGCAGTGGTCGGCGAGGTGTTATCAGATTATCGGGAACGCCTTCGCTGTACTTTGTCGTCTGGAGTTCGACGCCGGTAAGTGTGTCTCCTTCTTTCTTTGCCTCAACGACGCCAAGGGGAGAGCCGTCCACAAGTAGAAGATAGTCAGCCTCTCCATGCCCTTGCTTCAGCGGAAATTCACGGACAGCAACGCCTCGAGCGGCGTTGAGGTTGGTTTGGCGCTTGTCCTGAATGGCCCACCCAGCATCCGTGAGCACTTTATCGATGTTTTGCCGGGCGCGATCTTCAGGAGTGATGGGCATGCAAACGGGCGATTATACCCGGTTTATAGATGGGTACAACGCCTTACCTTCACACTTCAGTCATTTCCGTAACAAAGTATCTAAGATCCCTGGCCGTGTTATCCAATGTGCCGCTCCTGGCGTCGAACGCTGCTGACGAACATCCGTCAGACTCGTTGCACGAGTCGTCAACGGCGTCATTTGTAGGCTGTCGGTATCTCGACCTCCGAAGATGTTTAGTTCGCTACTGAATTGTGGAAAGACCTCCGGACGGTTCCGGTTCTAATTTCTGCTCAGTCTTTGTTGGCAATTTACCAATTTCCGCGATGTGGTTTTCGAGTTGCCCCATTGCGTGCCGCACATCGGCAGCGGCAGTCTTGATGTAATAGGTTGCCGTGGTGCTTACATTTGCATGGCGCAGGATACGCTGAATCACCATCTCCGGTACGCCCAACCGATACAGATTGCTGCCGAGGCCCCGTCTTGCGGCGTGCCATCCGTGCCACTCCGGAAGACCGCTATCCCGCTTGTATAAATGATCCTCCTTCTGATGTGCAGACTCAGCTTTTCCGCAAACATCGCAGCGGTTTACGGCGGGGAGGATGACCCGGTTTACCACGCTACCGAGCGCGATGGGTTTACCCTTAGCGTTGGCAAAGATCGGCCCGTTTGCAAAATTTCCTGAACGCAGACGGTGCATTTCGAGCCGGTCGCCTAATTGCTTAATCACCGGAACAGGTGCACGTCCTCTCCGAGTCTTTGGGGCCGTGGTTCGGCCATTCCAGATAGAACGGGACACGTACATCTGACCATCGCGATAGTCGTCCCATAGCAGCCCTTGGATCTCACCGTGACGTAATCCCATAAATGAGGCGACAGCGAAGGCAGTAGCCGCAGGTTCGGGAAGAATTGAAAGGATCGTTTGGATCTCTTCTAGGGTGTAGGCGTAGGTTTCTTCAGGTTCAGGAGCACTCGGATTGATTGCGGTGTCGCGAGCAGGATTTTCCGACTGGAAATAGTCCTGCTGCTTAGCCAGCGTGAAGATCGCGCTGATCACGCTCTTAATGTGCTTCAGGGTATTGCGGCTCAATTTACCTGACCCGATTTCGTTCAGCCAACCCTGAACATGGTATGTCCGAGTGTCCTTGAGCCAGACTTGCGCACAAAGCGCCTTAAGATGATCTTCCCAGATATCTCGATATCCCTTTGCCGTGGAAGGGCGCTTGTGCTTTTCAATCCATGGTAAGTAGACCCTTTCAACAAAATCACGGATCGAGACTATTCGCTCTGCGGAAATTGTGCCGCTGTTGATGGTAGCCATGTGTCGCTCAGCCTCGTTCACGATGTCAGCGGGCGGGCGTTTCCCCCGAGTGGTGACCTGGCCAAGCTGATGGGTAACTCGTTTGCGCTCGACGGTTCCCGCTATATTTCGACGTTCCCAATAGCGCACATACCATCGATCGCCAATACGAATAATCGCTCCATTCTGCTTTCGGTTCCGCATTATTGCCCCTCTTTCTTGGCCTGCGCTCTCTTGCGTTCACGGGCAATGACGGCCAACTTGGCGATTCTCTTTCGCTCGGCTGGCGACAGCCTCTGGGCTCTCGCTTTTCCGCCCTGACTGGCGATCTTAGTAAGCTCAGCATTGGACAGGCTTACAGCTCGTGCTTTCCCGCCGAGTCTCCCCAATGCTTGGGCGTGTGGATTCTTCTTCTTACCCATGGGAATGGATTATCTTGCTTGACGGTAAGTCGGTCAAGAGAATTAATATCTTAGTGTCTTTTCTTGGCGAGCCATTCCTGGAGCCTGGATGATCCCCATTCGAAGCGAACATATCTTCCGAGGCGAATACACGGTATACGCTCCTCTCTGGGAGTGCGCTCCCTGGTATGGCTACGAACCCAGGATTCCGGCACACGCCATCGTGCCGCCAGTTCTGAGGAGTCGATCAATTCTGGGCCGAACTTGTTAGAACGGGACATCGTTTGGACATCTATCATTTCTGTCGCCATATAATCAGGTACTTAAAGGCGTATGGCGGTTACACTAACCGCTGCTCGCTGCCTACTTAGCACGTTGGGTGCGCTCACTTGATTTGCATGTCTGCGCCGAATTCGCGAAATCGCCTGAACACCGCCTCAGCAATTTCGCTGGCATTCGATTGCGTAGCCTGTTGCGGCCTCGCCAACCCTCGTATGATTTCCCCTTGGCGCTGGCTGGCAACTTCGCCGTAGTTCAGGAAGGTCGTTAAAGCCTTTTCGTGCCCGAGGTTCTGGCTCCATGCCTTGAACTCTTCCGGCGACTTACAGACTTCTTGGCCGAGCCGGACCAGCGTGTTTCGCAAGCTGTGCGGATTGAAGTACTGTAGGCCGGCGTTCACGAAGGCTTCGCGAAATATTGTGCGAATGGGCGAAGCACTGCTCCAGTGTCCTCGTTGGAGACCCGACACTTCAAACTTCCGAGTCGCACCGATCGCAATCTCGGTGGCCGGGAATAGCGGGTCATCATTGCCCCACAGTCTCTCGTCGCGAAGATATGCGATCCAATCCGCTACAATCGTGCGAATCTCATCGCCAACTGGGAAAAAGAAGGTCATAAAAGTCTTGCTGAATTTTGTATTAACCTCACGCGCGTCTTGATAAACGCAGTCGGCGCTGAGATCAATATGCTTCAGCTTCATCGAGGCAATGGCGCCATCCCGTGCGCCGGTGAGGAGCGTGAATGCGATGAGTGCTCGGTTACGCCGTTCGATCTCCCTGCCGGTCGTCATTGAAGTGATAACGTGTTTTACCTGTTCCAAGGTGGGACCATGGTGTTCACGTCTAGCGGTGGCGATGCGAGCGTCTTTCTCGGACAGATTGAAATATTCGGCGTCGGAATACCGGAAACGCGATTTGTAACCGGGTTTCTCCGAAAGCCACTGAAAGAATCGCTTAAGTTGCGTGAGAGTTGAATTTAGGGTGGCCTTGCTCAATCCTTGCTTTGATCGCACTGCCTTGAGTTCGGCTAGGTGCCTCTTGAACGCAATCGCCTGCTCAAAGTGAAAGAACCGAAAATCCCTAGACTTCGTGTAGGTCTCAAACCGATCTAAAGCTTTTGCCGTTGCGTCCACAGTTACCTCGCTGTATCGTTTCGCTTCCTTTAAGTAAGCGAAGTACTTACGTTTCATACGTTCGTTATTTGCATTGTGATTAGTCATAAGTCACACATCTCCTCTCAAGTCACTGTTTAGGCTGGGTTGAGTAAATTCCCTTAATCGTTGCAGTGCTTGCGGAGACGTGATCTCCGTTTTTCGGAGAAACTCCCCAAGTTTTGCTTTGCTAATAACCCTATGCATGAAGCAGTTGCACTCCGGGCAAATCGCACTCAGGTTTCCAATCGTCTCGCTCATCGGTCGGTACTGTGTCATCTCTGCTGCTGGAAGTCTTGGATTTCGACACCGAACGCAGTACATCTGGCCCGGTGCGCAAGGTCGCTTGTTTTTTGCCCGGCGCGCTCGAAGGAATGAGATGAGTTCATGACCAAGTATCAATATCGGGCGCCTATCATCGATGGTTCTGAGTCCAGCTTTAATCCACAGACGCACGGTGTTTTTGTGCGTAGCGAACAAGCGCGCGATTTCCTCGACTGTATAGCTGCGATGGCTCTTAACCAGGCGGTGATTAGGATGACGTTTTTTCACGATCATTCTGCTGTAGTGACGCGATCCGTTTCCTTTCATCGTGTTCGTGCTCGCGATGATTGTTATCTCTCAGGATTGTTCAGGAAAAAAGGACGTCAATGTCCGACTCTCTCGAGGGGGACGGGTTTCAATTCAGGGACCCGCACTAAGATTAGGAGGAAAATGCGACGATCTTTTTTGTCCGGAATTGATTCCCGGACACCGGACAAGCACTATGAGAGCGTCTGGGCACAGCGCGACAATAATTTCCGCATCCCACGGATGTGATCCTTGTCGCCATAAGCGACCAGCCGGGACCAAGTTTGGATCGAGCCGATTCTTGAGTGCGAGTTCTTACTGTTGAAGGCCCTCAGGTCTTTCGCATACCTCGCCTCCAGAAAATTGGCGGGCGGCACATGCTTCACATCATCAAGCCTGGAGGCAATTTCAATTAGCTGTTCACCCTTAACGATGGAGTTTCCGTTCTGTCGCTTCGCCTCCAGCCACAACTTGCCAGCGCAAGCGACGAAGTCCTCGGTGCGGATCAGCTTTCGACCGGTTTTCGGGGCATTATTATGCAACTTCGAAGGTTCGGACCTTCCCTCCTCCTCTGCTAGCGCTCTAAATATCTTGTGAAATCCGTTCCATATGTTACTTGCCAAAGGCGAAGTCCGTTCCTCAGGCATCACGGATGATCGTTGGGGCAGATCGCGTGCATTGGCCTGAGCAGGCGTTGCTGCGCGGTACTCGGCTGCGACCGCTTCGGCTTCCAATTTGCGGTTCCAGCGATTCGCTAGCGCGTCCATTCTTCGTGACCATGAGCCTATCGCCGCAGAGTTTGCAGGTTTGTTTGTCCTCCGCGAACGCGAGACCAAACCGCTGATTACCGACGATTTCAAAGCAGCGAGCGCATGGGCGATCACTCGATCCCGAACAGCTCGTATGAAAGCAGGGGTAATGCTCCGATTCTGCTGGGTCCATGTCTCGCAATAGGCCGCATAGAGTCTTTGTGCCCGTTCTTCAGCCAACTGCTCGTGAAAATCGAACCATCGAGATTCAAAACCAGCGCTATTTCCGCTCCGCGCGGTTTCGAACTCAACACGCTGCCTCCCCTCAGTAACCCGTCTGCTCATCTCCTCCGCAAGATCATTGGTTTTGGCTGACAGCAGTCGCTGGTCGAGGTCCTCCCACCGGAATAGTCGCTCTGACTCTTGAAATTGGAGCCGACGAATTTCGTTTTCCAGTTCCGAAACGGCTAGTTCCAGGTGTAGACGCTCTTCAATAAGACGGCGGCGGGAGCCTTGGGTCACGCCTTTCCGCGGCGGCTGAGCGCAGATCAGGTTGATCTCTTCGATTTTGGCTCTCTTCTTTCGAATGGCCATTTTGAAATTTTCAAGCTGGTTGAACACAAACGTATCCCTCGCAAATTCCGGCGGTTACTATTCGGTATGCAGTTGTCGAATCCGGCGGGGAAGAGGGATGTGGGCTGGGAGCAGCCTTTTCCGCGCATCTGAATTGTAACAACTTCATCGCGTGCGATGCATAAAGCATTCGAACTGGAATTCAGCCGCAAGGTTGATGGCATTGGTTTCGAGTACTTGGTGCGGCGGCTAACCATTCTCGTAGCACCCATTTGCGCCGGGTTACTTATGGTAGGGAAACACCCTTGTTTTTGTGGGTTCTGCAGATTTACGGCAAGTCGGCTTTTGGAGGGTCATATGGTTATTTGTACGCCGGGGCGTCACCACTGCGTCACCAAGTATGTGGGTCCCAGGGAATCGAAACTTCGACAGGCTAACCGCAACGCCGAAACGTGTCGTTATCGAGATGGTCTCATCGAGATGGTCAACAGAAAGCTGCAGCAATTCGACGAGCCTTGAATGTCTTTTCCCCCTGGTCCCCTTCTATGCGGGATTGCCAATAAACCTTCACCGAAACAATGAGATGGCTTCATATGGCACAATTGTGCTGCCGTCGGGTGCGCAAATAGGGGGAGAAGCAATGATCAGCAGTCTCAATGGCCTCAAGGTAACGCCGAAGAAGCGGGCGAAGGAAACCAATCCTCTAAAAATCTTTGAGACGCTCACGCTGCGCGGAACTGTTGAAAATATCTGGGACCCGCAATCAGAAGCACTTCGCTCGTGGGATGCCGTGCGCGAAAAGAAAGATGTGGTCCTTGAGATGAACACGGGCGGCGGCAAGACCCTGATCGGTGTTCTGATGGCTCAATCCCTTGTTAACGAGACGGCAGGACACATCGTGTACGTTTGTCCGACTATTCAACTGATCGAGCAGGCCAAAATGCGAGCTGAGGAATGCGGCCTCGAAGTGGCGACGTACTACGAAGGAACCTGGTCGAATGAGCATGTCTTTACCGGGTCTTATGGTCCTTGCTTCACAAATTACGCGGCGGTGTTCAATGGGAAAAGTATCTTCAGGAAGAAACAAATTGCCGCATTTATTTTGGACGACGCCCATGTTGCAGGCCCGAGCATCCGGCAGGCTTTTACGCTTCGCCTGACCTCCACGATGTCGGCGTTTTCCAGAGTCATCGATCTTTTCAAGCCCTACCTAGAAAAGAGCGGTCACGCGCAAGAACTGGCAGCAATGCTAAACGGAGACGGATTCCCTCTCTACTTCATCCCCGGTTTTGAACTCAACCGGCAGTGGCAGAAGCTCACCCAGATATTGATCGACGAAAACATCGCCGCAACCAAGGCTACGCTATTTGCTTGGAAGCACCTTCGCGACCATCTCAATCGTTGTGCGGTGCTCATTTCAGCGACAGGAGTAGAGATTTCTCCGTTGTCGCTACCTCTCGCCGCGCTCCCGTATTTTTATCCCAATCCCCGCAGGATATATCTCACAGCGACAATGCCATCACCCGTCCAGTTCGCGCAAACGTTCGGTGTTGACAATGCCCATGTAATCCGCCCAGGCGGTAAATCCGGAGATTCACAACGACTCTTTGTATTTGCGCGGGGCTCGACCGACGAAGAGCACCAGCAATGGGCCAAGGCTATCATCAACCCATACAAGGCGTGCGTGATTACGCCTTCAAAACCCCAGGCAATTGAATGGACGGACGTTGCCGAGCTATACGACGGAAGTACCGGCCAGCAAGGCGTTGAAGGTTTCAAAGCGGCGGCAGCGCCGGCCAAGCTTGTCATGGCTGCCCGGTATGATGGTGTTGACCTGCCTGGCGATGCCTGCCGCGTTCTCGTGCTTGACGGCATCCCGGTGGGTTCTTTCGCAATCGACCGCTTTATCGATCAGACTTTGAATCTTGCCCAGAGTCGCACCAGCACGACGGCGATCCGGCTCACACAGGCTATCGGGCGTATTTTCCGCAGTAACACCGACCATGGCGTTGTCGTCCTGTGTGGCGCCGAATTGCAAAGCTGGCTACGGAATCCGAATAATCAATCCTTCCTCCCTGATTTACTGCAGCGACAAATCCAACTCGGGATACAGCTCCGCGAGATGGTGGAGGGAGGTGAAACTTCATATGAAGCGTGCATTGAAGGCATCCTGAACGGAGATCGTGAATGGGACCGAATTTATAAGACCTCAATTGGTGAATATGATATTGCCACCCGCCAAACGCCTGCTCAGTGGCTGATCGATGCGGCAAATGAAGAAGGGCCGGCGTTCCTGCCCCTCTGGGAGGGAAACTTCGCCGGCGCCAGCCTTTCGATCCGCACCCTCGCCGATTCCGTAGCGGCTTCGGATAAAAAACTAGCTGCCTGGTATGGACACTGGTGCGGGTTGGCTCAGGAGATGAGCGGCCAGAGCACGGCGGCGGTGCAATCGTATCAGGATGCTGCCAACAACTGCGCCGCGCTTGGCCGGCCGGCAGTTTCCAGTCGCTCCATTCTTGCGAGCGTCTCTAGCCCGACGCCGAGCGTACAGGCGAATCGCGTCGCGCAATTGGCAGTCCACCCCGCATTGGTGCAAAAGACATTACGTGTGCTGAAGGGCGGTCTCGTATATGGCGAGAATACGAATTCTGTTGAAGCGGCCTTAAGCGAGCTGGGACGGCTACTCGGTCTCGAAGCTAGCCGACCCGATAATCAACCTGCTCCCAAGGGGACCGGTCCGGATGTTCTGTGGCGTTACACACCCTCGAAATCCGGCGTTGCGCTCGAAGCCAAGACAAAGAAGAAGGAAGGATCGCAGTATCAGAAAAAAGATGACATCGGACAGTTCCATGATCATCTTGTGTACCTGAGAAAACACTACAAATCAGAGACGTTTTTTCAGGCTATCGTTGGGCGCCAACTGCCCGTATCTGGCGAGAGCAACCCGACAGACGAGCTCCGCATTGTCCCACTCGAAGGTTTTCAGGAACTGGTCGGCCGCGTAGAACAAATGTACAACTTCATCGGGAACTCGACTGACACTGACCCGGTTGCGGTGAAAGCGGAGCGGTGGCTCGAGACCCTAGGGCTCTCATGGCCACAATGCTTCGACAGCCTGCCCTACACATTGGCGAATGACTTGAAAAAGCCAAATCTTCAGCCTGAGCAGGTTTTCTGATCTCCAGGTGTGCAACGCCGCTGACTGATTTAACGATGATCAGAGAAAGCACCCTCACGCCGTGCCCGTTTTGCCAAAATCGGTCCAAGACTTCTTCAACGAGCTTCCCGTCGAGGAATGATCCATCGTTGCATTCGCAAGAACTGTTGAACTGTCGCTGAAAAGTCCGTCGGTGGCATTACGATGTTCAACCGAACCACAAACCGCCAGTTTCTTCAGCCTGCGGCGACGTGGCGGTTGGCGCGGGAAGAAAGGGTCAAGGCAGGGCGCAGTCGCGTCACGACACCGAAGAAGAAGCGGTAGGCATTACAATCGGCTACTGGCGAAATGCCCAACTGCGAAAAGATCAGAAATGCCGTTAAGCCCTACATAGGACAATCGCTGGCGTCCGGCAAGATCGTATCACTCATGCTGTCGCTATACACCGGAACAAACCCAACCTCCATTATCCGTTCCGACCATTCAGGGCCGAACCCGGTCAGTGGTCGAAGTTATTGCAGTTGCTCCCGGCACAGGTAAGCAGATTTTCTCTCGGAGCGGTAGCGGTTATCTAGTTCGCGGCCGCGGCTTGAACATCGAAACAGCGGCGTCGTTCACAGCGCCAACCAGCAGAGAGAAGCTGCCTAGAGGCAGTGGTCTGACGCTTTCGTTGCCAACGGACGACTTGAGCGCAATGGTCAAGTCCCTGCACGCAGTGAAGACCTCGATTCGCCCATCGACCGACCGGCATGGCGTCGCAGTGCTGCCGTTCGAGTCATAGACTGTGTGCTGTCGCTCAATCGGAGATATGACTCGTTTGTAGTCCCGCGCCTCGATGAATTTGAGCGAACGCATTCTAAAGTTCGCACTATCGCTGACCTCAGAGACCTGATCGCCAGCTATCCATCGCCCAGCGTATTCGTGGCGACGTGTCTTGCTTACAACGATGAGTCCCGCTCGGCAACTCTTGCGAGAGTTGTTGAATGGCTGACCGGAATCGCAGGGGTCGGCGACTATGATGAGCAGATGTCGAACTTGGAGCGCTGGGCAAGGGAAGCTAGACCGGAAGATCACTTCAAACTAGGCATCGGCATATTCGGCCTGGGTAGTTTTCAATATCTCCGAATGTTCCTCGGCGCGAACACGACAAAGCCGGACATTCACATTCAGAGATACGTTGCTTCGTGTGTTGGACATCCCGTATCTGATACTCAGGCGTTAGCCGTATTGGAGCCTGCCGCTCGCCGAGCAGGCGTCTCTCTGCGCGATTTGGACACAACAGTGTGGGAACAATCTGCAAGGTAGCCGTCGCCTGAACGAACAGCATTCCTACCATAGCTTCTTACCAGTCATGGCTTTGACGTGTTTGTTCACCACTTTACCTGTTTTTCCGACGAGACGGTCCACGTGATTTAGAAAGTCTTGCACTTGCCATTTGTAACATTCCTTGACACTGCCACGGTGCGCGATCTCTCCGCGCAAGGTTATGTAAGTGTCGAGTTTCTTCTGAGCTTGTGCGGAGGACATCTTTTCCCATCTCCACTCGGCGGTGATGTCGTCAATTCCGAGGGCGTTAGCGAAGGAAGCCCTTATTTGGGCTGCCTTCGGAGTGTTCAAACTCCACGCTCGTTTTTCCTGCATGGTCTTGAGACGAGAACGCAAGACACTCCTCCAACCGTCATCAGCGATGTTCCACACTGCGAGTTCGTTCTTGTCGTCCTTCAGTTCTTTAGCGACAGCCTTTCTGATTTCCTTCGATAATGCGCTCGACTTGGGAGATTCCGCGACGATGTGTTCTATGGCTTCAGAGGCGATGTCCTCGCAGTAGGCTTCCCAGATCGCGCTTATAAGGACTATCGCAGACTTGTTGAGAACACCTAGTTGGTATCTTCTACCTTTGTCAGGCCCGCCGATAAGTCCGTGGATTTCCAGCAAGCGGTCAACATCTTTGCGACTTTCATCGAATGCCGCTCTCGCTTTGCTTGCCATTTTATCCTCCCGATCTTTCCGAGGAACGGCCGCTCGCCCGTTTGGTTGCGCGGCGACCTTCCGCATCGCTCCTCCTCAACGCCAGCATTATTCCTCGATCAGAAGGGCGCGTCCAGAACTTCTGGGTGTTGTTGCAGATGTGCCAAAGCCAAGTAGTATGGCTCATCTTCGGCTACTCCTATTCGGCGCTCCACGATCTGGTATGGAACCCCTTCATGCTCAAGCAATTTCGTGAAGCTCCCACTCTCAATGTGAAGGTCACCACAAGCGAACACGACTTCCTTTTCGCGGCACAAACTTACATTTAAGCACTCCACCCAGAACTTCTCCCTAATGGAAAAATATCTACCTATCTCAATCGCGCGGGCAACGAGGCGACGCTCTTCATGTGGTAGGTCCCATCTGCTCTGCATGGACATTTCGACTTCGATCTCGCTGCTCCCTTTGTAGCCAATTACTAAACGTCGGTGCGGTGGAGGATCACAGAATCTGTGCTCAATGTGTTCCCACTCGGCGATTTCCTTTGCAATGGAGACTCTGCCGAGTTGCCTGAGAACTTCTTCGCTGTGTTCTTCTGCGATGACAACTGGCTCTACTTGTTGGATCGACGCCCGAAGGCACTGCGTGAATGCCTGCTGACCTAAGTTCAAATCAGCATCCGGCAACTTTGCTTGCACGTTGTGGTGCAATCCGATGATATGAAGCATCAATCGCCCTCTATCGACGCTCTTGGCCTAGCGTCGATCCTTGACATGATCTTCTCAGCCAGAGATGGCGTCGGCAATGGCGTATCCTAATGCGGGCGACGGCCCCCCGTCTCATTGAACTAGTTTTCGAAGGTATCCCCAACTGACATGGAGCAACGATCAGGACCAAGAACAGCGGGGACATTCACAGGTGGCAAAGGAAACGCAGCAGCCGACTACTCAGTGCATCCATTTTCTCGGTTTCACACTCCCAGACTGTCATCACCTTCCACCCGAGCCGACGAAGCTTCCGAACGTTCCGCCGATCCCTTTGTACGTTTCGGCGCAGCTTCAAAGCCCAATAACCGATTCTCGACTTGGGAGTCCGCCCATCCTTGCAAGCTTGGTGCTGGTGCCAAAAACAGCCGTGTACGAGAACGATCTTTTTGCGTGCCGGGAATACCAGATCAGGCACGCCCGGAAGAGTACGGCGGTGTAGCACGTATCTGTATCCGAGGTTGTGAAGCAAACGCCGGACCTGCATTTCCGGGCGAGTGTCTGAACTCCTGATCCGGCGCATATTCTCGCTTCGACGTTGCTGCGAGATTTTGTCCACTCTACGCTGTTGCTCCGATCCCTTCGTCTTCGAAGGAATCACACGAACCAAACGGCAAAAGCGTTTTAACCACTCGCTTCTCGAAACAATGCTGGATTGAATAACCAACTGCTCTTGCCACGGGTGGGGGGAAAGCATTACCGACTTGTCGATACGCGGGGGTTTTCTTTCCAGAGAACGCCCATCGTTTGGAAAATCCTTGGAGACGCGCAACCATAGGAACAGTCAGTACGGGCATTCCAACAAAATCAGGTTCGGGAGGCAGGTCCCCAATCAGGTGTCCGTTAACACCCAGTTGCGCCCACGCCCTTTTTGCACGTGTTGGTCCCAAGTCAGGTCCGCCATGCTTCTTTGAGCCGCCGACAATGGTTGGCGCGATTCCACTCGCGATGTCTCGCCATTCATCCACACGATGCCAGCCACGTGATGACATCAATGGATAAAGAGCACGGCCGACAGTCGGCGCACGATGACCTGAATGTTTCGGCCACTCAAAGTAGTCCGAGATTGCAGCTGTGACAGCGACCATAACGACTCGCGGTCGAAGTTGGGGAACTCCAAAATCGCAAGCGTTAAGCAACGCCCACCTTCCGACGTAGCCGAGTTTTTTCAGGGTTCGGGTAATTCGCTTCCGGTAATCTTGGAAGGCCGGATCAAGAAGTCCGCGAACGTTCTCAAGCATTACAGCTTTGGGCCTGCATTCATCCACCAACCGCAATGCTTCCGGGAACAGGTCTCGCTCGTCACCAGCACCGAGTTGTTTGCCCGCTATCGAAAACGGAGGACAAGGAACCCCACCTGCCAATAGGTCAATCCCTTTGAAGGAAGCCCCTTTGAATTGGCGCAAGTCACCCTCGATGACGTTCCACTTCGGACGGTTAAGGCGCAGCGTTTCGCAGCTTTGGTGATCGTTCTCCACCAAGGCCACATGCTCAAACCCGGCCATTTCAAGACCTAGGGCTTGACCGCCTCCACCAGCGCAGATTTCTAAGGACGATAGGGTTGCCATTTGGATATTTGGGTTTCTACGAATGTACACCGGGACCTAGCAAATTGTGAATCTATATTTCCGTCCCATCTATGGGAATAGATGTGCTTTGTTGATGGCACAATCCGTCCTGAAGACCCGAGCAGAATGCCGAAGAAGACGCGAGGACTGCCCCGACAGTACCACACGTTCCGCCGCTCTCTGGCGCGGATGCTCGGTACTCGGATTCGGTCGAAGCGCCTCCAACTGGGACTAAGCCAGACAGAGGTGCGAGAGCGTCTTCAACTCGAAGGCGTATTCGTCAGTAGGTCGCAATTCAGCCGGATCGAAGGTGGATCAAGATTGCCTGATGCAGCAGAAATAATCGGACTTTGCAGAGTCTTCAGAGTCGCCGTGGATTGGCTCGTCTCTGTTGACAGGGGTTGAATCCGATGCCAGCAAACGATCCCAAGGACGCGCTGAAAGCTGAATACTCGAAAGTAGAGGAATTTCTGGCGGGGCGCGGAAAGGACTCGCAACTGGTCACCAAGGGGCAGATCCTAAATGCCCCCTTCACCTCGAAAGCTACATATGAGGAGCAGCGGCTTGCCGTCACGATCTCCGGTGTCAATGATAGCGTGACGATCACCTGCAACCGAATCATAAAAAGTCCCTACCGATACAATCTTTTGTCTTTTTTCACCACTTCGGAAGGAAACGTTGTTTCAGAACGCAGATTCATCGCTGGTCTTGCTCCCGCATACCAGAGGATTTTGGCCGCGTTTCCTCCCGACTCGAAGTTCGACACCGGGATGCTATACGCGAAGATTCGTCGGCTGGATGGCGGACAGCAGGCGCACGCTCGTAGGCGCTGGAAGGAACTGAAGTACAACTACGGCTTCGACGTTGATTATGGCAGGGTGAAGGAAGGCAACAAGCAGAAGTACATTTATTGGCGCGGCCCTTCCGAAACGCCGGTGCGCGATCCCTTTCCACGGCCAGATGACAAGAAACTTCGTGACGCGCTATTACCTGTAATGCTTGAACAACTTCCCGCAGGCGTCCGGCCGACTTGCAACTACTGCGGTGTGCCAATTTCGTTTGACTACTTGGAAGATGTGAAGATCGAAGAGGACGAGGGCGGCGATTCTCCGTCTTCGGCTGAAGACCGCCAATCTCCCGCTTTGGCGGCAGACGCCGACGTTGAGACTGAACCCGGACTAATCGACCATCGCCGCCCGATCTACCAAAGCGGCGACGACATCGTGGAGAACCTTCAGTTCTTCTGTCAGACCTGTAACAACAAGAAATCTACGGCTTGCAGGCGCTGCGCGTTCGATTACAAGTGCGATGGGTGTATCTGGGCACACCCAGAGGAAGTTCGAACACGCCGTCTTGTTTTAATCATGGACGCTAAAACGGCGGATCAATTGAATCGGCGTTTTGGTCAAGACGCAGAGAAGATCGCAGTAGAGATCATCAAGGATTCACTGAAGACAAACTGAGCGCATCAAAAAGGGCAGATTTGCCCACTTTTACTCAGTAAACTCAGTGGGCGTTCTATGCTCTCGAATCCTGTCGCCGTGACGAAGTGGCTGCGAACACAATAAAGAAAGCGCACTTCAAAAGTCATCGCTTGAGTGAATGATAAAGAGGTATGTCTCTAGGACCGAAATATCGATTCCTGTTGATGCACACGTGCGGGTTCATAATCGTGGCTTGATAGGAGGCGTAAGAATGCTTGTGGCGAACTGACCGCGTCATCGATCCAACGTTTTTTCAGCAACGTCACCAGCAAAGCACATGATCGTGCCTGGCAGTTTATTGAACGCTCAGGATTGAACTCTATATCTGTAAAACCCGCATAGTGCAGAATGTGCTTTCGTAGCCAATCACGATGTTCATGGAGCGCGTTGATATAGAGCCAGTCGTAGAAAGCTGTCTTTGGCTGAAGGGGAAACCACAAATTCCCGAACTTGAAGCCCTTCAGCGGACCCGACTGCCGCAGTCTGGCGTCGCGCTTGGCGTCGCGTGGATCCTTCACACGGTAGAGATCGTTGAAAGGCCCACCCCCTTCAAAGACTTTGCTACCCTGAAATGCCATTTCCAACGGCATCTCTCCAAGCAAGTCACTACGAACTTTGAGATTAAACGCACTCAGGCGTTGTCCAACCTTTTCTTCGGATTTCGTGGAGACTTCGAGCAATGGCGCATATCCAGCTCGCGCCGCCGATTCATGCAAAGCATCGATGTTTTTTCTCTTTTGCGACAGCACAAAACCGGGATGCCACATCAGCCGTATGGATATCTCCTTCACGAGTTCTGGGCTCTCGGGAGCCGGAATAAAAATCGGTCTCTCAGCCATTTGGAAGATTCCTTATCAATTCCAGCGGTATGGCCCTCGGAACGAGAATTTCATACTTCTCCGCAGCCTGCAATCGCAGCTGCACTTGCGGGTCGCTCCAATTGGTGCGGGTGTATAGCACTTCGTAGTCGATCATGCCCCTCGCCTCGTCAATTGGGTGGAAGGTGATGCCGTTCGTGTTCGCCATACCGGGCACAAACAAAACCCCCTCCCAATGGATCACGCTCGGATGCACCTCCAAGAAGATCGTGTCTCCAATCCGTCCCTCCTGCCGCGCCACATATTCCATAGGGTGGTGGCTCTTACAACAGAGATGCACATATCGATGGAGGTTCCTGCGTCGATCCACCAATCGGCTGCCTTCATCACTGCCCGGTGCGGGGATTTCTATCCCACGCTCCTCTAGCTCAACCAATGGGAAAAGGCTGCCCGACTCACGAATCCGAGGCAGGTTACGGCGGTCAGTGAAGTGGTACAGCGATGGGATTCTGCTAAGTGGATCGACGTCTGGCATACCGATGCGACCTTTCTGAGCGGCGGGGATGCCATTCGTGGCAAAGCAAAATGGCAGATCAGCCCCAAGGGAGAGGCTAAGCGCAAATTACAGCAACAAGTTATCCTAACAGGCTGGCTCCCGCGCCTTGATGTATAGGAAAATCAAAATCTCGTGTTCGGCGATGGAGGCATGGCGGGATGGGTTCTATCCTCGAGCAAGCACTTCGAATCGTTCCGCGTAGGCGAGGTTGTGGTTTGGTGGGACGACAATGATGCAGGACGCTGAAATTCGAAGGAGGATTGCGGTGGGGAGGTATTAGAAGTTCGGCTAGGTCTTAATTAGCGAGCGGCCTTCGGCGGTATCCGTCGCACCCATTTCATCCTTCTGCCAGTGCGGTCGAGGATAAATGAGCGTGACTTGGTCATTGCAAACGAAGCGAACGTCATTCCTTTTCTCCTGAATTAATTTTGGGGAGATCTACAGCGCGATTTTTAAGTTGTTGATCTCCTTTAGAATCAGAGTCGGCACTCTGACTCATAATCCGTAGGTCCGTGGTTTAGCCCACGCCCACCACCACATTCAAACAACAGTAAACAAGGCGCTGATGCTCTTATGGAGTCGCAAACCTCCGCACCCCATGGACTTGTAGAATCTCCACTCAATTCAGTATCTTTCCCCGATTCCCCAGCGCCATAACTACTGCCTTGCTCGGGATTCTCTTTAACGAAATCGCCGCGCCCAGGCGGACAATTGGCGGACAGCAATGGGCAAAGTTCTGTGTGGTATCGAGTTACGGTCGCACGTTGGGTTGCGCATCCAAGGTGCAAACACGTCAAAAACGGCCGAATACGCCGGACACCTGCACGATATGGTGAACGCCTTCCCTTGCATTTTTTTCGATAGGACACAGGGAGCTCATATCGGACTCAGATTGGGTGAACGCAACAACATGGCCGCGTAGAATGGTCCGAAGGATTATGCCCGCCTGCCGTGAGTAAGCGAATGGAGTGAATCATACTCCCGAGTAGTTCCTGATGTAGTTCGCGAAATCAGATGAGATGAGAAGGCCGGTCTGCAACGGGATGCGATAGGCTGGCAAGTTATCGACGCGCTTGGAAGCGCAAGAGGAGACCGGCAATGACCAATCCTGGCTGCAGATGACATGAGAATTTGAATTTCCTATGCTTCGAATTTCCTATGCTTCGAGAAAGCGCAGGGACTGAGCCCGGAACTGCAAGCGGCGTTGGAACCATTGCTGGCGGAGATCGAATCGCTCAGCGAACGGCCCTACCGCCGAAATATTGTCGTTCACATCCGACGTGAGATTTTTGAGTTTCCTATACTTCGAGTCTAGGTGCCTTTCAGTGCTCATAATCTGCCTGGCTCTGAGCAGTAATAGAGATCTGAATATTGTGATCAAACTGCCGGAACGATGGCGGTAAGCTGCCATAAAGATAACTAAATCCTGCCGAAACATACTTTGTGAGAGGAATCGAGACATTGGCCTGGGCGAAGTGCCTGGTCTTTGATGAGAGGATGAAGGTCGGCGGCAAAGCGGCGGAGCTGGGGAGAATTGTTAGCACTTCATCATGAGAAGGAATATAGGCGCGATATCTTGCGGAAATTGTAATGGGTTTTTTGTCCAAGTACTTTGTCAGCTTTTCGTACCCTATGCGCAAACTGCTATCCGCTCCTGGAGACCCGCGAACAACCGAAGCTGATTCGAACGGCGTAAGCGCTCCGCTCAAATGTGCGCCTAGATCCATACCTAAGCTGGGCGTGAGTGTTAAAGCAGACGGCTGATGCATTAAGGTAAAGACGAATGGGAAGCTAACCCGGGGAGATGTAACGACATTAGCGTAAGCGCTAGCGGGTGCGTATTCCAAACTCACCAATCGCATGTCGAACTGCGCCGGTCTAATTACTAGTCCAATTAAAGGCGCCGGTTTGGGAACAGTTAGCGCTGGGCCGCGTGCCTGGCAGGGAACACCTGCCTTGCATGGGAAGGGAAGGGCCGGACATACGCCTCCTTTGAAACCGAAAGAATACCAACTACAGCGCTCTTTGGATCTCTCTTGTAGAGTGAATGAGCTGATTAGAGCGTCGGGATTTTGGTTTGGTCTGGAATCGTACCTGTAACGCGCCGACACTCCGAGCCAGCCGATTTTTGTCGCCAATGAAGGCCAGAAATCTATGTCTGCGGAAATCTGATCCTGCGCGCCGTGCAGTCCGGGACTGTATTTGAAACTGCTTTGGAAGGCTCCGGGCTGAGTAAAGGATGCCGCGACGACATCCAGCGGAAACGGAATTGGTTTCTTCGGGGGACAGGGCTCCAGTTGTGAACCGTCCGGTTGTTCTCCACAATCACTTTTCCTTGTGGTCTCCTGATACGAGTGAGCGTCTGCCGTGGGCGACCGGCGCGCGCTCACTTGTTGCCACGTGAAAGTGCCGGGTACAGTGATCTCGCAAGTCTCACCCGTCGTAGGTGCCTCTCCGGGGGCAGGGGGCACCGTGAGAATTGTTCCGACGTCAGAAGGTCCCAATATTTCTACATTCGGAGACTGTTTAGTAAGGCCAACTACAACGACTTCCATCTGACCGCAATGGTTCTGATCGGTAGCAGCAAAGCGGAACACGGTTTTATTAGGAACAGTTTTCGTATCCTTTGTCAGACCCATCGGCCGAACATACGATTCAGCGGCGAGCGCCGACCTGCTCCCGACCAATACAAGGACTGTGTAAACAGAAACGTGCAGAAAAGCAAGTATTGCTTCCGTTCTGGACTTCATTGAGTCTCCAATCGCAGCAAGTTTCGGAGCCCATTTTTTCAACGAAACACTGGCACGTAAATCGTCTTTGTGAATTCTCTGGGAGCCACAATGTGAGTGTTCCGAAAACGGAACAGGGTAGGACACTCCCGAATGCTGGTTGGGTGTGCTAGTTCCTTCGTTCGATGGAGAAGTCGGGTCGTATTGGCCCTTTGAAAGTCTTATTGGCCTCTTTTTGAAAAAAGGTAAGGGGTTTTCCCCAACTCTGGACTGGTAAGCGCGCGAAGGAACGTTTTTTGTCAGTTCTCATGGTCGCACCTAGGTTTTCCAAGCCTTGTAAGCAACGGCAATGTGGCGGACTCAGTGGCCAAATGAGTCTGCGCTCAGGTTCCAAGCCACTCGTCATTTCCTAAAACCATTTCCTGAAATTAAATATTGTTTTTCCTAGACCTGCACTTGACATATTGTTAACTTTGTGGTAAAAATCACGCTCAACGTTAGTCTCCCCCTGTTGCGGTACGACGAATGTGGGCCCCAAACTCCATTGATTAAGGAGGACAACGTTCCCATGATTAGAAAATCTTTTGGTCTCGTAGTATGGGTCGGTCTTTTCTCGTCCCTTCTGTCGGTCCTCGCCATTCCTGCGCGCGCGGGCCGTTATGTGTGTGTCCAGTGACTATCGTTGAAAGCCTCTGGTTCAGAGGCTGAAATCGACTCAGCATGGATGGAAGGATTGGCTGAATTCTATCTTGGTACGGCGCAGTTAGAAGCTTTAACTCTGTCTAACGAGAAGTCAATGCAGATCCCGGATTCAGAAGTCGATAAGGCAAAGTCGGCCCTTTCGCATTTTTCGAACTCCAGGGACAAGATCAAGTTCGTTTTGGGCAAGTGTACTGCCGCCAAACAACTCGGCAATCTCCAAAAGCCGAACGATCTAGTGAAGAGGCTTGAAAAGATTACTGCCAATCTTGAGAAAAACACGCTGCCGAACATCACTGACGTGCATGGTGCCTTGGCGTTAATGAACGGCCTCGTGACCTCGGGAACGCAGCGTGCCAGTGCGCATCGAGGGAAACCCGGGCACATGCCCGCCGAGAAACCTGGAAAATAGGCCGGTTAGCGCAGCTGGCTCACTTGATAAGGTGGGCTTATCTCGGACTAGCTGTCGATCTGACCCGGAATTGCATTTATCGGTCCGCCTTTTCTACAAGCGTCATCGACGTTTTCACGACGAGCGGCACCTATCTCAACACCATCTTTTAATCCAAAGAGGCCACATCGGTTCATTGATGTGGCTTTCTTCTTTCGCT
>JAOAPI010000120.1 GCA_025462865.1 Candidatus Sulfotelmatobacter sp. | reverse complement strand
AAAACAACGGAATCTGACACAAGATCAATTGGCAAAATCGATGGGGGTCAAACAAGCATTTGTCAGCAAATATGAAACTGGCGAGCGACGCCTCGACTTCATAGATCTGATTGGCATTTGTGACGTTCTGGGGATGTCTATCGTAAAGTTCGCTGAGAGATTCGAGGCCTCGCGTAAAGCGTTCAAATAAAACTTCCTGCAACTTTCCACTCTTACGGGCCAAGCAGTGCAGCTTCCACTTTTGCAGCAGCGTCATCCTGCATGTGCGGTAGGACATGCGAATACACATCCAATGTGAATGCAGCACTAGTGTGCCCGAGTTGCTCTGACACGACCTTAGGCGAGACGCCTACCGTTAGCGCCAGCGTCGCGGCAGTATGCCTCAGATCATAGAGTCGTATATTCGGCAGGCCGGCTCTCTTCAAGATTGGCTTGAAGTGCTTGTAGACCAGGCTATTCACATTCACGGGCCTTCCAAGCTCCGTGACGAAGATGAGATCTACAGCTTCAGGCCACTCTTCGGGATCAACGACCGGGTTCTCTGTCTGGCATTGTTTCAAGTCCTTTAACTTCGCGAGGACCCAATTTTGCAGCCGGATGATTCGCCGACTTCCCGCACGCTTCGTCTCACCATATTCCCACTGACCACTTGGCCCTTTTCGCAAGGTTCTCTTCACGCTGACAGTTCTGCGCTGCCAGTCAATGTCCTGCCACTTGAGCCCGATGTACTCACTGGGACGCATTCCAGTGGTGACGGCAACAGCAAACAGTGTCCCGTACATCGTCGGCAGCGCAACTTTCAGAAAGGTTTTTGACTCCTCTACACTGAAGACTCGCATCTCGCGCTGCCGAATCCGTGGCAGCTTCACGGCTTTGGTCGGAACCTCCAAAATCATTTCCCATTGCAGTGCCTGCCTGAACGCCGCGTTGAGCACCCAATGAGCGCCCTGGACTGTTCTTGGCGAAAGTCCGCGATCTGTCATCTCTTGGTAAATCGCTTGGACGTCCAATGGCCTGATTGCCACGATCGGTTTCTTACCCAGCGATGGGCGGATGTATTTTGCGAGCAAACTCTCGTAACTTTCAAACGTCTTGCTGCAGATCCGCGATTTCACTGTCTTGAGCCATTGATCGAGGTATTGATTCAACCGAATCTTTGCACCGTCCCTCTCGATGTTGGCTCCGAGTTCGTTGATCTTCTTTCCGAGAAACTTCTGCGCTTGGCGCAGAGAGCCATGAACAGTACGGTTGTAGTAACTGCGTTGCTTAGTTTGGAGATCGCAACCCATCGGGATGCGAATCATCCAGGTGTTCTCGCGAACGGCGATGATCTGACCTAATTTGCGAGACATGGCGACGCCTCCTTTCTCTGCTCGTAGAACGGAGCAACCGGGGCTGTTGATGATTGGTGTTTTGGGGTTACGAGGAAGGCGTTACAACAACAGGCCGTTCAGCAGGGCTGCTTCCATCTTGGCGGCAGCTTCGTCCTGCATATGCGGAAGCACGTGCGAATAGGTGTCTAGGGTGAACGCGGCGCTCGCATGTCCAAGTTGCTCGGACACTACTTTCGGCGCGACTCCAACCGTCAGGGCAAGAGTGGCAGATGTGTGGCGGAGATCGTACAGCCGGATGTTCGGCAAACCAGCTTCTCGCAAGAGCGGTTTGAAATGCTTCTTGACCAGGTATTCCTCGTTGATCGGTTCGCCACGCGTGGTGGTAAAGATCAGATCAGCGAATACCGAGTCGCACGCTGCCTCGGCCTCACCCACCCCGCCTTTCAGCTTCCGGAGTAGGTCAAGCACCCACATTTGCAGTTTAACGACTCGACGACTGCGGACCCGCTTCGTGTCCGCAAAAGTCCATTGGCCTTCATTCCTGTGGAGAGTTCGAACGACGCTGATGGTTCCACGATCCCAGTCGATGTCCCGCCAGCAGAGGGCCAGATATTCGCTCGGGCGCATTCCAGTGGTCAGGGCTACAGCAAAAAGACACCCTTGTGGGGAATGCGATGCAGTCCGGAGAAACGATCGAGCCTGCTCTGTCGTCAGCACAGATATTTCTCGGCATTGCTCACGAGGAAGTTCAACTCCCTGCGTGGGATCATTGAGGAGCAACTGCCAGCGTATCGCCTGCCTAATTGCAGCCCGTAAAACGGCATGCGCATATCGAACCGTTCGTGCCGAGAGTTTCCGGTCGATCATGACCTGATATGTGGCCTGGATTTCAAGAGGCGAGAGCGAGGCCAGGATTCTTGCACCGATTGCTGGACGGATGTATCTACGCAGCATCGCTTCGTAGTCGCGGTGTGTCTTTGCGCGGACTTTAGATTTCACGGCCGTTTTCAGCCAGTGATCCAAGAATTCGTCCACTGTGACCTGGAGACCTTCTACACCGCGGGACAGGTCTCGTTCGTGTAAGCTTCTTGTTAGGTACGCCTGCGCGTTCCGTAGAGAGCCGTAGACTGTTTGATTGTGGTAAGTGCGCTTGCGCATTTCGTAATCGCGCCCGAGATAAACGCGGACGAGCCACCTTCGCTCGCCGCGCGCAATGATCTGACCAACCTTGCGGGACATAAACGTTCCTCCTTTCTCTGGAAGCAGACATGCGTCCGGGGGATTTGCAAGCTGAAGTTCCGTGGACAAATGCGTTTTGGTTGTTGACAGGGAGGTAAGACGGCGTCTGACTAAGGGCTCTCTAGCGAAAAACGGCCGTTCCGTACTGCGACTCCGACGCACTCGTCGCACACGGATTGTTGCGGAATCACAAGGAAACAGAGGTTTCTCACTCGCCGACATCCATGTAAGTCTTTCGTCAAGGAGAAACGTAGTGCTCCTAAGGCGCGCTCCTGAGAGCGCGCACCATTTGCTTTTAGAATCCCGCAGCTCGCATGTGTGCCTCTCGGCAGTGGTTCCTGC
>JAOAPI010000119.1 GCA_025462865.1 Candidatus Sulfotelmatobacter sp. | reverse complement strand
TTGTGAATGTAGCGCGAGAGACTGTCCACGTTGCGATGCACCAGCCGTTCTTTCAGCGTTCTGGTGGCGCCGCTCACCATCACGTGCTCGTGCACTTCCATGTCGCACATGGAAGCATCCTGTTGCTGCGCGCGGCACTCAAAAGCCCCTTTGCCGCGGCGGAATAGCGAAAGCTTGTAAAGCTTTGGGCCGCCGTGGCGCAGGCGCTTGCCCAGGACAAACATTTCCAATCCGATGTAATAACCGTCAATTTTTGGATTTCGAATCGTCTGTCTCATTTCCGAGGCAAGAGCCGGAGTAAGCGACTCATCGGCATCCAGCAGCAACACCCAGTCATATTGCAGTGGCAACATGTCGAGCGCCCACTGCCGCTGCTTGGGCCAGCCGCCGTGATAATGAAACTGCACGACCAGTGCGCCAAACGAGCGCGCAATCTCGACCGTGTCGTCGGTGCTCTTCGAATCGATGACGTAAACTTCACCCGCGCCGCGTAGTGATTCGAGACATCTGCGCAGATTGCGTCCTTCATTTCGTACTGGAACAATTACGCTGATGGGAAGAGTGACCGCCGCAAGATCTTGGACTGCCTCGGCGGCAGGAACCGTCGATTCCGGCTCATTCCACAAATGTGCGGACGCCGCCAATTCTTGCATTTGATGTGGGATACTGCGGACATCTTACTGGAAGGCACCCAGCGGAAAACCTTTAGGGGAGTGCACAACTTTGTACTCTACAGTCGTTGCGCGATCCGCAGACTCAGCGCCAGCACCGCAGACTGAGCGACAAATTGGAAGCTCAGAAGTTAACTGCGGTTCTCAAGGCGGTACTCTATGATTGCGCAACATTGAAATGACAGGTTAACGTTTGGCCCTGACCGCGATCACTCATCCGCTCCCAGTCGCTGAACCATTTGTTTCAGTTCGTCGAACACAGGCAAAACCGGCCAGATTCTACCGCCCCGAATTGGACGCACTGCGTTTTCTTGCCTTTCTAGCTGTTTTTCTTCACCACACTCTGCCAGGGTTTGAACTGAGCCATCACGCTGGCCATCTCGTGCCTATATTGCGAATGGAAACGCTGCTGAAGGAGTCCGGCAGCTTTGGAGTTTGTCTGTTTTTTCTTCTCAGTGCCTATCTCATTACCGAACTGCTTGAAAGGGAGCGCGAACAAACTGGAGCGGTAAACGTTAAGTCATTCTATTTTCGAAGAATGCTGCGCATATGGCCACTGTATTTCATCTTTCTCTTCTTCGGGGTTGTGCTCGGCACGATTGTGCATCCTTATCGCATTGAAGGCGCACGAATTTGTGCGTTTCTACTCCTAGCGGGGAATTGGTATGTTGCAGCTGTCAATTGCGGTGGCAGCCCCATCGCTCCGCTGTGGAGCATCTCCCTGGAAGAACAGTTCTATCTAGTGTGGCCGTGGGTGGCAAAATGGGCGACGAGAAGAATCATGTTTCGGTTCTGCCTCTTACTTATGCCGATTTCTTGGCTCGCACTGACACTCCTCACGCAAGCCGGCGCTCACGTGGACCGCACAATTTGGGTGAACAGTTTCGTACAATTCCAATTTTTCGGATTGGGCGCTTTACTTGCCCTCACGCTAAAAGGAAGAACGCCACGGCTGAGTACAGTGTCCCGTTTGTCTCTCTTCTGTCTGGGAATTGCAGCTTGGCTCGCTGCGCAGGGAATCTGTCACATTAAGGGTGATGGCCCAATTGTTCCACACCCCCATTCCATGATTATCGGCTACACGCTGGTGGGGATTGGGTGTGTACTTTTGTTTCTTGGATTTCTGGGAATGCCCTCTCAATGGCTGTCCAACAGGCTGGCCTATCTCGGGAAAATCTCGTACGGGCTTTACGTATTTCATATGGTTGCCTTCGACATCGCCTGGAAAGCACTCGCTCCGAGTAGTAGTGGTAACTTCGGCTCAACTGGGAGCGATTTCGGAACAATGATTCGTTTTATCTCAATGCAAACCTGCGCCCTTGTCGGGACAATTCTCCTGGCAGTGCTCTCTTACCGATTTATTGAACAACCGTTCCTGAAAATCAAGGAGCGATTCGCTTTAGTCAGGTCAAGAGCAACATGAAGACTAGTAGCTTAGAGGCGAAGAGGCGGTCCCTTGTAATACCCTCCCAACTGGAGGTGCTGGTCCGTCCAAATCCCAGCGCTAAACTTTTGAATAACCCGCTGTCGCGTCCCAAGGTACTAGATCGCTTGCTAATGGCGGCCACCCTCGTCTTGGGCTTGCTCCACGCTTGGCTGGGTCGCTTTTCAATGAACCCGGATGGTATCTCCTACTTGGATGTTGGAGACGCGTTTGTGCATCACAACTGGGCGGTTGCGGTCAACGCCTGGTGGAGTCCGCTGTACCCATGGACACTAGGTCTCGTACTTAGCATCATTCGGCCTTCTCCTAAATGGGAATTCCCGATTGTGCATTTAGTAAATTTCGCCATCTTCGTCGTGGCTCTGCTCGGCTTTCGCTTTCTTTTGCAAGCAGCACTGGCATTTGTTCACGGCAAGGCCACAAACTCGAAGCTGGTCAACTTACCTGACTGGGCAGTCACTCTGACCGGATACGCGATATTCCTTTGGGTTTCATTGGAAATCCTGACCATTTACAGCGTCGCCCCCGATTTGGCAGTTTCGGCCTGTATTTGCTTCTCGACGGGTGCATTCCTCAGGTTAAGAGATCGGGTTAGCCTAAGCCGATCCATCTCCCTTGGACTCATTCTCGGAATTGGCTATTGGACAAAAACCATTCTCTTACCTATAGGCGTCGTTTCGCTGATCCTTGCTTACTTCTGGGCGTCCTCCCGAGGCTGGCGAAAGGGCATTATCTGTGCCACAGCGACCTTCGCCGCAGTATCCGCGCCTTTAATTTGCATGCTTTCGTTGCAAAAGGGCCGCTTCACATTCGGCGACTCTGGAAGGGTCAATTATGCTTGGGCCCTCTCTGGCGCCAACACTAGAAACTGGCATGGCGAAATTGGAGGTTCCGGAACGCCGAAGCATCCGACCAGACTGTTATCCCAGCATCCGCCGATATTTGAATTTGACGGCCCTATAGCGGGTACATATCCACCTTGGACCGATCCCTCGTATTGGAACGACGGTATCCAAACGACTTTCTCGCTTCGTCGGCAACTAGAAGTTCTCGCAAGTACGTGTCCAAGCGAGGCTCGGCTCTTGTTCCGGTCGCAGCCAGCCCTACTCGCAGGAATTTTCGCGTTAGCGATGCTGAGTGGACCACTATGGATATTCAGTTTGCGTGAGATTTGGCCGCTCATTTCCATCCAAGTTATTGGAATGGCAGCCTACGCACCCATCATAGAGAATGACAGGTATCTCGGCGGTTTTGTTCTTGTTCTCTTTTTCTTGCTGTTCGGAGTTATGAGGCTCAGCCCAAAAGATCGTAGAGCCGGGATTTGTATCTGCGTTGGGATATTTGTAGCAATGTCACTCGGAACCCTGGATCACACGGTCCGCACCATAACACACCATTTCGCCATCCCCGGAAACGGGCCCAACTCGACCGCCGAAAGCGAGGCCGTGGCCGAGCAACTTCATTTAGCGGGCACTCGGCCTGGAGAAAAGGTCGCGATCATAGGCGATGGAACAGACGCGTACTGGGCCCGACTCGGTCGGTTTGGTATCGTCGCTGAAATTATGGCGATGAACCATGGAGCGCAGCAATTCTGGGACTCTCCCACTGAATCCAAACAAGAAGTTTACAAGCGGCTTTCCATCACTAACGCTCGGATCGTTGTTTCCTCGTGTCCACTAGATATACCCGCTGACTGGCACAGATTGCGCGGGACTAGCTTTTGTTTTCGATCCTTAGAATAGTTCCTAGCGATCTGCTAGAAACATCGCGCAACGGAGGGTTATTGACTAAGTTGGGATGCAACGCAGCTCGATTGAATCACGCCAAAAGCCTGGCAGCGTCTTTGGCGTAGTAGGTCAGAATGATGCTCGCTCCGGCCCGCCGAATCGAAGTCAGCGATTCCATGATTACGCGGTCACGGTCAATCCAATTATTGCGCGCGGCGGCTTCGATCATGGCGTACTCGCCCGAAACCTGGTAAGCGGCAACTGGCACATCGAAGCGGTCACGCGCCGCAGCAATCACGTCCAGATACGGCATGGCTGGTTTGACCATGATCATGTCTGCGCCTTCTTCGATGTCGAGTGCGATCTCACACATGGCCTCACGAATATTCGCTCCGTCCATTTGATATGAACGACGGTCACCGAATTGCGGAGTGGAATCGGCGGCTTCGCGGAAGGGACCGTAATAAGCTGACGCGAAGTTCGCGGCGGAAGAAAGAATCGGCGTGTTCTCAAGGCTGGCCTGGTCGAGCGCCTTACGAATCGCAGCCACACGGCCGTCCATCATGTCAGACGGAGCGATGATATCGATTCCGGCACGAGCCAGCGAAACCGAGGTCCGGGAGAGCAGTTCCAACGTGGCGTCATTGACGATTTCGTATTCCGTACCGGCGACGGGAGGACTCGCCACCGCGGCCCCAAGAGGTCGAGGAGAAGAAGGTTTGACCACGCCACAATGTCCGTGCGACATGTACTCGCAAAGGCAAACGTCGCCAATAACAACCACATCTGGAACTTCGGCCTTGATTTCCCGCGCGGCGCGCTGCACAATTCCG
>JAOAPI010000108.1 GCA_025462865.1 Candidatus Sulfotelmatobacter sp. | reverse complement strand
GATGTCAGTCGGTGGGGCAGATTTCAGGACGTTGATGAGCCCGCCTTCTACGAATTTGTGTGTCGAACGACTGGAATTTCTATCCACTATTGTGCCGAGCCATTCGAGAATGACGGTAGTGTTGGTTCAAGTATCATAAAAACACTCAAGCGAGCCATGGCCGGAGAGTACAGTCGGGAGCTATCGACCAAGGTGTTTGCAGGACAGTGCCGTCTAATTGAGCTTGGATTTCGGCAAGGTGGTTCTGCTGGATATGGGCTGCGGCGTGTGCTCGTCGATGAGCGGCGATTGGCCAAAGCGCAACTCACACGCGGCGAACGTAAGAGCCTCCAAACCGATCGCGTCATTCTCATGCCCGGGCCGCCCGAGGAGATTGCAGTCGTGCGGCAACTCTATCGGATGTTCGTGGTCCAGCGACGAACGGAGACAGAAATCGCGGTATCCTTAAACGCGGAAGGCCTGGTTACGGACTCGGGCCGCCCCTGGACTCGCGGCATAGTCCATCAAATCCTGACAAACGAGAAGTATATTGGAAACAATATTTTCAATCGTGTATCTTATAAGTTGAAGCAGAGACGAGTAGTCAACCCCCGGGAAGATTGGATACGCTCTAATGGCGTGTTCGAGGGGATAGTTGAGTTGGACTTTTTTGAGGCCGCGCAGCGAATAATCGCTGAACGTTGTCGACGGCTTACGGACGATGAGCTTCTGGAGTATCTGAGCAAATTGCTGGCCGATAAGGGCTGGCTTTCTGGCATCGTGATCGATGAAATGGAGGGCATGCCGTCCAGCTCAACCTATCGGTCAAGGTTCGGTAGCTTGATCCGCGCCTATCATTTGATTGGCTACGTGCCGGCCCGCGACTTCCGATATGTTGAAACAAATCGTGCCCTACGAACCCTGCATCCAGAGATCGTTGGCGAGATCGTCGCGCAAATCCGCGGCGTCGGCGGAACGGTCGATTTCGATGTCGGCACCGACCTTTTGCACATCAATGAAGAATTCACGGCGTCCGTCATCATAGCGCGTTGCCACACCTCGGCGGTCGGGAGTCGTCGGTGGAAGCTGCGCCTCGATTACGGATTGCAGCCTGACATTACGGTTGCTGTACGGATGGCGAAGGATAACGCGACCATCCAGGATTATTATATACTGCCATGGATCGACGTTGGCACGACCGCCAAGCTGCGGCTGGGATCCCATAACGACGGTCGCCTTGATGCGTTTCGCTTCGAGACGCTCGACGCCTTTCTCGGTCTGACCCGACGCACTCACGTCCGGTTAGCCGCATGAATTCCGATCCTGAGATCAGGATGGTTTCGGTGGATTCCATCAATATTCTAAATCCCAGATTGCGAAATAAACGCGGATTTCAGGAACTGGTGACCAGCATTGCAAATCTGGGCCTCAAGAAACCGATAACTGTGAGCAAACGGATAGATGATCCTCGATACGATTTAGTTTGCGGGCAAGGCCGTCTGGAGGCATTCGTTGCTCTTGGGGAAATTGAGATTCCCGCTATCATTACGCAAGCGAGCGAGGAGGATTGTTACGTTATGAGCTTGGTGGAGAACCTTGCTCGCCGCAACCATACCCCACTTGAGCTAGTTCGTGCAATTGGCTCGTTACGAAGCCGCGGTTACTCTAATGCTGAGATCGCCGCGAAGGTCGACTTTAGCCAGGAATATATTCATGCAATCTGCTACCTGCTTGAAAACGGCGAGGAAAAGCTGATCGACGCGGTGGAACGTGGCGTAATTCCATATTCAATCGCGATGGAGATAGCGCGCGCGAAAGAGGGTGACGTACAGAGGGCCCTCGCCCAAGCCTATGAAGAGAAGGCGCTGCCGGGAAACCAGGTTCTGGCTATCCGCAAGATCATTGAGCAGCGGAACAACGGGGGCAAAGGACTTCAGCACCGCGGACCGCGCTCAACCCCGTCTAAGCCCGTCAGCTCTGAGGCCCTGATCCGCGCATACCAGAAGGAGACAGAGCGGCAGCGGCAGCTTGTGAAGCGTGCCTCCTTGGCCGGTAGTCGGCTCATGTTTGTAACGGCCGCGCTCAAGCGCCTGTTCCGCGATGAACATTTCCAAACGCTGCTTCGGGCCGAGGGTCTGGATACGCTACCGACCGCGTTAGCTGCACGAGTTGGTCCCCAGAAAGGTTCGCCATGCCAAATTCCGTGAAGATTGGATTTGAGCATCAGGTCTACATTCTGCCTTTGTGCGACCTCTTGCCATCGAAGACGCTCTCGTTGGCGATTCGGGAGACGGCGAAGTATAAGCGGATCGCCCAGTCGATTGCCCAGCTGGGTCTCGTCGAGCCCCTCGTGGTGACGCGCCCGTCCAAAAGCGGGCCCTATTTGCTGCTCGACGGACATGTCCGCTTCAACGTTCTAAAGGACCAAAGCTTGAAAGATGCGCGCTGCATTATCGCCCATGAGGACGAAGCATTCACGTTCAATAAGAGAATTTGCGGTGTCGCCGCGATTCAGGAACACAGGATGATCGCTCGCGCAATCGACAGTGGAGTTTCGGAGGAGCGTCTTGCGAGGACACTCGGTGTGGTGGTAAAGACCATCAAGGCAAGAAGGAATCTCCTCGCGGGAATTAGTCCTGACGTGGCCGAAATATTGAAGGACAAGCCAATCGGCCATCACGCCTTTGAATCTCTGAGAAAGATGAAGTCAATGCGACAATTAGAAGTCGCAGAGTTGATGATTTCGGCCAACAATTTCACGAACAACTATGTGAAAGCACTTCTAGCCACCACCAAGCCCGCGGATCTGATCAAACCAGATGATCCAAAAAAAGGCACGGGATTATCACCCGAACAAATGTCCCGCCTAGAACGTGAGATGGCGTCGGTGAGTTCCGATTACAAAGAACTTGAGGCGTCATACGGCGACGATATGTTACTTTTGGTAATCGCCTCCGGATATCTGGAGCGGCTGGTTTCAAGGCCGGAAATCGCGCGTTTTCTAACAAACCAATACCCCGATTTTCTTGAGAATTTTCGTGCTATTGCGGCCGCTACATCGTTGGACCAGGCTGGAATGCCCGCATAGGAAGCTTTCACCTCTTTTCCCTCAACAGGCCCGGGCCAGCCACAGAGACGGGTGCCGGCGGATAATTGGCAAAAGGTT
>JAOAPI010000082.1 GCA_025462865.1 Candidatus Sulfotelmatobacter sp. | reverse complement strand
ACTAGATAAATGGCTGGGAAACTGCGATGGCCGGCAGGCAGTGTTCAGCAAGAAGGCACGTGGACGCCGATATACAGTCACCTTTATTGATCACGGCTACTGTTTCAACGCCGGTGATTGGAGCTTCCCGGACCTGAGCTTGCAAGGCGTTTACTATCGCAACTTCGTTTACGAAGGAGTGTCCGGTTGGGACGCATTCGAGCCGGCACTCACACAGGCAGAAGGTCTGGACCCTGTCGATCTCTGGCGTTGCGCCGAGTCTATTCCGCCCGAGTGGTACGATCACGACCCGGTCACACTCGAAAAGTTAGTCGACGCCCTTTTTAGCCGGCGGTTGATAATCCGCGACTTGATCACCGCATTTAGAGATTCCTCGCGTAATCCGTTTCCTAATTGGGGTCGCACGGCAAGTTACTCTCTTTTCTCAAGCCCTGCCGCGGATCTCATCTGCAACAACTCGAGTCTCGCCTAAGCTGACCTATTGCATTAAGTTTTGCTGATCTCGAGTGGTATGAGGATCTACTTCTTTTTTGGTTTCCATCCGGGGTGATTCTTAGCGTAGATAGAACGGAGCTTCGCCTTCGCTGCCTCCGACATTGGCTTGCCCTTCTTCTTAGGAGTGCTCCTCTGTTGTGGATTCGTT
Source organism: Candidatus Sulfotelmatobacter sp. (assembly GCA_025462865.1). GTDB lineage: Bacteria > Acidobacteriota > Terriglobia > Terriglobales > Acidobacteriaceae > Sulfotelmatobacter. The sequence goes on along the minus strand of JAOAPI010000082.1, from coordinate 9,851 downwards.
TTTGGGGAAGACGTAGCGGTTGGGGTTCCTCGCAAAACCTTAATAGCAGCATCGATGCGAGCGCGTTCAGCTTCAAGCTCCTTAACTATTTGCTCTAGGTTCATAGAAAAAGATTGTACATGAAATGGACAATTGTTCTGCGCAACCTATACCTAACCAACCTCAGTACTAGTCGGTGCAGCCATCCTAACCTCATGGACAGAGCGCCCGATGCAGGCGTTCTTAAACCCGGCCTAATACTTCATTGAAACCTAACCTACACCGTATGCCCATTACATCATGACCTCTCCCGCTGTGAGTTACATACTTTCCAACGGACTCGGCGTTGAGTCGGTTGCCATCCTATTGCGATGGCTTCTGGAACCTGAGACCAGGGACTTTCCTATCGAACTTCTCACCGTAGTCACAGCGATGGTGGGCGCCGAATGGCCGGATACGGGCGATGATTTTGAGAAGTACATACTGCCATTGTTTCGACAATATGGAGTCCGTTTTGTTCAGCTAGCTCGCAAGGGGCACCTTGAGAAAGATGGAATCGTAATTCTTGACGACAGCCGAGCTACCGAACGCCTGTATATGGCGGGCGCCTATACGCTGACGCAGGAACTCGAATCCGCCGGCACGGTTCCCCAGTACGGCTCCGAGCACCGCTGCAGCCTGAAATTTAAAGCCTTCGTCATCGAGACGTGGATGGAGCAGTACCTCTCGGGCCTCGTGAGACATACTTTCGGCTACAACGCGGAAGAACTGGATCGGGTAACGAAGTGTGACACGGCGATGGCTGCGCGGGTGACCTTCGGCTTCAATTCAGAAGAGCTTGACCGTGTCGCGCTTGGTCAGAAATACGATCGCCCCTCGCGTATCAGTCACTATCCTCTTGTGCTATGGGGCTGGGATCGTCGTAAATGCTTGGCGTACATCTACGAGAAGTTGGGCGTTATTTGGCGGAAATCCGCCTGCCGTTATTGTCCCTTCGCTCGTATTACGGCCGAACACATTGATCGGCAGAAACAGTTTCCGGCAGCCACGGGTATGGCGATGTTTACCGAGCGACTCTCGCTTGCCATGAACCAGCGTGGGCAGCTTTATAAGGGACAGCCTCTTTACCAGATCGTCGCCAAGAGTGGAAACCAAGCAGCCATTGGAAACTTCAACCGCCAAATGAGCGAGGTCTGCTGGGCGGTTTACCGTGTGCGCCGAATCTACAAGCCGAAAAACATCTACGAGGGGAAGGGCAAACAGAGACGATTGATTGGGCACAACCCGACCAAGAAGGGCAAGGCTGACCGGTGCGTTGAGAAGATTGAGACGCTGCCCACGGCAGATGCGGCCATTTATCGGCTGCACGAACTTGCTGCCAGTCACGCTGTCGAAGCCTACCGCGCTCACGACCTTTGGTACGCGCACGTTAGACGCTGTGAAACAACCTTCCCAACCGCAGAAGAATTTCTGGTGGCCGCACCGGATGGGATAGATGACAAGGCCCGCTACGGCGTTGAGCACTTTGACGGAAAGTGGGCGAATATGGCGGACCTGTATTGCGGCCACGCCGACCTGCCTCTGTTTGCTTCCCTAGATTTCGAAAATGCCTTGGAAGCGACAGGCTCCGAATGAATGACTCCATTAACAGAAAGGATGGCCCAGACTGTCGGGCCACACGAACATTGCCATGGAACAAACCGCTCTCATGCCCGATGTAGCGCCTGCTGCTCCTTCTAAAGGAAAAACAACGGAGACCGGCGCAGTTGAGTTCACGGTCAATAAAGATGAACTCTTACGAGAATTGGCTGGCCTGCAGCGCATAGTCCCGCGCAAGACCACGGTGCCTATCTTGTTCAACATCCACTTGCAAGCCACCGGGCACAATCTCGTCCTAAGCGCTTCCGATCTTGATTTGGGCCTGCGTACCGTCTGCCCCGCCAGAGTCAAGAAAGAAGGACGTTTAACAATTCCGGCGCACAAGCTATTTGACTATGCTCGCCTGCTCGAAGATGGCGACATTACGATGCGCCTGCTGGAGAATGGCTGGGTACAAATAAAGAGTGGCCGATCGCACACGAAAATGGTCGGTTTAGCGCCCGAAAGCTTTCCCAGCCTTCCCTTGTTTCCGGCTGCATCGGCAGTCAAGCTTGACGTCCAAGCTTTGCGGTATCTGATTGAGCGCACATTGTTTGCCGTATGTACCGAGGAATCGCGCTACATCTTGAATGGGGCACTCCTGCTAGTGAAGCCTGAAGGAGTAACGATGGTCTCCACAGACGGCCATCGAATGGCTCACGCTCAGTACACGAAGGCCCAGGCAGCTACCAACGAAATGCGGATACTGCTACCCAAGAAAGCGCTGGCGGAGCTGAACTCGCTGCTGAATGCAACCAAGGCTGAGCAGATCCAGTTCGCGCAGAACGATACAACGCTGTTTTTCGCAGTCGGTTCTCGGCTGCTAACCTCACGCCAGATCATGGGTAGATTTCCGAACTACGAAGCTGTACTGCCGCAGGCTCACCCAAATAATGCTGTAGTGTTACGCCAGGAATTGCTGCTTGCGCTTCAGCGCGTCGCGCAATTCTCCGACGAGAAATCTAATTGCATACGCGTCCGGCTTTCCAAGAACGAGTTCAAGCTCAGCTCGTCCAATGTAGATACCGGAGAGTCAGAGGATGCACTGAAGACCAGTTATACCGGCGAGCCGAAGACGATCGCGTTTAACTCACAGTACCTGATCGATTTCCTCAAGGCTGTGGACTCTGAGAACATCCGGCTGGAATTTAAAGATGCCGATTCAGCCAGCGAGCTCAGACCGGAAGAGACGACGAATAAGGAATACGCATACAGGTATATCGTCATGCCGCTCAAAGCGTGATCTCAGCGACGTCGTACCGAACTCTCTGAAACGCCTGGGATGTCGCATTTCTGTTTGCAACAACTTGTCACCAATAAAGACACGGTGGCCAGGGACTGAGTTGAACCCCTGCTGCCAGAGATTTACAGGGGTCAGGGAAGCTGCACTTGAAGTCCCTTCACTACGTGGAAGGCGAAAACCTTGTAAGGACGCGTAAGAATAAACGATAAAGGACCAGAACGACAGGCTAGAATCGCACGCTTATATCCGAGCCTTGCACCCTGACGAAGGGAAACCTATTCCTGTCCAACATCATGGTGATCGCAACAGTAGCCATTGTCGAGTCCAGCATTGGGCCTGATCGAATCGCGGCAATGGGCAATTTCTTGTCTTGTTTCCATGGAAGCAGCTTCACATAGGGAACCAGCGTCCCCCGAGAAGTTCGAAAGTGAACTGGTACCGGTGTCTTGCCTCCATCGTCCGTACCTTGCTTTGAGGATTCTCGTTGTCGAACGACAGCACGCCATTCTTTCTCAACCTTGAATGCCTCACTTTTGAATCTGACGATTTCTTCTAGGAGAACGTCCATCGTTTCTGTGAAGAGTTTCTGGTAGCCCAAGAATGGATGTTCAGAAACTGCTCTCATCGCTTGTGTCATCGTCGGTTCGTCAAGCATTGCAAAGATTGGATCCAGTATGTTTCGGCATATCTCGGCCTGCTTCGTTCTTTCGTACTCCACTCTTGTCCATCTGCATGTGTAGATGTTCGGTTCTGGTACCAACCTCTCACCGAAGACGCCAACTTTCGGTAACACTCTGAACCCAATTGAATAACCGCCAGACTGTCCATATGCTCGCCACTGGCTCAGAAGGTTATCTTCTTCACAAAAGCAGGTCAGATACACCGGCTTCAACAGACGCTTTTCGAACAAATCTTGAAACGAACTCCGTAACTGCCGGGCTAGGCCCAGAGTGATCGAGTCCTCTGAGCGCGAATTGTTACTCAGCCACTGATCGAGCACTTCTTTCAGAACGTCGTAGCCATAGAACATTTCCGCCGAATCATTTAGGTAGTATGCGGATGTCGACCACAGTTCATTGCTCTCGATGATCCCCTTAAGACCTTCAGCTGAGGTGTAGTGATAAAGAATTGTATTCGGGGGCGGTTCGTAAGAGTATTGACGTTCGTGGACAGTTGAGATTTGCTTGAAAACTGCCCCAGCAGAAGCGACCGCGGATTTATCATACTCGCTAAGTAACTTAGGTGGCATTCTTCGTGGCTTTCAAAGACTCAGGCGAACAGTGAGTTTATAAGTTCCGATGCTACCTGTAGCTGCGACAAAGCCGCACCGGGAAACATAATCGTGTGCATCCGTGGGTGAGCATGGTGATTTCGGAGCCATGGAATGCTGCCTTGCAGCACAGCCGCGTAGTTGCTCTTGGGCATGGCCGATCTTGGGAATCTCCCACTAATGGCACGTCGAAATCGAATGTCGCGAGCCAAGTTCTGGCGCATTATACGAACGTTGCTAAATGCTTTGTCGCGTATGAGTTTCCTGCTCACGGCCTGATCCATGAGGTTCTGCAAGGTGCGCTTGTCCTTGCCGATGCCGTTGTAGGGCAATCTCTTGCGCAACGCCATTTCGACGGCTGTGAAGCACAGAAATTCCGCGACAGTGTACAAGTCGTACGCGAACCACGAATAGAGGTACACATTCTGGATCGTAGCAAAGTAGCTTCGAATGTCCTCTGGGACTTGCGGGTCCAAGACGACAGCTCCGATTTCGGCGTAGTGCTCTGCCATCGTGAGAGGTTGCAGTGTGTCCAGCCGAACAAAAGCGGAGTTGCGATCATCCGGTCGCAGTACTTCGGACAGTGGCTTTAGTTTCTCCATATGGACAAAGATTGTAATCACCGCCGCCACACGAATAAATAGCATTCGTCGCGGTCGATGAAACACCTGCCTTGTAACAAGCACGACGCACTGTTCCTTGCATTGCAGCCCGTGGCCTTTGAGTGGGGACTGGCCATGGTGTGTACGCACCCAAATGGGGCTCTCACTAGTTCGGTTTTGCCGCGTGCAAGTACAATGTTCCAAATGAGAACCGCTATTTTAAGGATGAGCACGTGCTCGAACATCCGGACGATGTAATCATAAAATTGCAGGGAGTCTTGGAGAAGGCACGCGATGTGCGGAGCCAGCTCGAAGCGGACGTATTTGGCGGGACGGGAAGAGGCGGGTACGAATTTCCCGAGGCCGCTCTTGAAGGATATCTCGAAGAAGCAGAAACGCTCTTAGAGATGATCTTGGAAGCGCGCGGACTTCCGTTGACGCGACTACGCCTGATCGAAAAATGGGCGGCCTTGGAAAAAGAAGGGTTGACTCACACCATCCCATATCCCGAAGTTGGCTATCTAGAAAGCAAGCCTCTCTCCTATCTCGAGAAGATTACCGACGGCTTAAGAATGGTCCTCGGTCGCCCTCAAGATCCATGGGAATCCTATGAACTACGTAAGTTAGAGTCGCTACTCCGAAAAACCGCAACGATCCTGAAACGCGAAAAGATCGCTCCGGAAAATGAGCACGATATTCAGGTTCAGATGAACAAATATTTGGAAGCGTGCTTCGCTGAGTATGTCAAGAACGTCCACATACCCGGTGGAATAACGACTTTCAAGCCGGACGGCGGGATTCGAAATCTAAAAGCCGCAATCGAGTTCAAATTTGCCTCCACACGTGATGAAGTGTCGCGCTCGCTGCGAGGAATCTTCGAGGATGTGACGGGATACAAGGGCTCCGCTGACTGGACGCGATTTTACTCGGTGGTATATCAGACGGAAGCGTTCGAATCTGAAGAAAAGTTCCGTCACGACTTAGCTCGCGCTGGAGCGATGAGTTGGATTCCGATCTTAGTGACAGGAAAGGGGCGCCGTCGAAAGACGGAAGCCAAGAAATAGCATAGCGATCCTGACACGATCCATCGTTGGTCAAGGTCTGCATACCCGCAAATCACTGCAATACTAGCCACTCGCGCAAGCAAGCGCTGGCGGATCTGAACTCGCTCTTGAACTCAAGCACGGTTGAACAGATTTTCCATGTGTGTTCTGCGAGAAAGCTGTTTCCTGTTCGCCAGACGGATGAGACTCATCGAATCTAGCCAACAACATAGGGAACCAAACGTTGCACACATTCTGGCGCGGCTCAAGCCAATAGCATGCAGTGAACATGTCTGCGGCGGCAAACAGGAGAAATATGGACAAACCCAATTTTGAATACGCGGTGATGCTGCCCCTTGAATTGAAGGACCGGCACGGGCGGGAGGACGCCATGACGGCGAAACTGCCAATCGTGACCATCAACGTGACGGAACGCGCAGATCCCAGCGGGGTCCAACGCGGGACGATACTCTCAAACCCACACTCTGATTCCGATCCTTATGCCGATCTCGTATTCCGGTCATATCTGAGTTGGAGGACGGGGACTTTCGAGGTTGTCTCCTGGGAACTCGAGTATCAGGATGTCTTTTCAGTTGATCTCGCAAGAGCCGAGCGAATGACTAAATTGTTAAAGCGCATTCGCAAGGCCCACAACAATTTGCCTGTGTCGCCTTCGGGTTTCTCACAATACGTCGTACTCTTAGGCGCTGCTATCGGTATCAAGTATATGGCGATGCCGGAAGACGAGGAAACCGAACGTCGAAACCACTACCCGGATGGTTGGTATCGAATCAACCCGATACGTGACGCCCAGAATTACGTTTTCAACCTTCTTTCAGATGTGGCGCGGAAGTACGTTCCAGGAAAGCCGGTTGGCGATGTCCGCGAATCTCGCCTGTAACCAGGGAGACAGCTCAAAGCCCCACCACGAGATGTCGTTCGAGGAATACGCCGCCACGGCTCATTCTCATTCGGTGCCGAAATGGTCTGTCTTGGCCATTCCTCCTGAGAAGTACTCGACAACCATGCTGTGTCAGATGGGGAAGGAGCAGTTGCGAGCCCTGGCATTTTTGTGGGGCGTGCAACAGGACGGTTCCAAAGAAGTCTTAGCGAAGAGGATCATCCAGAGGCATCAATTCCGCTTAAAGCTTTCCGAGGAGACGGAACAATCTCTGGCTAAGCTACCGCGAAAGGCACTCGCCACCATTGCAAAAGAAGCCGGTGTTTATCACCCTTGGCTAAACAGAGCTCAGCTGGCAAAACAATTAGTGGAATGGCGGCATTGTGGGCGTGAGCGCGTTCGAATCGAGATCGCCCGAGCGCGACACGAGAGTGTCATTACGCGGGCGGCGCAAGAAGGACAGTACGTACCCGCCGAAAATCTTGAGCGCTACGGCCTCGATGCGCACGGCCAATGTGAGCCGGTGATCATGGGAGTCCCTCTCAGCCGCGCACAACGAATCGCCCCTGGAGCAGTGGCGGCCGCAAAAAGTCTGTCCAAAGTGGAGTTTCTTGATTGGGTCAAGAAGAATAAAACCGACGCGGCCAGGCTTAGCTTTATCGAACCCGGCAGCTTAGCCGATGGTGGCGCCCTCTTTTGGATTCTGGTGCAGAAAGCCTTTACCGCTCCCGAAATTCCTCCGCTGTTCGCTGGCCTGTAATTCAGGCGGTGTCCGGATTTCTCGTGTATCGCAACTCTCCAGGCAGGTAACTCCAGTTGTGATCTCTTAAAGGAAAGGCATCGCATGCCACGAAATCGCGCTGGTTGGCTTGACGTAGACCTTGTTGGACTTGGAAAAGTATTAGCACGACGAGGCAAAGAGTTCCTCGTCTACGAACTTGTGCAGAATGCCTGGGACGAAAAATGTACTCAGGTGGATATTTCTCTTCCACGCCCGCAAGGCGGATTGACTCGTCTGACCGTTACAGACGATGCACCGGGCGGCTTTAAAAAACTTACGCACGCTTTCACGCTGTTCGCGGAGTCGTACAAAAAGACGCACGCCACGCAAAGAGGGGCTTTCAACGCTGGAGACAAATTCGTACTTGCACTGTGTGAGCAGGCCAGCGTTATCAGCACTAAGGGCGGCGTACTGTTCGATGTTAAAGGACGTCATCGCACACGGAAGCGTACTAAACAAGGGTCACAGTTTTCAGGTCTACTCAAAATCAGCGTCACTGACTGGGAGCGAATCTGCAAAGCAGTTCACCAGTTGATTCCTCCAGTCAAAACCATCTTCAATGGTCAAGTCATTCCCACTCGCGAACCACTCCATCAGTTCGAGTGCGTTCTGCCCACGGTGATAGCCGATGAGAGCGGCATTCTGCGCAAGAAGATGCGTCGCACTGAAGTTAGAGTGTATGAGCCACGGCAGGATGAGAGCGCGACCCTGTATGAGATGGGTTTACCGGTAGTTGGGACAGGAGATACCTGGCACGTAGACATTCAGCAAAAAGTCCCGCTGAACATGGAACGCGACAACGTCGTTCCGTCATTTCTGCAGGCGGTCAGAGTGGCCGTGCTGAATCAGATGGCTGGGCTGTTGCAGGAGTCTGAGGCATCGACTACCTGGGTGCGACAGGCGGCCGGGGATGAACGGATAGAGCAGGACTGTTTCACCAAAATTATTAATCTCCGCTTTGGTAATAAGCGAGTTACCTACGATCCCTCGGACGTGGAAGCTAATCTCATCGCCACGTCAAAGGGCTATGTGGTCATTGGCTCAGCCGCATTGTCAGCTGAGGAATGGGAGAACGTAAGGCGGTTCAAGACTTCATTGCCAGCGGGTCAGGTAACACCATCTCCTAGACCATTTTCACCGGACGGCCGCCCCTTACGATTGCTCGCTGACATAGAGAAGGATGCCTTCATCACTCAATTCCAGAGCTTTGCGGAGATGTTAGGCAGAGAGCTGACGGGACGCACGGTAACCGTTGTGCTCGCCGACGATCCCGGTTGGAGATTCGAAGGTTGTTACGGAGCCAGTCAACTGACGATCAACGTGTATTCCAAGGGCAAGGATTGGTTTCGAGGTTCGTCACCTGATCTGCTCGAAAAGTGGATTCCATTCCTCGTCCATGAATTCGCGCACCACAAGGTCCACGGTCACTTAACAGAAAAATATCACCTCGAATGTTGTCGTCTGGCGGGAGTACTCGCAAGGCGAATGCATGAGGATCCGTCCTTGTTTGCCGAATGCTTACACCCGCCTGTCAGCTGAAAGCCACTCTGAATCCTTCCGCGCACTGAAGCTCCGATTTTGAAGTCAATGAGGTGCACAATTGAAATTCATCCAGTCCCATCCCGGAAACAACTACCATACGGACGATCGTGCAAAGATTTACTTCCGCCACTCTGCGCTCCAGGCACCCACACACCTGCATTGCGTTGGCATGGGCTTCGCGCTCTCGGCTCATAGTGCCGGCGAATTCAACGTGGATCTCGCACCATTCGATCTCATCGGAGTCGGCGAATTCGGGGAAGGCCGTCCATCATTTCTCGGATCAGGAACAAAATGGACGGGAGCCTCGCACAGGTACGGTGTGTACAAGCACAAAAAGTCTCTTCTCATCATCGAGTCACATGGAGGCGGGGAGCAAGGCTACTTCGATGAGCACACTCATGCCATCGAACTTTTCGATCATCTCTGCAGTACGTTGCCTCCGGAGCGAATCTGGGACATTTGCTACTTGATTGCGACCACGGAGAACCGAGCCTATCGAAAAGGTCGCGACAAGATGACGAATCTGTTCTTACAGGGCCGCTTGAAACGAAAGCGTCGCAACAACAGATACTTGTTAGAGGTTCTTCCGGAGAAGCCCTCGCAAGACCAATCAACGTTCTCTCCTCGCGTTAACTTCCGCACGAAACAATGAGGCTGCAATGAATGCTGAATGGAACGCTGCTGTGATCACTGCACTGAACGCCGAAGAGAACTTGCTGAACACGTGCAAGCAACTTGAACAGAGTTATGTGGACTGGCGCCGGCCAGCCACCTTTCAAGGAGCCGGAATAATTCGGCAATGGCCCGCGATTGGAGAACTGGGACGTTTGATGATCGCCGGATGTGTCATTG
>JAOAPI010000073.1 GCA_025462865.1 Candidatus Sulfotelmatobacter sp. | reverse complement strand
ATCAAGAATCGCAGCCGTTCGAAATCATCAAATTAAGAGGTAGCGTAGTCTTACTTCGTGCTGTAGCTGCAAACCGTGAGTGGTGGTGATCGGATGCATGGTCTCTTAACACAGCCCATTTCGCTTTCTCTCCTCGAAAAGTGCATCGCCGCCGTTATCGGAATCTTCTTTATTCACGGCACATTCCGCGTCCTCGAGCAAACCCTGCCTCGCCGCTTTGGCCGCGCCGATGCGCGCTATAAGGTCCGCAAATTCGTAGCCTTTTCCGGATACCTCGCGATTCTCCTCTTCCTCGCTGTCCTCTTTGAAGATCGCCTGGGTCGCCTCAGCTTTGCCTTCGGTGTCGTCGGCGCAGGCGTGGCAGTAGCCCTGCAGGACGTGTTGGCCAGCATTGCCGGCGCCTTCTCCATCGGATTTTCAAAGCTGTATGCCGTGGGCGACCGAGTTCAGATCGGTGACACTCGCGGTGACGTAATTGACATTGGGCTCCTGCGAACCACCTTGATGGAGACGGGGAACTGGGTGAGCAGGGACTTGTACAACGGCCGGCTCGTTCGCATCCCCAACAGCACCGTCATGAAAGGGGCCGTCTTCAACTACTCGCAAGGATTCCAATTTCTCTGGGACGAGATCAGGGTGCTGTTCACAATCACCAGTGATTGCACCCTTGCCAGGGAGATGCTTCTTCGGGTAGCCAAAGAAGCCATCGGCGAGTACCTGCTTGAAGCGCAGACCTCCTGGAAAGTAATGAGTGACAACTATCGAAGCGCAAACCCTCCATTGGAACCTACCGTCACACTTGTTGTAGCTGCCGGATCGTTGGAATTCACCGTCAGTTACGTCGTCGACTACACAAAACGAACCATCATGCAGGATCAGTTCTTCACTAAAATCGTAGAGGAAGTCGCGAATAGCAACGGCCAAATCGAATGGGCAGCACCGCCATGTATGGTCGCAAGTAAGCCTGGAACTCCAGGCGCGTTCGAAGAGCACCCGTTATCTTCGACCCACTGCACGACCCACCCGGGAGATTCCCATTAGGTCCTTCGTGACGGGCGTGAACGTTCAACGATGGAAGAGCAGTCCAGCGCATCATGTGGTTCTGGCTAAACCGAGCAAAGATGACCTGACCGTCATGCACCCATGACGGCCAGAAAGGTATCGGATCGCTATAACTTTGCCCTGACCTAATGATTCAGCAGCTCAGGGATCGATTCCGCATCTTCAAAAACCGTGGAAACAGTCAAATGTCGCCATCTCTCGGCCTCGCTTGCACGCGCAGCTTCCGCTCGTTGCACCCGCTTTGCCGCATCTACTCCGAGGATCAGCCGCACCGGCACCTCGTCGCTATTTGCCAGTTGCACAATTACATCCGCGATCTTCCGCGGATCGCCCTCCGAACGCCCTTCGAGGCTTCGCAATAGCTTGAATATCGAACCCACCGAGGCCTCGTAGTCCGGCAGCAGCTCCGGAGCATTCTGACCGGCACGCCGTGCCCAGTTGGTCCGGATACCACCCGGCTCCAGTGTGCAGACCTTCACTCCGAACGGCGCGACCTCCATCGCCAGCGCGTCGCTGAAACCGCCGACGGCCCACTTCGCCGCGTGATACGGCGTATTGCCGGCAACCGTAAGCCGGCCACCAACCGAAGACACCTGAAAGATATAACCGCTCTTCTGCTCGCGCATCATCGGCACGGCAGCGCGTGTTGTGTACACCACTCCGTAAAAGCATGTGTCCACGACAGCCTGGAAATCCTCCGCGCTCATTTGCTCGAAGGACGCGAACTGCCCATAACCGGCATTGTTGACCAACACATCCAGCCGCCCAAAGGTGTCCACCGCCAACTGCACGGCCACCTTTGCTGCCGCCTCATCACGTACTTCCAGCGTGACGGGCTTCACCCGCTCGCCATACTGCGCCACTAGGGGTGCCAGTTCCTCCGTCCGACGCGCTCCGGCTACCACGCTGTCACCCGCGGCCAGCGCCGCCTCGGCGATGTTCCGCCCCAATCCGTTTCCGCTTCCAGTAATCAACCAGACCTTTGCCATTGCAATGTCCTCCTCTGCATTGGATGACAAAATGACTGACTGGATGCTCATTTATTGACTCCCAAAAAAGATTCATCGCAACGCACGCCAGAAGACTTGAAACCCCCGCTCAATGAGCTCTTTGCGTTGTTTCGGCTGTTTCGCGATGAACTCCATCGTTGCCTCTTGCATCGCTGCCATAGTGGCCGCCGCGAAACCCGCCGGCAGCCCGCGCAGCGCACCACGGGTCCCCAGTTCGCTTAACGTCACATCGACCGCGCCGCGCTCCGCCACTATTCTCGCACGCGTTTCAGGAGTAATCAGGTCGGACACATTCAACTGCACCGAAACCTTTCGCTTCTCGGGAAATTCGATGGCCCAGTCGAGAAAGCTCGACCATATATGCCGCGCGCGGCGCTCCAGGCTTCCCTTGTGCGGGAAGTTGGCATTTATCCTTGTGTAGACCTCGCCCTTTAGTTCGAGATAAAGCTCGTTCAGCAACTCTTCCTTCGTCGCAAAGTAGGTAAAGAGCGTGCCCGCGGCAACTCCCGCACGCTTGGCGATCGCCGCCGTAGGCGCGCCGAGCCC
>JAOAPI010000176.1 GCA_025462865.1 Candidatus Sulfotelmatobacter sp. | reverse complement strand
GGATATTTCATTTCAGTGCCAGCTCCTTTTGATTGATTTCCGAGAGCAAATCTTGGCCAACCAGAATGACTGTGCGCTTATGGCGACCGATGCGCACCAAAATTGATTCGAAGCAAAGTCCTTCGCGACCCACCACCAGAAGAAGGCGTGCGTACGCGCATGAATTCGGATGTATTGTCCTACGGCAAGACGCGAAACCTGCAAAAGATACGCGCCACTGTTTTCTATTGTCTGTTGAAGCTCCACTTCCTGCTTCTTATCTATCTCAAAGCTGAATGACGAAGAGAAAGGATTCATTGTTCCAATCGTCACCTCTCGGCTCGTGTCATCCTGTTTTGCACGAGCAAGCCTAAAAGTCGTACCCACAGGGGATGCCCGTCCCGCAGATTAATACGTCGTTCGGAAGAATAGACGAAGAAGTATAGCCGGGGTATTCAGCGATCATACGGTCGTGCGCCGGAAATGCCGCTCTCCGTTTTACTTTCTTAGCCAACATTGGTTTAAGTTCAATCCAACGGTTTGTAAATGCATAGATTCCACTTCGAGCGGGACAGTCTTCGCGGGTAGTATTGCTCTGCCCCAAACTATTGCCGACCACATAAAGAAGAATCAACAGAAGGACGACGATTGTGTGCTTCATGGCTTCGCCAAGTATAGGCTTGTTCTCGGTATACGGGCGGCAACAAAAAGCATGCGGGCGTAAGATTATGGATCAGGTCGGCTTGATAAAGAGATAGTCAGTTGGAGCAACGTTGCTGAGAAGTGGCACGAACCTCTCCGCAGGTGATCACTGACTAATGTGATCACTGACTAATTAAGGCAGGACGCGGCACCATTCAAGCCGTAGGGAATAGGGACGCTTTTTTATAGGCCACCCCTCGTCCGCCCTCGCCATTACGTTGTGCAATAAGCGATTACATCTGCAATGGCGGACTCCAGCGCCGGGGAAGGTCGCCCGTACTATAGTTTCGCTCTATTTCACTCTTCCGACTCGACCAAGCCCATCCTTTACAATGGGGTCGCAGTGAATCTCGATGCCTTGACGGCGGCGGTCTATAACGCGGTCTTCAACTGCACCATGACCACCAACGCGATTGGCGCGTCCGGCACAGTCATGCCGGACGGCTTTGCGCTGGTACAGCTTGGCGCTGGCACCACGACCGGTCCGGTAGCAGTTGAGTCTGCGACTGCGGCGATTACCGACAGCTTGTCAACGCAAGACTGGCTCTACGTCACGTTCATCGGCACCAGCGGCACTGGTACGGCTGAACAATTGCTCGATCTAAACATCGAGACTCTGTAGACAGAAGTGCCATCCACCCCAATTAAAACGGAGGTCTGTGGTGCTTGCTGATCAATCTACTTTCGTCCATGACTACGGGCCAGCGCTCATAGCGTTTGCTGGCCTGTTGCTTCATGGGCTCCTCAGCTTCGCGTCTTCCATGATGAATGCCGGAAGGCGCGAATCTGATCTGGACTCGGTGAGAGAGTGGAAACTCACTCACGAGGAAGAAGCTCATCAACGCGATCAAGCGATCGCTCAATTGAAAGAAATTGCCGCCAGTTCGAAGGCGACCGCCGATGGACAAGAGCGACGCCTTCGAATGCTAGAAGAGCGACGCCAGCAAAGGGGTGGATAGATGGTCACAACTGACACTGGCTCATCGCTGGCGGCCGCAGCGGTGATCTCGTACCTGATTCAGATGATGAAGAATTCCAGACTGCCGCTATTTGCCTGGATCTCGCAGGAAACCCCGCGAGTCACCCGGGCAGTAGCGGTAGTGCTCTCTGGAGTCGCTACGGTTGGGATTCACGCCACCTTCTCCAATGGGACACTTATCGTTAGCGGGTTAAGCGCTACCGTGATCCTGATGGGATTGTGGCATTGGGGAGTGCAGTTCGCCTACACACATGGCTGGTTTAAGGCCACATCGCAAAGCGGCGAACTTCTCGACCTGGTAAAGCAGTTGTTGCAATCGCAATCGCTGGCCGCGAAGCCAGTTCCGACCGTCGTTGCAAAGGGTTAACTCGAACAAACTTCAACCACAATAGGAGGCTTTACCTTGCGAAATACAGTCGCAGTCGTACTCGTGTGTCTCTCGATGGCCCTGTGCGGATTTGCACAGAACGCCACACCCGCAGCTACACCCAACCCGTCGACCACCGCGCCGACCTTCACCCTGAACGCCAGCATTCTCTCTCTGCCGGCGAACAGCCAGACCAGCGCGGCAACCGATATTGGGGCAACCTTCGCAGTCACAGACAAACTCCTGCTGCGAAGCGACAACATCCTGGCGCCGTCGGTGAACTTGAGCGCCTACTTTGGCGGCATTCAATACGCCTTGCCCACAGCGAAGATTCTGACGAAGACGAATCTCGACCCGGCCCACTTCCAATTCTATTTGACAGGAAGCGCAGGACAGGCGCGCGTCACAGTCGGCAGCGATCCGACCCGCACCCACTTTGCAGCCTTGGTCGGCGGGGGAGTGAATTACGATCCGGCCGGTACGGGGAAGTTCTCAATCAATCTGCTCGAGGGGGAATAATGGGAAACCTAAACAGTGCGCTTCAGGAGCTTCGTGCTGAACGCAGTCGGGCGCAATCGCACGTGGAGAAGTTGGATCAAGCAATTTCGGTGATCGAGTCGTTGAATGGTTCGGGAACATCTCGGAACGGAAACCAACCGAAGCGAATCATATCGGCAGCTTCGCGGCGGAAAATGGCATTGGCACAAAGGGCGAGATGGGCAAGGGCTGGGAAGGGATCGCAGCCAGCAGTCGGTGCAGCGAAAACAACTGGCTCGGAACCTGTGAAGCGCACGATGTCAGCATCAGCCCGCAGGAGGATCGCGGCTGCTCAAAGGGTGCGCTGGGCGAAGGTGCGGGCAGGGCAAAAGAAGAAGGTTAATTAAGGTTTTGGTATTTTGAGGAACGCCGTAACCGCATTCTTGTCCATGTGAGTGAACCACGTTCGTGCTCCAGCGTATATCTTCTGCTTCCGATTGTTGTCTTGCATCGCTTCTTGCAAGTAGCTAGCGAGCCCAACCCGAAACGCATTGATGAGTTCGCGGATATGAACGACACAATTATTTCGTCCGAGTTCTTTTGAAGCCCGCTCCAGTTCATCAGTATTAGCATCTCCCCATGCATACACGACTTGGCGTGCGGTCCCTTTCCGTGACATATTGGATTCCGCACTCAAAGTGTGCAGGATGCCGCAACGAGCACCGTAGAGGTCTGAAGCTGTGCAGCGATGTCCGTTGTAAAAGATACCCGTCAGCACGTACCGATGCGTCAAAATCCTGAAGCGCATGGCGGCCCATCGTAAAGCGCATCCGCTTCATTGCTTCGGTCGTGACGAGGTAAAGGCCTTGATCGAATCCGTTTCGCGGCTGCGATAGGGCTGGCGATCTTCACTCCGAGGAATGTCTGTTTCGGCGTCCTTGTTCCACCTATGTGTCACCTCGGCAGAGCCCGCGCTTGCCTCAATTGCGCTTTCAAGTGCGCGAATGCGCTCGGCTCGGCTGTTGAACTCTGCTTGTTCAGTCTTCGACAGACCGCCAAAAACCTCATTTTGCCGCGCCTTCCTTTGCTCACTACGAAGCAGAGCTAGTTCGGTTTGGAACTGTTTCTTCACGATTCTGAACCTTACGAAATGTTACCGCCATTAGCTGGCTGCCTTCCATACCATGTGTTCGGTATGCCTATCCGTTCGATGGGTCGTTTCTGTTTGGTACCGAACGCAAAGTGGGCTATCGGGAGACAGCGTCGATAGACCTACGTGCGCTTCCGCACGCGCGATACAATTTACGAAGACTGCAAAGCATGGTTCCGCCGCGCACCCTTCTGAGGTGACGGTTCCTTGCCAAAACTAGCAACGCACATCCGCATTGCGGTACTTAGTTTAACAACGTGCAAGTTAGTGCGGATTAGTTTTCAACCATAGCGCATGTCTCTAGGCGTCATGTGGTGGCTGTGACGATTCCGAATTGGTATGATCGCACTCGAGGCAGACCGCCAGCTCGATTTCCGAAGTTTGCCCCGCGAAGAAGAATGTGCATTTTCGGAGCTCTAATTGTGATCCGCACACAGGGCAGAAGTTGCTAATTGTATGGGCACTTGCAGAGTTAAGAAGGGTCAGAATCTCTTGTGTAATGGTATCATCGCTGGCCTCGGCATCCAACGCTGCGGGTGGTGGTCTTATCGACCTCAGACTAACTTTTTGTAAATAACACTCTTCATGAACTGGATTCCCGATCTCATCAATCTTTGTATTTCCAAGTTCTACGAACTCATTGCAGATGCAGCAGCGAAAGAATCCACGTCTGGCAGCCAAATTTGAGCGCAAGGGCATGAGCGCCTCCATGGGGGGATATCAGATTGCACAAGAGACCGACACCCGGAGTGGGTCCACGGAGGGATGTGTAAAAGGACTTATTGTCAGTATAACACCGAATCGCCTCAACCTAGATGAAGTACCTACAGGATTGCGGGTATCGCGGATGACAGCCCGTTCATGTAAAGTTTCTTTACCGCTCTTCCTCACAATTAAAGGGGCCAGCATGCTGATTGAAAAGGTCGAAGTCGAATTGACGCGTCTCCGTACCGAGCAAGCTAAATCTCAACAAGATGAAGTTTTTGGTGGTTTCTCGCTCGCGGAACGAGCCCAATTCGACGCGAGAACGAACCGTATCAACCGACTGGAATTGAGCTTATCGCAGGGCCGGTCGTAAACAGGCGTTCGTAGTTTGGATAGATCGCAAGGGACACCATCCTCAACATTTCCCTCAAAACATCCGTCCAATTCCGGGGGGGAAATAGTTTGTACATGTCCATGCAAAGTGATCCCTATTGCTCACACTGGTTTGTAACCTTAACGCTAGAATTGGTAATCAGAATTGGAGGCCCGCGCTATGGCCCCGAATCCCAGAGATCAAAAGTGGCATTCCCTTGCAGAACAAGCCAGTAGAGAAATGGACCCGAAGAAGTTAACGCTCCTTGTGGATCAGCTTTGCAGCGCGTTGGATGAACGTGGAAAACCATTGGCAATCCAGATGCTCCCGATAATATGACCGAAACTCATCGCTTTCCGATGAATGTCAATTCACTTGCCCCATCTGCAACAAGCCGTTTGACTTGACCCGCAACCTCTCTGCGGATGGAAAACGGCCAGACCGTCCACGATGAGTGTTACCTGCAATGACTGCCGGGTTGAGACTCAGGCGACCAGTCTCTTTCTAATGACTGTTGGGTGGGATTGGATTTAGGGTACATCAGAGCTTTGGTGCCGCCGGAAAGGGGCACAACCAGCGTGCCTTCTGGCCCGCTGGAAAGTTCGAGCCCCAGTGTCTTGCCATAAAATTCCCCTGGCCTTCTGAATATCGTTGACTGAAAAACTGCTAAATGCCTTGCTTATGCTGCCAAGCATTGGCGATGAACTAATCCAATTCAGCCGGTAATCGTCAATACTCAACCCCGTACGATTTTGATTGTATGTGCGCGGAAACAAGTGAGAGTGCAGTGAAAACGTGTCCCAGCGGACACAGATGTTTTGTTGAGCCCGGTCTCACATTCGAAAACCGCGAAAGCTGATTCTGCATTGAAGTTAGACCGCTAAAACTCTAGGAGTGTATACATGCTCAGGGGCGACCCCTCGAAAGATGAGACGGCCAGGGCTCGGCAGAATTTGGCTGATGGTGATTAGGTTTATCCCGGATTGCTTCTAGCTTTTGCTTTTCGCTTTCGGCTTATCAGAGCGCTCTTCATTATTGCCGGATCGGTTCAAATGGTGAGGAATTCCGGTGATAAGGCCTTGATAATCCGTGAGACGGTCACCAATGATGACCACGCCTTTGGAGGTGATTTCATATTCACGGATATCCTTGCTATGGTTGCCACCGCGCATCTTGATAACCACCATGATCTTGCGAAGCTGGCCGTCGATGCATACGTACCGAAGCCGGATAATGTCATCGGTGAGAAAGGAAATCGAGTAGGTACTGAACGGGAATTCTGTAAAAGACTCGTTCACCTCAACCGTGCTTAGAATCGTCACCCCGACTCCGGTCAACGCGGTTATCATCCGGTAGAGCGATTCGCGAAAGTCCGCGCGGAAGCCGGGTGCTAGCGCCATCTCAAAGCCCGCCAGCGAATCAATCACCAGGCGTTTGGCGCCAATCTTCTGGACCGCGTCGAGAATTTCGTGCATGGTTTCGTCTACCGAGAGGTCCAGCGGACGGAGGTAAAGGATTTCGAGTTTCTTCTCCTTTCGCGGCGTTTTCAAATCCAGACCAAAACTGCTGGCCCGCTCCGCATACTCTTGCGGTCGTTCTTCAAAAACCACCACAATACCCGGATCCCCCTGGCGTATGCCCTCAGCAATGAATTGGGTTGCCAAAACAGATTTTCCCGTCCCCGAAGCCCCAGCCACCAGGACACTATCGCCTTCGGGAATGCCCCCGCCGAGCATCTTGTCCAATTCGGGAATACCGACGGAAAGACGCCGTGTACTGGGTATATTCCTGACTAGTCCGGCCAGCCCAAGAGTACGCGAAAAGGCTTGCAGCCCGGCATGGGTAATGCGGAAGGTGTGCAGCCCGGGCACGGACGCCTGCCCGCGCTGTTTCACGATCTGTAGCTTCCGCACAATGGAATTTCGCTCCGCAGCCTGGTAAAGCCAAAAGAGGCCATCGGAGACCGTGAAAACGGGATTGTCACGGATCTCACCCTCGACATATTCCCCGACCAGAAATGTCGTAGCTTGCCAACTCGTCAGGAGCAGTGCTAAACGCTGAATGAAAGATTGCAGCTCCACTTCGGTTGTGCCGCCAGCCGCTTTCCGCACCACGGTGCGAAAGGAGTCAACTACCACGATGCCGGGGCTTGCCTTCTCAACCTCTTTCGTAATCTCCTCTAAGACCGCGTCCAGGTCCTTCTCCAACACAACCTGGCTCAAGTTGATAAAGCGGACAGCGTGGTTCAACTTGGCCTGGTCGAAGAATGTGTACTGTTGCTGGTATCGCAGCATTTTGATGGCGGGTTCGCCGAGGACAGTGAAATAAAGCGCGGGGCGCTCCGGCGTCGCGTTGGCGAAAACGATTTGGTGCGCCAGCGTCGTCTTGCCACTTCCCGGGGCACCCGCGATGATATTAAAAGAAAATTCCGGGAGACCGCCGCCCAGGATTTCATCGAGGCCTGGGACCCCCGTCGCCAGTTTGTTTATTTTTACCTTACCTGCTGTGCTCAAGCGTTCTTCTCCTTCTCGGAAACGCGGCCGTCGAAGGCGGCCTCCGGCCACACATCCTGAACCAGTCGCAACGTTAAACCTTCGCCAATGAAAGTGAGAAGCAGCCCGATTAACTGGGCAATGAGAATGCCTCCTCCGTCCTTGGCCTGTTTCTTGTCAGTTTGCGATAAAAGCTCGTCTAGACCCTTTAAGGAACCATCCGCCGCGACCTGTACCACGCTAAGACTGGGAGCTTCGGCCCTGGCTAGCGTCAAAGCGCGAGACAGGAGCGAGCGAAAACCAGCAACTCCCGCGAGTCTGATGAGGGGCCGGCGCAGCTTCGCACAGACGCGAAAAGCCGCAGACTCCCCTGGCTCGGAGTTGTCGCCCGCAACGGCTTCGTAAGTAAGAAGGCGTTGGGCCAGATGTCGCGCCTCTGAAAGACTCACGATTACCTTTTCCGTGAAGGGCACAAGCGCTCTACTCAGTTGGGCTTGGGACTTTTAATTGCCGCCACTACCGCCAGTACGGTCGCCGTGTTTAAGACATTGCCCGAGATGGTCATCAGCGCTTCTGTGACGGGCGGATATTGCTCTGCCAGCACTTGCAGACGCGCACTAACGCCTTGGAGATCATCAATTTCGTTGAGGATCGCTTCAAAGCCGATGGGTATACCGCTCTTCGAGAGGAACCTCAGGTCCGGGAGAATTTCAGATGTCACCAGCTGCAACGTCATAGCTTCGCCAACAACTCGGACAAGCAGCCCGAGTAACCGAGTAATGAGAATTAGTCCTGCCTCCCTAGCTTGGTCCGCGTCGACTTGCAGCCGAAGTTCGTCTAGACCCTTTAAGGATCCATCCGCCGCGACCTGTACAGCACTAAGACTGGGAGCTTCCGCCGTGGCCAGCGTCAGAGCACGAGAAAGGAGCGAGCGAAAACCGGCAACTCCCGCGAGTGTAGTGATGGGCTGGCGCAACCTCTCACAGACGCGAAATGCCGCAAATGCCGTCGGCTCGGAGATTTTGCCCGCAGCATTTTCGTAATCAAGAAGGCGGTGGGCTAAATCTCGCGTCTGTGGGGGAAGCATCATTTCCGTTCCGTTACCCGTGCAAATGCGCGTGACACTTGGATGTGAAACGTTCACCTTTAATGTTACCCGCTTTGTGGCGTGCTCGGATAGGGCACGTACCAGCTCATCGGAACCGAGTGGCACGGCGCGTGCACAGGATTGCCGCATAGCGTAGCCCCCAGTCGGGATGAGGCGTCCTGACGCCGCAATTGCTGCGATGAGACTAGTTTCTTAGGAACTGGACGAGAGTCCGGCGGCATTCCTAGTAAAAGAATGAATTGATCGGTACCCGTCAAAAGAGTAGGTACCGAGCAATATTGCTCAGCCCCATTTTAGGATTAAGAGTAGCGTGGAACAATGATCTCCCAGAATCTGCAGTGCGCCATAGACAATCTGTTTGACACATTAACCTCTGAGCCGCCACGCGAGTATTGTTTTAAATGCGGATCAAAAATGATGAACTTGGCGACGACATTTTTCTCGCCAGGGCCAAGCGGTAAAATCTGGACAGTTCCTTTGCCTGCGTGTCCGAGGTGTGACCTCAAAGAAGATGCTGCTAAGTTCGTGCCCTCGGTGGTCTGTTGGCGGAGCAACAACGCGGACGCCGCACGGAAGAAGCGCGAATAGAACCCTTGCCCGCGCCACTTCTAAAAAGTTGCAGTCTTGACCGCGTGCCACCCCACGTATGTCCTTCGGGC
>JAOAPI010000161.1 GCA_025462865.1 Candidatus Sulfotelmatobacter sp. | reverse complement strand
GCGCAAGGGCGGATTCAACCGGCTGTATCAGTCCGGCCAGGTAGTCGAGTTTTCCACGCCGGAATCGCTTCTTGACCTCCGTTTCGATCAACCCGTGTTTGTGTTAGTGGACCGGCTCACGGTATCGGCGGAGTCGCGTGCGCGTATTGTGGATGCGGTTGAAACGGCTTACCGAGAATCCGGAGAAGTGATTTTCGATCTGCCTCCCCATGACGACCAACCCGCGCGGCAGTTGCGCTTTGCGCAAAGGTTCGAGTGCAAAACCTGCCATCTGCGCTATGAGGAACCGGAACCAAGATTGTTTTCTTTTAACAATCCTTACGGCGCGTGCGCCCGGTGCCAGGGATTTGGCAACACGATTGACTTCGATCTTGACCTGGTAATTCCCAACAAAACAAAAACGCTTGGAGAAGGCGCTGTCGATCCGTGGAACAAGCCCAAGTACCGGCCACTATTCACGGAGATGAAACGCTTTGCCAAGCAGGAAAATATTCCGCTGGACGTGCCCTGGGAGGAACTTGAGTGCGAACAGCAAGAATTGATCCTGGATGGTGATGAAAAGTTTCTTGGCGTGCGTGGCTTCTTTCAATATTTGGAGCGAAAAAAATATAAGCTGCACATCCGCGTATTTTTGAGCCGCTATCGAGGCTACTCCACTTGTCCTGAGTGCCGCGGTTCCCGGCTGCGGTTAGAAGCGCGGCAGGTGAAGATCAATGGACGCAACATTTGCGAAGTGTGTTCCATGACCGTGGAGGAGTCGGCGAAATTCTTCGCGGAAGTTGAGCTAAGTCCCGAAGAAGCTGAGATTGCAGAACGACTGCTTCAGGAGATTCGCGAGCGTTTGCGGTTCTTAAACGATGTGGGACTGGAATATCTAACGCTCGACCGATTGTCTTCCACACTTTCTGGAGGAGAGGCGCAACGGATCCAGCTTGCGACGTCGCTGGGATCGCGACTGGTGGGAACACTTTACGTGCTTGACGAGCCTTCGATTGGCTTGCATAGCCGCGACACACACCGGCTGATTAAAATACTGCAAGACCTGCGGGATTTGGGCAACACAATCCTGGTAGTCGAGCACGATCCCGATATTATGCGAACGGCGGATAGGATTCTCGATCTGGGGCCGGGGGCGGGAGAGAACGGTGGCAAGCTGGTGGCTGCGGGAACCTACGAGGAGATTTTGCGGAATCCCGCTTCCCTTACGGGGCGTTATCTGTCTGACGATTTGCGTATCCAAATACCGGCAGCGCGGCGCCAGCCGGGATCCCAGCAGATCAGGATCAAGGGTGTGCGCGCCAACAATCTCAAAGGCATTGACATCTGCATTCCGTTAAACATGCTGGTGGCGATCACGGGAGTTTCAGGCTCGGGGAAATCCACGCTATTGCATCAGGTTTTGTATCAGGCGTTGGGCGAGGCGAAGAAGCAGCAGATCAACGGCTCGACGCGGGGAGCGGCAACGTGGGAGAGTCTGGAGGGCGATCAATATATCGACGAAGTAGTGCTGGTCGATCAATCTCCGATCGGACGGACGCCGCGCTCGAACCCAGTGACGTACATCAAGGCGTTTGATGCGATTCGCGATCTTTTTGCGGCGCTTCCCGAGGCCAAGAAACGCGGCTTTACGTCCGGACATTTTTCCTTCAACATCCCAGGCGGGCGCTGCGAGACGTGTCAGGGCGATGGGACCGTAACGGTCGAGATGCAGTTTCTCGCCGACGTCGAACTGATCTGCGAAGAGTGCAAGGGAACACGCTACAAAGCGCAGGTCCTGGAGGTTCGCTACCGGGGAAAGAATATCCATGAGGTGTTGAACCTGACGGTAAAGGAGGCGCTCAAGTTTTTTGCGGAAGCGCCGAAGATTACCGACAAACTCAGGGTGCTGGAAGAGGTTGGATTGGGATATCTGCGGCTGGGGCAGTCGGCGACCACTTTGTCGGGCGGCGAAGCGCAGCGCATGAAGCTGGCGGCGCATCTGCAGCCGGCGGCGCGTGAGATTGGGCGGTCGAAGGGGGACGAATCCCGCCGCAGGCGGCGTCTGCTTTATATTTTTGACGAGCCGACGACGGGGCTGCATTTCGATGACGTCAGCAAACTATTGGCGGCCTTCCGCCGTCTAATCGAGGCAGGTGGTTCCATTCTCGTGATCGAACACAATCTGGAAGTGATCAAGACGGCAGACTGGGTGATCGACCTTGGTCCCGAGGGTGGGGCGCGCGGGGGAAAGATTGTGGGAGTGGGTACTCCAGAAGCGATCGCACAAGTTCCCGGCTCTTACACCGGCAAGTATCTCGCCCACATGCTGAAGGTTGAAAGGTCGGGCAATGGCAACGGAGCGGCGCGTTCCAATGGGCGCAACTAAAACTCTTGGTTGCCTCTTGTGGTTAGTAGCAGCCGCGTGTGTGTTCGCGCAGGATGCAAATCCGCCTGCGACAGCTGATCCAAAACAATCGTCAAGCGCTCATCGGTCAGACCATCACGTTCGGGTGCCGGTCGAGGATTCCGCGGAGCTTGAACTTGCGCGCGCGGAGAGCGAGATCGAAAAACGGGAGTACGCTTCCGCCGAGCCTCTTCTGCGCAAGTTGGTTGAAAAAGATTCGACGAACTACGTGGCGTGGTTTGATCTCGGTTTCGTGGAGAACGCTCTAGACAAGGTGAATGAGTCGATCACGGCCTATCGGAAGTCGGTTGCGGCCAAGCCCGACGTTTTCGAATCAAATCTCAATCTAGGGCTGCAACTTGCCAAAAGTGGCCAAGCAGATGCAGAGTCGTTTCTGCGAGCGGCAACTCAGCTCAAACCCACCAGTCATGCGGACGAGGGCCACTACCGGGCATGGCTTTCGCTGGCACAGACGATGGAACAATCCAGACCGGAAGAAGCTTTGACCGCCTACCATGAGGCGGCGACTCTTCAGCCGGGGGAAGCAGAGCCACATCTTTCTGCGGGACGCTTGCTGGAACAAGAAAATAAGTTTGCCGATGCAGAACAGGAATATAAGAAGGCGCTCGCATGCGATTCTAAATCCACCGACGCGGTCATCGGTTTGGCGAATATCTACATGCGCGGGAGCCGTTTTCCTGAAGCGGAAGATTATTTGCGAAAGTTGATAGCGGAGCACGCGGACTCTGTTCCCGTTCACACTCAGTTAGGACGGGTGCTCGCGGCCGAGGGAAAAACTGATGCGGCAATCGTGGAACTGCAAGCGGGAACGAAGAATACGCCGGGCGACGAAGGCGCAAAACGCGAGTTAGCGGAATTGTATGCGACCAGCGGAAAGAACGACCTGGCGGAAGCAGCTTACCGCGCTCTTCTTACCACTCACCCCGACGATGCCGAACTTCATCGGCGTCTTGGCGAGGCTTTGCTGCCGCAGAAGAAATTCCTGGAAGCTCAGCGAGAATTTCTGAACGCGGTGAAACTCAAGCCCAATCTTGGGGAAGCGTATGGAGGACTTGCATTCGCCGCCGGGGAGAACAAGAATTACCCCCTCGTGATTCACGCTCTCGATGCGCGGAATAAGCTTCTGCCGGATGTCGCCACTACATATTTTATGAAGGCCTCTGCCTACGATCACCTGCGGGATTTCAAGAACGCCGCGGCCAACTATCACCTCTTCCTCAATGCCGCTAGCGGGAAGTATCCTGATGAGGAGTGGCAGGCGAAGCATCGACTGATTGCCATCGAACCGAAGAAATAGCCGCGATCGCAGCGGCGGAAATGGTATTGGAATGGAACGTTCGCGAGCCTGGCGAGTGGTGGTCGCGGGTCTGACGCTAGGCCTGCTGGTGGCGCCCTGCGCCCTGAGCAGCAGTGATCAACCGACCGTCGAGGAATTAAAGGCTCGCGTCGCTAATGCTAATCTTGCAGACCGTCCCACGTTGTGTCTCCACATAGCGGAGCGGCAACTCGATGCAGCGGTCAAGTTCTATGGCTCTGGCGAGAGCGAGAAGGCGCAGGCCGCGCTGAATGACGTGGTGGCATTTGCGGAGTTGAATCGCGATTACGCAATCCAGTCACACAAGCACGAAAAGCAGAGTGAGATTGCTATCCGGAAGATGGTCCGCAAGCTGACCGATCTCAAACACACGATTCCTCACGACGAACAGGCGCAGGTGCAGAATACGATCGAGCGGCTGGAGCGTATTCGTGATGATTTATTGGCAGCAATGTTTCCGAAGGGAGGGAAGAAATGAGACCTCGCTCATTTGGATTTCGCCTGGGCGTCGGACTGCTTTTGTTGGCGACAGCGGACACAGCATCGGCGCAGCGTCATCATGATCCATTTACGGCGGAGGAAATTGAGCAGATCCGCGATGCCAGCTGGGAGCCTCAGCAGCGGCTTTCTCTCTACCTAAAGTTTGCCAGGACTCGTCTGGCTACGCTGATGGAGATGCGCAGCGATCCAAAAGCAAAGAACAGGGCGCGACAAACGCACGACGCCCTGGATGACTTTCTGCTGATCTACGACGAACTAAATGACAATATCGATACCTATATCGATCGCAAGAATGACATTCGCAAACCGTTGCGTTTGATTGTGGATGCGGATACGGAATTTCAGGCCAAACTACGGGCTTTGAAGGACGCGGCAGACGTGGCTCCGGAAGAAGCCAAGCAATACGAATTCGTTTTGACCAATACGCTGGACACACTCGATACGTCGGCAGACGATCATCGCAAGCTGTTGGCCGAACAAGAAGAAGCCGGGAAGCACAAGAAGAAATTTGAAAAGGCGACCGGTGGGAAGGCGGAGTAGTAATCAGTCGCATAAGGAAGCGAGCGACCGTGCTAATCTGGGCTTACTGTGCGTGAGGGATTGCTCGAACTTTTTCATGCGGAACACCGGCAGTTGCGGCCGGGGACTGTCGCGCCGGAACTGAAGGTCGAATTTTTTGCCTTCGCGAATGTTAACAATACGATCCGGTTGCGCGAAGGCAGGCTGCTGGTGAGGTTATCCGATCTGCTGGAAGGCGCGCCGGACGGAGTGGTGCGCGCCATCGCCCACATTCTCTTGGCCAAGATGTATCGCAAGCCGATTGATCGCGGACACGCTGCGCGTTATCGAAAATATGTGGGCAGCCATGAAGTCGTCAGCAAGGCGCATCTGGTGCGGCAGATGCGCGGGCGCAAGCAGCTGCATTCCCCTCAGGGGCGCGTCTACGATCTGGATGCGGTTTTCGAGGATTTGAACCGGCGCTTTTTTCATGGATTGCTGGGGCGGCCGCGTATGAGTTGGAGTCCGAGCAAAACGCGACGCATTTTAGGGCATTATGACCCGGCACATAATGCGATTGTGATCAGCCGCATCTTTGATCAGTTTCTGGTTCCCCGCTACGCGGTAGAATACATCGTGTACCACGAGATGCTGCATTTGAGACATCCGGTAAAGTTGCGGGGCAGTCGGCGGTGTGTGCACTCGGCTGAGTTTCAGGCGGAAGAGAAATTGTTTCCGGAGTTGGAGCGGGCAGAGAAGTTCCTGAAGAGGATTTGAGCGACGGACTGGGTTCGAAATCGTTCGATCAAAGATTGGTTGAGTGACGAATCACTTTAGATACCTGCGACACTAAAAAGCCCACTTCTCGCAGCAGAAACGAGAAGTGGGACATTCATAGCCGTACAGCCATCCTTAATTCTATCGTGCCTGCGCAGTTTCCTTGGCGTTCTGGACTGCGCTCACGAAGGCACGAGCGTCCGGATTGTCAGTCTTGGCCTCACCTTTCAGTATCTCGGAGAAAGGGACGTCCCGACCGTACCATGCCCGGGTAGCGCCTTTGTCCTGCTGCAGTTCGGCTCCGTTCAGCGAAGCGCCGATGAACGCGCCTTTGCTGTTCGAATAGGTAAGAATGCCGGCTTTCATGCCAGCGTCTGCGGAGGCTGTACGTCCAACGGGACCAGCTGCGGCGGAAACGTCTGCGCCCAGCTTGACGTGACCGCGCATGAGACCCGCCATACCTTCCTCATTCATGATGAACATCATGAGGTCGCTGCTCTTGCCGCCGATCTGAGGGCCCCAGCTGATGCCGGAGACTGAGAACGGTGCGGGGGAGCTCCATGTCCCGCCGCTGGTGCGGCAGGTCGCTACGCCTTTTCCATGCTCGCCGCCGACCACGAATGCTCCTTTGACGAGTTTAGGAATTACGGCAACGCATTTTGCGCCTTCGAGGACGGTGTTTGGAACGCCGGTGTCCGGAGCCGCCGAAGTCATGTGCTGAACGGTTTCGGTGGCTCGTTGCAGTTCGCTGTCGGCACTATCCGCTTTATCTTTATCTTTCGGACCAATTGCCCAAGCGGAGGCTCCCAGACATAGCGATAAAAAACCTATCGTAATTCTATTTGTCATAGATGCTCCTTTGAATAAAGTTGGATTCCGCTTTGCAGGCTATGGTTTTCGAAATTGTGCGTTTTCCGATGCAGAGGTGGAACTATTTAATGCTCCAGTTCGCCGTGCGATGCAAATCATGCGCGTTTATGCTCGGCGGATTGACGGGCCTAGCGGTCGGGGAATATCCTTGAAGTTGAAATTGAAATTCATTTTCAAAATGGTAGGCCGCTTATAAATGCTTCAGGCATTCATTATTACGCTGCGCGAAGGGGTCGAGGCTGCGCTGATCATTGGGATCACGCTGGCTTATCTCGCCAAAATCGGACGGAACGATCTGCGCAAGGCCGTGTATGCGGCGCTGGGCGCGGCATTTGTTGGCAGTATCGGCGTGGCGATCGTCATCTCTCGGCTGAATCTTAACGAAGACGTGTTCGAAGGCTGGATCATGCTGGCGGCCGCCTTCTTCGTCGTCACCATGGTTGTTTTCATGATGAGGACGGGGCGCAAATTGAAGGGCGAGATCGAGGGAAAAGTCGGACTGCTGGCGGGCAAAGACGCGTGGATCGGGCTGTTCTTCTTTGTGTTTCTGATGGTGCTGCGGGAAGGCGCGGAGACGGTGCTGATTCTGTCTGCGGTTTCGCTGAACTCGACGGAATTGATGAGCTTTCTGGGGACGCTTCTGGGCGTGCTCGCGGCGGTGGCGTTCGGCGTGATGTTTGTGAAAGGCAGCGTACGGATCAACCTGCAGAAATTCTTCCGGGTTACGACGGCGATTCTGTTTCTAGTCGCGGCGCAACTGGTGATTGCCGGACTCCACGAACTTTCCGAGAGCGGAGTGATTCCCTCCTCCAAGCGCGAGATGGCACTGATTGGCCCGATCGTACGCAACGATCTTTTCTTTTTTGTCACAGTGCTTGCGCTGGCCGCGTTGATGGTGTTGTTTGATGCCAAGCGGCGGGAGCCTGTGCCGACTGCGGTGTCCACGGCCGAGCGGCGCAAAGCGGAGTGGTCGGCACGCAAAGAGCGGATTTGGATGTCCTCGGTATACGTCTTTTCTTTTCTTTTTATTGCAATGCTGACGGCTGAGTTTGTTTATGCGAAGAGCAAGAGCGCGCTGTCGCCCGCGGCTGAAGTCAAGTTTGTAAACGGCCAGGTGCAGATTCCGCTGGCGCAGGTTTCGGACGGGGATTTGCATCGCTATCAGGCGGAAGAAAATGGCACGCCGATCCGGTTCTGGCTTTATCAGAAGCCGGACGGGAAGATCGCTACCGTCTTTGATGCCTGCCAGATTTGTGGCGGGGTAGGTTTCTATAAGTCGGCGACTGGAGTGGTCTGCAAGAACTGCGCGGCTCCGATCAATCCGCAGTCGGTAGGAACGGCGGGGGGCTGCAATCCGATTCCGCTTAAAGCAACGCAAACCGCCGACTCTGTGATTATTCAAGAGGCGGACATCGCGGCCGGGAGCCGCGTGTTCGAGAAGCAGTAAATGTTTGTTCGTCTGGTGTACGAATCCTTCCGCCGCCAGAAGCGGCGTAAATTCCTGGCCGGCGCGGCCATTACCCTCGGCGTCACGGTTGCGACCGCGATGATTGCGGTGGCGACTGACATTGGCGACAAGATCAATCGCGAGTTGCGAGCTATCGGCGCCAACCTAATCGTTACTCCCCAAGAAGATACTCTCGATGTGGAAATTGGCGGCGTGAATTTGAAGCCGCCGAGCGATGGCGCTTTTCTGAATGAAGCTGACCTCCCTAAGATCAAGGGAACGTTCTGGCACAACAACATCACGGGATTTGCTCCAATGCTGCCGGTGAACGTCACGCTGCAACGCGACGGCAAGGCAGAGAATCTCACGTTGCTGGGAACTTATTTTGCGAAGTCAATCTCGTTTGGCAAAGAAGAGTTTAAGACAGGCGTGAGGTCTACTCATCCGTGGTGGAAGGTTTCGGGTGCGTGGCCGGATGATTCTTCTCGCGATGTCTTGATGGGAGAGCGGCTGGCGGCCAGGCTTTCGGCAAAGGCGGGGGATTCGGTGGCGCTTTCGGGACGAGAGTTGCATGTTAGCGGAATTCTTTCTACGGGCGGCAGCGAAGACGACGAGGTGGTCGCGCCGCTTGCGCTGGCCCAGGAAATTCTCGGCAAGCCGGGGGCGGTGCGGCGGGTTTATGTGAGTGCACTTACGAAGCCGGAAGACGCGTTTGCGCGTCGCGATCCCAAGAGCATGTCAGGCGCGATTTATGACCGCTGGTACTGCTCGCCTTATCCGCAGTCGATTGCTTTTCAGCTGCAAGAGGCGATTCCGCACTCGCATGCGGAACAGATTCGGCAGGTAGCGCAAAGCGAGGGCGCGGTGCTCACGCGCATTGAGGGTCTGATTTTTCTGGTCACGCTGGCCGCACTATTTGCCTCGGCCCTGGCGGTTTCAGCGGCGATGGCCACCGCCATCTTTGAGCGGCGCTCTGAGGTCGGGTTGATGAAGGCTCTTGGGGCGGGAAGACTGACCGTTGCTTCGGTCTTCTTTGCCGAGGCTACGCTGCTGGCTCTAATCGGCGGCCTGGCCGGATTTGCTGCCGGCGGGATGCTGGCGCGACAGATAGGACGATCCATTTTCGATTCGCAGATTACGATTGCGCCCGTAGTTTTGCCAGTGATTCTGGCAATTGCTGTGATTGTGACTTTTGCCGGAAGTGCGGCCGCCATTCGCAAAGCGGTGGAGCTGGATCCGGTTTTTGCGTTGCGGGGTGAGTTATGAGCGGCGGCGCATCGAGGCTGGAACGCGATGTGGTCGCGAAACGCGCGAAGGTTCCGCATACTTCAATGTTTGTGCGGATGTTGCTGCGGGCCGCGGTGCTGCGTCGGGGGCGTGCTGCCGCGGCGTTGTTGGCAATGGTAGTGGCCGCTGCAGTGGCGACGGCCATGTTGAACCTATACGTGGACGTGCAGGCCAAGTTGCGGCGCGAGTTTCGCAACTATGGGGCGAACATCATTCTAGTCGGCAAAGACGGCGCTTCCCTTCCCCCGGATGCGATTACGCGGGCAGAGTCGGTGATTGCGGGACGTGGTGTAGTTGCTCCCTTTGCGTTGGTCGTGGCGCGAACCAGCGATGGTCAGCCGATTGTGGTTGCGGGCACCGACTTCGAGCGAGTAAGGCAACTGGATCGCTGGTGGTCTGTGAGCAACTGGCCGGCGGCGTCGAAACAGGCTCTAGTGGGGGTGCGAGCCCTCCAGTTGGTCTCGCCGAACAATCAACCTTTCGACCTGAGCTTCCAAGGACGCACTATTCACGTCACGCCCGCGGGCACGGTACAGACCGGTTCCGCGGAGGACAGTCGGATATATCTCTCTCTGGGGGACTTTTTTTTCTGGACTGGAGTTCAACCTTCAATCGTGGAGATTGCGGCTACGGGTTCGCCGGAGGAGATCGCCGCGATTATGCGTCACCTTCAGGAAGCGCTTCCGGCGGCAGAAGTTCGGCCAGTGCGGCAGCTCATGGAGGGAGAAGCACGAGTGCTAGGGAAAACTCGAGCTACGTTATTAGCCGCGACTGCGCTGATCATATTGACAGCTGCGCTTTGTGTGCTTTCAACACTGATGGGATGGGTGTTTGACCGGCGTCGAGACTTCGCGATCATGAAGGCTCTGGGCGCATCGGACCGGTTGATGAACGGATTCTTCGCGGCGGAAGCAGCGGCTCTGGGCGCGACCGGCGCCCTGGTCGGATTTGTTTTGGGGATTGGCTTGGCGGCATGGATTGGCCGGGTTAACTTCCACGCTGCTGTGACTCCGCGTTTCAGTGTTCTGCCCTTGGTTGTGGCTGGTAGCATGGTAGTGACGCTCCTTGCAGCAATCCTGCCGATTTCGTCGTTGCGGCGAGTGCAGCCAGCGGTCATCCTGAGGGGAGAGTGAAATGATCGAAATCAAAGACGTCACAAAACTCTACCCTGCCAAGGCTGCGGCGAATGAGAGTGGCACGGGTAAGGAGAGTGAGACTGGAGCGATCCATGCGCTGGACCACATCTCTCTTCATGTCGCGGCGGGAGAATGGCTCTCGATCATGGGACCGTCGGGATCGGGTAAATCAACTCTGGTAAATCTGATTGGCTGCCTCGACCGGCCGACGTCCGGTGAAATCTGGATCGATGGGCAAAATGTGGCGGGCATCTCATCCAACGAGTTGAACCGCGTTCGGGCGGAAAAGATTGGATTTATCTTCCAGCAATTTCATCTGATTCCGTTTCTGACGGCGGTGGAGAACGTGATGCTGGCGCAATATTTTCACAGCATGACCGATGAGCAAGAGGCGCTTGACGCGCTTTCGCGTGTCGGTCTTGGCGATCGCGCGAATCACTTGCCATCGCAGCTTTCGGGCGGCGAGCAGCAACGGGTGTGCATTGCACGGGCCTTGATTAACGATCCGAAGATTATTCTGGCGGACGAGCCTACGGGCAATCTGGACGCCTGGAATGAAGAGATTGTGCTGCGTCTGTTGCGCGAATTTCACCACCAGGGGCGGACCATCGTAATGGTTACGCATGATCCAGTAGTCGCGCGGCTGGCAGACCGAAGGGTTGAATTCCATCACGGCAAAATCGCATCGCAGGAAACATTTGCGATGGCTGACGAAGAGCAGTTCGACGAAGTTCTGGAAGAGCTTTGGGTGCTGGAAGAGCACGGTGAGATTGCCGAAGTCGAACGCATGGAGGTTCACGGGGCGCTGCCCGTGAGCCTGGCGATTGAAAAAATGATTGAGATGGGATTTGTCGTGGCCACCCCGCACCCGCCCCATCCTCACGATCACAAACCATTCGTGAATCCCTGCCATGAAGCCCTGAAGCCCGTCTCAGCGTCGATCGGAGACGGTTCCTTGATCGTCGAGCTTACCCCGCGTGGGCGGGAAAGGGCGGGCAGTATTATTCGGCGCCATCGTTTGGCTGAGCGATTGTTCACCGACAGTCTGGCCATGGACAGCGAGTCTGAAATCGAGCAACAGGCCTGCAAGTTTGAACATATTCTCTCGCTCGAGGCGACGGATAAGATTTGCACATTTCTCGGGCATCCTCGGACTTGCCCGCATGGAGCGCCAATTCCGCCGGGAGCGTGCTGCGGCAGGACTGCCGAATTCGCCGGCGCTTCCAATGCCAGTGCCCAAAAACCGGGCTTGTAGGCTCCAGCAAGTTCGAAGGCAGCGGCTAAAGGCGCGACTCATTCATAAGAAATTTGCGGTAGGCCTGAAGGCATACCGTGATACGAATCTTACTCCGCCTTGCGGGAACATTTTCGTCATCGGGTCAGGCGTCTCACACTGCTATGATCGGGATGCGTTTTGCCTTCCCATGACCTTGCGGCGTCCCACCATCGGCGTATTTGATTCCGGTTTTGGCGGGCTTACCGTCCTTAAAGCTTTACTTGAACTGATCCCTGAAGCCGACTATGCCTATTTTGGCGATACGGCGCGACTGCCTTACGGGTCGAAGTCTGTCGAGACTGTGGCTCGGTATGCGGTAGAGGCGGCGCATTATCTGGAAGGCAATGGAGCGGCATTATTGGTGATTGCGTGCAACACCGCGACGGCGCTGGCGCTGGACCAGATTAAAGCTGGCGCCCATGTGCCAGTCGTGGGAGTCGTGGAACCTGGGGCCGAGGCTGCTGCGTCCGTCAGCAAGAATAAGAAAGTTGTGGTGGTTGGGACCGAGGCGACGGTGAGCAGCCATGCTTACCGGAAAGCTCTCGCATTGCGTGGACTTGAGGCGCGGGAGAAGGCTTGTCCGCTGCTGGTGCCACTGGTCGAGGAAGGGTGGACGGAGCATCCGGTTACCGAGCGGGTGGCTGATATCTATTTGCGGGAGGCGTTTGATGATGGATTCCACGAGGCGGATACGCTGGTCCTGGGCTGCACGCATTATCCGTTGATCAAACCGCTGTTGCGTCGCATGGCCCCGCCGCATGTAAGCATCGTGGATTCGGCTGAATCTACGGCGCGGGCGGTGAGCGGGCATCTTCAGAATTTGTTGGTGCCAGCGCTGGATGAGGAGCGACGAGGACGGCCGCGGTTGAAGTTTTTTGCTACCGATTCAGTGGAGAAGTTCCGGAAGCTGGGAGAGCGATTTCTGGGACATCCGATTGAAGAGGTGGAGCATGTGGATTTGAAGGAATAGAACCCTCGGGGGCTGAACCCCATAAGCGCTAACTTAAGAATTCCTTCCGGTTTGCCCGTCATGCAGCAACTTAGGCAGGTGCCAGTGAGAACCGCATCGATTAGGGCCCACAGGCCGACTTCCGAGCACCTAAAAGAGTTGCGAGCAGGTCCGATCTTGCCAATAGAAACCCGCTCGCGAATTCGCCGCTCACAGTTCACCAGGGAAACAACGGGGTGAAGTCGTGATTGGGCTGGTTGTCAATCGAGCGTCCTTTCTCCTCCTCGAGAAGTGCAGGATTGGCACGAAAACAGCGAAGACTCATCTCAAATCCCTGATCGCATTGGCCGACTCCCGGGAGGCCTGCCGATTTCACAAGTCGATTACCTGCTGCTCAAAAAGCGGCCGATCGGCCCGCATCCGTTAGTTCTTGCTGCCCGTTGATGTTCCCGCAAACCAGCCGGACGGTACTACTCCTGTCGTGTTGGCCTGGCCCGAGTAGTTCGTGCGGAAGGACTTTCCCAATTGTCCCAAGCGGTAGGCTCCGCCATTCAAAGTGAATGTTTCCACGTCCGTGACGGTGTTCGTATGCACGGTCACGAAGGTGTTGGTGAGTGTGTTGAGAATCACCTGCTGGCGGTAATTTGACACCTGAATGGGCATACCTTGGCTGAAGCTGGCAGGATTGTTAAAGTCCGACGGCCCATTGTTGAGATAAATGGTTGTGGTTCCGGTGCGATCAACAATCTTAAATGGCCCATGATTGACCACCTGGAACGTTGTCGCATTTGTTACAAAGGTGAAGAGAGCTGTGGTTTCGTCCTTGGTGGTGGTACTGCTGAAGACGTTATCCAGCCCGGTTACGCTCGATAGATAGCCGTACTGCTGGCTAGCTGAACCGCTGTTGTTGAATTCGCCGATCGCCTCATACAAAACCTGTTCTTCGGCAATCGGTATAGTGATCTGCGCCGATGCAGCCCCTGCCGTAATCAGAACCAAGACTGCAGCCAAACAAACACTGACCCGCCGAGTCCCTCTCATGGTGATTCTCCTTTTAGTGTTGGGTGCTTTTCTTTGTTCAGAACGCCCGAGCAGCTTGTGTAGCGCAACCAGGCGAATCACAGCAATGGAGCCTTCCTCAATTTTGAATTACGTTTGGATAGAGAATCGTAAATGGCTGTAAGCAAAGGAAGGTGCTCATGGAACTGGAATGCTGGGTTAGAATGTCGCGAGTCCGTAGAGAGGTAATTCGAGTTGTCTGAAGCTCCGGTCCAGACTGACTTTCTAGAGCTCGACTTGCGCCGCTATGAGTTGCGCCGCGGGAGCAGTGTGCTCAAGCTGGAAAAGATTCCGATGGAGCTTCTGATCCTCCTGGTTGAGCGAAGAGACCAGCTGGTTGGCCGCGAAGAAATCATCGCTCGGCTATGGGGGAAGGACGTCTTTCTCGACACCGAACAAGGCATCAACACCGCAATTCGCAAAATTCGGTTGACCTTGGGCGATGACCCAAACGATCCGCGTTTTCTGCAGACCATCGTCGGTAAGGGCTACCGCTTCGTAGGGCCAATTACTGTCGTTGGCGCTACGCCAGCAGTCGCGGCGGCTCGTGCCCCGATTTCCGCGACCGATGAGGAAACGCAATCTAGTCGGCCAAAGACCGCGCTTCGGAGGAAACTTGTGGCCTTTGCCGCTGTCTGCTTGTTGGCTGGCGCGGCGGTCGTTGCATTCAGGTACTTTGACTGGATTCGCTGGTTTCCCCGTCGGCCGGTGCATTCCATTGCGGTGTTGCCGCTTAAGAATCTCTCAGGCAATCCTGCCGATGACTACTTCGCGGATGGAATGACAGACGAGTTGATCACGAATCTTGCCAAGATTTCGGCATTGCGGGTCACTTCCTATACCTCAGTCTCGAAATACAAAACGACTTCCAAGCCTTTGCCGCCTTTGCCGCAGGTTGCGCAGGAATTGCAAGTCGATGGAATAGTCGAAGGCTCGGTACTGCGCTCCGGCGACCAAGTCCGTATCACCGCGCAATTAATCTACGCGTCC
This sequence comes from Candidatus Sulfotelmatobacter sp., assembly GCA_025462865.1. Classification (GTDB taxonomy): domain Bacteria; phylum Acidobacteriota; class Terriglobia; order Terriglobales; family Acidobacteriaceae; genus Sulfotelmatobacter. The sequence goes on along the minus strand of JAOAPI010000161.1, from coordinate 15,035 downwards.
CGCGATCAGCACCTTTGGGCGGAAGAGTATCAGCGCTATGTTCGCGACGTACTTTATCTGCAACGTGAAGTTGCACGCGACATTGCTGAGCAGGTTCGAGTCACTCTCACGCCTAATGAACAAAAGCGCTTGGCCACGGCGGGGGTGGTGGATCCCGCGGCTTATGAGAGCTACCTTCGCGGGCGCTCGTTTTGGAACCAGCGCAGCGAAGCCAGCTTGCTCAAAGCAATCGACCAATTCAACAAAGCAATTGAGGTGGACGCAGGGTACGCACCCGCCTACTCGGGCCTGGCCGACTGCTATACGACGCTCGGCTACTTGAGCTACCTCGACCCGCTCGATGCCTTCCCTCGCGCCCGCGACGCTGCCACGAAGGCGCTTGAACTCGATCCCAGCCTGGCTGAGGCGCATACGTCGCTTGCTTACTACAACCTTACCACGCCTGGAACTGGAGGGAAGCCGAGAACGAATTCAGGAAAGCGATTGAACTCAATCCAAACTACGCGACCGCTCACGACTGGTATAGCTATTACCTGATGGCCATGGGCCGATTCGACGAGGCTTGGAAAGAGGTGAATCGGGCGCACGAATTGGATCCCCTGTCGGTCACCATCTCCACCGATATAGGCTTCAACTATTATTACCGGCACAACTACGACGAAGCGATTAGCCAGTTGCGCTCTACTCTGGCCGTCAGCCCCAAATTCCCTCTGGCGCATCTCTGGCTTGGACGCGCATATCAGCAGAAAAAGATGTACTCGGAGGCGATTGACGAATTCAACAAGACTGACGCTGCCTTGCCGGGATGGGTGGTAACGATCGCCGGAATGGGACATGCTTACGGTGAATGGGGGCATCAGGCCGAAGCGAAAGAGGTGCTGATTCGCCTAAACCAGATGGCGCGTGAGAAATACGTTACTCCCTACGGGGTCGCTCTCGTGTACGCAGGCCTGGGGGACAAAGACCAGGCATTTGTCTGGCTCAACAAAGCTGTAGCTGGGCGCAGTCATTGGCTGGTCTGGCTCAACCGTGATCCGCGCTGGGACCAAATCCGCTCGGATCCGCGATTTGACGATCTCCAGAAGCGCGTTGGACTGCCCTAAAGGTAATCATCGCAGGACTTGCCAAATGCCAACCACGCGACGACGTCTTCTATTTTTTTCGGCGATTGTTCCATTCCTATCACGGTTCAGTTCAGGACAGAACTCGCAAATCCAGTCAGATACCGCGTCTGTATTCAATAAGCACATGGACTGGATGGAACAACAGTTCGTTCCAGCGGCCGAGGCCATGCCAGAAGACAAATTTTTCTGGGCGCCGACAAACGGAGAGTTTAAGGGCGTACGCAATTTCGCTGAACAACTCATTCACGTCGCAGAAGTCAATTTCGCGCTCTCCGCGGCGATCTTAGGTGAAAACCCGCCTAAAGACACCTCAACAGAAGCGATGAAGACTCGATCGGCCGTCCTTCAATACTTAAAAGACTCCTTTGCCAACAGTCACCGCGCGTTTTCCTCAATCTCTGAGCAAAATGCGAAACTGCCAATCCAGCATCCCCTGTTCGACATGATTACGACACGGATGGGGCTCGCTATCGTGTCGATTGCACATCCTTTTGATCATTACGGGCAAATGGTCGAGTACTTACGCATGAATAAGATCTTCCCGCCCGCAAGTCGCAATTGAGCTGATACTGACGAGCAGTCTCTGCATTCGATCGGGTCACGCTATAACGCGGGATTGTCCGAAGCCTCCGGCACGGCAGCGGTACTGCCCCTGTGAGCACAAACCAGGCTCAGTTCGCGGATGGTCGGCTAACTCGGAAATTACCGTCCAGAAACCGGCGAGCAGGGGCCAAAGTCCCAGCCCAATCCGCTTAAGTTAGCGCTTATGGGGCTGAACTCCCGGATCAATTATGAAGCTCTACGCGGCGCTGACAGCGCCGCTCTTCCACGGTACTGCCAGGCCGTTGTGCCTAGCTCCCTAATTCTATTTTTCATGTTTAGGGCGCAAGGTTCGGATAGGACCATGGGACGGCGCGGAATTACTGTGTCTTGGAGCGCTCTCCCGCAATCCAATCACGGGATGAAAGACAGGGCTATGCATCCGCTGGACAACGTCATTTGGAACGCATTGACTACCCGGCAGGCGGAGTTTGCGGAGAGCTGTGGGCAAGCTCGGAGGTTTGTGCCGGAAGTTACACTGCTGGGTGGGATTAGCGACCCTAGCGTTGAAGGCTATGACTCTTTGAGGGGGCTGTTGGCAGGTCGGGGAACCGTTGCACTGTTTCTCGACCAGCCTTACCAAGCGCGAAATGGATTGGAATTGGCTGGAAGCGCTCCGCTGTTGCAGATGGTTTGCGAGAACGGGAACGCGCGGGCGGCGGCAATTGATTCTAAGACAAAGCTGATCGAGCTGAACGTGGCTGATTCAGCGGAAATGATCGAGCTTACTGCGTTGACCAAGCCGGGGCCTTTCAGCACGCGGACACACGAATTGGGAACGTACCTGGGGATTCGGAATGCCGGAAAACTTGTGGCCATGACGGGGGAACGTTTGAAAGTTCCGGGCTATACGGAAGTGAGCGCGGTGTGCACGCATCCAGAGCACACGGGTCGCGGGTATGCGGGCGTGTTGATGACGGAGGTGATGCAGAGGATTCGGAGCAGAGGAGAGACTCCGTTTTTGCATGTGAGAGAAGATAATGTGCGTGCGATTCAGGTCTATGAGAGGCTGGGCTTTCGGCGACGCGTAGTGTCACATCTGGCGGTGTTGAGGAAGGGCGAGGCTAAATAGTGCGGCCGGGACAGAACGTCGCGCGTTTCAAACGAATCCAAGTTGTCCGTAGCAGGATTTCAGTACAGGTGGAAGTCGACTTCGACAGCCATCTCGACGTTTACGGGGTGTCCGTCTTTCTGGCCGGGTTCGAAGCGCCAGGTCTTCACGGTCTCGATAGCTTTTTCGTCCAGTCCCATGCCAAGGGAGTTGACGACGCGAATGTTGGTGGGGCGGCCGTCGGTGGCAACGACGATCATCAGAGTACAAGTACCCTGATATTTTGCTTTGCGAGCTTCCTCGGAAAATTCTGGAGTGGGAGAGAAGATCGGTCGCGGCGGGGTTACGCCTCTGCCGGGACGGAAGACGCCTCCGCCAATCCCCATGCCTTCACCAGGCCCCACACCGCGGCCGGTGCCAGGTCCGACGCCTCCGCCGGAGCCTTCGCCAATACCACTGAGAGAACCGGTGCCGTTCGATGGGATAACGGCCGAAGATTTCGGGTCGCCGAGATTCGGCATGTTATTCATCGCAACTTTGATATCGGGAGGCACCATTACGGTCGGCTCAACCGACAACTTGGGACTGAAATTCCGAATGACCGCGCTAGGCGGGGCCAACTGCGGTTTCATCGAGAACTTTGGCAAATGGCCTTGTGAGGCTTTCAGTACGTCGTGATCGCCACCGCCTCCGCCGCCGCCAGCTTGTGTTTTCGCAGGCTTCAACGGGATGAAGTCTCCGGGGTCAATCAATGCTGTGGTGCTCTGAGGCTTGGCGACCGCCCGAGTGACGAAATGCCGCCCGAGGATGGTGCCACCGATAATCAGGCCGATAACGACAACATGAGCGGCGGTGGAGCCTAAGGCACCGTTCTTTTTATAGTTGTAGAAACCCCAAATGTCCTTAACCGGCTCCGGCTTCGACTCCAGCTTTAGTGGCGGAAGTTTCTTGGGGAAGAAGAATTCGTCGAGGCCGCGGAACAGGGACTTCCACAGGGGCTCAAAGGTGTCAGGAGCGAGCAGAAGGTTGAGTTCGGGCCCGTTGTTGGGATTCGGATTGACTTCTGCGGATGCCATTATTCCCCGGTCCGGAGCTCCGTGCTTAGGGTGGTGAAATTGGCTAACTTCCTGGTGATGCCCCCTGTACACAGATGAGCAGTCTTTCCAACAAGTTGCCTGTTTATCGTCTTAGTTTCCAGAATCGGGTCTGGCCACCCCACCCAGGACAGGAATAAGTCCCGAACCTTGGCGTCTAGGTAAAATTGTACCTCTTTCGGCGAGGCTTTACGAAGTGTATTTGCGAGTTCGAAGAGCTCACTGTGTCCCTTGGGGGCACGGCAGAAACGCAATCTGGGGCGCTTCGGGTGAGAGTAATTCCGAGAAAACATCTCGCCCCTTAATGACCTAGGAGAAGTTCGCTCCGGGAAGGGCCGTTCGCGAAAGCTGTGCACCGAACGGCGCGCCAGATCCCACCATGTGGAGTAGAACGACACTTCTTGCGCGCACTGATTAACACTGGTCTCGTGGACGTTCCTGACATCGCTCCCTATAATGAAGAGATTCAATCATTTGGGAGAACTACACCGGGTGCCAGTCGAACTGAAAGCCACCATCAATCTGCCTAAGACCGCCTTCCCTATGAAGGCCAACCTGCCGCAGAACGAGCCGAAAATTCTGGCACGCTGGGAGCAGGAGCGAATCTACGAGCGTATCCGCCAAGCTCGCAAAGGCTCGCCGACTTACATTCTGCACGACGGACCGCCATATACCAGCGGGCCCATTCACATGGGCACGGCGCTGAATAAATGCTTGAAGGATTTCATCGTCAAGTCGAAAACGATGGCTGGATTCGACGCGCCATATGTGCCGGGATGGGATTGCCACGGGCTGCCGATTGAGATCAAAGTCGATAAGGAACTTGGCGGGAAGAAGCTGCAGATGCGTCCGACGGACGTGCGTGCCGAGTGCCGTAAGTATGCGCAGAAGTTTCTTGACCTGCAGCGTATACAGTTCAAGCGGATCGGCGTGTTCGGGCGCTTCGATCGTCCTTACGCGACGATGACGCCGCAATATGAGTCGGTAGTACTGTCGACGTTCTTTTCTTTTTACGAGAATGGCTTCGTCTACAAAGGCCTGCGAGCAGTTTATTGGTGCATGCATGACGAGACTGCGCTGGCCGAAGCGGAAGTCGAGTATGAGAATCACACCAGCCCGACGGTTTTCGTGAAGTATGGTTTGCTGGACGATCCGGCTAAGATTGATGCGGCGCTGGCTGGGAAGAAAGTTTCAACCATCATCTGGACGACGACTCCCTGGACTTTGCCGGCGTCAATGGCAGTGGCGTTTCATCCCGATGAAGAGTATGTAGCGCTGGAATCCGGGGGCGAGGTTTATGTGGTGGCCTCGAAGCTGGCCAACGACGTGGCGGAGAAATGTGGTTTGTTGGAGCCGCGCGACATCGCTCATTTTCCAGGAAGAAAATTAGAACATCTGAATTTTCAGCATCCGTTTCTTGATCGGAAGATTCTGGGTGTGCTGGCAGAGTACGTGACCATGGACACCGGAACCGGGGTGGTTCACACTGCGCCTTCGCACGGGGCCGAAGATTTTATCACCGGCATGAAGTATGGTCTGGACGCTACCAGCAACGTGGACGAAAAAGGAATTCTGCGGAATGGATTGCCGGAATATACGGGCAAGCGCGTCTGGGAAGCGAATCAGCCGATCATGGATTTGCTGAAGAGCCGTGGGGCGTTGCTACACGCAGAGAAAACGGAGCACTCGTATCCGCACTGCTGGCGCTGCCACAATCCAGTGATCTTTCGGGCGACCGAGCAGTGGTTTATATCGATGGAGACGCCGATGCCCGGCGGCAAATCGAAAGACGACACGCTTCGCACAAGGACGCTGGAAGAAATCAAGCATGTGAAATGGGACCCCGCGTGGGGCGAAGAGCGGCTGTCAAACATGATTGCCACACGCCCGGACTGGTGCATCTCGCGGCAGCGTGTGTGGGGCGTGCCGATTGCAGTTTTCCTGTGCGAGCAGTGCGGCAAGCCGCTGAATGATCATGCTGTAAATCAGAAGGTTGTGGAACTGTTCAGACGCTCTGGGGCTGATTCGTGGTTCATGCCGGAGTCAGATTCGATTCTTCCGGCGGGAACGAAGTGTCCGCACTGCGGCAGTACGAAGTTCGAAAAAGAAACCGACATCTTTGACGTCTGGCTGGAATCCGGAGCGAGTTACCTTGCGCTGATCGATGATGAGCCGTCGTATCCGTGGCCTGCGGATCTTTATTTGGAAGGCGGGGATCAGTATCGAGGATGGTTCCAATCTTCCCTGCTCTGCGCGATGGGCACTCGCGGCACGCCGCCCTACAAGGGCGTGGTCACGCCGGGATGGACGCTTGATGAAAAAGGTCAAGCGATGTCGAAATCGCGCGGCAATGACGTGGACCCGGTGGATATCTCCAGCCGTCTCGGCGCAGAAGTGGTGCGACTATGGGTGGCGTCGGTCGACTTTCGCGAGGACGTTGTTGGGTCCGAGAAGTTGATGCTGCGGGTCGCGGAAAACTATCGCAAGATTCGGAATACGTTCCGCTACATCCTTGGGAATCTTGGGGATTTCGATCCGCAGAAAGATGCTGTTTCATTCGAGAAGATGGAAGCGCTCGACCAGTACATGCTGTGCCAGACCGAATCTTTTGCCTCCGATGTAAAGGGCTGGTACGAAGAGTTTGCGTTTCACAAGATTTACCACCGGTTGAATCACTTTTGCATTGTTGACCTGAGCGCGTTTTATTTTGATGTGCTCAAAGACCGGCTTTACATCTTCGCGCCCAAGTCGTCCGGACGGCGCAGCGCGCAAACCGCGATCTGGCGCATTGGCGAGGCTCTGGTACGATTGCTTGCGCCCATCATGAGCTTCACTGCTGAGGAACTTTGGGATTATCTGCCAAAGGATTCGGCGCGCGGCGAGAGCGTGCATCTGGCCTTGTTTCCTGCTGCCTCTGAAATTCTCGGGGACGCGACGAACGCCGCTGGATATTGTGAACAGAAGACAGCTGACGATTGGACTACACTGCGTTCGGTACGGGATGAAGTTCTCAAGGCTCTAGAGGAAGCTCGCAACAACAAGCTGATCGGAACCGGCCTTGAAGCGCAAGTTGCCCTATCGGCGCCGGATCCGGTTTATTCGGTGCTGTCTCGCTATGCCGATCAACTTCGATATCTCTTTATCGTCTCCGCAGTAAAGCTTACTCAAGCTGCGGGAAATGGCACCGGGGCGGTGCACGTAGAAGTGAAGAAGGCCGACGGAGCGAAGTGCGAACGTTGCTGGAATTACTCGACCCACGTCGGGGAAGATAAAGAATATCCAACGGTGTGTGAGCGGTGCAGCGCAGTGCTGAGAGAATTGGGAGTGTAATCGATTCGAAACGAAGGCGCACTGTGAACTGGCGAAAGGTAAGAACGTTCTTGTTCACAGTGCTGGCTCTGTGCCTCATCCCGGCCACACGCTATTACCAGGTAGACGAGCCACTGTTGCGGTTTCTGCGAGGCTCCCTCCACGTTGATCCCTTATCGCTTCATCTTTCTGGGGAGTTTGTCGAGAACAATCTCGGAACCGAGCTACATGCAGACGGCTCAGTGACTGTGCGCATGATTGCCGAGCAATATCTGTTCGTCCCGCATTGCATTCTGGTTCCAGCCGGAGTTCCAATCAATCTACGCATTACGAGTGCCGATGCCGTGCATTCGCTTTCCTTTGAGGGAACCGAATACGCCGTGAAGACCTTGCCGGGCACGATCAGCAAAGCGGAACTCATGTTTTCCAAGGCAGGTAAGTACAAGACTGTTTGCCGGGAATTTTGCGGCCCAGGACATTACGCCATGCGGTCGGAGTTGAAGGTCGTGCCGCGCGATCAGTTTCCCGCATTGCGTCCGGAAGAAAGGGGAAACTGTGCGGCGCAATGACCGGACTGGCTTTTTTGATTGGAGCCTGACGTGGGCCCTTGCCTTCATTTTGGCGGCGAGTTCGCTCGTTCTAGTGGCTGGTGATGCCGCACCGGATCGAGTTCCGTCGCTTGTTACCTGGACTCCAGAGACGATTGTCGCAGCGTCGTCGGGAGATGCTTTTCGGGGGATGCTGCTGGCGAAGCGCTGCGATCATTGCCATGGGTCGGAGGGCTTTAGTCCGGTCACTTCGACTCCAAACCTTGCAGGCATCAGCGCGCTTGCGATCTGGAAACAACTGGAGGATTTTCGAGCCCATAAGCGGCGGTCGCGGGCCATGGAGCCGATTGCAGAATCGCTTTCGGCGCGCGATGTCGAGGACGTAGTTTCGTACTATGCAAAGCTACCGATTTATCCTGATCCGCAGGATAACCGGGTGTTTCCGCAGGGGCAGCCAAGCTCCAGTCGCGCGGCTCTGGCCTCGCGCCTGGTTACGTTTGGAGATGGAGATCGCGGTATTCCGCCATGCCAGGCATGCCATGGTCCGGTCGCTTATAAGATTGGGGTTCCGTCACTCGCGAACCAGAACGGCGACTACGTTCTGGATGAGCTTGAGGGTTTTGCGAGCGGGACTCGAGCCAACGATATTAACCAGCCTATGCGGATCATTGCGGCGCTGCTGAGCGAAGATGAACGCCATGCGCTGGCAGAATATTATGGGGCCGGACTGGGGCTGCAGCCGGCGGGATCGACGGCGAAGAAGTGAGCTGCGGCACAGTAAAGATAAAGCAGGTTCCTCACCGGGCCTTCGGCCCCGTTCGGAATGACAAGCCTTGTTTTTGAAGCCTGAAGTCCGACAGCTGAGGTACCTACCGCAGCTCTTCCATCGCCGCTTCGAGCGCTTCCCTTCCCGGGCGCGTGAGCGATTCGGGCAGCGTGGCCAGCGGCTCATCCACCATGTTCAGCATGTCGAGGAAGCTGGGCGATTTGGTGTTGACGTAGAAAACGCCGGTCAACACTTCTCCTTTGTCGTGTGCCTCGGAGAGACGTTTCATCGCCGCAATCCTGTCGGTGGGATCATAGTTTTCTTCCAGCTTGCGGAGTTGCAGGTGGGAACCGTCATGCATAGTGACACTCACGGTCGTCCCCGCATCGTATTCCACGTCAATTTCTTCGAAGTGGGGGACAAAGCTCATCTCCTGCAAAGTTTCTTCGTGATCTTTCACGTACTTGTAGGATTTGGTCGAGCCCTCATGGTCGTTGAAAGTGACGCAGGGCGAGACTACGTCGAGCATCACCGTTCCGTGATGCGCGATGGCCGCCTTCAGCATTGTGCTGAGTTGGCGCTTGTCACCGGAAAACGAGCGGCCGACAAATGTTGCGCCCAGTTGAATCGCCAGCGTACAGGTGTCGATCGGCGGCAGATCGTTCAGCACTCCTGACTTCAGTTTCGATCCGAGATCGGCGGTGGCCGAGAATTGGCCCTTAGTGAGGCCATAAACGCCGTTGTCTTCGATGATGTAGATCAGAGGAAGATTGCGGCGCATGAGGTGCACGAACTGACCGATGCCGATGGAAGCGGTGTCGCCATCGCCGCTGACGCCGAGCGCGATGAGATTTCGATTTGCGAGCATGGCACCCGTGGCGACAGACGGCATGCGTCCGTGCACGGAGTTGAAGCTGTGCGAGCGGTTCATGAAATACGCGGGACTCTTGGAGGAACATCCGATGCCGCTGAGTTTGGCGACACGCTCGGGCTGAACTCCCATGTCGTACATGGCTTCGATGATGCGCTCAGAGATGGCATTGTGGCCGCAGCCGGCGCAGAGGGTGGTCTTGCCACCTTTGTAGTCAATGACCGTCAAGCCGATGTGGTTGGTCTTTGGTTCGGGAGATCTGGGTTCAACGGGCGTGGTCGCCATTTTACTTGCCCTCCATGGTGCTGAGTTCGTCGGTGACGGAGCGTGCGTCGAGCGGCAGGCCGTCGAGGTGGGCGATACTTCGCAGGCGCGTCATGAGTTCGGGCTTCAGGTCGAGCTTGAGCAGGCTGAGCATCTGCGCATCGCGATTTTGTTCAACGACGTAAACCCGCTCATGCTGCTCGATGAATTCGTGCACTTCGCGGGTGAACGGGTAGGCGCGTAGGCGGAGGTAATCGGTTTCAATCGAGTACTCATTGTGCAATTGGTCGCGGCTTTCGATGATCCCCCAGTGCGAAGTGCCGTAGGCGATGATTCCGATTTTTGCTTTATCGCCCTTCTGAATTTCGGGGCGCGGCACGAAGGAGCGGGTCGACTCGAACTTGCGGTTAAGGCGCTCCATGTTGTTTTCGTAGTCGTCGGGGCGCTCGCTGTAATTGGACTTATCGTTGTGGCCGCTGCCGCGCGTGAAGTATGCGGCCGCCGGGTGCTCGGTTCCAGGCAGGGTGCGGTAGCCTACGCCGTCTCCGTCCAAATCTTTGTAACGGGAAAAGCCGCCGAGTTTCTCAAGATCTTTTTTGCCAAGGACCTTGCCGCGTTTGATTGGCGTGGTGGGATATTCGAAGGGATCCGACATCCAGTTGTTCATTCCAAGATCGAGATCGGACATAACGAAAACTAGCGTCTGAAATTGCTCCGCAAGATTGAAGGCCTCTGACGCCATGCTGAAGCATTCGGCGGCCGACGCCGGAATCAGCATGACGTGTTTGGTGTCGCCGTGGGAGAGAAATGCCGTAGCGAGAATGTCGCCTTGTGAAGTGCGCGTGGGCAAACCGGTGGAGGGACCGACGCGCTGAATATCCCAGATGACACCGGGAATTTCGGCGTAATAAGCCAAGCCAGCGAATTCTGACATCAACGAAATGCCTGGACCGGCGGTCGCGGTCATGCTGCGCGCACCCGCCCATCCGGCGCCGATGACCATGCCGATGGCGGCTAGTTCATCCTCGGCTTGGACGATGGCGAAAGTAGCTTTGCCATCGGGACCGATGCGATGGTCTTTCATGTAATCGATCATCGTCTCGACCAGCGAGGACGATGGCGTGATCGGATACCAAGTGACCACGGTGCATCCGGCGAACATACAGCCGAGAGCGGCGGCGGAGTTGCCGTCGATGATGATCTTGCCGGCGGTCTTGTCCATGCGCTCGATGTAGAACGCGCCGCGCTTCTGGAGATTGGTTTTCGCATAGTCGAATCCGGCTTGGGCAGCGCCCAGATTCAGAGTGGCAGCTTTTACTTTCTTGGCGAACTGCTTGCGGATGGCCTTCTCGACCTCGCCCATTTCGATTTCAAGTAGTTGGGCGACGACGCCGACGTAGACCATGTTCTTGACGAGTTTGCGGAGCTTGGCTTCGGGACAGACTGTGGCCACGATTTTGTCGTAGGGAACGGAGTAGAAAATCAGGTCGTCGCGCAGCTTATCGAGAGCGAGGGGTTGGTCGTAAAGAACCGATGCGCCTGCGGCGAGGGACATGACGTCGTCCTGCGCAGTCTCGGCATTCATGGCAACCAGGAAATCAATTTCTTTCTTGCGGCCGATATAGCCATCTTTGTTGGCGCGAATGGTATACCAGGTCGGCAGGCCGGCAATGTTCGAGGGAAAAAGATTTTTGCCCGAGATAGGGACGCCCATCTGAAAGATGGCGCGCAACAAAACCGTGTTTGAACTCTGCGAGCCTGAGCCATTCACGGTGGCGACCTGAATGCTCATGTCATTGACGATGCGCTTGCGCCCTAGCTGCCCGCCCGTACCCTGGGGCGCAACATCTGTAGTAGCCATCCCAAACACCTTCCTTTTGATTCAATGAGCGGAGCGATCCGCCAAGAGTTCTCTTGAGGGGAACAGATAATTATACGGCGGCAATGGCTTTCCTGGCGCGGCAAAACGCGTGCGCGGAGCCGGAGTGAACCTATATGGGAACGAGAAGAAAATTGCGAGTGAATCGATTACTCCGTTTTGAAGAACTGCGCCATGGTGCGGAATTTATTGTATCGTGACGCGACCAACTCGGAGGCAGGGATTTCCTTGACTTCGGCAAGATGCTTCCGCAGGCTGGCATCCAGCAGATTGGCAGCGGCTTCGTGGTCGCGGTGAGCTCCGCCTTCGGGTTCAGGGACGATGTCGTCGATGCACCGGAGTTCACTCAGGTCTGTGGCGGTGATGCGCATGGCTTCCGCGGCAAGTTCTTTCTTAGTGGCATCGCGCCACATGATGGCAGCGCAGCCTTCGGGCGAGATCACCGAGTAAATTGAATTCTCCATCATGAGAACGCGGTCGGCCACGGCGATGGCCAAAGCGCCGCCGCTGCCGCCCACTCCGATGACGGTTGCGATGATGGGAACATCGAGCGATGCCATCTCACGCAGATTGTGGGCAATGGCCTCGGCCTGGCCGCGCTCCTCGGCATGAATGCCGGGATAGGCACCGTCAGTATCGATGAGCGTGAGGATCGGCTTGCGAAATTTTTCCGCGACCTTCATCACACGCAGCGCCTTGCGGTAACCCTCCGGGTGAGGCGTGCCAAAATTGCGATGCACGCGCTGCTTCATGTCGCGCCCCTTCTGGGTGCCGACGACGAGAATTTCCTCACCGTGGAATCTGGCCATGCCGCAAATGATGGCCGCGTCGTCGCCAAAGCTGCGGTCGCCGTGAATTTCGCTGAAGTCCGTAAATAGGCGCTCGATGTAGTCCAAGGTTTGCGGGCGCTGAGGATGACGGGCCAGTTCCGTCTTCTCCCAGGCTGTTTGTGGGCCCTTCATTTCCTTTTGCAGCGTGTTGATGCGCTCCTGCAATTTTGCAAGCTGGCGGCGGGTATCGTCATTCTGGCCTGCGGAGTTTTCAAGCAGCGCGACTTGCCGCTCGACGCGCTCCAATTCCTGCTGCGCTTTTTGGGTTGATTTCATCAATCGACTAAGACGGTTTAACTTATCACGCGGACGCTGCCGCGCCCGCATAGCTGTTCCACGCGGGCGATGAAGGTGCGATCCGGCAGGACATTATAGCCTTCCGCTTCCATCACGACCATGAAATCTCCGGAGCGTTCCACGTCGAACAACACCCGCGCCTCGCCCTTGCGCTCACTGAACAGCGCGTGAAGATCGTCGACAGTGGTTGCGCCTGAGGTCTCCAGCGGAACGCGGATGCGAATGGCGCGCGGCAGCGGGACCTTGGCATCTTCGAGCGGCATGATCTCTGCAGCCGTGATTTTCGGGTTTGCTCCTTCTTCAATTCTTACTCCGGCGCGAACCAACACGGGGACTTCGAGCTTCACTTTATCTTGTAGGCGTTTGTAGGCTTCAGGAAAAACAATCATGTCGATGGAGCCGGACATATCTTCAAGCGTGGCCTGGGCGTAGAAATCGCCACGCTTGGATTTGAGTACGCGAAGGTTAGCGATGATGCCAGCGGTGGCAATGGTCTCGTCTTTGCCCGTAGACCTTGTCATTGCGCCGATCTCGATGATGCTGAGCGCCTGCAGATCCTGGAGCTTGTCTTTGTATTTTTGCAGCGGGTGGCCGGTGAGGAAGAAGCCGACGATTTCTTTTTCGGCGGCCAGGCGCGCCTGTTCGTCCCAGTCGGGAATGTTGGGCAGCTTGTCATTATTGGACTCAGATTCTTCCTGCTGAAACACGCCGAAGAGGCCATGCTGACCGGATTCGGCATCACGCTGAGTTTTCTGAGCACGCTCCATCGCACGATCGAGAACCGCCATCAGTTGCGAGCGGCGGCCGAGAGAATCCATGGCACCGCTCTTGATTAAGGATTCCAGAACGCGCTTGTTAAGAAGACGGAGGTCGACGTTTTCGCAGAATTCATAGATCGATTTGAAGCGGCCCAGTTTCTTACGCGCAGCGACGATTGATTCGATGGCGTTGCCGCCAACATTCTTTACGGCAGCAAGTCCGAAACGAATTGCTTCGCCGTGCGGGGTGAAGTTTGCATCGGAGACGTTGATGTCCGGGGCCTCCACGGCAATACCCATTTCGCGGCATTCGTTGATGTACTTCACAACATCGTCAGTGCTGCCGGTGACCGAAGTGAGAAGGGCCGCCATGAATTCGACGGGATAGTGTGTTTTTAGGTATGCAGTGTGGTAGGCCAGCAGCGCGTAGGCAGCGGAGTGCGATTTGTTGAATCCGTAGCCGGCGAACTGCGCCATGAGATCGAAAATCTTTTCGATCTTTTTCGGCGGAAACTTGCGTTGCGCGGCGCCTTCGACAAAGCGCTCGCGCTGTTGCGCCATCTCTTCGGCCTTTTTCTTACCCATGGCGCGCCGAAGCAGATCCGCTTCGCCTAAGGAATAGCCCGCCAGACGGTTGGCGATCTGCATCACTTGTTCCTGATAGACGATCACGCCGAGGGTTTCTTCGAGAATTTCTTTCAGTTCCGGCAGTTCGTACTCGACTTTTTTTCGACCATGCTTGCGGTCGATAAAGTCTTCGATCATACCGCCCTGGATCGGGCCAGGCCGGTAGAGTGCGTTCAGAGCAGTGAGATCTTCGATTGAATTCGGCTGGTACTTGCGGAGCACGTCGCGCATACCGTGGGATTCAAACTGGAAGACTCCCGAAGTTAGACCCTTATAAAAAACTTTCTCGTATGTTTCTTTGTCATCGAGCGGAACGTTCTCCAAAGTAATTGGGGTACCGCGGGTTTGTAGGATCAGCTTCAGAGCGTCGGTGAGGATGGTGAGGGTGGTCAGGCCGAGGAAATCCATCTTCAGCAGGCCCATCTTTTCGATGGCAACCATGTCGAAGGCAGTTACGATTTCGTCGTTCTTTGTTTTGTGCAGCGGGACCAGCTCGGTGAGCGGTCGTGGCGAGATCACAACTCCGGCGGCGTGAACGCCCGAGTTCCGGACCATGCCTTCCAGTCTTTTCGCAGTCTGCATCAACTCGCGAATCTGGCCATCTTTCTCCATTGCTTCGCGGAGTTGCGGGGAATCTTCGATGGCCTGATCGAGAGTTATATTGAGTTGCGTGGGCACCATCTTGGCGATGCGATCGACGTCGGCATAAGGGATGTCCATGGCACGGCCAACATCTTTAATGGCGGCTTTGGCGGCCATGGTGCCGAAGGTGATGATCTGCGCGACGTTGTCGCGGCCGTACTTCTGCGTAACGTAATCGATCACTTCCCCGCGGCGCCGCATGCAGAAATCGATATCGATATCGGGCATGGAAACGCGCTCGGGATTGAGAAAGCGCTCGAAGAGCAGATCGTATTGCAGCGGATCGACATCGGTAATTTTCAGCGCGTAGCTGACCAGGCTGCCGGCCGCCGATCCCCTTCCCGGACCCACGGGAATGCCCTGCGCGCGCGCGTA
>JAOAPI010000166.1 GCA_025462865.1 Candidatus Sulfotelmatobacter sp. | reverse complement strand
AGGTGCGCTTCTTCGGTCTTTCCGAAGCGGGCGTTGAAAACATTCGTCGAGCCCATGCCGTCCATCCCGTCAGTGCGCTGCAGAGCGAATATTCCCTGTGGGAGCGCAATCTCGAAAGCGAGATCATCCCCATGCTGCGGGAACTCGGGATCGGTCTTGTTCCTTTCTGCCCGCTTGGCCGGGGGTTCTTGACGGGTAGTGTTAACCGTGCGGAGGAATATACAGCGAAGGACTCCCGCCAGTTCGATCCGCGCTTCCATGGCGAGAATTTCGCCGCCAACAGGAATGCGGTTGAGATCGTGCGGAACATCGCCGAGGCCATCGGCGCAAGGCCAAGCCAGGTGGCCCTCGCCTGGCTGTTGGGCAAAGGCGATTTCATCGTGCCGATTCCGGGCACGAAACGCCGTGTCTACCTTGAGGAGAATGCCGGCGCCGTGGATATCAAACTCAGCGACGACAACGTGGCTCGCCTGGAGGCCGCACTACGCCCTGAAGCCGTGTCCGGACCACGCTACAACGAAAAGGTCATGGCGTGGGTTGATCGCTGATCTGAACGGGCCAAACAATTCGAAGTAGTCGCTCTAACTCAACGAGGTTTCGGTCCACAGGTGCCCTGGGCTGAAAATGCGCTCAGCCCGTCAGCCTCCTTTAATGGCTGTCTGCTGGGAGCAGGAACAGCCCGACGGCAAAGCGGTAACGTCATCGACATCGGAGGTTGTGTCCGAAATCACACTTAACCCGGAAGTTATGCAGATTCCGCCAGCGCCTGAAGGGTCCGGTTACCAGAATGTGGCCGCTTTGGTTGGATTTGTCGGCCATCGGGAGAGTGCCCAGTTGGGATCGAGAGGCGGGATGCACTCTCCGTGTTACGCGTTGACTCGGCCGAAGCCCAACTTCGCAGAGCTGGGCGCGGGGTCAGGACCGCGTCGCTGCACAATATTCGGATGCGAACGACAACGTCCAACATCCTTTATCATTCAGTAGCTGGCTTGCGGAGCCCGAGGTTTACGGTAAACACTACGCCGTTTGATAGCGGCTAATCCCTAGTCCCCGGAGAATGCGCGCCGCGCCGACGGCGAGGTACACTCCAACGGTTGCGGTTTCCCAGCTCAGGGTGGCGAATTGCGTCGAACGACGGCGACGTCCTGTTGCAGTTCTTTTCAGAGGAAGCCGCTGCGAATGAAGAACGGGAGAAAATCATCAAGGAGTTTTACAGAAGGGTCCGATTTTCTTCGAACGATCGCTCCGTACCAGCAAGTGACCAGCAATGACGCCAGCTTTTGGGGATCTTGTGCAGTTGATGTTCCGCCTTCTATCTGAGCGAGTGAGATCAAGTCACTGACATGAGTGATCCAGATGTCTGTGCCGCTAGCGATACGTTGCGTAACGGCAACAGGAATTGCTGTCGCCTCCGCAGCAAGGGTGGCCAGAAGTTGAAGCGGGGCCACTTCAACCGCTGGTGGTTCCAGGGCGAGGAAGCTGCAGTGCTCTTTCAGCTGATGGCTCGCGCTATGACCCGTTCGGAAGAGCGATTCATGAAGAGCCTCGAACTGGCGATCAACAAGCCTCGATGCCAGGTCCTCTTTGCTCCGAAAGTAGTTATAGAAAGTGCCCTTAGGAGCGTTTACTGCAGAAGCGATGCGGGAAATGCTCGCCTGCACATAGCCGACATCCTGAAATAGTTTGCCGGCAGCGCGCAGAAGCATTTCGCGCGGATTGCGCTCTCTATGCGAGATCTCCTCCTGATGAATAGTGGCAGGTAATCGCCGGTCCGTGGCTTGTCGAAAAGGACTGAATTTGTCGATTCCTGACCAGAGTCTCGATCTTTTTTTGGGGCTCTTCAAAAGATGTCCGCGAGGTGGTATATTCCTCGTTAATAAGGCGACCGGTCGTCTTATGTCTGGAGGTTGTTCCTGTGAACGATTCCGCTCACTCGCCTGAAGCCGCGGCAAGCGCCTATGGCACCCAGATGGCGAAGTATTTCACCATGAACCAACCACCCAACGTTGCAATCGATTCCGCGGTTTCCGTGGTCCGGCCGCAACTGGCGATTACCCGGCTGATTGCACGCAGCGGCATCCCGGAGCGAACAGCGTCCATTCCCTTTGAAAAGGCCTACGTTGTTTCGGTTCATCTTAATCATGCGAATTCCGGGGAATGGGAACTGTGGACCGATGCCAAGTACACAAAGACCGGGGCATGGCCCGTGGGCGGAGTCGCCATGTGCGACCTCGAGTCGAATTCTAGTATTCGAAACCCGGGCCCCATCGACTGGGTCCATTTCCATGTTCCGCGGGCAACCCTCGATTCCCTTACGGACGATGCCGGAATGCGCCAGGTTAAACGTCTCCACTGTGTTTATGGAACTCCCGACCCCGTTCTTAACCATCTGACTCAATCGATTCTGCCGGGTCTGAACAGGCCGGAGATGTTCTCTCAGTTGTTCATGGATTCTTTCACCATGACGGTTTGTTCGCATCTTGTAGGGCGGTATGGTCAGCTTCGCGAACCTACCCTGCAACTCAAAGGCGGTCTGGCCCCGTGGCAAATGCGGCGCGCTGTGGAGTTGCTCCAGGAGCATTTGGACGGCGAGTTAAAGCTGGAAACACTTGCCGAGGAATGCCGGCTTTCGGTCAGCCATTTTGCGCGATCGTTCAGGAGTTCGTTTGGGACCTCCCCACATCGTTACCTGACTCTGCGGCGCGTGGAGATCGCGAAGGTCCTTCTGTCCGAAACGAACAGCTCGCTGGTGGAAATTGCGGCGCAGACCGGATTTTCCGATCAAGCGGCCCTTACCCGAACTTTTGCAAACCTCGTTGGCGCGACTCCGGGAAAGTGGAGGCGTGAACACTCACACCGCAGGATGTTTGTCGAAATACGCGAACGCCCGTCCTCTTCCTCACACGAATAGATTCTTCTCTCCGTATTTGAAGCAGGAATCCACAAAAGTGGTCCGTGTTTTCAATAGTGTTGTGGCCCGTTCTGGTACGATCCATTTCGTGTTCGAGGCTTAAGACACGATTCGCTGAAGCTCAATCTGGAGAGGAGAATAACGATGACGAATATCAAGAACGTGGTTCTGGTGCACGGGGCGTTCGCCGACGGCTCCGGCTGGAAAGCCGTCGCTGACGTACTGAAGAAAGATGGCTACAAGGTGTCGGTAGCGCAGCCTCCTGAGACGTCGTACGCGGACGACCAAAAGTACACGAAGGCCGCAATCGACGCTATAGGCGGCCCAGTGGTTCTGGTCGGCCACAGCTACGGCGGGTCCATCATCACAGAAGCTGGCAATCATCCAAACGTTGCAGCGCTTGTCTATATTGCCGCCTTTGCTCTGGATGAAGGTGAGAGCTGTGCATCGATCGAACAGGCGTTGCCGCAAGCGTCCAAGGCGTTCAAACCGGACAGCAACGGGCTTTGGTGGATAGAAGAGGCGCATTTCGCGGCTGACTTCGCAGCGGACATTCCACGGGATGAGGCGGAGTTCATGGCTATATCGCAGGTGCCGATCTCTACCGACTCGTTCACGCATCAGGTTACGAACCCCGCCTGGAAGCACAAGCCCACCTGGTACATGGTGGCCAGCGAAGACCGATCCATCAATCCGGATCAGGAGCGCATGATGGCGAAGCGCGCCAATGCCAGGACGGTCGAAGTGAAGGCGAGCCATGTGGCTTACATGTCCCATCCAAAGGAGACGGCCAGGCTGATCGAAGAGGCTGCCACCTCGTCTGAAGAGGTTGCTGCATCTGCGCGAGCCAATCGCTAGCCTGCAGTTCGATTCAACGGGTCGCAGCGCTGCTCCCGCGCGCTGCCTGATGCGGCTCGTTCCAGGACAAACCTCCGCCGATCCTGACGATGTCGGCCGAGGCTCGATGAATACTGCCCGAGGAGAACACAAATGAAAGATCGCATCAGCATAGAAGGTCGAGATGGCACGTTTAACGCCTATATCTCACGTCCGAAGACGTTGCCGGCTCCCGCCGTGGTGGTTCTTCAGAAACTATTCGGGGTGAACGCAGACATTCGCAAGCACTGCGACGAACTGGCCGAACAAGGTTTCCTGGCCGTCGCGCCAGACTTGTTCTGGCGGCAAGAGCAGGGCGTCGATCTCAGTGTCAACTCCGATGCCGACTGGGCGCACGGCCTTCGTCTCTACGCAGCTTATGATAGAGATGCGGGCGCGACGGACGTGAAGGACACCGTCAACGCAGTACGCAACCTCAAGGAGTGCAACGGCAAGGTTGCGCTCCTTGGCTATTGTCTCGGCGCGCTGATGGTCTTCCTGACAGCTGCGCGCAATTCGGGCGTGGACGCCGCGGTCGCCTATCACGGCGGCGATACCGAAAAATACCTGGGAGAGGTCGATGGGCTTCGCGGGTCGATTCTGATGCATCTGGCTGAGGAAGATGAGTTTATTTCCAAGGCCGCGCAAGCGGAGATTAAGGCGGCGCTCGCGGGGAAGCCGAACGCTATGGTTTACAGCTATGCGGGTCAGCGGCATGCTTTCTCGAGGCATAACGGAACGCATTACAATGCCGCTGCGGCTCATCTTGCCAACGGCCGGACAAGCGAATTCCTGGCACAGCAACTTCGATGATCGCCGGGACTTCCGCAGGCAGGTAAAAGTCACCTCTCTACCTTCGAGCCGCGTCAGCATGCTGGCTGCACTGGTGAATGATAAAGGACGTTTGCTTCAATAGTCCCGGTATTTCCCGTCCGCAGCACCTTCGAATCTCCACCAAGGATTTCGGCAACGGGTTTCGTGCAACGTCAACATAGCCGACTTCTCGCTCATGTGGACCGCCGGGCTGGCACGTCACTCACCTTGGGCGGTTTCCAGGTACAAAATCAGGAACAGGGTCGACAAAGTTTTCATTCTGCCTGGGGAGGGCGTGCTGCCGGCGCTGGTGGAACCGGTTCCGCAGGCTCGGCATCAATCGGCTCCCCTGAGAGAGCCTTGATCAGCCGGTCGCCCGTTTTGATGACAAAAGCCGCCTCCTCGTAGGTGGGATCGCGCTGCTTGTGGACCACGCCATTCCGGTATCCGTTCGCCTTATCCAGGTCCGGGATAAGCTTTCGGACAAGGCTCTCAGGCGGGAAGACGAGCGGCAGCTCGATGTTGATCCTGTACGAGATGCCGAACTCGCCGGCACGAAAGTTTTTGACGGTCTTTTCGGGAATTCCGGCCTTCTTCTTTATGTCTTCAAGAGTTTCGGTGACAACCTGTTCGATGGAGAAAAAGGCAAGAAGAATGGCGTGGCGGTAATCCTGGGAGATCTTCAGGGCTTCAAGGGCCTGGATCAAGATCGTTTGAGGGGCTGGGACGGTGTCACCACTCGCGAGGAAAGCGGAAATAATGGGGCATACTTTTTCGGGGTCAATCGGCGGCGGCGCGAGTGCATGAGGATGAGCACCAAGAGGTACGCCCTCGATACGTACACCGACATCGCGCAGTTCCGAGACCCTCTCGTGTTGAGGCCTCCGCAATTCTTCGTCGGTATATTGATGGACTCCAAAGCGGATCAAGGGGTATTCGCCGACGAGATCATTTGGCATGCGCACCGCGACGTCACCCGTGAACGCCCGATACGCCAAGATGAACTGGGCGAGGATTCTTCCGTGGCGCTCCTTTTCTTCGGTCGTGATCGCGTCCACGTCTTCAACTTCGTGCGCGATAAAGAGCTCGGTGAAATCGCGCCGCCGAAAGTGGCGGTAGTATTGCACACCGTCTTCGAAGACGTAAATCAATCGACCTTCGCTCTCCATTGCCACTCGATGCTCACCCGGCATCTCGATTGGCCTTTGGAGGTCCCATTGCTTCCGCCCCTCGCGTTCCTCCTGGAGGATTCTATTGTCGAAATCGAGTGCCTCGACAGGTTCGAGGTGACGATAGAGGAAGACGCAACCAAGCCTGCCGCTGATGTTCACTATGTACGCGGTGTGCTCGGGCAGCCGAACGAAATCCGGGTAGAAGAGATTACTGTAGCGAATGCCGCGCGGCATGGACCGATCTTGACATAGATCGCGAAAGTCAGCATTCGGGCCAGAAATCCGTACTACGAGAAGAAGTCTCTCTTATTAGTCGGCTTTCTTTCGCAAATCCCACAACTTGACGAGTAACGCCCGACGATCCCCGTGGAGCCCCGAATTCATTTTCCGCGATGGCGATAACCATCATCGAGATGGGATGTAGCACAATGGACGCCAGCGCCACCGCGCCCCGGAAACACCCAGTGAGAACACGTGTCGCAATTCCTGAAGAGCTCAAGAACCAGATCCTGAGCCGGACCAACAACCGATGCTGCGTTTGCCAGACGCCTTTTGTTCAGTTCCACCACATCGACGAAGATCCGTCCAACAACGACTTCGACAACATCGCTCCGGTCTGTCCCAACTGTCATGGCCAGGCTCATACCCACGCGGCTTTGACTGTGAATTTGACGCCATCCCGGCTCAAGGCGATCCGGGACCGTTGGTATACCTATTGTGAGAACCGGAAGGACGCCTCAGTAATCGGCGCGAGTGGATTGCTCCGCCTCAAGAACCTTGTGAACGAACTTGGGTATGCGGATCACAGCTGGAAGAAAATGTTCTCCACCGTCGATCCGGCTTACAACGAGTTGAGCCGCGACGAGATCATGAACCGGGTGTTCTCAACGTCCAACCGCGACGATCTGGCCGTGGCTTTGGAAACCGTCAAGCAGATGTATTCCAGCAAGTGGAGCGACGACCGGCTACTACAGAAGTTCAAGGTCGTATGCAACGCGTTCGGTTTCGATTATGACGAGCTGTAAACGGTAGCCCAGGAATGACGCCGTGCGAGACGCGGAGTCCCGGATCCGCCCTCATATCCTGCTCAACCCGAGGTTCGGCATGGAAAATCCAGCGTTGTCGTTGCGAGAGCGAAGCTGGGCCTTGCCGCGGGTTTTGATCGCAAGCGCGCGGTAGCCATCAATCTTCAACTCCGTGAGCCATTCCGGGCCTTCGGGAAGTGTTTCGCTACGCAGAAGCAGCATCGGCTCGATGAAGCGGGCCGTCACCTTGGGCGTTTTCACCTTATCAGTGTCGCGCATTAATCCATCACGGGTCGTTTGACGGATATAGAAACAACCCGGACTATTAACCACAACTCAGCGTGTCAGTTCCCCGCGCGGTCCAAGGCGTTGAATGCCGTTGTTAACCATAAATTACTTTGGGCTTTTTACTTTCCTTGTCCTGGTGTATTACCTGTCACAGATTGAGTTTCAACTAATTTGACCAGTACTGCCTGCTGTTGAGCCCGGCTTCAACAAATCATAGGGGAAGTGATTATGGATATGCCGCAAGGAACCACGAACGAAGTTCAGCCCGAAATGGCTGCCGCAAAAACCGAAATCACCGGAGATGCCCCCGCGATCATCGTGCGCAGAAGTATCGGCGAGGCCATCAGCCGTGGCGATCTTAAGCCCGGTCAAAAACTTCCGGGCAAAGATATTATTCTCGTCACGGCGTGGGAGCCCATAAACCGGGCAGGCCAAACGCTCGGCAGGAAACTGGCCAGTTTTGGCGCTCCAGAAAATTTACCCGGAGAACCTCAATCCTTTAACCGGAACGTGGCAAAGATCGCTGATCTTAGGGACTGGCACGGCTATAACGGATGGGAATTCGATCAGCAGCGCTCTGGAACACCAAGCTATGAGGACGGACGTTTTAAAGGGTATAGAGACGGCAGTGCCATTGGCACCTGGGTTGCGCCCGAATTGCCGATCCTGAACGGCAGCGACCGTGACGGAAAACCGGTTGCTCCAGCCGAGAATATGCTCGTGCTCAGCAGGGATGAAAAGAGCGCCTTCAAACACTTCGTAACAAGCGGCTCCGGCGTCGCGAAGTGGTCTCAGTCCTGCACGGAGCACCGTGGCGACCCGGGCTTCGTGCACACGGTCCGTTTCCCGGACGGCGGCGTCAGTTGGGACCGCAAGGACTACGACGGGTCGTGCGTCCGCCCGGTTGTTGCCCTGGAGTTGAATCATTTAATTCTTTAATTATTTTCAGCGACACCGCGAAGCGGTATCGCAACAAACACCGGGGAGAAGTGACTATGGGTATGCCGGCAGAAACAACGAACGAAGATCAGCCCGAAACGGCTGCCGCTCTTGCGAATGAAAACGTCCTCATAGTCGTGGCCCTTCCCGGCGTGGAAGAAGGATTTGCTGTTATAAAGAGCAAGCTTGCCAATCTGAAAAAGGCTTCCGTCGCCAACTTCATGGCTTCCATAGCCGACGCGGAAAACACCGTGACCACTATCGAGCAACAAATAATCGGCGCAGCTATCGAAGCCGTCAAACATGCGGATGAGAAAGTGGAAATCACCGGAGATGCCCCCGCGATCATCGTGCGCCGAAGCATCGGCGAGGCCATCAGCCGTGGCGATCTTCGGCCCGGTCAAAAACTTCCGGGCAAAGATATTATTCTCGTCACGGCGTGGGAGCCCATAAACCGGGCAGGCCAAAAGCTCGGCAGGAAATTGGCCAGTTTCGGCGCTCCTGAAAATTTACCCGGAGAACCTCAATCCTTTAACCGGAACGTGGCAAAGATCGCTGATCTTAGGGACTGGCACGGCTATAACGGATGGACATTCGATCGGCAGCGCTCTGGAACGTCAAGCTATGAGGATGGACGGTTTAAGGGGTATCAGGATGGCAGTGCCGTTGGCACCTGGGGAGCCCCCGAATTGCCGATCCTGAACGGCAGCGACCGTGATGGAAAACCGGTTGCTCCAGCCGAGAATATGCTCGTGCTCAGCAGGGATGAAAAGAGCGCCTTCAAACACTTCGTAACAAGCGGCTCCGACGGCGCGGAGTGGTCTCAGTCCTGCACGGAGAGCCGTGTCAACCCGGGCTCCGTCCTCACGGTCCTTTTCCCGGACGGCAACGTCGGTTGGGACCGCAAGGACGGCAACCGGTCATGCGTCCGCCCGGTTGTTGCCCTGGAGTTGAATCATTTAATTCTTTAATTATTTGCTGTTGGCTTTTCTTGTACCCGGGCTATATGCGGGCTGTTGACTTCACGAATGGGAACGTCGATTGGGGTCATAGAGGCTACGATCGCCTCAGTGGCCGGGTCGTGTTTCGCGGAGTTGGCTCTTTAACCATTCAATTATTTTCAGCGACGCCGCGAAGCGTAATGCTGCGGCCGCTCAGAAATGACGCCAAGGGAACCGATCAGCGTAATTACGACAAACTGTATGCCGATCAGGGCGGCAGCTGCCGATCCTACGATAACGTAGTAATTTTCCCAGCGGGACAATGTTGGATCGACCGGCAAAAGCATTTATAATGCAACGATTTTCAATGTGAAATTACCGGCCAACACGGTTTTGCATATGGGCCGGATAGCGTGCGCCCTGCACTGTCACCTTTGACAGAGCAGCACCTATTTCATTCAGGTCGGCTTCGGTCAGCACGACATCGGCACCGCCGATATTCTCCTCCAGGCGATGCAGCTTGGTGGTGCCCGGAATTGGGACAATCCAAGGCTTTTGCGCCAGCAGCCATGCCAGGGCAATCTGCGCCGGTGTGACTTTCTTCTGGGCTGCGAGATCGGTGACGACATTGACCATCGCTTGGTTCGCCTTACGGTTCTCCGCGTCGAACCTTGGGACGGTGTTGCGGTAGTCGGTCTTGTCGAACTGCGTGTTCTCATTGATCGCCCCGGTCAAGAAGCCTTTGCCCAGCGGGCTGAATGGGACGAAGCCAATTCCCAGTTCCTCCAGCATCGGCAGAATTTCCTTTTCCGGCTCCCGCCACCATAGCGAATACTCGCTTTGGAGCGCGGTTACGGGTTGCACGGCATGAGCCTGACGAATGGAATTAACGCCCGCTTCGGATAAGCCGAAATGCTTGACCTTACCCTGTTCAATCAACTCCTTCACTGTGCCCGCGACATCTACCATCGGCACGTTGGGATCCACCCGATGCTGGTAAAGCAAGTCGATCCGGTCGGTTTTCAGACGCTTGAGGGCTGCCTCAGTCATCGCCCTGATATTCTCAGGCCGACTGTCCATTCCGCTAGATACCAGGCCATCTATGAATCCGAACTTCGTCGCTATTACGACCTTATCGCGCATCGGCGCCAGCGCTTCGCCGAGTAGTTCTTCGTTTTTAAAAGGACCGTAAGCTTCCGCGCTGTCGAAAAAAGTTACGCCGCGCTCGAACGCACTCCTAATCAGCTTGATCGCATCCTGCGTATCCGTCGCCGGACCATAAGCATAGCTTAGGCCCATGCAGCCAAGGCCGAGGGCCGAGACTTCCAGCCCACTTTTTCCCAATATACGTTTTTGCATCATTCTCTCCTTTTGGTTGGTATCGGTCGATTGCAGCAGCTACAAGCGTTTCGTTTGTAAATGGTCCATACCCTTCGGCGGTATCGAAAAGCGTAACGCCACGGTCAACCGCCAGACGAATGACGCGGATTGCGCCATGCAGCCTAACGCGATGGCTGAAACCTCAAGGCCGTTTTTGCCGAGCTTTCTCTTTTTCATGTTTTTGCTTCTTTCTTTCTCTTTGATTTACAGGTTCCTGTGGACGCCTAAGCTGTGCCGCACTTCGAGGCCATGGGTGATGGAACACACATCGACCACCGCCGTCCCTACCGTGAAACCGGCATCCTTTAAAGTCTTTGCGGCCATGTCCGCATTTTCCTGTTTCAGATCGGCCAGTAGAACATGATTGCCCGCGCTGACGCGCCGCGCAATCGCTTGCCCGATTGATCCCGCCCCAACTACCACAATTACGTCTGTCATGGTGACCTCTTCCCTTTGGTTTCTTCATCTTGAGGCTAAATCTAAATGCCTTCGAGGGGGTAGCCCGATTCTCCTGAGTTATTGCCTATTTCTCTCGCCACATGAAAAATTCTTTTCTGAACCCGAGATTGGAGGTTATTCTAACGGCAACAGGCGAAGGAAACATTGCAATGACAAATCGCAAACAAACCGTCATACCCTTACCCGATCCGTCATGCGAATTGCGGTCGGAGTTGACTCGCAAGATTGCCTCTTCTATTGGTTCCGCAGAGAAACTAATAACGGATGTTCCCGGCCTGACGCTCACCCGGCGAACTCAACCGATGGCTCGGGCCGCGGGGACTTACGAGCCGAGCCTAGCCGTTATAGCCCAAGGGCGAAAGCGGGTCGATCTCGGCCATACGACTTTCATCTTCGACAAGTCGCGATTTCTGCTGACGTCGCTCGATTTGCCGATCATTAGCCAGGTGATTGAGGCCAGCGAACAGGAACCGTTTCTTTGCCTGATGCTCAAACTCGAAATGCCTTTGGTCCGAGAGCTTCTGGGCAGGGAGGAGATTCCGGTTCCTGAGGTGGCATCGGACCGCCCGGCCATGGCCACCGGCGACATCACAACGGAGTTGCTCGATGCATGCTGCCGCCTTATGAATTTGGTGAATTCCCCGCAGGACATTCCTTTTTTGAGCGGCCTGATTCAACGTGAAATTATCTACCGGATTCTTCAAGCACCGGCGGGTGCACGCCTTCGTGCGATTGCAACATTGGGCGACCAGAGCCAGCGCACCGCAAAGGCAATCGCTTGGATAAGGGCAAACTACGTGAAGCCGCTGCGGGTCGAAGAACTTGCGCAGGTCGCAGGTATGGGCGTATCCACTCTACACAACCATTTTCGGGCTTTGACGGGCATGAGTCCGCTTCAGTATCAGAAGCAAATGCGGCTACAGTCAGCGCGAAGCCGGATGCTCATGGACGGGCTGGACGCCGCAAGCGCGGCCTTTGAAGTCGGATACGAAAGTGCCAGCCAATTCAACCGTGAATACAGCCGCTTCTTCGGCCAACCACCGATGCGTGATATTCGGACGCTTCGCTCGCCAAGCGCTCCGGCGTTAGAGTCGGTTCAGTAGTCGGGGTACGGCAACGATTCGGTACAAAATGGGCCATTTGGTTATCTGGACGATCAGCCGGTTCGGCGAATCCTGGGAGCAAAGTCATGAAGAGACCCAAGAAAGACCCGGTCCGGGAAGACCGTATTCACAACGAAGCCATCGTGGACGCCAACGGACCGGAAGAGCAGGTCATGGGGTGGCAT
>JAOAPI010000124.1 GCA_025462865.1 Candidatus Sulfotelmatobacter sp. | reverse complement strand
GGTGGCACACATTGAACTTACGCGCGATATTGCGCGGCGCTTCAATAGCTTCTACGGAAAGCGGGGAAATGTTTTTCCGGAGCCGCAGACGCTGCTCACGCGCGCGCCGAGGTTGCCGGGCACCGATGGCCGCAAGATGTCGAAGTCGTACGGCAATACAATCCTGCTGACCGACCCGGAGCCGCTGGTTCGGCAGAAGCTGAAGACAATGGTGACCGACCCGGCACGCGTGCGGCGCTCCGATCCCGGGAATCCGGATGTATGCCCGGTGGGCGATCTGCACAAGATTTTCAGCGACCGCTCTACCATGGAGAAAGTGAATGCAGGTTGCCGCTCCGCTGGCATCGGCTGCATCGAGTGCAAAAGCTGGGCCGCCGACGCGCTCGTGCAACTACTGAATCCCATGCAGGAGCGGCGAAAGAAATTCGAGGAGAATCCGCGGCTGGCTTGGGATATCCTTGAGGCTGGCACAGAGCGGGCGCGCAAGGCCGCCGCCGAGACCATGGACGATGTGCGTGATGCAATGGGAATGTCGCTCGCGTATGAGGGACCGTTGGTGAAAAATGCCCAGTAGGATGGAAGCCCGGGTCACTACCTCCGCAGACATCGCGGCGAAATCCGCTCCTTTGGAGCTGATTGGAAATCAGCTCGTTCCGTCAAAGCCGGGTAAGGAATCAGGCGAGAAGGCGCCGAACAATCAAGCTTCGAGCAATAACAATAAAAACAATAAAAACGAAGAGAGCGATTCCCCGTTTGCAGTCTCCGTCACCGACGTTTACGAAGGTCCGCTGGACTTGCTGCTTGACCTGATTCGCAAGCAGGACATCAACATCTACGACATCCCGATCGCGCGCATCACCGAGCAGTACTTGGCTTACGTCGAAAAGATCCGCGAGCTGGACGTGAACGTGGCGGCCGATTTTATCTACATGGCTGCGGTTCTCATTCACATCAAATCCAAAATGCTTCTGCCGCGCGATCCGTCAGCGAAGGCGGAGGAGCTTGAGGATCCGCGCACTGAACTGGTGAACCGCTTGCTCGAGCACGAAAAGTTCAAGTCCGCGGCCCAGATGCTTTTGCAGAAGCAGCAGATCGAAGATGCAGTATTGACGAATCCATCACTGAAAGAATTCATTGACGCCGAAGGCACTGAACCTGAAATCGCCGCGGACGTAATTGATCTCGTCAAGACTTTCCAGCAGATCCTGGAGCGCGTGCGCACCCGCCCCATACTCAACGTGGATGAGGAAACCGTCACGGTCGGCCAGATGATTGATTACCTGCGGCGGCGGCTTTCTCTCGAATCGCGGCCCATCCGCCTGAAACAGCTTCTAATGCGAGTCGAGTCGCGGCAGGCTCTGGTATGCATGTTTCTGGCGTTGCTTGAGATGGTGCGGCTGCAGGCCATCCAGGTTCGGCAGGATAAACTGTTCGGCGAGATCGCGGTACGAAAACATATTGGGTTCGACGCGGTCATGGCGGAGCAGGCCGCAGTACGAGATGATTGGAGATAGCAGAACGGAGGGCAGTGAGCAGCGATCAGGGCCAGCCAAAGCCAAAATTTCTGACCACTAGCCACTGAACACCGGCCACTTCTTATGAGTCTAAAAGCTCAACTCGAAGCCATTATTTATGCGGCGGAGACGCCGATCACAGCCGAGCAGCTGGTTCAGCTCGTGAAAGAGCCGGTAAGTGCCGAGGGCGCGGCGGACGAACCTGAGGTGAAATCGCGGGTACGCGCGGCACTGGAAGAATTGCTCGCCGACTATAGCAGTCAAGATCACGGCATTGAAATTCGACAGGTGGCCGGCGGCTATCGCATGTCCACTAAGCCGGAGCAGCACGAGATGGTGCGCGGCTTTGCCAAGAGCTTGAAGCCGCCGATTCGCCTCTCGCTACCGGCCTTGGAGACGCTCGCGGTAATCGCTTACAAGCAGCCCGCCACCGTTCCGGAAATCAATGAGATTCGAGGCGTGGATTCCGGCGGCGTGATCGCGACGCTGCTTGACCGCAAGCTGATAACGACCTCCGGCCGTAAACAGGTCATCGGCCGACCGATTCTGTACAAGACGACGAAAGAATTCCTGATGCGGTTCGGTTTGAAAGACGTCAACGAACTGCCCAGCATGGAAGAATTTGAGAAGCTGGTGGCGGAATCGTTCCAGGCAGAGTTGATTCCAGCCGAAAACGCGGCATCGGATCACTCTAATGGCACCGAGCAGGAATCCGAAGCAACCGTTCCGTCAGATTCCGCGGAAGAGATCGCGTAATCAGCTCAAAAAGAATAAACGTCCACACTCGCAACCCAAGATTGGAAATTCCGAAATGCCCGCGGAACGTTTGCAAAAAATTATTGCCGCTGCTGGAATAGCCTCCCGCCGCAAAGCTGAAGAACTGATCAGCGCTGGCCACGTGAAAGTAAATGGGACCGTGGTTACAGCGTTAGGCACCAAAGCCGATCCGGAGAGCGACCACATCCGCGTGGATGGAAAACTGCTGCAGGGAGCGCAACATCATGTCTACCTGTTGCTGAACAAACCTAAAGGCTACGTAACGACCGTCAGCGATCCGGAGAAGCGGCCCACGGTGATGCAACTGATCCGCGGCGTGAAGAAGCGCGTCTATCCCGTAGGACGTCTCGACTATGCCAGCGAAGGCTTACTGTTATTAACCAATGATGGTTCGCTCGCGAACAAGCTGATGAAAGCGGCGTCGCAAGTATCAAAAACTTATGTGGTGAAAATAGCGGGCGTTCCCAGCGGTGACTCGCTGGAGAAGCTGCGCGGCGGCGTTTCCATCCAGACCGAAGATGGACGCCGAGTGCGCACCGCGCCTGCCGGCATTCGTCTTATCAAGGAAGCCAACAACCCTTGGTACGAAGTCACGCTGATCGAAGGGCGCAATCGCGAGATCCGCCGCATGTTTGAAAAGGTCGGCCACCATGTTGAGAAAATTAAGCGTGTCCGTTATGGACCGCTTACCCTTGACGTTCCGTCCGGACAATTTCGCGCCCTGACTGCGCAGGAAGTCGATCGACTGCGCACGGCCTGCAACAAACCCATAGCGTCCAATAAGCCTTCCGTGGCATGATGAGCGGAAATTATGAGTCGTTTCTTCGATCTGGTTTCTAAGCCCGCCCGCGACCTGGGGACTCACAAAGCTCCGAACATATTCCCTGCGCCGCCGGAGCATCGGTCGGCTCTGATCAAACTTGATTCCAACGAAAATCCTTTCGGACCGTCACCCCGCGCCCTCGAAGCCATGCGGACCGCTGTGGGCAGCTCGAATTTGTATCCCGATGACGATTGCAGCCCCCTGCGCCGCGAACTCGCGTCCTATCACGGACTGCCTACGGAGCAAGTGCTGGTCACCGCCGGTTCGACCGCACTGTTGAGCCTGCTCTGCCAGACGCTGCTTGCTCCGGGCCTCAACGCGGTTACCAGCCAGTGCTCCTTCATTGTGTATTCCATGGCGGTGCAGGCGGCGGGGGCGCTTCTCATAGAAGCTCCGATGCGAGAAGACTCTTTTGATTTGGAAGCTATTCTCGCTGCAATTGATTCGGACACTCGCATTGTGTTCCTGGCGAATCCCAACAATCCTACCGGCACCGTGCTTGAAGCATCCGTCGTGGAGAGCTTTCTGTCGCGACTTCCCGGCCATGTGGTCTTGATTCTGGATGAAGCGTATTACGAATTCGCTCAGCATTTCGCGGCACTGCGCAAAACTAAATATTCGAACTCGCTCGATTATGTTCGACAGGGCGCAAGTGTGGTTGTGCTTCGAACATTTTCCAAAGCTCACGGACTCGCCGGCCTGCGAATTGGCTACGGTCTTGGCCCGGCGGAATTACTTGCCTATTGCGCGCGCATGCGCAACACCTTCTCAGTGTCGTCAGTCGCACAGGCTGGAGCCCTGGCGGCGCTGCACGACAACCTCCACATCGGACGGGTCGTGGAAAACAACGCCATTCAATCCCAAGTGCTTGACGCAGGATTATCGGCGCTGGGATATCGCGTGGTCCCGACCTCGGCGAACTCTTTGTTTTGCGATGTCGGCGAAGCTGGTGCAGTCGTCGCAAAACGGTTGCGGGAAGAAGGCGTGGCGGTTCGTCCGTTGGAACACTGGGGAGCACCGAATTGTATCCGCGTGACCATTGGCACGCCCGAACAGAACCAGGCCTTGCTGAGCGCGGCGCGGCAGCTTGGAATGCGTAGGGCCGCAACTGAGCCACGAGTCTCGAGTTCGGCGCGAGGTATGTAGAGACTTTCCTTGAACAGTCCATTGACGGATTACGAAAAGGCGTACACTTGGTGCCACTTCCCAGAGGCTATCCGATAAACTTGGTCGAAGCACTGGGCCAGGGAGGACAATGGCTACAGCCGTAGTGGATGATCTTAAAACTCCAGTGAAGTTTGAGGCCACTCTACCCGGCCGCCGTTTCGACCACCTCTTTTTTTCGGCCATGGCGCTACTGATGCTGGGCACAGTATTTTTGGGCTTCGCGCACACCTATTACCTGGCCGGAATATTTCATGCACCGTTACCCAGTTTCATCATTCACCTGCATGGGGCAGCATTCTCTTGTTGGATTCTACTGCTGGTCACGCAGACGTCTTTGGTTTCGGCGGGCCGCGTGGACATCCATCGCCGCCTTGGCATTGGCGGCTTCTTCCTGGCCTGCCTGATGGTAATTCTCGGCGTTTTGGCGGCTACCGATTCGCTGGTTCGTGAAGCCGGGCCCCCGGGGCGGGACCCGAAATTTTTCTACATCGTCCCACTGACGGACATACTGATCTTTGCGACACTTGTCTTTTTCGCCTTCCGCTCGCGCGCCAACGCCGCGGCGCACAAGCGCCTGATCCTCATTTCGACAACTGGACTGATGGTCGCGGCCATTGCTCGTTGGCCCTTCGCTATCGTTCACCGCATGCCGGCCAGGGCAGCATTGTTCTCCTACATATTCCTGGCCATTCTGGCAGCCTACGACCTGTGGTCAACGCGGAAGGTGCATCGCGCCACGATTTGGGCAGGCGCCTTTCTAATCTTCGTACAACAGATTCGGATCCCGATCGGCAGGACGGCCATCTGGCACGAGTTCGCAACCTGGGTCCAAACCCTGGCAAAATAAAATCAACCGGCCGGCACCGCCGCCCGCGCAGCACCATATAGCCCAGCATCGCTTCCCAGCAGAGCACGAGTGATGATTGTCTTTCGTTGTGTGAGGCTTTCCGTCTGCGCCGAAGCGCCCTCTTCTTTTCCTAAGGAATCGCTCATCAGCGGATCAGCCGGGGCGGTTGCCGCATAGACTAGAGATCTTTCCCTGAGCTCTTCGAACATGTTTGGCGCGTAAGCATCCCACGCGCTGGAAACCCCGCCGCCAATGACGAACATCTCGAGATTCAGAACATTGATCAATCCGGAAAGAAGAATTCCCAGGTAGCGGCCAAAACTGCGGAAAATGCGCCGGGCGTGCTCGTCCCCTTGAATGGCCAAGTTGTAAATCGATTTCGCGCCGAACTCTGCGTCGGACGATGCGGCGTTGGCCAGCGATGGCGCGTCACCGCTGGCGATCGCCTCGCGAGCCATGCGCACGATCGCGCTCGCAGA
Organism: Candidatus Sulfotelmatobacter sp.; assembly: GCA_025462865.1. Lineage (GTDB taxonomy): Bacteria > Acidobacteriota > Terriglobia > Terriglobales > Acidobacteriaceae > Sulfotelmatobacter. Next base: position 123,069 of record JAOAPI010000124.1, on the reverse strand, counting down.
AGCATATTGCTCAGCGCATCCCCGGTTGCCGCAACCACAGGGATGACCTTCTGGCTCGAGGGTGACGTGACCGAACTCGCCCGCCATGCCGTTCATTCCGTGCCAAATTTTTCCACCGAGCACGATACCGCCACCAATCCCCGTACCCAGCGTGGCCACGGCCATATTCGGGACGCCCCGAGCAGCGCCCAGCCACTGCTCGCCTAGCGCGGCAACATTCGCGTCGTTTTCGAGGACTACCCGCGCGCCCAGCCTGCGCTCGATTTCAGCTCGTACCGGATAATCCGACCAGCCTGGAAGATTGGCCGACTTGCGCAACATTCCAGTTTGCATATCGATAATGCCCGGAATGCCGATGCCGGCTCCAAGAAGCTTGCCTGCCTCCCTGTATTTGGCCGAGAGGCGCTGAATCGCGTCGCACATCTCGTTGATTACGTGATCGCGGCCGAGGGCGACTTTCGTCCCGAGAGTAACTTTTTCAAGAAGCTGTCCGTCGCTGGCAACGGCGGCAATCCGTAGGTTGGTGCCGCCTAGATCGACTCCGATTGAAAAATCAGACATGGTTCAGAAGATAAGCTCTCAGTGGAACGATTTCAATCAACCGTCGACGATTACTCTCGCTTCACCTCTGGCATCGTGCGCAGTAGTGGCTGCTGCGTCCGGCAATCACAATGCGTTTAACGGACTCCTTGCAGGTCAGGCAGGGCTCCCCTTCGCGGCCGTAGACACGGTGCTGAAATTGAAAGAAGCCTTCTTCGCCATCAGCATTCACGTAGTCGGAGATGGACGAGCCGCCCACGGCAATCGCCTCCGTCAGAACTTCTTTCACCGATGAAAGCAGCCTGTCCAGCTGTTCGCGTGTAAGTGTGGATGCCCGGCGGCGGGGACGAATCCCGGCGCGAAACAAAGATTCATCGGCATAAATATTCCCCACCCCGCGCAGAAGTTTCTGATTGAGCAAGGCACTCTTGATGGGAGTCTTGCGTCCGCGAAATAATACGAGAAAACGGTCGAGGTCGGCTTCCAGCGGTTCAGTTCCCACCGCTTCGAAGCCGTCGGCAACGCTCAACCGTCCGAAGCGGCGGGGATCGACAAAGCGCAGTTCCCTTCCCGAAGCCAGCTTCAGAATCGCGTGCGTGTGCTTTAGAACATCCGACTGCGGTTCGCACACCTGCAAGCGCCCCGTCATTCCCAGGTGGACGATCCATTGCGCTTGTGTGGGATTGGTTTGTGCCTCTCTCTTTGGTGTTTGACGCGACTTCGTCGAACCGGATGATTTAGCTTTACGGCCCTTAGCGGACGAAGCCCCTGTCCTTGCCGAAGGCACTGCCCGCCCTACATAGTCGCGTTCCAGATCAAAGACAATGTGCTTTCCCACACGCCGCACCGTTGCTATCCGGCTGTGCTCGAGGGCCGCGACTATTTCCCCGGCAGGAGACTTCAGCGGCTCCGGCTTCTGACCCAGCCAGACGGACTCAATCACATCTCCGGAAACACGACTCGCCAGTCCCCGTGCAATAGTTTCAACCTCGGGCAGCTCAGGCATACGTGTTAGTTTACAAGGCGAGACGAGGGCGCGGGTTTACGCGCGGCACTTTTGCGGCATCGACAGGTTTAATGCGGCGGGGCTAATCTCTCAGCGGGACGACAGTCTGTCCCTCGCGACAAAAGGTAGCAACCCTCTGCAGATTGCCATTGGCCTCAGGCAAGGTCATCACGGGCCCATAACAATAAACAGCATGGCCGCTGGCAGCGAAGTACCAGCGGCCGTTCTTAGTCGGTTGTTCCAATTGGCCGGATGGCCGGCGCACGGGCTGGGCTGGCTTCGCAACCGTAAAACTAAACAACAAGGCTAGGGTCAGAACCTTCATTGTCGCCAACTTCTCCGCGCCCCTAAGGGACGCTCACTGCGAGGCGCCACTAAATCGTAAGTAAAGCGCGCCTGTGGTCTACCAAATCTGCGGCGGGCACCGGAGGAGCTTGAGCTCCGGGTTTCGCAATTTTTCCCGGGCGGCTGGGAGCATGTTGCTGTTGCGGCATCCCGGCTGACGGAAGTTGGGCTGATGGAACCTGTGCTTTCGGAGCCTGCGCTTTGGCAGCAAGACCTGACAGAGTTTGAGCCGGAACGTGGGCCGACGGGGTCTGCGCCGGTGCCTTAACCATTTGCTTATCGCCAACGGCCCTTCCCATGATGGCCGCTAGCTCTGTGTTGTCAGCAGACAATACCTTGATTACATTGCGTTGCGATTGGATCACCGAACCTTGTTCCACAATGAGCATGGTCATTAGCCCGTAGGAGATCACAAACAGGACCGTGAGTACTGGCAAAAGGCTGTACTTCTTCTTGGGAGCGGCTATCAGTAACCCCGCTGTATTTCCGAACAAGGTATTCAAGTAGAACTCCAGGCAGGCTTTACCGAAGCCGGCACTTGAGCAGAATGCAGCTTTTGAGCCAATGATGAGGGCGGGCGAAAGATATTGATTTAATTACGGTTAGGCTTGCTCGCTGAGCGCGGTTTCAAACGCACAAGTGCAATTGAATGCACATAATAAGCAACGCTTATTGTGTCTTGGCTGGTTTTCGGCTGCGGCTACGCGCGGAAAGGCAACAATCGGATTCTATTTCCCGCCCAGCAGCAGCTTGGCGATTGTCGCCAACTGCATATTGGACGTGCCCTCGTAGATCTTGCCGATCTTGGCGTCGCGCCAGTACTTCTCGACGGGATAATCCTTGGTAAAGCCGTAACCGCCATAGATCTCGATGGCGAGCGAAGTCACGCGCTCGGCCACCTGCGAGGCGAAAAGCTTCGTCATTGCCGCTTCCTTCACGAAATTCATTCCCGCGTCCTTCATGCGGGCTGCGTTATAGACCATCAGGCGGGCCGCCTCGATCTCGGTAGCCATCTGTGCAATTTGGAACTGGATGCCCTGGAATTCAGCAATGGCCTTGCCGAACTGCTTGCGCTCGCGCGCATACTTCGCGGCGAACTCCCAGGCCCCGCGAGCCAGGCCAATCATCTGGGCGCCAATTCCGATGCGCCCTTCATTCAAGGTTTCAATCGCGATTTTGTAACCCTTCCCCGGCTCGCCCAAAACGTTGTCCTTGGGAACGCGGCAATCTTCTAGGATCAATTCGCAGGTAGAAGAAGCGCGGATGCCAAGTTTATCTTCCTTCTTTCCGACGCTGAATCCCGGGACATTCTTCTCCACCAGAAATGCGGTTATTCCCTTATACCCGGCGGCCGGATCAAGTGTTGCAAACAGCACGAATATCCCCGCCTCCTTGCTATTGGTGATCCAGAGTTTGCGACCATCGAGCACATAATCGCTGCCTTTGAGTTGGGCACGAGTCTGCAGCCCAAAGGCATCTGAACCGGAACCCGCCTCGCTCAGAGCGTAGGCGCCAACGGTCTCCGTCGCCATTTTGGGTAGATAGTGCTTCTTCTGTTCGGCGCTACCCCAGCGCAACAGGGCGTTGTTTACCAGGGTATTTTGCACGTCCACGATTACGCCCGCGGAGGCGTCGACGCGCGACAACTCCTCCACTGCCAGGATCGCTTCGAAAAACTTGGCGCCGCCGCCGCCGTATTGCTCTGGGATTTCAATCCCCATTAGTCCGAGCTGGAAGAATTCACGAATAAGATCTTTGTCGAAAATGCCTTTCTCGTCCATTTCCCGAACCAGTGGACGGACCTTCTCGTCAGCGAATTGGCGAATGTTGTCGCGGAAGAGGGCTTCGTCTTCTGTAAGGGTGGTCAGCGGACTGGGAGTGGCGGGCTGCAGGGTGGTCTCGGGCATGGGGATTCCTTCAGAAAGACGAATGCAAACTAGTTAGTTTAGCATTCGGACCCATTTGATCTTGTGGCTCGATCTTTCGGGGAGGGGCTAGAGCTGATTTGAGTTCATCCCGAAACCAGCGCTTCCACCACCGGGACGAGGATCTCACTGGGATGATCCTGGCGCGTTGCCGATGCGCGCGAGATCCTTCGCTCCGGCTGAAAACCGGCTGCGCTCAAGATGACGCCCTCCAGAAAATCAGTGGGATTGCTATCTCGGGCGGGAATGAACCAGCTTCAGCGTATCCGCCTGCAGAATGCGCTGAATCTGATTCCGCGCATGCACTGACCAGGGGCCGGTGGTGTCGAGCTTGATATACGCCTGCCAATGCTTCAGGGCTTTTCGAGGTTCGCGGATTTTTTCGAAAGCGAGCGCCAGATTGTAATGCGCGTCGGCATAGGTAGGAGCCAACTGGATTGCCATCTTGTAGGTTTGGATCGCTTCCTGCACACGACCGGTCTCGTCCAGCACATTACCCAAGTCGAAATAGGCCAGCGCGTAGCGAGGATCAGACTGCAGAGCTGCGCGGTAGTGTTTTTCAGCCAGCGTAAAATCCTGGCGATTGTAGTGCAGGGTCCCGAGATTAATGTGCGCGGCGGCATGGCGGGGATCAAACTCGAGCACTTTCTGGTATGCCGCCAGAGCCTCGGTCTGCGTAGATGGATCCTCTTCCAGCGCGATGCCTCGAGCAAACCATACCGCGGCATCATTATCATGGGTACCCGGCTCGGAAGACGGAATCGGCGTGCTGGTCACAACTTTTTCTCGCGAGGAGAAATCCATCAGGAACTGGCCAGCGATAGGCTCAAGCAGTCTGCCATCATGCCGGAAAACCACGCGATGCTTATTTGTGGATGACGCTCCTGCATCGATCAAGGGATTGCCCATGCCCGATGCCTGTTTCTGCATGGCCTCGAGCGATTCCCGGATGACTGCGGGCCGCACCTTCATGGCACACAAGTCTCGAACCTTCTTGATTTTCAGTAGATCGGAAAAAGAATAGGCCGGACAAGCGGCGATCAGTCCCGCCCGCTCCCAGTTCGCCAACTGGCGCGGCGTGAGGTGAAGAATTCTAAGTAAATCGGCTCGACTGTACACTACTCCACACCGGTCCTGCGCTGCTCGACTGCGCAAGTACGTCCCGCCGTCATTATCTGCAACTTGAGGCTCTAAACGCAACAGGAAACAGTGTGGAAATCTGTGGAGAACCTGGTTGATTTACATGCACCGAAAATAGTGCAACGTAAAAACGACTGTCTTTCCGCAGGTAGCCAGGACTTCGGTTCCACTACACCACGACAGCGGCCTGATACTCCTCGTACGTCCCTTTGAAGTCCGTTATCTTGTGATCACTCTCGAAGTGCCAAACACGTGTTGCCACCTCGTCGATCAAGTCATGATCGTGGCTCACCAGAAGGACCGTCCCCTGATACCGCTGCAGCGAAATGTTCAGCGCATTGATTGCCTCAAGATCTAAGTGATTCGTAGGCTCATCAAGTATTAGCACGTTCGGTTTCTGCAGCATAAGCTTGCAGAAGAGCAGCCTCGCCGCTTCGCCGCCGGAAAGCACGCTGGTGGATTTCGTAGCTTCCTCGCGGGCAAACAACATCTGCCCCAACAAGCCGCGAATTTCTTCGCTAACCGCCGCCGGATTCCACTGATGCAGCCACTCCAGCGCCGTCATGCCGCCTTCGATCAGGCTCCGATGGTCCTGCGCGAAGTAGCCGATCGACGCTTCATGTCCCCAGGTCACTTTGCCGGCGTCGAGATACGGACCGTCGTAGCCGCTGGTCTTGCGCAACTCGGCTTCTGGTGTGGTCGGCGAATTGGCCAGCAGAGAATTCACTAGCGTGGTCTTCCCTGCCCCGTTGCGGCCCATCAGCGCGATTCTTTCCCCGCGCGTGATGCTGGCGGTGAAATCACGAATCACTCTCTTATCGCCGTAAGCTTTGTCCAAATGCTCAATTTCCAAAATGTGTTTGCCGGAAGGCCGCTTCTGCTCGAACTTGATGTAAGGCCGCTGGATATTCGACTTCGCCAGTTCCGTCACTTGCAGTCGTTCCACTTCCTTCCGCCGCGACTGCACCTGGCTTGACCGCGTGCCTGCGGCGAAGCGCGCGATAAATTCGTTCAACTGAGAGATTTTCTTTTCCCGCTGCGCGTTCTGCGATTCAATCTGCGAGCGCACCTGTGTCTTCGCCAGAACCATGTCGTCATACGAACCCGTGTAGGTGATGATGGTCTCGTAATCGATATCGGCGATGTGCGTACAAATGCTGTTGAGGAAGTGGCGGTCGTGCGAGATCGCAATCACCACTCCGTCGTAGACATTGAGAAATCCCTGCAGCCAGTGAATCGAATCCAAATCCAGGTTGTTCGTAGGCTCATCCAGCAACAACGCCTGGGGATGTCCGAACAACGCCTGCGCCAATAGCACGCGGACTTTTTGTCCGCCCTGCAATTCGCTCATCTTGCGGGAGTGCACTTCGTCGGGAATGTCCAACCCTTGCAGCAGAATTGCCGCATCGCTCTCCGCCGTGTAGCCGTCTTCCTCGCCAACAATGCCTTCAAGTTCGCCCAGCTTCATGCCGTCTTCGTCGGTCATGTCAGGCTTGGAGTAAATCGCATCGCGCTCCTGCATCGCTGTCCATAACCGCTTATTGCCCATGATTACCGTGTCGATGGCGGTGAAGGCATCGAAGGCGTACTGGTCCTGACTCAAAACTCCTACCTTCCGCGGACGAACGACAGTGCCCTTCTGGGGATCAAGTTCCCCACTCAACAACTTCATGAACGTGGATTTGCCTGCGCCATTGGGTCCAGTGAGGCCATAGCGCTTGCCCGGCGTAAATGCCACCGAGACTTCGTCGAACAGTATTTTGGCGCCGTAGCGCATGGAAACATTACTGACTGAAAGCATGATTTGTAGCTTCTTCTCTTTTAGGCTTCTTCGGGGAAGCTTCTTCAGGACCTGCGGGGAATTTCCGCCAAAACGGTACGCAGCTGGAGTTAATAGAATATCACGCGTGTGCAACAGATTCTGTTAAGCAGTCCATGGATTGAGGAGGGGCGCTGAGAGGTCGTCGAAGTGCGATACATTTCGCGTGGCGAGCGTGGCATGACGAGCCAGAACGATACCTGCGATCATGGTGTCGCGATCTTCACGAGGACGGCCTTGAGATTTTCGCAAAGCCATTAAGGTGCTCGCGCGTTCTGCGGCTTCGGTGTCGAAGGGTGCGATGCGGCGGTCAATGCTTTGTAGCGTCTTTTCAAAGTCTTGAATCAGAGCGGTCCGCCGTTTGCCGATCGGCATGCTTTCCAACCCGAAACGAACTTCAAGGACCGTCACGGCAGTGGTCCAAATCGATGATCGTGGCTGTTGGTCAAGCCAAGTCACCACTCTCTCATCCGGCGCACGGAGCATGAGCTCCGACAGCACGTTGGTGTCGAGAATGATCATTCCTCGAAAGAAGGGGGCTTGATCTCGAAATGCAATTCTGGAATTGGGGAGTCGAGGCCGTGCTTGGCGAACATTTTCGATATTTCGGTGCCCAATCCCCCGGTGGGAGTGCTTTCTTCCTGATGCACCGCAGCACGCAAAATGTCGCGGACCTCTTCTTCCATGCTGCGGCCGTTACGGCGCGCACGGCGCTGCAGACGCGCCTTTACCCCATTCTCGATATTACGAACCAGAAGCTGAGCCATGTTTGTACTCCCGCTACCATGATATCATGATATCACTCTGGGTGGTATCACGCTATCAAGCATTGCCGCACGAGAATTTCTAGTGGCCCCCGAGCTCCCTGACAATGGCGCCCACAAATTGCTTGGCATCGCCGAAGAGCATGAGAGTGTTATCGAGGTAGTAAAGCGGATTATCGATCCCGGCGAAGCCAGGACTCATACTGCGTTTAATCACCATCACTGTGTGCGCCTTATCGACATCGAGGATGGGCATGCCGTAAATGGGGCTGGAGGTATCGGTGCGTGCGGCGGGGTTCGTGACATCATTGGCGCCGATTACCAGTGCCACGTCAGTTTGCGGAAAGTCGCCGTTTATCTCATCCATCTCGATAAGCCGGTCGTAAGGGATGTCGGCTTCGGCCAGCAGCACATTCATGTGGCCAGGCATGCGTCCGGCCACGGGATGGATGGCGAAGCGAACATCGACTCCCTTCTTCGAGAGAATGTCGTAAAGTTCCCGAACTTTGTGCTGCGCCTGCGCCACCGCCATTCCGTAGCCCGGGACGATCACGACTTTGTTTGCCGCAGCCAGAATTGCAGCCGCTTCCTCCGCCGTGGCACTGTGCACCGGGCGGGCCTCCTGGCCTCCGGCCGCCGCCACCTGAACCTGGCCAAAAGCTCCGAACAGAACATTGCTGAACGACCGGTTCATCGCCTTCGACATGATCACCGAGAGAATCAGCCCGGAGGAACCGTCGAGCGCGCCAGCAATGATCAACAACTTGTTCTGCAAGACGAAACCCATCGCCGCCGCTGATAATCCGGCATATCCGTTCAATAGCGAGATCACGGTCGGCATATCGGCCCCGCCGATCGGAATAACCAGTAATATTCCGAAGACCAGTGACACGCCCACAACCAGCGGGAACAATTGCTTTGCCTCAGGATGCAGCACCAGGTAAATTGCGCTGCCCACGGCCACGCCGAACAGAAGGAAGTTAACAAGATTCTGTCCCTTATACGTAATAGGCCGCTGGGGAAGAATCTCCTGCAGCTTTCCCGCAGCCATCAAACTGCCAGTAAATGTCAGCCCTCCGAGAATCACTTCCATCGAGAGCACCGACATCATGAATTTCGGGACGTTGGGTGTCCGCAGATAAAATTCTGCCGTTCCGACCAAAGTGACACATAGGGCGCCGAAGGCGTGGCTGAGGGCAGTTCGTTGCGGGACCGCCGTCATGTGCACCATGCCGAGGGGGATACCAATGCCGCTGCCCAGGACCAGTCCCACGGCGATCCACTTGTAGTCCACAATCCCGTGATGAAGCAGCGTGCCGGCAATGGCCAGCACCATGCCGATTTCGCCCGCCAAGATTCCGTGGCGAGCGGTCGCGGGCGAACTCATCCACTTCAGCGACAGAATAAAAAGCGCGCTGGCAATGAGATAGATAAATTCGATGACGTGCTGGCTTCCGGCAAACTCGTTCATGATTTGCTCTAGGATTTCGTTCGGACTCTTTATTTGCTCGGACGGCTACTCTTGAACATTTTCAGCATGCGGTCAGTAATGAAAAATCCACCAACCACGTTGCTGGTGGCAGCGACAATGGCGATCACGCCCAGCACCGTCGCAAATTCGCTCTTGCGCTCCCCCACCAGGACAATCGCGCCCACAACGGCGATCGCGTCGAGAGCATTGGTCAGCGACATCAGCGGAGTGTGCAGCAGGGGCGACACGTGGCGGATGACCTCAAAACCGATGAAGCAGGCCAGCATAAAAATGAAAAGATCGTCGATCAGATTGGAATTCATATGCGACCCCAGTTCTCAGTCTCGGTTCTCAGCAACACTTGGAACGTTAGCAGTTCGGACAGCGATTGCTTCTGGATTTACACTCCCGCCGATGCCAAAGCCGGCAGTTTGTAAAACTCCCGCACCCTCGGGTTCACGATTTCACCGCCGCGCGTTACCATCGTCTCGCGGATAATTTCATCCTGCAGATTGAGTTGCAACTGGCCTTCCTTCACCATGTAGGCAATGAACGTCGCCACATTGCGGGCGTACATCTGGCTGGCGTGATATGGGACGCTGCTCGCTAGGTTAATGGCGCCGATAATCGAGACGCCATATTCATGCACCATTTCCCCGACGCGTGTGAGTTCGCAGTTACCTCCGCGTTCGGAGGCGAGGTCTACGATGACGGAACCGGGCGCCATCCCCTTGACCATGTCGGCGGTAATCAGCACTGGCGACTTCTTGCCCGGAATCACAGCAGCCGTAATGACGACATCGCTCTCAGCAACCACACGCGTGAGAAGTTCGCGTTGCCGGGCATAAAAAGTTTCGTCCTGGGCAGTCCCGTAGCCACGTGCGTCCTGAGCGTTTTGAGCTTCAATTGGCAACTCGATGAAACGGCCGCCTAAGCTCTGTACTTGCTCTTTCGACGCGGCCCGCATGTCGTAAGCGGAAGCCACGGCACCGAGCCTCCGAGCGGTGGAAATGGCTTGCAGGCCGGCGACCCCGGCGCCAATCACGAATACACGGGCCGGTGTGATGGTGCCCGCAGCTGTGGTCATCATGGGGAAAATTCTGATGGACGTTTCGGCGGCCAGCAGCACTGCCTTGTAGCCGCAAATTGTCCCCATGGAGGAAAGCGCATCCATGCTTTGAGCCCGCGTCGTACGAGGCACGAGTTCAACCGCGAATGAGGTCACGCCGGCTGCGGCGATCTGTTGCACCACTTCAGCAGATCCGAAGGGCCGTAAGAATCCAATTAACAACTGATCGTGACGCAACAGAGGAAGGTCGGCCTGTCCCGTAACGTCATTGGAGCCGTAGCAAAGCACTTGCACAATGATGTCGGCTGATCCGAACACGGCGGGGCGATCCGGAAGAATCTTCGCTCCCTTTTCAACGTACCCCGAATCGGGATACCCCGCTGCGTCCCCCGCTCCCGACTCGACAACCACTTCGAGCCCCGCCTTGGCCAGCACCGGGATCACTGAGGGAACGAGCGCGACTCTCCGTTCTCCCGGATAACTTTCCTTTGGAACCCCAACAATCACGGTCGTCCTTCCCTTGAACCAGCGAATACGACACAGTTCGACGCACGATTAACTGTGACTCTCGTTACGGTACTGACAATGCGGCGTCCGATGGACTCAAAACAGTATCAGATAAAGAGACGTACTGAAAAGCATTCGCACCCAGACAGGGATGCTGGAATGAGGTAAATGGTGAGAGGATTTCTATCGCTGAGTTCGTTAAATCTCTCCGCAGAACATTCCTTGTATTCCTCGCTGTCTTCGGTGAATTGGCCCGCCGGCGATAGTTCTGTCAGCGCCGCGTGGAACAGAAATCACCTACCTTTTATGCACAGGCTGCATTTGTGCCCTCCTTGACAAGCGGAGTATACTTTTTTGGCTGGTCCACTTATCGGACCACTTACAGATGTCCACTGCAATGAAACCCGAATTCGAGGTTGTGCGCCGGAATCGCGTCTACGAGGAAGTCGCCAAGCAAATTGAAAGGCTGATTCTAAAAAAACTTCAGCCCGGTGACAAGCTCCCCTCGGAGCGCGATTTGGCCGAGATGCTACGAGTAAGCCGCGGCTCGATTCGCGATGCAATCCGAAGCCTGGAACTGCTTGGATTAGTGGAAGCTCGGCAGGGGACGGGAACGATTGTTCGCGAGACTTCTTCCAGTTCATTGGCCAATCCGTTTGCGAACGCCCTGAAGCGGCGCAAAGAATTAGTCAGCGAACTCTTGGATTTTCGCAAGATGCTCGAACCGCCGTTGGCGGCCCGCGCCGCCGCGCACGCTTCTCCTGAAGAAGTTGTGGAGATGGAGGATATTCTCCGGCGGCAAGAGGAGAGACAGCATCAAGGAGACGCCGCCGTCGCTGAGGACGCGGAGTTCCACTACAGCATTGCGCTGGCTTCCGATAACAGCGTGGTACTGAAGGTGATCGATACTGTCATGGACTTGTTGCGCGATACGCGGGCGCGTTCGTTGCAGGTTGAGGGTCGCCCCGAGAAATCGCTCAAGGGACACAGGCGGATTCTGGCTGCTATCAAGCGCCACGATGCTGAAGCCGCAAAAGACGCCATGCGGCGGCATCTGGAAGATGTGGAAGAGATCGTACTAAACAAGTTTTAAAGGACAACGTTGTCCAACATGCCGGATGATATGGAGTCGCAGAAGAAGATGACGCTCTTCGAGAGCGTGGCCGGCCATGGCAAAGTTGCCAGTCACATCATGACGGAAGCTTCCTCATCAGAAACCGCGACCCTCACGCTGCGCGTTGCAGAAGCGCGGGTGGAGGATGTTGGCCATGCCATCGCGCGCCTGGCGTCCGCCGACTTGCGGCGGATCGGCGCACGCATCGGCGACATACTCAAAATTACTGGCGCCACTGTCGCGGTTGGCCGCGCCGAACTTTCCGACGACGGACATGAAGGCATGATCCAGATGGATGGCACATGCCGCAGCAACTGTGGCGCGGGTTTGCAGGAGCAGGTCACCGTGGCTGCAATCGGGCGCCAGGAGGCAGTCGCGGTCCGCTTCGCGCCATTATGGATTGGAGCCGCGCCCGCTACCATCGCTCCCGAGCGGATGCTTGAGGATCTTATCGGCGTTCCCGTTACAACTGGCTGCGTCGTTCGCGTGCCGACGTTTGCCAAGGCGGTGAACTTCCAGGTTGTGCGCACCATTCCCGCGGGCGCTGTCGTGATCGGGAAGCGCACTGACATACGAGTAGTGGAAGGCGAGCAAACGGCGGCACGCGCCCCGGCCGTATCGTACGAGGATATTGGTGGGCTCGAACGAGAGGTCGCGCGGGTTCGTGAAATTGTTGAATTGCCGTTGAAATATTCGCGCGTCTTTGAGCGCTTGGGAATTCTCGCGCCTAAGGGTGTGTTGTTGTACGGTCCGCCGGGCACCGGAAAGACACTGCTTGCTCGTGCTGTTGCGGCGGAAAGCCGGGTTCACTTCATTCATCTCAATGGCCCTGAGATCATGCGCAAGTTTTACGGCGAAAGCGAGGCCAAGCTCCGCGAGGTCTTCGAGGAAGCGGCACGGCACGCGCCTGCAATCCTCTTCATCGATGAGATCGACGCCGTGGCTCCCAAGCGTGCCGAGGTAACCGGCGAAGTTGAAAAACGAGTGGTGGCGCAGCTTCTCAGCCTTATGGACGGGTTTGTCGCGCGCGGCCAGGTTATCGTCATCGGCGCCACAAATATTCCCGAGGTTCTTGATCCCGCCTTACGCCGTCCCGGGCGTTTTGATCGCGAAATTGAAATCGGTGTCCCAAATTCTCAGGCGCGATTGCAAATATTGAGAATTCATACTCGCGCCATGCCGCTCGCCGATGACGTCGACCTTCGCGAGATCGCCGAGCATTCTCACGGCTTCGTCGGCGCGGACCTTGAAGCCTTGTGCCAGGAAGTTGGCATGATTGCGCTGCGCAGTTTTTTGTCAGCCTTCCCCATCGAAAGCGACGGCGCTGGCTCCGCTCGCCTGGACAAGCTTCAAGTTACGCGTGAAGATTTCCTCGCAGGCTTGAAGGAAGTTGAGCCGAGCGCGACTCGTGAATTCTTTATTGAGAAGAGCAATTCCACTTTTGCGTCGCTGGCCGGTCTCAATGAAGTCAAACGATTACTGGATACCGTAGTCGAGCATTCGCACGTGCACGACGATGTCTACGAGCAAGTCGGGCTGACCCCACCGCGCGGCATTCTTTTGACTGGACCTTCGGGCACCGGAAAGACCGCCATGGCTCGGGCGTTAGCGGGCGAAAAACAGATCCCGCTGATTGCCATCGATGGGCCGCAGCTCTATTCGAAATGGCTGGGCGAATCCGAGCGAGCCTTGCGGGAGGTTTTCAAAAAGGCGCGAAGGGCCGCCCCCTGTATTCTTTTCTTCGATACGATTGACGCGATCGCGCCCAGATTTGGGGCCGATCAATTCGGTACCGACATCTATCAGAGGATTCTCAGTCAGCTTTTGCGCGAGATCGACAACTTGCGCGACGTAAAGGGTGTGCTCCTGCTGGCGGCGACGAATCGTCCGGAGCGGATCGAGCCGGCGCTGTTACGGAGCGGACGCTTCGATTACATCCTGTCGTTCACGAAACCTGACGCTGCCGACCGCGCCGCTATCATGCGGCTTTGTTGCCAGCGTGTGCCCTTGGCGTCAGACGTCGATTTCGACGATTTCGCCGCGCGCACCGAAGGCTTCACCGGCGCCGATATCGAGAGCCTCTGCAAGAAGGCAGCACTCTCGGCCATCGCGGAATTCCAGGACGGCACGCGCGCCGCGCCTTTGCGGGTCTTACGAGACGATTTGCTGGCAGTTCTCGATTCTGATCGTGGCAGTCCGAAGCAGTTGAAGCAGGCAAGAGAATTAACCGACGGGGCCGGGGATTTGTGCTCCGACGTATCTACAAATAGTTAGCGGCAAGAATAACGAGGACTGATTATGGCCTACACAGAACTCACCGTCTGGACTCGCGGCATCATCATGGATAAAGAGGGTCGCGACATTGTGAACTCCATCTCCGCCTCGGCCCGTATCGAGGGCAAGTACGCGCAGGCGATGGAAAACTACGTCGATAATCCCGATCGCACCAATTGCCCCACGCGCAAATATTGCCGCGTAAGCGACAACGTGCTCGAAAACGAACTGACTTACGAAAATGAACATCCCAACGTCGTTGTGCTGGTCGAGGGAACGATGGTCAAGGGTTGGGATTACATGCGCGGCATGCCTCCCGGCGGAACGCTCGTGATTAACACACATTACACGCCGGATTACATGATCCGTTTCGTCCCCGGCCCCGAACGGCTGGCACAGCTCGTTTGCGTCGATGCCGCGAAAATTGCTGACCACAAGTGGCTTTACTACCGGCTAGGCGAACTGGGTCTGGACCGGCTTTCAACCGAAGGTGCCGCCGAGAGAAATAAATCGATTGCGCCTGACATCGCCGCGCCGCTTATCGCGGCAGTGGTCAAGACCACGGGCATCGTCAAAATGAAAACAATCGAGCCCATGATCGCCAACAAGCACGCGTTCGAAGTAGCGCTCAATGAGTTGCACATCATGCCTCTGAATCCAGTGGCGGTGTAGGAGAGGACTAATTTAATGTCGACCAAAAATACTCATATCCCCGAATGGCTTACTGTCCCGTTCGCTGGAATTACTCCCGCGCCCTCGCAGGAAAAGGGGCAGGACTTGTTTCCTACCGGCAACTGGCGCTCGATCCGCCCGGTGTATCGCGACAAGTTGCCACCTTGCAACAACGCCTGCGGCACCAACGAAAAGATTCAGGGCTACCTCGACCTGGTGAAGCGCGGCAAATATCTTGACGCCTATGCGCTGATTAAAGAAGACATGCCGTTTCCGTCGGTTACGGGACGCGTTTGCTATCACCCGTGCGAGCAGGCTTGCAACCGGGGAAAGTACGATGAAGCCATTTCGATTCGCGCCGTCGAGCGCTTTCTCGGCGATCTCGGACAGGCACTCACGAATGATGTAGTCAAGCCTGGGAAGCCGAATGGCAAAAAGGTCGCCGTGGTCGGATCGGGTCCCGCAGGCCACAGCGCCGCGTATCAACTCGCGCGCCTCGGCTATAAAGTGACGATCCTTGAGAAATCCCCGAAAGCCGGCGGACTCAATCGTGGCGGCATTCCTGATTGGGTACTTCCGCAGAACATTCTGGATCGCGAAATCGAGCGACTCGAACAGCTTGGCGTCGAGATCAAGACCGGCGTCGAGGTCGGGAAAGATGTGTCGTGGGACAGCCTCAAGAAAGATTACGACGCCTGCGTTCTCGCCGTAGGCCTCATTGAGCCGAACAGCGTGAAGGCTGAAGGGGAAGATAAGAAAGGGGTTCTCTACGGACTTCCCTTCCTCCGCGATATCGGCATGGGTACCTCGAAAGTAAAGCTGGGAGCCCGTGTTGCCGTGATCGGCGGTGGAAATACGGCCATCGATTGTGCCCGCGAAGCGCTGCGGCAAGGCGCTGCAGAAGTGACGATGATTACGGTCGAGGGCAATGCGAAAGAAATGCCTGCATCGCCGGAAGATCTGCACGACATGCTGGAAGAGGGCGTCGAGTTGATGCATGGCCGCGCCGTCACCGCAGTGCTCGGCAATGGCAAGGCTGAAGCCTTGCAACTTCACAAGGCGCGTTTTCAGGGAGCAATTAACGCATCTCCCATCACAGTCGATCGTGAAGCTCCGGCGGAGCGATTCGCTGTCGACAACGTCATCATCGCCGTCGGGCAGCGTGCATCCCTCAACTGGCTGCCCGCCGAGTTCAAGAACGAACGCGGCACCATCAAGATGGACAAGTTCGGCCGCCTCGGAGACACTAACTTCTTCGCCGCTGGCGATATCGCTCAGGTCGGATCCGGTCAGCCGCTCATGGTTGTCAACGCCGTTGGCGATGGTAAACGCGTCGCATTCAATCTCGACAAAGTAATACGCGGAGAAAAGCTGGAGCCGCGCACCATTCCGGTCGATGTCATCTTCGATTTGAATCGCATGAACATGACGTACTTCCCGCATTTCCCGCGCGTCCAGCAGGAAATGCTGTCGACCAAGACCAGAACGAAAACGCAGGACGAAGTGATTCAGGCATTCACGGAAGAGCAAGCGGTTGAAGAGGCGAATCGCTGCTTCAGTTGCGGCACGTGTAACGCCTGCGACAACTGCTACTTGGTTTGTCCCGAGCCGTGCATCGCGCGTCCAGAACGGTCGAACGGACTTTACAAAATCCTGGTCGACTATTGCAAGGGTTGCCGCGTGTGTATCGAAGAATGTCCGACGGGATGCCTCGAGGGTGTTCCCGAGCTCGATTTTGATACCGGAGTCGTGCGCATGGATACGGCTTTCGCCATTTCGCCCGGACTGCATGGACGGCAGGCGCAAGAGCTGAAAAATCTGGGCGACCGGGCACCGAAGAATATTTAGTGTAATCAATCAATCTCGTGGCAGTCGCCTTCGGGCGGAATGTGCGGAGTGAATTATGCCAATGCTTGCAGAGCAGAAAAAGAGAACGGTAAGAATCAACGGCTGCGTCGCGTCGGCTCAGGCGGCCAAGTACGCCGACGTCGATGTGATCGCGGCTTACCCGATCCGTCCTTACACGGCGACCATGATGGCGCTGGCGCAAATGGTGGCAAATGGCGAACTCGATGCCGAATACATTGTGGCTGACAGCGAGCACTCGCAACTAAGCATCGCGCACGGCGCATCCTCGAGCGGCGCGCGCGTCTTTACGGGTAGCTCCGGCGTGGGCGTGCAGTTTGCATACGAACTTTATTCGCCGATCTCGGGCAGCCGCATGCCGGTTCAGATGATGATCGCCGATCGTACCCTCGATCCTCCCGGCGATTTTGGTTCTGAGCACACTGACGCGCTCTCGACGCGCGATATGGGATGGATCATGGGCTGGTCGTGCGATGCGCAGGAGGCATTCGACAATCACCTGATCGCGTATCGAATCGGCGAAGACCCGCGGGTTCTCTTGCCGCAAATGGTCTGCCAGGATGGCTTCTTCGTTTCGCACATTACCGGCGACGTGGAACTGCCCGACTCGGGCCAGGTGAAAGAATTCCTGCCGCCGTACAAGCATCCGTACCCCCTTGATCCGCGGCATCCGGTATCGCATGGTCCGCAGATTATGCCGGAACAGGGTCCGCCGCTGCAGTTGGAACGTGCCCGCGCCATGGAACAATCCATGGCGGTCATCGAGGAAGTCCACGAAGAGTTCGCGAAGATCTTCGGACGGAAATACGATCCATGGGTCGAAGAGTTCATGACCGACGATGCCGAGGTGGTTTTTTTCCTGCAAGGAGCCCACGCCGTGACCGCGCGGTTCGCAATTCAGCACATGCGCGAACGAGGTTTGAAGGTCGGCATGGTGAGGTTGAGAACCATTCGTCCCTATCCAACGGACCGCGTCAAAGATGTGCTCAGCAAATTCAAAGTGGTCGGCGTGATCGAGACGAACATGGGGCTCGGCAGCGTGAGCAGCGGAGGCGTTCTGTATGCCGAAGCCGCCGCCGCGCTTTACGAAAGCCAGAAGCGGCCGCTGATCCTCTCATTTATGGCCGGTATGGGTGGCGAGGCCATTGTGCTGAAAGAGTTCTACTGGATGACTGAAAAAATGCTGGACGCGCAGCGCCGCGGCAAGATCGAAAAGCGGACGCATTGGGTCGGGTTCGAAGAGTAAAGGCTTTGAAAGGGCGTGGCTTCAGCCGCGCCGCTAAGCGGCCGCTAAAAGACTGGGGCTTTAGCCCCGAGGCCGCCAGAACAATCTTTGTTGGAGGAATAATCATGGCAACAATAGAAGTTCAACGGCAGCTCTTGCCGATTCTCGACAGCCCGAATCAGGGTGCGCGTTTCTATAACCCGGAACTGCCGTCGTCCGAACCATTCGTTCCCGGACATCGCACCTGCGCTGGCTGTGGGCCATCCATTCAATATCGGATGACGAGCAAGGCAGCCGGCGACAACACCATCCTGGTCGGACCGACGGGCTGCATGTACGTTGCGAACAGTTCGTATTTGTGCACGCCCTATAACGTTCCCTGGGCGCACACGCAGATTGGCAGCGCTGGTAGTTTCACCGCGGGCGTTGCTGCAGCGTATGAAGCAATGATTCGCAAAGGAAAGTGGAAGGGAAAGTTCCCGAATATTATCTGCGAGGCGGGAGACGGTAGCGCGTCTGACATTGGTCTGGCCTCAATTTCTGGTGCACTCTATCGCAATCACGATTGCCTCATCATTTGCTACGACAATGAGCAGTACGCCAATACCGGCATACAAGCTTCTTCGCGAACGCCCTACGGCGGCATGACGACCTTCTCACCTCCCGGCCCGGAAGTTCCGGAAGGCAAGAAGCTCTATCCCAAAGACCTCGCCCGCATGATGGCGGCTGGTCATCCTCACTGCTATGTGGCGACCGCGAGCGTCGGTTATCCTATCGACTTGATGAACAAGGTCCGCAAGGGACTCAACCACAAGGGCGCGGCATATTTGATGATCTACACGCCCTGCCAGAAGGGATTCGTTTACGAGACACCGCGCTCGATCGACTTGGGACGGCTGGTTGTCGAATGCGGACTCTACCCGATGTGGGAGTGGAATCCGGAAAAACGCGAATTCAATTACAGCTTCCGGCCGGCCAGCATGCGGCCGGTCTCGGAGTACCTTAAATTGCAGGGACGCTTTGGGCATCTGCACGCCGAACACATTGCTAATCTGCAGAAGTTTGCCAATGAACAATGGAAGATGATGGGCGTTCAATTGCCGGAAGCTTTGATCCAGGCAGCGGACGCGAAAAACTTAACCAACATGGCGGCGGCAGCCGAAGCCCAAGCGGTGGCGCAAACTTTATGAACACGAAACCTATTACTACAACTCCAAACGAGCCTGAGGCCGAACCCGAGGGACAGGAAAGTTACATCGTTACCGAAGGCAAGAAGCGCGGAGCGACGCGCGATGTACGGACTGAGGCGGCTTACGACCGCTACTACACCGTTCTCCGCGTGCATCCGGGCGATGCCATCCTCACCGACAACTGGCACACCAATCAGGTGTTCGACCATGCGCGGAATAATTTTGAGGGCGTGACGTTTGCCATGCGCACTCTCGAGGCGTGGGGCGCGATGATCGAGAATGATCATCGTGCGTATTACACCGCTGGCGGGCGCATCTGGATGATGGATCTGGAACCCTCGGAAGGCAAGAAGAAGCGGTTGCCCGGAACGGGCCCGGCGAGTAAGAAGTAAATTGCCGCGCGTACTACTGATCGATGACACGCCGGAGATCGCCGAGCTTCTGACATTCTCGCTGCGGGACCTCGGCTACGAGGTGTTCGCATCGGGATATACGAATGCCGTTAACGATCTCGTCATCGAGCACCGCGCAGACGCGCTGGTGCTCGATTGTTCGGCTTTCGATATGAGCGAAGCCCTCTTCGATGCGGTGCGTAACCATCCACATCACGCGGAGCTCCCCGTGGTGATCATCACCGACACGCCCGAACTGGCTGATCCGAGCCTTCGTTCTCGAAAGGCGCGCAGAGTGCTGCTGGTGCCGAAACCGTTTACGGGATCACAAGTAGGAAAAGCGCTGGCGCAATTACTTGAATAACGATGCCAATGTGGGGCATGGACGAGTGGGAATATGTTGAGCACGAGGTCGTCACCGACCCGAAAGGCAGACAGTGGACCGTCGCGTTGATGGATGTGCTGGGTCAAAAAGGCGATCCTGATATGCCGGACAAGCTGCTCGAAATTCAGTATTCTTCGGGACGATATTTCACACTTGTCTATTCGGATAGCGGAGCTCTACAGCGGGAGCGCGGTTACACGTCCTTGGCCGAGGCGACCAATGCGTATGGGAATTTGCTCGTGGGCGTCATTGATGGCAGCGTGGATCCGTCGCAACCGGTGTTTCGGGAAGATTTGGAAGATTAATCACAGACGATAATTCTCTTACCTGCCAGGATCCAGGTCTCTCATGATGACGTGAAGAACTTGGCCCGTCGTTTTCGCATCGCGCTCCGAAACTATTTCATTCGGTCTCTCTTCTTCGCCACGATCTCGATAGGCGCGCGCCGTTGTGGGTAACCGGGCAGCGCCGCTGCGAATGAGCCCTGCTTTTTCTGCCACGGCAAGTCGCGTCTCGAACGACCAATCGGCAATCTTGCCCGCAGGCGCGCCCGAAGCGGCCAGCGAGCTCGCGCCCTTGTGCTCCAGCGAATCCGTCACAATCGCTTCCAGAATTCCGCAAGACGTCTTCATCGCAAAATCGTAGTGCCCTTTTTCGAGCGCGCTGCGGCTATCTGCATAGGCTTGCTCGAGAACTGGCCGAATCTCCGGATTGTGCACGAAGTCAAAACGATGAGGAGCAGGTTGCGCCGACGATGCAGAACTAATCGCGTCATCATCCGTTCGCGTGAGCGAAGCTACAGCTTGACCTAAAACGCCAAGTAGTTGCTGAACAATCTCAGCCGGCGCCGCCCCTTGTGCCGCGCTGCCATCCGCAGAACGCATCAGGAAAGCTCCACTGAATGCCCGAGCAAGCCAATGGGCCTTGCTCCCTCCGGATAGTTGATTGATGGTGACGCCGCAGTCTTCCTGCCAGCGCCGTGTCACATTGATGGCTGATGCGTCGGAGGGGTCGCTCGCTAACTGATCGCGAAGCTGATGGCCTCGAGCAATCAGGCCGTCGAGGTGAGCAAGATAAGTTTCGATCTGCGTCCGCAGGCTTTCTTCCATCGATTTTGCCCCTTAATACGGTCGCTGGTCGCGGGGGTTTTTATGGGCTAGAACAGGCTCAGTTGGCGAGCATTTACGATCTTGACAGCCAAAAGCGGCAGTGATAAAGTCCCTACCGCAAGTGGTTCGATAACCGGACCAGTATATCACTTCCCTTGCAGTGCATACGGGGTTCGGCTGCTCTCTGAACATCACCCGGGAGGGTTTTCCCATGGCCGCATCTGCATCGCCTGTGATCCATCCGTCGCGAATCATCAATCGTTGGGCCCAGTTAGTTGCCGGCATTATTGCCATGATGGCGATCGCCAATCTGCAATATGCCTGGACCCTTTTTACCAAACCCATGCAGACCCATCTGCATGTCACGCTCACTGCGATACAGGGAATTTTCAGTCTTTTCATCATTCTCGAAACCTGGCTGGTGCCGTTTGAAGGTTATCTGGTCGACCGCATCGGTCCACGTTTGATGCTGGGTGTGGGTGCGATTCTTGTAGGCATGAGTTGGATCTTTGCCGGCCAGGCCGAGAGTCTGCGCAGCTTGTACTTCTGGTATTGTCTTGGCGGCGTGGGCGCGGGCATCGTCTACGGCGGGACCATCGGCAACGCGCTGAAGTGGTTTCCTGATCATCGCGGGCTGTGCGTCGGACTCACTGCTGGCGCGTACGGCATCGGAACCGCGCTCACCGTTTCTCCAATCGCCAACATGATTAAGACCTCTGGCTACCAACACACGCTCGTTGTGTGGGGCATCATCCAAGGGGTAGTCGTACTGATGATGGCTTTATTCCTGGCACGGCCGCCGGTGGAATGGACGCCTCCGAACTGGGTGGAGAAGGAAGCCAAGATCAAGCAACACGTGCGCACGTCGAACGTTGACATGACGCCGTGGCAGATGCTGCGGCAGCCATCGTTCTACATCATCTATTTGATGATGACCATGCTGTCGTTCGGCGGCCTGGTAGTAACGGCACAACTTAATCCCATGGCGGTTTCCTATCACGTCGATAAAGTCGTGGTCGCATTCGGCATGACGGCGCTGGTCATGGCGATCACGGTCGACCGTTATCTGAACGGACTGACGCGGCCATTTTGGGGATGGGTCTCGGATTACATCGGCCGCGAGAACACCATGTTCATCGCATTCACGCTGGAGGCAATCGCAGTGTTCGCGCTACTGCAACTGATCAGCCGTCCCGTGTGGTTCATTGCGCTGTCGGGTTTGTGCTTCTTTGCCTGGGGCGAAATCTTCTCGCTCTTCCCGTCGATCACCGGAGATTTATTCGGGAAGACGTGGGCGACAACCAATTACGGCATCGTTTACACGGCGAAAGGCATGGGCGCTCTGTTCGCCGGAGTCGGCGCCGCTTGGTTGTTCGAGAAGACGGGATCGTGGACGAAAGTCTTCTGGGCGATGATCGCCTGCGACCTGATCGCCGCCTTCCTGGCGCTCTTCTGGCTGAAGCCGGTGGCGGCACGCACGGTTCAGCAGGCGAACGACGCAGTCCCGGCAGTTGACATCAGGCAGCCAATCAGAGCCCGCGGTGTGGCGTAGCGAAGAACTGTGAGTCAGATCCGCTCACACGAGCGAATCCGGCTTACGTGGCGTAAAGGCTAAGGATGGAGGCGGCGACCTGATTTCTTAGGCAGCCTTCTCCACTGGAAATCCCGCTTCCATCCATCCCTGTTTGCCGTCGGGGTAATGCGCCACGTTCGTATAACCCATGGCCGCCAATTCACGGGCGGCGTATTCGCTGGCGTGTCAATGCGGGTTCGCGCAGTAGGTAATGATTTCCGCATCCTTGTTTGGCAGCAACCGGGGTGCGAGTTCCTTAATTTTGTCTGGCGGAATATTTACGGCTCCGGGAATATGCGCTTCGCGGTACCGTTCAGGTGCGAGCGTCTCAACCACCTGAATTCTCTCCTTGCTATCCAGTTTGGCTTTCAGGTCTTTGGTAGAAATTGTGCCTTCCATTCTGAGCTCCTTGAAAATCGGCCTAGGCGGAGACCATCTTTCTCGCGACGACGTTTTTAGGTACGAACGGTTCGAGCAACGATTTGAACTTCGGACTCAGTTGCAGTCGTTCACTCGCCTCTTCAAACAGTTTACGCGGATCAGCGGCGGTTTTCAGCTCATACCGCAGATAAGATAGGCGCATAAGCCAGAGGGCATGCTGGAGGTCTGCTTCCCGGCGAACACGAAAAGTAATCCAACCTGAGTTCGGAACCCAGCGATGCTCCTCAGCCAGCCTCTCGGCAAGCAGTGCATCCCGAACCGAGCGGGGAAAGGGAATATCAACGATCCCACCCCAATGCACATGTCCAACCTCTGCGCTGCCAAGGAGAAATTCCTTCCCTCCAAAACGGTGCGACTGCGTCAATACATGCGGCCACGTGGAGACTTCCTCTTCGAACTTTCTTAGGAATTCAAGCATTCGAGCTCCACAGACAGTTTTTCGATGCCTGAAAACGACCGCTCGATTCAGCGACGGGGTCTCTCGATGAAGGGATTCGTAAACTTCAGAAAGAATGGAGCCGACGAGCGGACTTGAACCGCTGACCTGCCGATTACGAATCGGCTGCTCTACCAACTGAGCTACGTCGGCTTCTGGATTGGTCGTTTTAGTTTATCAAATCGCCGGATCGGCACCGCCGTGGTTCACGCGCTTGGCTTTCCCACGCAGCTAAACTGCACGAACTTTTCTTACCGAGTAGCCTCAGCCTTGGCCAGCACCATCGCCGACTTCCGGGCCGCCTCTTCGTAATATCGAACCATGCGTTCCGGTTCCTCAGCTTTGTAAGGCGCCAGATTGTGCGCCCAGCGAAATCCGATGGGCTGAAACCAAAGCTCCGCCTCCACCGTGAACGGACCCGTTGCATTTCCGGTCGAGACCACATACCGCACGGAACTTCCGCTGTCGGTGAACCCTGGATCATCCGCCGCGTCGCCCGTGACTGCAATGTCCTTTTCTGCGGTGGCCTTATCGAAGCCATGCGGCAACAGCCGATTGTCCTTCAAGTACCCGACCGCATGGAGCAGGCCAGTCGTAACTTTCCCGTCCGAATCTTTCAAAATCGGTTCGTAGATTTCTACTTGTTGCGAACTCGTGATCTCGCGGTAATGCGGCTCGAACTTCAGAGGATCTTCGTCATTGTCGTTGCCTACAATCGAGCCATCCGGATTGAGCGCACCCGACTCAAACACCACACCCCCGCTGCCGTCCTTCACAACAAGGTGTAGCCAAGCCCGCCGCGAAGGATACGCCGTAGGCAGTTTATGCCCGCCCAGATTCTCGACATGCACATCCACGGCTAGCCCATTCGGCGTCGCATCCATTCGGGTAATCGTCACCTTCGCCGCTTGCGTCTTCAAGAACTCGGCCGTCCGCTTCATCGCCGCATCCATTTCTTCGGGCAGCGCCGCCGTCGCCAATTCATCGCGATGATCCTGCAGCATCCCTTCCATAACAAAATTCGATCCGACAAACGTGTGCCGGTGCATACCCTCGCGCGGATGGCCGTACACCGCCGTGACCCGTACAGCCTCACTGACCACCGGCATATGGCAGTCCTGGCACGTCTGCCGGGTCGCGTAATCGCTATGCTGCCATTCCTGGAAAGGCACCTGCTCCGGGAACCTCGCCACTTTTTCACCCTTCGGCCCAAGTGCGGAAGTAATCAGCGTATGGCAGCTCCCACAAAGTCCCGCATCGCGTATATGGTCGCCTCTGGTTGGAAGGTACGTCGCCGTCGACGAGTGCATTACGGTCCGGTGCCCTTTGTCGATGTCGAAAGGCCCGTACTCAGGCCGCTCGGTGTTGTTGTTCTGGACCGGTTTCGCGATCACCACATTCCCAACGAAGGTCGCTTCTGTCCCCAGTCCCGTCTTCTCAATCTGGTGGCAAACCGAACAGGTGACTCCATCCGCTGCCGCGCGGTCCCCCTTTGGAAACTTCTGCAACGGAAAGCGCGAAAACACCTGCGTGTGTTTTCCCTTATCCCGGTCCTCCAAGCGAACGGCCGGCATGTGGCAGATCGAGCATTCATCCTCGATCGCCTGCTTCGACTCAGGATGATCCATTGACTCGCGCCGCACGCTTCCCTGCCAGTAAGGATCCCGAGACGCGTTAGCCATGATGCTCGCGCGCCACTCGAATCCGATCGAAACATCCTCGCCCGGACTCGTCTTCATCCCGTTGTGACAAGCCATACACCGTTCCGATGTGAGAAAAAAAGTTCCCGGCGGCGTCTTGTCGCCCTTCGCGTTCTCTGTCTGCGACTGGCCACGCAGCATGGCCGGACCCCCGACTATTGCGAGCGCTAGAACAACCGCACTAACCCAATGGAGTCTCATCGCCAACCATTCCATAACTTGCCATCTGCCCGGTCCCAGAGGAAATAAAACAACACCTGCGGCGTTCGGCCGTTGGTATTCGTGAACGGCTCCCTTACGCCAAAGCCTATCCGGACGTGTTGTCGCCTGCTTACCGTGATCTGCATTTCAGGCAGAACATCCCAGTTGGTGCTGGCCCCCGGCGTGAAGTCACGTACCGCCAAAAATTCGACCATCGGCGAAAATAGCCTCCCCAGCATGTGGTCGGGAGCCATTGCCTGCCCTACCGCCACACGCCAAAACATGCTGCGCGGAGCCACGCTCGTATCCACAGGCAGGTCCGCCCCCAACTGGGTCTGCAGGAACGTATTCTCCTTGAACAGTTGATCGAAAGCTGCAAAGGGCTCGAACTGCGTCGTCCCCGCACCGAACCCTCGCTTGCTGTCCCCGGTCGGCAACAAAACTCCGCCCTGCAGACTCAGGATCGAACCCGTCCGCAAACTGGAAAACATCTCGCGCTTCAGCGCCAGCGTAATATCTCCGAAACCCGCCGTCCAGTTGTGTGCCTGGTCCGCATAGTTCACCGGAACATCGGTTTCAAGCTGGGTTCGGGCGTCGAATATCGTCCTTTCATCGATGATATCCGTAGTCCACGCCGGAGCACCCGACGCACTCGCCGCCGTAGAAACCACGATTTCGTTCTCGGGAAACGCCTTCTCCGTAACCAATGCCCGTGGCAGATTCAGTTCGCCCAGCGGATCGTGGTGGACATTCTTGCAAAACCCACGCATGTACGCGATGACATCATTGATTTCCTTGTCCGTCAGCAGATCGCCGAACGCAGGCATAATCTGCGAGAGTCCGCGCGATGGCCCGCCATGCACAATCACTGCCTTCCAATTACCGTTAGGCTCAGGTGTGGTGCCGGCGCAGTCCGTAAAGTCCGGAAACGTATCAGGCCGCTTGAAAACCGTATTTTCCACGGGAGCACCCTTCCCATCGGGCCCATGACATGCAATGCATCCACCCTTGTAGACTTTTTCTCCATTCGTCGCATCCGGACTGGTCGCATAGTGAAGCGTCTGTGCTGAAACACGCATAGGGCGGCCAAAAACCACGACGATCCAAACGATGAGTACACCCGCGGACCCCGCGAGAAACGCAATTAGGAATCTGTGCAGTCGCGATTCGCGGGCGGCATTCAAGTGCTGGACTTCCTTCGGTGCCACAACTCGTTCGCCAACCACGGCTCCTTCAAATCTCATTCGCTCTCCGCCCCTAAGCCTTTGATGATCAGAAAAGAATTTTAACAACCTTGCGATACTATCGAGGATTTAGGAAGAGATGCAAAGCACGGCTAGAAAGCTGCGCTGGTATCCGGTGGATACTTCGGGCATTGAGAGGGATGTCGTTTAACCACCAACGGGAGGGCCGCCGTGTGGAGAGAAGATGGATGTCAGGAGCGTCAAAAATCCTTGTTCAATTGGATTCACCTACCCGGCGGCGCGAGCTACCGCCAGCGAGTCGTATTCCTGTTGCGACTGCGCGGGCAGCAGAACCCAAAGCGTGTATACGCCGACCGCAGTCCCGAAAGGAATGTTGAACAATGAGATGAACCCCAGCACCAGCGCTATGACGCGGGCCCAAGGCTCGCGATGAAGGAGGCCCCACCCCGCCATGAATCCGACGGCAGCTTTGGCCAGGATGAAAATGGCGACCACGCTAAGCAGTGGACGCAGAAATCCCGTCGGCGCCTCCGGTGGCGCGCCCATCTCATGCAGATGCGCAAGCAAAGTGTTAGCCAGGATATACAGAATCACGCCTCCGATCGTGTTGAAGGCAGAAATTGCAAGCCAGAGGATTCCCAGTAACTGAAGATGAGTTTGGACGCGTCCCGGACGCTGCTGTATTGCCGTGACGGGCCCGACGATTTGTTTGCCGCATCGACTGCAGAACGCCTGGCCCGGTTGCACTGCCTCGCCGCATCCATCGCAGAACATGACTTCCTCCGTCCAAATGCGTGATCCGATCCTGTAGAGATAACTGTCAACGGATGATACGCGCTCAACACCTTAACAGTTCCGCTGACGTCGCTCGTTCTCGGCGCAACTACAAAATTTATTGGAGTCCGAATCGATTGCGAAACAAAAACGAAAAAGCCGCCCGGCAACAGGGCGGCCTTCTCTTTGTACAAGGGAGAATAGTTCCAACGGAGGCAAAAGATCCCGTCAAAACTTTTCTGACAAAATCTTATGAGCCGAAAAAGGGGGGTGTCAAGCAATTTGTAGGAAATAAATGTCTTTGGTTTCAATGACTTAGAGAATCAATCAACATAGATCGTCCCTGTTTCAACTTGAGACAAAAAGTTGGCTTTACCCTTCTAAGCCATATTCCTGAACCAGTTAAGAAGATTTTGAGCTTTTAGTGGAATTCGTACTACCACTGCCGGAGGCTTGCTCCACCCGATCTCGCAGGTCAAGAGAAATGAACTCAGTTTGGTCAGGACGACCAAAAACCGCGCCAGGAAAAAACTTTCGCAACAGAACCCGAGCACCACCAAACGCAACGCCGGCTGCTAAAGACAGCGCGCCGACAATAATGCACAAAACGATGATGTTCACCAAAAGATTGGCGATGTTGTTCTTCTTGTCGAAGTACGTGTTCTCGTTCCAGGTGACGCTCGCGTCATAGTTCACGGCTCCAAGAAGCGTCTGTGCATCACTCTGGGAAATCTGGCCGGCCGCGATGGCGACGATCGGTCCGGTGCGCTTATCGAAGAATGGACCCACGTTTTCCACGGCGGTCACTCCGGCCTCGGGTGCCGGAGCATGATGAGCAGCATCGATACGGCGCAAATGCTCAGCGGCCACAGCCGGGGTTGGATACTGGATCAGCATTAGCGCCGCCGGTCCGCTGGGCGTGGAATACTGACCAATCACCACTTCAGGGTTCGAGCTGAAATCAACGAGATCCGCGGGCAGCGGAGACTCAATGGCGCCCAAGGCCAGAGGGCCCTCCGCGTATTTTTCGGTGTTCGATTCATACCCATGATGCGGCATGAAAGCAAGAATTGGAGGCAGGTTTCCTGCATTTCCTCCAGGACGCGGCAGCATGCCAGCTAGTTCGCGCAAACCCGCGGCCGACATGACCGACAACTGGCTAAATACTGCGTCTATCAAAATGTGCCCTCGGTAAAACAGGACCCTCTCATTTAGCGATGCGCCCTGGTCACCGATTTGTTCGCGCGCCATTTCCGGTTGCAGATAAAAGCTGTACGCGCCAAAGGCACCGCTGGCGTCGCTGAAACGCGCCGCGCGAATCTTGAGCGTGCGTCCGTTATCACTCTTGTAGGTGGCCGCCTCGTAATCCGTGAAGCCATATTCCTTCAGCAAGGCCGCATGGGTGGAATCGGCGGCGGTCACATCTCTACTTCTTTGAGGCTCGCCTTGAACCTGCCATCCGGCAAACTGCTTTGGAAGCAGCGGCGCAGCGGCTGCGTCCGGAGCAGCATAAGACAGCGCCCCTGACGAAATAACGAAAAGTAAAAGAACTACGACCCTTGAAAAACGCATGGATGAACCGATTGGCACAGGGTGCCTTCTGTTATTAGACCACACGGGAGGAGAAAAAGTTTCCGGGGAAACTACTGTCCGGCGGCCATCTTGCTTGCCATCTTCACGCCGCTCAATCCGTTCACATATTTCGCAATACCGCGGTAAAGTGACTCGGCGATGCGCTGGCGATATTCGCTGGTGGCAAGGCGGCGCTCGTCCGTAGGATTGCTGACGAAAGAGATTTCAGCCAAAATCGAAGGCATATTGGCGCCGATCAGCACGATAAACGGAGCCTTCTTCACACCGCGGTCACGAATCGCGGAACTCTTTGTGGCTAGACCACTATGCAATGACTGCTGCACGTCCGAGGCAAATTCGCGCGATTCCTCGATTTTTTCTTTTAGAGCGATCTTCTTCACCAGATCCTGCAATTCGTAAATCGATTTCTCCGAAACCGCGTTCTCGCGGGCGGCAACCTCCAACGCTTCGGGCGATGAAGTGAAATTCAAGTAATAGGTTTCAACTCCGCGAGCGTCGCTATCGCGGCTGGCGTTGGCGTGGATTGAGACGAACAGGTCAGCGCGTGCCTGATTAGCGACCGCAGTTCGGGTTTCAAGCGGAATGAAGGTATCGTTCTTACGCGTGTAAACCACTTCCGCTCCTAATCGCGTCTCCAGCAGCTTCCCCAGGCGCCTGCCCACTTCAAGCACAAGATCTTTTTCTTCCAGCCCGTTGGGACCAATCGTGCCAGTATCATGGCCACCATGTCCGGGATCGATCACGATCCTGCCGATTTTTAATCCCAGAGCCCGAATCAGAGAGCGGTCGCCGCTCGCGGTGGGAGTGGCCTCGCGGATATTAAAATCGGATCCTTTCGACAGCTTTTCGTCAGCGCGTGAAGATCGATGCCGGGAGTCGACAATATGGTTTCGCTTACTCGTGAGGACTTTGGAATCCGACGCGTCCAATTCACCGTCGGGGTCGCCGGATAAATCCTTCTTTGCAGCGACCGTCTTCACCTTCCGCGAGTTCCCCTTCGATGTCTCAGGCGAAACGTCATCATCGTCGTCTGCTTCTACTACCCGTTTCACTACCGCCGATTGTGGCTTCTTATTAACAGCAAGGGTGTCTGACGGAGACCCGGTTGGCGCTTCGGGCTGCCCGGTCGGGGACTGCGGTTCAGAAGACGCATCATGGTCGGCGTCCGGGATGGGCGGCGAAGATACGCCCGCCATGCTTTCGCCGGCATCATTGGGTTGCTTTACCCAGCTATCCTTCCCGTGAATGTCAATAATCAGGCGATAGGGATTAGGCAACAAGAAGGCGTCATATTCGGAAAGGTTAGCTACGTCGAGCACGACGCGGGTGCGGCCGGGCGCGAATTGAGCGACGCGAATTTTCTTCAGGAAACCATCATCCACATCAAGGCTTTTGCCGACAAGGGTCGAGGCCAGTTTCGTATCGTGTAGGTCAAAAAAGATGCGCGCGGGCTTGGCGATTCGCTGCGCGGAAAACTTAACATCGCCTTCAAGGTCAATGGCAATGCGAGTGTAGTCCGGAGTGGACCAATGACGGACAGCAGTTACGCGCGCCAGATGTCGTGAGCGCGCACCCGTGGATTCCTCTTTGCCGATATTCTTGTGCGATCCACTTTCGTCCCCGGCGACTTCGCTCGTGCCTCGGTCCTCATCTTCCTTACCCTTACCGCTGACATTGTTCTTCTCGTTTTTCTGTTCTTTTTTGTCTGCGGCCCGCGTCGTTCCCGTATCTTTTCCGGCCTTCGCCTCGCGATTTATTTCGGCGATGGCCTGCCGCGCGTCGTCGGCCAGGCGATTGTTGGGATAGTGCCCGAGAAATTCCTCAAAAATCGCGCGCGCGGAGAAGGAATCGTTCAGGTCGTCTTTGTAGATTTCACCAATTGTGAACAATGCACCGAAGCGATACTTGCTGCCGGGATACTCCCGTCGCAGATATCTATATTGCGAAATGGCTGAAAGCAGAATCTTGTCGTCATCGAAGCGCCGGCCCATCTCGACCAGTGTTTCTGCTACCGCAACCACGCTCGGATCAGCTTTGGGCGAATTGGGCGCGCCCATATAAATATTTCGGTAAGCGTTTAACACCCGTTGGTAATCGCGGCGGGTTCGGTCGGCGGCAGGTCGTCCGTTCAGCGCTTCCCGCAGACGCTCAGCAGTGGCAAAGTGTTCACGCGCCCAAGCGTCGGAATGTCGCGCTCGTGCTTGCGCTGAAGGGACAGTGAGCGCCCCGAACATGGCGAACACCAACAGCGCAGCCCACAACTCACGCTGGCGCAATGAGCTCCTCAAGATAACCAGCCCGTGCCTTCGATCGCTCTCGTTTTGATCCAATTTCCTGGGTGCCAGAGAGATTAGGTAAAACAGATGCTGAAAACCTAGTCTGTGTTGCTGATATAAAGAATGCCGCGCGCATCTCGTTGAACCCTAACGGGATCGTGTGAAGCGCCCGAGTTGAACACGGAGCCTGCGTTGTACAGGTTGGTAATTCTCCGCACGTAGTTCTGGGTCTCGGCATAGTGTGGTACGCCCGAACTCCGCGCCACCGCGCCTGCGCCTGCGTTGTACGCGGCCAGGGTCAATTTAATGTCGCCGCCATAATTTTGCAGAAGCTGCTTCAAGTGGCGCACTCCGGCATCCACGTTCTGTTCCGGATCAAACGGATTCTTTACATTCAACTGCCGCGCAGTTGAGGGCATCAACTGCATCAGGCCCATCGCGCCCTTGCGTGATACCGCGTTGGGATTAAAGTTCGATTCCACTTTAACCACCGCGCGAACCAGATTAGGGTCGACGTTATGCCGCGCCGCAGCCTGCTCAATCGCGCTATCGATATCCTGAGGGTTTGCCGCGGGACCACGGAAATTAGCTGCCACAATCCTTGCGGTTGCCGACTGCGTGGACTCACGTCCCAGGAACTCGCTTACTTCAGCCGCTGCCGAACGAGCGGCTCGCATAGAAGCCGCGCTCGCGGAAGGCACAGGCTTCCAGCGATTCTCTTTGGAACTCCAGTACATCAACTTTCGACGGGGTGAGTCGGACTGTTCCACATGCCGAGCCCTCGCAGGAGTCGATTCGTTGATGTATATCTTGCGGCCGTGTTCATCGGATGCGGTGATCTTTTCGGAAGCTTCATCGCCACTGTCGGCGGCGCGAAGAGGTGGCATGAAAGAAATAGAGGTCGCGGCTATGGTGCTGGCCATCAGGACGATTTGCAGGCGCTTGCGCATTCCCGGGATTTATCTCCAATCGGCAAAGGCAGACTTCACCCTCGCATCCTGCTACCCGGAACCTGACGGAGAATTCTTAAACCAGAGTGAGTCGATTATAGGCGTGGCCGAAGGCCTGATCAACATATCTAGAGGGACTAGAACCACTAGAGTAATCTCTGCAAGTTATTGACATGTATGCTTTTAGAAGCGGGCTGGCGGCCGATTCCATTAGAAAACGCTCAAGCGTTCTTTTCCAGAGCCAAACCAAGGGCATCCAGCGACAATGAGCGCAGCAGGTTGCGGCGCATGCCACGTTCCACCTCGGCTATCCGTTCAGATGCCCCGGCAATCCAGTTAAAGTCAGCTGAGTCGGCAAGCTTCTTGAGCTGATTTTGAATGTCCGTGTTGTGAACCAGGCCGAGGGAGTCCGAATTGATAAACATCAGATCGCGCAGCAGGGAGTAAAGCGTGCGCAGAAGATGTTCTGTCTTCTCTCGTCCTTCGGCACCCGCGCGATACGTTTCCGTAACTTTAAAAAGTTGCGTATGTTCTCCCCCTTGTAAGGCCGAGTTAAGGATGTTCAGCGCATCGGCGCGGGCGGCCACATAGCCATCTAGGTCGAAGCTCCGAGCCCGGCCCAGGGCACCTTCACACAAGCGCGCGACTAGCGCTCGCTGCTCCGGCTTCCATTCCGGACGCTGCTTGGCAAGATAGCTATCCACTTCCTCCACTGATAAAGCGCTGAGGGAAAAAACCATCGACCGTGATCGGATGGTTGGCAAGAGTTCCCCCGGATTTTCCGATAACAAGAAAATCGTAGCGAAGTCAGGCGGCTCCTCCAGAACCTTAAGTAGCGAATTCGCCGCCTCTTTCATGAAAGCCGAGTCGGTAAATATATAAACGCGTTCTCTGGCTTCGGACGGCCGGTAATGGATGGTTTCAATCACGCGCCGGACCTGATCGACCTTGATCATCATCTGAGGAGGATCAGGTGGAATGATCAACACATCCGGATGGGTTTGCACGAAGAGGCGGGTCTCTTTCTTGTCGGTTTCGCGCAGGCCTTCCCGCGCTTCGACCGCTTCGGCAAAACGGGCGTCCAGATCGCCCGCCTGGGCAATGCGGATACAGTTCTTACATTGCCCGCAGAAGTCGGGCAGACCATCGCTTTCAGTAGGCGTCAGGCAATTCAGTGCCTGCGCCACCATCAGCGCCAGCGTGTATTTGCCTGACCCCCGGCCACCCGACAGCACCACCGCATGCGGAAAGCGTTCCCGCGCCAGCATTTCGCGCAGGCGACGAACGGTCGCGGTGTTGCCGTGAAAGTCAGAGAATCCCATGTTTACTCACAGTAGCATTTTCAAGTAAATCAAATTGCTGAGTGAATATTTTGGCGCCTGGCTTCCTATGGAAAATAGCGAGACGCACGGAAGCATTCTGAATCTATTCACACCGGAAGGAGGCCTCTCGACGTTCGGCAATGAGATCCTCCACTAGAGACGTAGTGGGCCCCACATTTTGCGCACCAGTTGTTGGGCTTTGGCCAGACGTAGCCGCACAGTTGTCATTCGCAATTCATGGTTTTCGATGCTCAAAACCACAGTGTCACCTGCCTGAATGCCGAGGGCGCGACGGAACGATTCGGGGATCACAACCCGCCCGCTTTCATCAACCCGAGTAAGACTCTCAGTTTTCTTCATGTCAGAATCCATTTTATGACATCTGTCAGACCGCCGGTCCCACCTGCCCGTGAATGCGGCTAGCCATTCTTCGCCCCCGTCTTCAGCTTTCGCCCAACGACCTCCATAATCCGTCGATGCGTCTGCGTAGGCGTCCCGCTAGCATCCACGGTTACCACACGTTGTGGCTCCCTTGCTGCAATCGCCAAGTAGCCGTCCCGGACACGGGCGAAGAAGGCGCGATTCTGCTGCTCGAATCGGTTTTCGTCGATCCGTTTCGTCGCATTCTTATCCGAACGGTCATTTGCAAGCTGGTTCCTCCGGCGTGCCCGCCCCACACTCATTGCCAGGTCCGAATCCAGGAGGATCGTCAGGTCGGGCTGCAAATTTCCGCAAAGGACCCGATGCAAAGTTAGTACATCTTCACTGCCCAGCTTGCGGCCGCCGCCCTGATAAGCTTCTGTGGAATCAGTGAAACGGTCGCACAAAATTATCTGTCCTTGATCTAATGCCGGCTGAATCACCTCTGCTATGTGCTGCGCTCGCGAAGCGAACATCAAAGCCATTTCCGCTAACGGCGAAAGCCCCCGGGTCGCGGAGTCCAGCAAGACACGGCGAATCTTTTCCCCTGTCGCTGTTCCTCCGGGCTCGCGTGTTTCGACAACTTTATGTCCGGCCGCACGCAGAGCGGCCGCCAGCTTCCGCAGCTGCGTGCTCTTACCGGTTCCGTCGAGCCCTTCGAAGGTGATGAATTTTCCTCGCCGCGACATCGTCGAGATGATATCAGCGCAGGTGAGTCTCTGTACCACCTCGGGCGCGGCTGCTATAGTCTAAAATTCCGTAGGCCAAATAAGGATTCGGTTCATCGACACCAATGGGGGCTTAAATGAAACTCTCAAGAGTCTTGGGAGTGGTTAGTCTTAGCTTCTTCGTTCTGTTTTCAGTAACCTTCAGTCAGGCAGCCGCCGCTCCAACCGTAACCATTTTTGTGGACGCGACCTCCGCCGCACGAAAAATCTTTCACGCCAGGCTGAAAATTCCTGCTACGGCTGGAGACCTGACGCTGTACTACCCAAAGTGGATTCCCGGCGAGCACGCACCCGACGGTCCGGTTGTTGACTTGGCAGGACTCAAGTTCAGAGCCGGCGGCAACACTCTGAAATGGCGTCGCGATCTTCTTGACGGCTTTACCATCCACGTCGAGGTCCCAAGCGGCGTCAATGAGGTCGAGGTTGAACTCGATTTCCTTTCTCCAGCAACATTCGAGGGCGGATTTTCCGCAGGTTCCTCTGCAACAGACAAGATGGCAGTCATCAGTTGGAACCAGGTGTTGCTTTATCCCAAAGGTTGGAAATCGGACGACATCAATTACAGCGCCAGCCTGAAACTTCCCGAGGGCTGGAAATTTGGAACGCCCCTGCCAATATCCAATCAGAGCGGCAATGAAATTCGATTTTCAACCGTCTCACTTACCACCCTGGTCGACTCGCCTGTGATTACCGGTGAATTCCTCAAGGTCGTCAAACTCGCAGACGATCCGCTTACAGAGATGGACATCGCCGCGGACAGCGCCGCTGCGCTAGCTGCTCCGCAGGAAGTTTGGGACCATTACAAAAGCTTGATCGAGCAAACGAACAAACTGTTCGGAGCGCACCACTACCGCGATTACCATTTCCTGCTCAGCTTGAGCGATCATGTGGCGCACTTTGGTCTGGAACACCACGAGTCCGACGACAGTCGAATCGACGAGCGCGGACTTGTTGACGACACCGCGCGCAAACTGTCAGCCAGCCTGCTTCCCCATGAATACGTACACTCGTGGAATGGAAAATATCGTCGTCCCGCCGATCTTGCAACGCCGGACTATCAACAGCCGATGCAGGACGATCTGCTCTGGGTCTATGAGGGTTTGACGAATTATTTGGGCACAGTGCTGACCGCCCGCAGCGGCTTGCATACCCCGGAGCAGGAGCGCGATGACCTGGCCTTGACCGCTGCCGCCCTCGACCATACACCCGGGCGCTCCTGGCGCAATTTGCAGGACACAGCCGATGCAGCACCGCAGCTTTATTTTTCTCCGCAGGCGTGGCATTCATGGCGCCGCGGAGTTGACTTCTATGACGAGGACACTCTGAATTGGCTGTGGGTCGACGTCATCATTCGTCAGCAAAGCAAAGGCAAGAAGACAATCGACGATTTCTGCCATCTTTTCCATGGCGCTCCTAACACGCCGCCGATGGTCAAACCTTACACTTTCGATGACGTCATAAACGCGCTGAATCAAGTTGTGCCTTACGACTGGCGTAGCTTTTGGATGGAGCGCCTGACCAACCACGGACCCGGTGCCCCGCTTGGCGGGATCGAAGGCAGCGGATGGAAACTTGCTTATGACGATACCCAATCTGAAATGGAACGGGGCGCCGAAAGCAATTACCACATCGTCGACGCATCTTATTCTGTAGGACTACATCTCCGCGAAGACGGCACCATCACCGACACTATCGAAGGGATGTCCGCAGCCCAATCTGGCATTGGCCCGGGCATGAAGTTGATCGCAGTAAACGGACGAAAGTACTCGGCAGAAGTGCTGCACGACGCGCTGCAGTCGGGCAAGAGCGGAACTGCGCCTCTGGATCTTCTGGTGGAGAACACTGACTACTACAAGTCCTACAAGCTCGATTACCACGGTGGCGACCGTTACCCGCACCTTGTGCGCGATGAGACGAAACCAGACTTGCTGACGGAGATCTACAAAGCCAAATAAAGTTCCCGACAAGGAGAGCTAACCCTGTGGATTTCGATCGGCACGATTCCCCTCCGCGTTCGTTCTTCGCGTACTCCGCGATTCAAGCTCTGTTCTGCCCTCCGAAGCTCAAAGTAACCAGGAAATCCCGGATGCGGGAAATGTTCATCAAGCTGGTGCCGCTGCTACTCTGCGCCGGCCTGCCCGTCGCGTCCCAGACCTCGATCCTCGGATTTACTCCGTCCGCCGCTGCCCACGAAGCCGATGTCGAGAGTAAGTTCAAAGCCATCCCCACCCCGGATGAAGAACGCCATCAACACCACATCTTCACTTCCGAACCCCATGTCGCGGGCTCCGCACGCAACAACGAACTCGCTCGCTACATCGCGGATGAATGGCGTCAGGAAGGTCTCGAAGACGTTGTCATTCGCCGCTACGACGTTTACGGCTCGAATCCAAAGTCTACCTTTCTGGAAATGACTGCACCCGTGCACTACCGCGCCGTCCTGCGCGAAATGCCTGTGCTCGGCGATCCTGATTCCAAAAACAAAAATATAAGTTCTGCGTGGAGCGGAATGTCCGCCTCCGGCGAAGTAACAGCACCGCTCGTGTACGCCCACAGCGGCAATCCTGAAGACTACGAACTTCTACGTAGGCAAGGCATCGACGTCAAAGGGAAGGTAGTGCTGGTACGGTATTCGAATCCCTACAGCTACCGCGGCTTCAAAGCCCTCACTGCGGAACATGAGGGCGCCGCTGCTCTTCTCATCTACAGCGATCCTGCCGAAGATGGATACAAAAAAGGAAATGTCGTCCCTAAGGGTCCCTGGGGTCCGGAGTATCACATTCAGCGCGGCGCAATTACCTACGACTTCATGGTGCCCGGCGATCCGCTCACCCCGGGTTGGGCCTCCGTTCCAGGCGCAAAACGTATTCCAGTGGAGCAAGCTACCTCGATTCCGAAGATCATGGCGTTGCCTCTCTCCTGGCATGATGCCAAGCCGCTTCTCTCGAACATGGATGGCCCGGTTGCTCCCGAGGACTGGCAAGGCGGATTGCCAATCAAATATCATCTCGGCGGTAATCGCGTGCGCGTGCACGTGAAAATTGAAATGGACAATTCGACGCAACCTTACTACGTGGTTGAAGGCCGCATTCGCGGCGCGCAATTTCCTGATGAGTGGATCGTCGTCGGCAATCACCGCGATGCGTGGGTGTTCGGCGGCGTCGATCCCAGCAGCGGCACTGCGTCGATGATGGAACTGACTCGCGCGATGGGGAAACTGGCGAAGTCAGGAATGCGTCCGCGCCGCACCGTCGTCGTATGCAGTTGGGATGGAGAAGAAGTTGGGCTCACCGGTTCCACCGAGTGGGGAGAACAGTTCGCCGGCGAACTGCGTAACAAAGCAGTTGCCTACATCAACGTCGATGAAGCCACGTCGGGACCAAACTTCCATGGTCAGGCAGTCGCGTCGCTCGCGCCCATGTTGCTCGAGGCCACACACACGCTTAAAGATCCATCCGGCAAGAGTCTGTATGAAGCCTGGAAGACTTCCACCACTCGCGCGCGGCATGAAGCCAAACAGGCTGAGGAAGTCACCGACTCTAATCTTGCCGACACCCGCATTGGCAGCGGATCCGATCACACAGTGTTCCTGAACTTTGTCGGTGTCCCAGTCCTCGGCCTCGGATTTGAGGGCCCATACGGCGTCTACCACTCGGCCTATGACGACTTCTTTTGGATGAACCACTTCGGCGATCCTGGCTATCGGTTTCACACACTGATGTCGCAGTTGTGGGGAGTGCTTGCCTTGCGACTCGCCAACGCCGACCTGCTTCCGTTTGATTTCGCCAGCTACGCAAACAACGTTCGTCAATTCGTCAACGAACTAAGCAAGGGCAAGGACTTGAGCCAATTGGATCTCAAGCCGGTACTGGACGCCATCGACGAATTCGAAGCTGCTGGGAAGCGTCTGGATGACTCGTCCGCTCGCGCGCTAGCCTCCGGTGCGGTCGATCCTGTGCTTGCCCAAACTATCAACCACGGCGCGATGGCGGTCGAACGCAACTGGCTGAACCCTGACGGCATTCCTGGCCGGCCATGGTTCAAACATATCCTCTATGGTGCGCGCTTTACCTACGCACATCTGGAGTTGCCGGGATTGACCGAAGCAGTGGAGAAGCAGGATTGGGCGACTGCCAAAGACCAGGCGGATATTCTGCGGCATGCGCTCGTGAGCAACACGAAGCTCGTCAACGACCTCAACTCCAACCTAAGCCTCGCTACGCCACAGGGAGCAAAATCAAACTGAAGCACGAGCAACTCATCCCGACACTCTAGTCTGGTCGCTCGCCAGGCAACCTTCCTTGCAGCCTTCAAGTTATGACTGGTGCACCACCTAACCGTTCGAGCACCTTTCGAAGGAATGGAAATTGTGGGGCCGCCTCAATTACGACGATCTCCTCGCCCTGCTATCTCCGAACCCGGCTCAGGCGCGAGTGATCAAGATTGCCATCCCAGGGCACTTTTCCCCGAAGACGACGAATAGAGCGTTGAGCGTGCGTCTTGGCAAGTAGTCGTAGTCCTGCTTCCACGGCCGCCTTTTTGGTGCGCGCGCCACTGCACCGCATCGCCTGAACCATCAAGCGGTCGTCAATGTCAATGTTCGTCCGCAAGCATCACCTCGAACAAAAGGACTCAAACAATTCTGGTGCATGTGTAAACATCTCATATTTATGTGTATCAGCAGGAAGTCTGAGGGAGCAGAACTGCGGCCTCAATCGAACTCGAAAACTTCCTGCTCTGCAGGATTCATCCACACCGGCGCGAACGATTGCCGATGTAGCGGCGTCGGACCGTACTGCTGCAATGCCGCCAAATGCTGCGGCGTGCTGTAACCCTTGTGCGAAGCAAGGCCATACTCAGGAAAGACCGAATCCCATTCGCACATCATGCGGTCGCGTTCCACCTTGGCCAGAATCGACGCCGCCGCAATTGAAGCGGAGAGAGCGTCCCCATGAATGATCGCCCGCTGCGGCAGCTCGCAATCCAGTCGCACGGCATCAATCAGCAAATGATCGGCCGCAGGCTGAAGACGCATCACAGCCTCGCGCATGGCGAGACGCGACGCCTGATAGATATTGATCTGGTCGATGCGTGCGGCATCGACCGCCGCAACCGCCCACGCGACCGCGTGCTCGCAAATACGCGGCGCCAGAAGTTCGCGGCGCTCCGGAAGTAGCAACTTAGAATCCCGCAAGCCGCGAAGGCGGTAGCCACGATCGAGAATTACCGCCGCTGCTACTACGGGTCCAAACAAAGATCCACGCCCCACTTCGTCCACCCCGGCCACCATCACCGCCCCTGATGCCCAGGCGTTTTTTTCATAACGCAGTGTGCAACGGAGCTTTTTCAGTAGCCGCAGCTTTGCCGCCGCTGGAGAAAGAGAAAAGTCGGACGAAACCTTTGCAGTGCCTGGCATTGAGAAGATGGTATGTCCCACCATATTCGCCCGACATCACGCTTTTCTGCAAGGAGCAAAATCCACAGGCCAAAGCTCCTCTATCGAGTGCTGCCTTACATTGTTCGTTCTCGCGATGAGCCGTGAAGGCATCGCCGGTTAGTAACCATTACTTTGGGTACGGACGTACGTTGTCCAGTCGGACATGTACTGCTATGTTGACGATTAATCGTTGAGTTAAGCAGGAGTAATTTTGAACAGAAGTGGGATCCAGGCGCGGACCGATCAAAATCTAGAGCGGCGTGATGGCGCGCCGGTCGAGAAGTTGATCCACCTTGCGCTGCCCGTGCGTCTCATTCACATGGAAAATGGTGAGCGCGGCGGGTTGGAACTGGCTTGCACTTACGACATCCATCCTCGTGGCGCGCGGCTACGCAGTTCGCGCGATCTTAAGGTGGGAGATCTGGTCACCGTCGAGCGCGGCCGCACGAAGTCGATTTGCCAGGTAGTTTGGACAGCCGATCCCGACTCTCCCTTGCGCGGCCAGTTCACCGTGGAGTGTGTCGAGGGCAATAGAATTCCTTGGGCAGACGAGCTTCGGCAAATGGAGGAGCAATATCTGCCGCTCGCCCCAGACTGGCCATACCGGAAGCAACCAATGAATCCCTTCGGACGTGGAGAGCAAAATCGCCGCCGGCGGCCGCGCTTCCCGGTAAACGGAGGCGCGAATATGGCGGAAATTGGCGGACAGTCTCGTGTCGAAGGCCGTCTGGAAGAAATTTCGG
Organism: Candidatus Sulfotelmatobacter sp.; assembly: GCA_025462865.1. Lineage (GTDB taxonomy): Bacteria > Acidobacteriota > Terriglobia > Terriglobales > Acidobacteriaceae > Sulfotelmatobacter. Next base: position 82,457 of record JAOAPI010000124.1, on the reverse strand, counting down.
AATTCGGCTGCCTCATCAGTTCCAGCGACTTAATCGCTCCGGGCACTGCCCTAAGGCTGGTGCTGAATATGTGTGATGTGAGCGTCGCGCTGCGTGGGCACGTGAGATATACCGCACAGAGCCGCGCCATGGGAGTGGAGTTTCAGGAGATCCGCCAGGGGGATCGCCCGCTGCTCGATTATGTGCTGCGTCAATTGAAAAAGCCGCGCGCCGCCGACTTCGCTGACCTCGAAGTCATGACTGACCATTTGAAAGTGAGAGCTGCGGCCGCGGGGTAGAACCCGCTCTGACCACCGACAAACAATTCATAGCAGACTCACGCGGCTTTCCGAATGACTCTATTCCGCGTCGCGCAGCCGTGCCGCTTTGCCCTTGAGGCCGCGCAGGTAGTAGAGCTTTGCGCGCCGCACTTTGGACGAGCGCAGCAGATCGACCTTGTCAATCACCTTCGAGTGGACGGGGAAAATGCGCTCCACGCCTTGGCCAAAGCTGATCTTGCGCACGGTAAAGCTGGCCTGCGGCCCATTGTCGCGCTTGATTACAACGCCCTCAAACGCCTGCAAGCGTTCCTTGTCGCCTTCTCTGATCTTCACGTGAACGCGAATGGTGTCGCCTGGGTGGAACGCGGGAATGTCGGTACGTTGGGTTTTCGCCAGCAGTTTTTCGATGATCAAGTTCGACATGATGGTTAGTCCTTCTCAATTCTTAAATTCTAAAATGAAACTCAACCGCGATCCCTTCTGATCCCGGCCAGAAATTTTTTGTCTTCGTCGCTTAGCATCGCACCCTGCAGCAAATCCGGCCGATTGCGCAAAGTTTTCTCCAATGCCCTTTTGCGACGCCACTTTCTTATCTCTTCGTGGTTTCCGGACATCAACGCTTCCGGCACCGCCATCCCGCGAAATTCCGCGGGCCGCGTGTAGTGCGGATAATCCAGCAATCCATTCGACCCGCAAGTCGAATCCGCACCTTCTGAACCCCTTACCTTCGCATCAACCGTAAAAGATTCCTGCTGGGTTGACGCTTCGTTTCCAACCGCCCCAGGAAGCAAACGCATGACGGCTTCCACGATCACAGCAGCGGCTATCTCTCCGCCGCTCAAAACATAATCGCCGATGGATAGCTCCCGGTCGGCCAAAAAGTCCGCCACTCGCTCATCGACGCCTTCGTATCGTCCGCAAACAAAGACGATGCGGTCAAGCAAAACCAATTCTGCCGCAACTTTCTGCGTAAAGCGTTGTCCCTGGGCCGAAAGTAACACCACTGACTGCTTCACTCGCCCCGCGACGCGGTCTTCTTGCGACGCCAGTCTCATCGACTCCAGACATTCAAACAGCGGTTCCGGCTTCAGCACCATGCCTTCACCACCGCCGAAGGGCCGGTCGTCCACAGTGCGGTGGCGATCACGAGTAAACTCTCGCAGATCGTGGACTTGAATTTTCGCCAGGCCCATTTCCTGAGCGCGGCGCGTAATGCCGTGATCGAGCGGCCCGCGAAAGAAGTCCGGAAAAATGGTTACAATGTCGGCCTTCATCGCAGATCAAAACTTCACTACGAAGGACACAGGAGAATAAAGAGTTTTATCCTGTGATCCCCCGTATCCTCTGTGTTTACCGCCTTTTCTTTCTCGCCGGTTGCGCCTGTTCTCTCTTTTCGTCCGCCGTAAGCGGTCCGTTCACTTCCAGTAGGCCGTCGGGCAACTTCATGCGCACTTCCTTCCGCTCGAGATCAACCCGGTCGAGATACGCTTCTGCGAACGGCACCTCGAACCGCCTTCCACCGGCCTGACTCACAATCAGCAGCGGTGCTTCGCCTGCTCCAAACTGAACGTCTTCAATGTGTCCAATCGCTCGGTCATCGTCAAGAACTTCGCAGCCCACCAAATCATTCACATAGTTCCAGCCGGCTTGCAACGCTGAACGCTCGCTGCGCGGCACTTGCAATTCGCATCCGATTAACGCTTCCGCCTCGGAAATCGAATCCACACCAACGAACTTCAGCACCAGCAGCCCTTTGTGCGGCCACAACTCTTCCACTTCCAATTCCCGGCGGCTGTCCGCTTCCCTGGGCAGCGCGAACATGCGCATGCCAATACTGAATCGCCCGGGAATATCGCTGAGAATCTCACTCGCGACTTCGCCGCGGCGGCCCTGCGTTTTCACTACCCGGGCCAGGGTAATGAATTCAGCACTTGTTTCAGGATCGCGAATGTTTGGTTCCCTGCCCGCAGCGCAGCGCCTCAAGGAGATCTCATGATCAGCGTTCGAGGCATGCCTGAAGGCATGCCCTGCTACGAACTCCGTCACAAAGGAGTCACTAGGGCTTTATCGAAGCCGCGCCCTTCCAAGCAATCTGGTAATCCGTTTCCGCAGACAATCCGCTAGTCGATGACTTCCAGCGTGTATCTCTTTCGCGCCCGGACGCCCGCTGCACTCAGAAGAGCCCTCAAAGCCCGCACGTTGCGCCCTTGGCGTCCGATGACTTTCCCAACGTCACCTTCGGCGACTTCCAGTTCGATCACATCGCCATCGACCTGATCGACGAATACCTCGTCAGGAGCGTCAACGATCCACTTCGCAATCTTCTCGATAAGAACACGGACGTCCGCGACGGTTTCAGTCATAGCGTTGGTTTAGGCCACAGAAGTCGCAGGGGCAGCCGCAGGCTTGGAATAAAGCTTGCCGACACGCTCCGACATTTGAGCGCCCTTTGAAACCCAGTAGTCGACGCGTTCGCGCTTGAAATCCACGCTGGCAGGGTTGGTACGCGGGTTATAAGTCCCGACAACTTCCACCGGCCGGCCGTTGCGCGCACGCGCTTTCTCGATCACGACAATGCGGTAATGCGGTTGTTTGCGCGCACCCATGCGCGCCAGTCGAATCATTAACACTGATGTATATCCTTGTTCCGGAAGCGTCCGGCGAGGTGAAGACAAACACTTATTATGCCGGAGGTTAGATGGAATGGCAAGAGAGGGCGAGCATTCGTTGACGCCTCAACCATCGTCTCGAACCGCCCCACCGCTTTTACAATTGTTGACAATTGAAGCTAAAGGCAGTAGCATCCCCGAAGTTCGAACGCTGACCTCCGTTTCAGCGTCGCAGTGCAGCTTTCTTTCTCCCCCGACTTACGCAAGATAAAAACTAACCATGCGTTGAGAGCAATCTCTTCGGGGAGCCCAAATGCGTATTATCGCCCGCTCTATCCTTCTAGCCTTCTCTTTTTCCACTCTGCTTGCGATTGGCGTTTTAGCGCAGCGGAACACTCCCGCGGTCAGCCAGCAAAGCGACAGCATGGATTCGCCACTGCTGCGGCAACGCGCCCGTGCACACGCCCCCGAGACTAAGAGCGGCATTCAAGGTAGGAGCCGGGAACCAGAACAGGACGATCCTCGCGCGCGAATGGAATGGCAACGCCGCGACCGGGGTATGCCCTCGGTCGAGTTCAAGGAGCATGTGCTCAACTTACGGCGGGAACGTTCTGCCGCGCAAGCCCGAGCCGACGCACCCGGCAGCGGAAGTCCGACGTGGGTGCCGATTGGGCCTACGGGCGCCGATTACGAACAGAACGAGTCCTTTACCGGATTTGTGCAGGACAGCGGCCGAGCCAGGACCATACTGCCGGACCCGGCCGATGCAAATACAGTCTATTTTCTGACTTCAGGCGGCGGCCTTTGGGTGACGCACAACTTCACCTCCACTTCAACCACCTGGACGCCTCTTACCGATTCCCTGCCCACGACCGGTGGCGGATCCGTAGTATTTGGCCGCACTTCGAACGTTCTCTACCTGGGTCTGGGGGACCCATTTGACCTGATCAACTCCGCCGGCGTGATGTTTAAATCCGTCGATGGTGGAACGACCTGGACAAACAACGTGGATCTCGTAAATGCCATGTCGGTGCGGGACGTCAAAGTGGACACTAGCTCTTCACAGGACATTGTCCTGGTGGCTACAGATTTCGGTCTGTTTCGTTCTGTCGACGGTGGGGTTAGCTATGCTGAGGTCACCGGTTTCGGATTTCAAGGTCAATCGGCCTGGAGCCTGGTGCACAGCAGTGCGGGGTGGCTGCTGAACGCGCAACCCTGCGGCATTCTTGTTCCTGCCGTGGATTGCCTTACGCCAGCGACCCTCTATCTCTCCGCCGATCATGGCGCTACATGGGCTCCTATCTCGAATGCGGGAAATGTCTACACCGGCGCGGGACGTACTACGCTGGCCGTCGGCGCACCCGGCGATAGCATCGTTTATGCGATCGCGGAGAACGTGAACTCGAACCCCATCTTGGACGACCAGCGCGACCTGTTTCGCTCGACCGACGGCGGGCAGACGTGGACCGCCTTGGGTCTTAATAGCAAGATCCCCACGAACCCTAACAGCAATAATCCGAACATGGACCTGCTCCACGGCCAGGCCTATTACAACCAAATGATCCTGGTAGACTCGCGCGATGCAACGCGCAACACCGTTTACCTGGGCGGAAATCTCAGCAGCGCCAAGAGCACCGACGGGGGATCTACCTGGACTTTGCTTTCGAATTGGCTGGGCGGCGGAACCATCAACGATCCTGCCTTGGGGATTGGCTTCGGTCTGCCCTATGCACACGCCGACTTTCATGCTGCCGCCCTAAGTACAGCGGGGACGCCAACCCTCCTATTCGGTAACGATGGCGGGCTTTTTATCAGTACCGACAACGGGACGACATGGTCCAGCGATAAGAATAGCGGCTTGCAGACATTTCTGATTTATTCCCTTGCGTCTACACCCTCATTTCCTTCCGCAGTGATCTTCGGAGCTCAAGATGTGGGAACCGCGTGCGAAAGGGCAACACGACCATTTACAACGAGAGTGGGGGCGGCGACGGCTTTGGGACTGGATGGAGTCAGGCGAACTCCAACCTTGCCATTGGGACTGTAGAGGGCAACGAATATTTTGTCGACTGGACAAATCAGGTACCTAACTCGGGGGAAGAGTTTATTCATTCGTTCGCTCCGTCGGTTAACGACGCCGCATTCTTCGTTCCCGTCGAGGTTCCCAGTGCGAGTTTAGATCCCTCCGGCAAGATCTTTTTCACATCATCTTTGAAACTAATCGATAAGACCGTTGACGGCGCCAACACTTTCTCGGTCATTGGCCAGGTCGGCTTCAATGGCATTCCCTCGACTGTTACCTTGCGCACGAATGCGCACTCGGTGGGCGTCAGTCCCGTCGACCTGCTGCACATAGCCGTTGCGGGCGGCTCTGGTCATCTTGAGATCACTTCCAATGGAGGAACGACCTGGTCAGATAAGTTTCTCAATACTCTGCTTCCCGGATTCCAGAACTTCGTATCGGGGGTGACGTGGGCGGATAACAATACTCTTTACGTTACTTCCGTAGCACCGGCGATTGGAGCGGTTCGCGTCGCTAAAAGTGCGGACGGAGGAGCAAGCTGGGCGCGTGCGGATAACGGCCTTCCCGACGTTCCTACTCCTCGAGTCATTCTTGACAAGCGCGACGCTACAAACCAGACCCTGCTGGCGGCCAGCGACCTCGGCATTTACAGATCGACAGATGGCGGCGCCAACTGGGTACCCTACGATACCGGCTTGCCCAATGTCCGCGTATCCGATATTTACATGCCAGCCGACGGCAGTTTCCTTCGCGCAGCCACCTACGGTCGGGGTATCTGGGAGTTGCCCTCTCTGGCTTTTGCCAACGCGACGCTGAGTGACACCGGGAATTCCTGCGACCAGGATGGCGTACTGGATAACGGAGAAACTGGGCCGCTTACCATCACCTTACACAACGACGGCGGAGCAACGCTCAGCGCGGTCAGCGCGACTATCACCACCAGCAATCCCAACGTCACTTTCCCCAGCGGCAATGCCGTTAACTTCCCGTCGGCCAGTGCGGGCGCGGATACTACAGCGGTTGTCACCGTCGCCTTGACGGGCGCCGTCGGGATCCAGCAAATCGACTTCAACATTGCATTCACGGATCCTTCATTAAGTTTGCCCAAACCGGTGAACGCATTGGCATCATTCCGAGCCAACACAGATGAGATTCCCAACGGGTCAGCCAACGACGACGTAGAAGCTAATAACAGTGCGTGGACCATTGCCGGAACAACGCAGTTTCTACCCGACATTGTGAATTGGCAAAGACGGCAGATTACGCCGCTCGAGCACCGCTGGGTTGGAGTCGATTCCAATCTTGCCTCCGATGAGTCGTTGGTTTCGCCTGCCATGCAGGTCGGAAGCGGAAATTTCACTCTCTCGTTCGAGCAGCGTTATTTCTTCGACACTGATTTCAACGGGAATTGGTTTGATGGCATGGTGCTCGAAATCAGCACCGACGGCGGAACTTCTTGGGGCGATATCGGCCAGTTTGCCAGCCCCGGCTACGATCACACACTTGCTACCGGCGGAGGCAATGTGCTGGAGGGCCGAATGGCATACACCGGCCTGAACGATCCTCCTTATCCTGCTTTCACGCCCGTCACTGTGAACCTGGGCACGCAATATGCGGGCCAGAGCGTGAAAATGCGCTTCCGCGTTGGCACTGATGTCGCGGGCAGCGAACCTGGAGTGGAAATAAGAAATATAGCCACCACAGGTCTGACCAACACACCGTTCACCGCTCTGGTGGCGGATCGCGGGCAGTGCTCAATAAGCCCCACCACGACCACAATCACTTCAAGCAAGAATCCTTCGACCGCGGGGGACCTCGTCACATTCAGTGCGACGGTCACCGGAGGGTCGACCACGGCCACCGGTACCGTGACATTTAAAGATGGCACCGCGACAATTGGGACAGGCACGTTGAACTCTTCTGGAGTAGCCTCCTTCGCAACCTCCAAATTGACTGCCGGATCGCACAACATGACAGGAGCCTACGCTGGCGATGCCAATCACGCAGCCAGCAACTCCGGCATCCTCGTACAAACCGTAAACGGCGTCGCGACCACTACCGTGCTTGCTTCCAGCTTGAATCCTTCTACGTTCGGTCAGTCCGTCACATTTACCGCAACCGTGAGTTCCTCGAAAGGAACTCCAACGGGGAAAGCTACTTTTAAGAACGGCACAAAGTTGCTGGGAACAGTCGCTCTTACCAACGGTGTCGCTGCCTTGAGCACTTCGACCTTGGCAACCGGCACAACCACGATTACTGCGACCTACGGCGGCTCTACGAAATTCGCCATCAGTTCGGGATCAGTCGTGCAGACGGTGAATAAGGCTGCGACAACCGCCACCATCACGGGGTCTACCCCCAATCCATCTACGTTCGGACAGGCGGTGACATTTACCGCGACCGTCACGACCGACGCGGGAGCCGGAACGCCGGCGGGCACTGTGACGTTCATGAAAGGTACGGCCACTCTTGGTAAAGGCGCTCTGGGCAGCGGCACAGCCACGTTTACGACTAAGACAACGCAGCTTCCTGCCGGAAGCAATTCAATCACTGCCGTCTACGGCGGCGATACGAATCATGCCGGAAGCACCTCGGCAGTCTTCACGCAGACCATAAACAAGGCTGCTACCAACACCGCGATGACGGCGAATCCAGCGACAATCACCTCGGGACAGTCGGTTACTTTGACAGCCACAGTTACGGCTACTCCGACCAGCACGGCAACGGGCACGGTCTCATTCAGTGATGGCACGACGAATCTCGGAAGTGCGTCCCTAACGAGTAGTTCCGCAACTCTCGTCACCACGGGGATAGTCGGTACCGGCACGCACATGATCAAGGGGACTTACAAAGGAAGCAGCAACTATCTCGGAAGTTCTGGAACGGTGACAGTGACCGTGCAGTAAGCGCTCGGGAAACTTTCGGCGGAACTGCGGGAAGGGCCGAAGCAGGTGAACACGTGCGCGGCAGCCCGATCGCGGCACACGCCTGTAAAGGCGAGATTCCGTGAGTAGCGGCACAATTACGCGGCGTAGACGAAGGGTTGCAATTGACGCCATGATGCGCCGTCTCCAGCATGTGCGCTCCGCTGGATCCCGCAGTCCGGACGAGATGAACACACATTAAATTCCTTTCTCTTCGCAGATCTGAACTCGCCAGCATCTTTCTCCACCCTGCTAGACTCAAATGCTTCGGAGGTGAAAGTTGCAGGCAGTCTACATTCTTTCCGCGGTGCGCACCCCGATCGGAAAATTCGGCGGATCACTCGCCTCTCTGACGGCGGCTGACATGGGCGTAATCGCCGCTAAGGCCGCGATGGAACGCGCTGCAATTGATCCCAAGCAGGTGGAAGAAACCATCTTCGGCAATGCACGGCAGGCGGGGGGCGGACCGAATCCGGCGCGGCAGATTTCGATTCGTAGCGGCGTACCACAGGAAGTGCCGGCGTTCACGGTGAACAAAGCGTGCGCCTCGGGGTTGAAGTCCATCGCTCTCGCTTACCAGGCGATTCTGCTCGGCGACGCAAATTGCATTCTGGCGGGCGGGGCGGAGTCAATGTCGCGCGTTCCTTACTATCTCGAAGCGCGCTGGGGATACAGGTTAGGCAATCAGGATCTGGTCGATGGCATGTATCGCGATGGATTCTTCTGTCCCATGGCAAAGATGGTAATGGGCGAAACCGCCGAAGTGCTGGCTGAGCACTACAAAATTTCGCGTGAGGAGCAGGATGAATATGCGCTCATGTCGCAAGCCCGCGCCGGACGAGCAATCGCCGCTGGAAGATTCGACGCCGAACTCGTCCCGGTAACCATCGAAGGCAAGAAGGGCGCGACAATATTCAACCGCGACGAACATCCGTTTGCGGATTCGAGCATCGAGAAGCTGAGTAAGCTGGCGCCAGTGTTTTCGAAAACCGGAACCGTTACCGCCGGGAACTCGTCGGGCATTACTGACGGCGCTGCCGCCATTGTTTTAGCGAACGAGCACTTTGTGAAACGGAACAACCTGAAGCCGCTCGCAAGAATTTCCGCCGTCACTTCGGCCGGAGTCGATCCGCGCACGATGGGAATTGGCCCGGTCCCGGCTCTGCGGAAGCTCGACGAAAAGCACAACCTTAAGCTTCAGGATTTTGGGTTGATTGAGTTGAACGAAGCATTCGCCGCCCAGGTCTTAGCATGCGACCGCGAATTAAATTTCAACCGCGATAAACTCAACGTAAATGGCGGAGCGATCGCTCTTGGGCATCCCATCGGATGCACCGGTACGCGAATCGTCGTCACCTTGTTGCACGAGATGCTCAAGAGAAATACCCGGCGAGGCGTGGCCACTCTCTGTGTAAGCGGTGGAATGGGCATGGCGCTGGCGCTGGAAAATCTTGTATGAAAGGCTGCGAATGTTACATCGGTGAATAGCGCCGGTCCTCCGTCTATTCCTGCTTTATTTCTGTTATGCTTCCACCGCTCTTCCCCGAACGCGAACTAAGCGCCAATTGCTGCCGACTCAAATCAAGGAGACTTCCATGACTCGCCGGTTCGCTCGTTTTTGTGTTTTTGCCGTCATCTTTTCCGCGACCTTTGTGGTGGCGCAAACGGAGTTCTCGGCCGACGTTGTATCTTCGCAAAAGCAAGGCACGCAGACGCAGTCGAAGATTTATTTTTCCAAAGACAAGATTCGTTTCGACTCTCGGGATCCTGATTCAAAAGGCGCCGCTTTCATCATGAATCTGGCCAGCCAGACTGTGACTATCCTCATGCCTGAACAACACATGTATATGGAAATGCCGTCTCAGGCTCAGGAGCAGAGGCAAATGTTCAGCTTCTTCAAAACCTCGGACGTGGACAATGCCTGCGGTGACTGGCTGAAGCTGGCAAATAACAAGGGTGGAACCTGTCATAAAGTAGGTAGTCAAGCCGTCAATGGCCGAAACACCGTCGAATACGAAGGCACGAATGCAAAGAGCGAAGTCAGCCACGTTTGGCTCGATCCCAAATTGAGGTTCCCGGTGAAATGGCAGGGCAAAGACGATGGGGGAGAATTGCGAAACATCCAGGAAGGTCCGCAACCGGCGAGTCTTTTCGAGGTCCCAGCTGGACTCACTAAGATGGATATGGGTGACACCACGCAGAAGCGGCACTGAAGTTCGGGTTCCTTCCCAACTAATCCGTGGCAGACCGCGTTGACTCCGTCAAAACGCGGTCGCTATACTTTCGGAAGAGCCCGGTTTCAGGAGACAGAATGCCCCTTTCTGTTGTGATCGTGGACGATGAGCAACTTGCCCGCGATGAACTTGCCTACTTACTGAAGAGCGCCGGCGACGTCAACGTAGTAGCCCAAGGGAAAAACGGCCTCGAGGCCATTAACCTCATTAAGGAACATAATCCTGACCTCGTCTTTCTTGACGTTCAGATGCCGGGACTTGATGGCTTTGGTGTCATCAAGAAGCTTCTCGACAAGAAAATCCCCCTGCCGCAGATTGTCTTCGCAACCGCTTTCGACCAATACGCAGTAAAGGCGTTCGAAGTCAACGCCGTCGATTATTTACTGAAGCCCTTCGAGAAAAAACGCGTGGCGCAATCTTTGCAAAGGGCGCGCTCTCAGCAGGAAGCGGAAGGATTACCCTCGGAGAAAATTGACACCTTGGTACGGATGCTGCAGACGCCAAAACCCCAAAGCTCAAAAATACTGCTGAAGGCGCTGGGTCGGATGTTTTTGGTGGACCAGAGGGAAATCTGCTATGCCTCCATTGAGGACGGCGTCATCACCGTAGTGACTGCGGGACCCTCGGGGATGGAAGGACATTCGAACTGCCGTACTCTGGAAGAACTACTCGACAGTCTGGACCCTGGATTGTTCTGGCGCGCTCACCGCTCCTACCTGGTAAACATTAACCGAATTCGCGAAGTCGTTCCCTGGTTCAAGAGCTCGTATCAACTGCGCATGGACGACAAGAAACAGAGCGAGATTCCAGTCAGCCGAGCTCAAACCAAGAGGCTGCGAGAACTGTTCGGCCTCTGAGTTAATTGTGAGAACAAGAGGTTTCGCTCGCGGAATCGCTTCGCGCGGCGCGCACGCGACGGCGCGCTCCGTCCTTTCGACTACGGCAATCAGATCTTTAATCAGCGTGCCTGTATGCAAGCGGACTCACTTCTGCTCGGATTCAAATAGCGAAAATGTTAACTCTAGAACCGGGAATCGTTCCGTTTCGGGCGCATAATCGGCCTGGCGAAAGTCTTCAAATAGCGAGGGCTTCTAAACCGGTTCGGTCGCGAATCACCCATGTCGCACCTTCCAGTCGGATCAGCCGTTTCTTCTTCAAATCACTAAGCAATCGGGTAACTGTTTCCCGCGAGGAGCCGATTCGCTGCGCCATCTCCTCGTGAGTCATAGCAAACCGCAGGTACAATTCCTCAGCATGCTGCGCCCCGCGGGGAGCACAGGACAACAAAAGTCTTGCCAGTTTTCCTGATGAAGAACGTGCCAGGACAAGGTCATGGATGTCGCGATAGGCGCCTTGGAACTCCCGGCTTAGCCATAAGGCGGAGTGCATTCCCACTTCACTTTCGCGCTGCAGCAGAGACATGAAGTCCTGGCGTCCAAAAAAATCCAACTGGCACGATGTGGCAGTCTCAGCAGTCATTTCGTAACTAGTGCCGGAAATCACCGCGCTCAACCCAAGTACTTCGCCCGCCTCCGCCTGTTTAAGGATCAGCACTTTACCGTCTTTCGAAGTCGTGGAAAGTTTCACCTTGCCAGAACAAAGAATAAATACCCCTCGCGGAGTCTGCCCCTCCACAAACAGCAGGGCTTCGGCGGGCATCACAGTGTGGTGACTGACTACGTCCAGTGACCGCAGCACGACGGGAGACAGGCGACAGAAAAAGCCTTCGCGGCTCGCCTTGCAGCCCATGCAGCTCTCGATGATTTCAAGACCGTGGGGAGCTCTCATACCCGCCTCCGTTTTTGGATTATTCCGGTATGCCCGATCACCGGAAATGCCTTCCTTAGATTGTGGCGTGGTCTGTTGAAATCGTTCGAGCAATGCCATGGCGTGGGCTCGCGTATCTGCGTGCGAGCTGCGCGCGGCCGAAATAACTTCCCACGCCGCGCCTGCGTCAGCCCGATGCTCCCATTCCATTTGGCAGGCGAATAAATACAACGGATCCTTCGCCTCCGGGTTGGTTTCGTTTAGAACCTGTTCGCGCCGCCGTTCTGCCTCGGTCCCCCCCTCGAACCCGCGAGTAACTACATTCCAGGATTCCGAATGAATGGGTGGCATGTCATGCCACGCTTCAGTCCTTGAAATCACTAAAGGTTTTGCGGAAGGCCTGCTGGAAGCCGGCAGAAGGCGTACGAGACTATTCGGCTGGTAGTTTCTGGCTACTAACACGGTTTACCCCTGTTCCGGGATGCGGCCAGATCCTGACGGCGTTTGCAGCTCGTCTATCCGTGTTCGGGGAACCCGCCCCACTTATCACCCGATTAGAACCATGTTGCACGTCTCGTTCCAGAAGCGGCAAAGAGATAACTTGCAGAAAAAGGACTACTTGGCAGAAATCATTATCTTGAAGAGCAGCGGTCCTGCCGACCACTCGGCAACGGGGCCCGTCATCGGCACTTATACATTTTCATTCTTAAAGTTGGATTTATTCCCGTTTCTGCACGTCGCTCCGGGCGATTCCTAAGCGCTGCATTTTCGACTGCAGGGTTGTGCGCTTAATGCCGAGCCGCTTCGCTGCTCCATTGGGCCCTGAGATCGTTCCTCGGGTTTCCCGAAGCACACGAATAATATGTTCCCTCTCCGTCCCTTGCAGCGAACGTTCCGGAGAAGTTGAGGTTTCTGCGTGAAACTCGGCCAAAGGTGCTCGTAGCGCCGTTCCTTCCGTCAGAATAACCGACCGCTCTACGAAGTTTTCCAACTCCCGGATATTGCCCGGCCAATGCCAGCTGATTAAAGCATCCATCGTCTGACGGGGAATACTGGAAATCTTTCGGTTCATCGCACTCGCGAATTTCCGAACAAAGTACCGGATCAGTAGAGGTATGTCCTCGCTTCGCTCGCGTAGCGACGGCAATCGAATCGGAAAGACGTTCAGGCGATAGAACAAATCGCTGCGAAATTCTTTCTCTACCACACTCTTCGCCAAATCCCGGTTTGTGGCAGCGATCAGGCGCAGATCAATGTGAATAGTGCGCGTTCCTCCCAGTCTTTCGAATTCATGATCTTGCAACACCCGCAGCAGCTTGGGCTGCAACTCCAGCGGAATTTCCCCGATCTCATCCAGGAAGAGTGTGCCCTTGTCGGCCAATTCGAGGCGGCCGATCTTTTGGCTCACGGCCCCGGTGAACGCTCCCTTTTCGTGTCCAAACAATTCGCTCTCTAGCAGGCCGGTAGGAATCGCAGCGCAATTCAAGGTAATGAACCTGCGATCCTTGCGCTTGCTGATGCGGTGGATCGCGCGAGCAACAAGGCCTTTGCCCGTTCCGGTTTCTCCCAGCAGCAGAACCGTGGCATCGCTGGTCGCCACCACTCCAACTCGTTCCAACACCTCTTTAAGGGCCGGACTTTCCCCGATGATCTCCTCGAAGTTGGGCTGAATGAGGGGTTCGCCTTTTAGGTAGCCTTTCTCCAGACTCAGTTGACTCCTGAGTTGCTTGACTTCGCGCGCGATTCGCGCATTCTCCAAAGCGACCGCCAGTTGCGCTGCAATCTGGTTTAAGAGCTCCAAGTCGTCAGTATTAAACGCGTCAGGCCGGGTGCTGCCCAGAACCAGAACCCCCAAAGGATTCTTCTGCCGAAGCAAGGGCACGCAGCACAACGACTTCAGACCCTCAGCCAAAAAATAGTCGGTCGTGCCCGAGGGGAATCCCCTCATTTCGGTTGCGCTAAAAATCAAGGGAGTCCGCTCCCGCAGGGCTTTGCTTCGCGGATCCCTTGCCATGCTGATCTCCCCTGCGACAGGAACGCTTTTCCCTAAAGGAAAATCCATGGACTGCCGCACCAAGTGACCGGTCTTTTCATCGCGCACTGCGAGCGCCGCATATTCCTGACGTAGAACACGGCGCAGATGCGCGGAGATCTTTGGAAAGGCCTTTCGAACATCCAACTTCGCTGCAAGCACGCGGCTGACTTCGCTCACCGCTTGCAGTCTCTTTTTCTCGTGCCTGAGTTTTTGTGAAACGCTATGCAGAGACTCTTCAAGCCGCTTCTGTTCGGTTACTTCCACGGCCACAACGCCGATCTGCTTAACATTGCCATCCGTGTCTTTGATGGGAATGTAATGCTCAATCCAATGGCCCGGTTCAGGCCGGTTATGGAGCATGAAACTGATTTCGAGGTTTAAGATGGGCTGCCCGGTAGCCAGCACGCGATTGAATTGCGGCTCAACCAGTTCGGCAAAGTCGCCCAGCATTTCGCGGACCGTCTTTCCCAAATGCTCCGCGGCAGATATGCCGTTCATTTCCGCCATCATCCGGTTAATCGCGAGATAGTGGAAGCCGGCATCTAGGATGCAGAAGCCGATCCGGAAGGCGCCGAAATAGGTGGTGAATAACTGTTCCGACTTAGCAAGAGCTTCAAATGAGGCGTGACTTCCAAAATCGGACGACTTAGGTTCGGTCGCGATAATCGCGGCCATGGCATGAAACAAATCTGCCAACTCGTGGCTGCGAGATTCGAACGGCGCGCCCGTGTGCGGCCCAGCATCCGGTTCCCCGGGGGCCGCGCTTAAGACGTACATCGCTTTCTACTCCGGCGGCTGTACCCCCCTCAAAGTGCAGCCCACGCAACTGCGGATTATAAGCACAAGTTTGAAAAGAGTGTTACTTTCCTCTTTCAATTTCGGTTTTCCGAACACTGCGAAGCGCGGCAGAAGTTATAACTTATCGTCTCGCAAGTAAGAATCAGCTTTGTCCGGCGATCGAGAACCTGCCACATCGCCGCCTTCCCGGGGCTTCAACCGCCAGCCGATCTCTTTGAGCAGAATTTGCTGGCCGGACGCTTTTAGAAGGTCGACAGCCCCCAACTCGAACGCCAGTGCGCGTGCTGTTTCAGTTGCGGACGCATTAATGAAGATGATTGGAATGTGGCGTCCAGCCGAAGCCAAGTGACTTTGAAGCTGCATTCCATTCATCCCCGGCTGTTGCACATCAAGAACCAGGCATCCGGTGCATGGAATTCGATTTGACCGGATAAACTCCTCTACGGATACGAAGATTTCAGCAGAAAAGCCCGCTGACCGAATGGCTGTGGCTGCTGCCTGAGCCACCGAGTTATCGCCTACAATGACTGCAACCAGCAGAATTTGTCGCAAGCCCCCTCCCAAGCAACCGACAAAAGTACTTTGAAGACACTGCTAAGTCCATTAGGCGTTGTAATAAACGTATTCACTATAGTTAGTAAAACATTAACTAAAGTTAGTGTGACTCAGATTTACCAGTTTGATCCTTTGATACCCACACCATCTATACCCATCTTGTCTGCCATTCTTACTAGCTCCGGCACTGACTTGGCACCCATCTTTTTCATTAGCTGGCTGCGATGGACCTTTATAGTTGCTTCGGTGGTTCCGATTTCTGCGGCGACTTGTTTATTGAGCATTCCTGAAACCACCAGGGGCAACACCTCGCGCTCGCGGGGGGTCAGGGATTGGAGACGCCCCAAAAGAATGGCAACCTTGGCCTGTCGTTCTCGCCTGTCCCGGTCACGCTCAAGTGCCACCTGAATCGCATCCAGCAGATCTTGGTCGCGAAAGGGCTTCGTAAGAAACTCAACGGCCCCCGCCTTCATCGCGCGCACGGCCATTGGAATATCGCCGTGAGCGGTGAGGAAGATAATTGGAAGGGGGATGCCCTTCTCGGTCAGTTCACGTTGAAGATCCAGCCCACTTTTTCCCGGCAAGCGGACATCGAGGACGAGGCAGCTTGGAGCATCCAACCGGGGAACCTCTTGCATAAATTCAAATGGAGAGTCGAAGAACTCGGCGTTTAGACCTACCGAGCGGAGTAAAACCCTAAGAGTATTTCGGATAGAGACATCGTCATCCAAGACCAGGACTGTAGAAGCTCGCTCGGTCATAGCGCGCGGCAGCCTGTGGCACTTGGAATTGAGAAGCAACCCCAAGTGGCATTTCCCGAGTAACCCAAGCCACCTCCCTTTTCCGGCTCAAAGCTACAGGGAAGGATAGGTCAAATCTATTATCCGTTGGTGCAGATTCATTACCTTTGGTGAAGACGACGCAAACAAATAGGGCTGGTGGCTATTGCTTTGAGCCAGAGATGCCGACTTTTTCGGCGATTCTTACTAACTCTGGCAGTGAGTCCGCACCCATTTTCCTCATCAGCTGGCTGCGGTGAACCTTTATCGTACCTTCGGTGGTTCCAATTTCCGCGGCAACCTGCTTGTTGAGAAGGCCTGAAACTACAAGAGGTAGGACCTCGCGCTCTCGCGGAGTTAGTGAGTCGAGACGCTCGCGAAGAAGGGCTACATCCGCGTACCTCTGTCTTCGGGCTCGGTCCCGCTCCAGCGCAACTTGAATCGCATCCAGCAGATCCTGATCGCGAAAAGGCTTAGTGAGGAACTCGACAGCCCCCGCCTTCATGGCACGCACAGTCATCGGAATATCGCCGTGGGCAGTGATGAAAATCGTTGGTATTTCATTCTTAGCTTTGATCAACTCCCGCTGGAAGTGGAGTCCGCTGATTCCCGGCAATCGGATATCGAGCACGAGGCAGCTCACGACATTCGGACGGCTGCTGTCCATGAATTCGGCTGCCGACCCAAACAGTTCCACGTGCAATCCGACCGATTCTACGAGGCGTTTTATGGCACGGCGGACTGATGGATCGTCATCAACTACGAAAACAATGGAAGCTGTCTCAGTCATTCGTCGCAACCGTTAGAACGAATTCGAACAGGGCTCCCTGACGACTCGAGACGAGGGACAATTGCCCTCCATGGGACTCTATTA
Source organism: Candidatus Sulfotelmatobacter sp. (assembly GCA_025462865.1). GTDB lineage: Bacteria > Acidobacteriota > Terriglobia > Terriglobales > Acidobacteriaceae > Sulfotelmatobacter. The sequence continues at coordinate 65,599 of JAOAPI010000124.1, read as the reverse complement.
TCGAACGACTGATTGACAGCCCCATTCCAATGCCTTCCACCTTAGTGGTAAAGAATGGTTCGAAGACGAGCTCCGCCAGCTCCGGCTCGATTCCTGGACCATAATCCTGAACCTGAACCCATACGCCATCTGCGCTCCTCCCGGACCTGATCACAAGCCTTCCTGAATGTTCCGCAGAAAATCGTATAGCCTCAATCGCATTCATGATCAGATTAATCAACACCTGTTGCAACTGCACCGAATCCCCTAGCACCCTTGGCAAATTAGATGCAAGTTCGGTGCGCAAGTTAACACGGTTCCTGGTCAATTCGTTTCGCAACAAAGAGATTACATCTTCAACGATCTCATTGATATCGACTTGGACCCTGCTAAGGGCGCCCTTCATCAACAAGGCGCGGATCCTCGAAATCACGGCGCTCGCGCGCGTGCCGTCATTCACAATTTCCGTAATCGCGGTTTGCAGTTCAGCGAGATTGGGGCTGGAACTTATTAGTTGGCGCAAGGAGAAGTTGGCGTTGGTTACGATCGCAGTAAGAGGCTGATTGATCTCGTGGGCAATGGCCGCGGCCAGCTCTCCCATGGCATGCGTACGGGTCACATGAGCAAGTCTGTCCCTCGCTTCCTGCAATGCCGTCTCCGACCGCTTTCGCTCCTCGATGTCGGTAGTTATGCCGTACCATTTAACGACGTTCCCCAACTCATCGCGCAGTGGCACAGCGCGATGCATGAACCAGCGGTATGCTCCGTCCGCCCGCCTCATTCTCGCCTCTTTTTCGAAGGGCTGTCCCGCTGCAAAGGCTGCCCGCCATTCCTCCTCGGTTTGGTCTTCGGGATGGAATGCCTTCCTCATCCAGCCCCAGCCCAATCCTTCGTCCACCGAGAGACCCGTGTACTCCCGAAAACGTTGATTCAGGAAATCAGCCGAGCCGTCGGGCAATTTGCTCCAAACCAGCGCCGGAAGTGTGTCAATGACCAGCCGCAGGCGGTCTTCACTTCGCCGTACACCTTCTTCTGCGCGCTCACGCTCGGCAATTTCGTTCCTGAGTTTCTGGTTGACTGCTTCAAGTTGTCGGGTCCGCTCGGCTACGCGCCGCTCCAGGTCCTTATTCAACCGTTGGATTTCAACACTCGCTCGCCGGTCAACCGATGATGTCATTACGGCGGCCAGAATGACGATCAAGGTCACGATCGCGATTCCGTTGTTGGCGACAGGGGAGACGTTCACAGCGTGGGAAAGGTCCGGAGGCGAACTGGGGAAGAAACTTGCGGCAGCCATCCCCGTATAATGCATCGCGGAAATAGCGGTTCCCATTACTATGGCGCTGCCAGCCCTCCGCTGAATTGTCCATCTGGTTTCTTCTCGCAGGCCGAACGCCAGCAGCAGCGCGATCAAGGAGAACAACACTGCGAGCAAGATGGAACATGCCACCAGAAGAGGGGAATATCCAATAGTTGCAGGTAGCCTCATTGCGGCCATTAAGAGGTAGTGCAGTCCGGCGATACCCGCGCCCATAAATATGCTGCCGGTCACGGCCTCAAGCCGGCCCATCTTTTGGCGGCTCGCAAAAAACAGCGCGATCGCGGATGCGAGAATAGCCACAAGGAACGCCACCAAGGTTGTAGGCCAGTGGTACGCGACGGACACTGGCAACTGGAAAGCTAGCATCGCCTTGAGGTGCATTGCCCAGATGCCAATGCCCATTGCAACGGCGCCGCCGCTCAACCAGGGGAGGCGGACCCGGCCGCTTGCGGTCGTCACTCGTCCCGTAAGGTTGAGCGCCCCGTAGGAGGCGGCAATGGCTATCAACACCGAGCGCGCTACTTCGCTATAGTCGTAGCTGCCGTGGAGTGCCGCGTTTGCAGAGATCATAGGAACGGATCCCCTCGCCGCTTTTGCTCAAGATTTATAGGCCGAACAAGAAGTAGTGGAGCACTGTGGCCCGAAATGCATGATCCGCCCGAAATCCGGCACCCTGGGGACTGAAGCGTTCTACAGTGTACGCCCGTCGTGCCACAACCGCACTCTCGCGCCCCCCGCGACGGCTCGGAACTCGTGCAGTCTGGCGCTAATCCGTCGGGCGCACCGCCATCGCGTAATAACTTAAGAGACAATCCCCGGCGTATAATCGTCATGTGGCGCGCGGGTGGGAGAGTAAATCGGTTGAATCGCAGCAAGACGATGCCAAGTCCACACAGGAACAAAGGCCCCGTCTGACGCCCGAACAAAGAACAATCGCCTCCCGCAAACAAGGACTTGAGCTGTCTCGCAGCCGCATCTTGGAGCAGCTTCGCTCAGCCGAAAATCCCCGCTATCGAAAGATTTTGGAGGAATCTCTGGCCGTCCTCGAACAAGAGATCGCTCGTCTCCCATGAATCTTGACTCCCATCGGGTATATTCGTCGCGCAATCCTACTGCCGTATAATGTTTTTATCTCATGACCGCATACGTGTACGTTTCGCTGAAGAAAACTGTCCTTGATCCGCAGGGAAAGACCATTCAGGGTGCCCTCAAAAAAATGGGGTACAAGGGTCTGGAAGAAGTCCGTCAGGGAAAGTATTTCGAGCTTACGCTCAACGGCGGTCTCAGTCGCGAAGAGGCGCAGGCAGAAGTTGAGCGTATAGCTCGCGAAGTGCTCACCAATCCCGTGATAGAAGAGTTTCGCTGCTCCCTTGCAGACTGAATTTCCGGAGCTCTCAGTATGTGTGGCATCGTCGGATATGTCGGCAAAAAGGAAGTCGTCCCGATCATTGTCGAGGGCTTGAGACGCCTCGAGTACCGTGGATACGACTCGGCGGGAATCGCCGTTGCCGGCAATGGCGACAAGCTGCAGATCCGCCGCGCCGAAGGTAAGCTGCGCAATCTGGAAGAAGTAATTCGCCTGAAGCCGCTCGACGGCAGCTACGGCATCGGCCACACCCGTTGGGCAACCCACGGGCGTCCGACCGAAGAGAATGCTCATCCCCATCGCGACTGCACCGGCAAGATCGTTGTCGTACACAACGGCATCGTCGAAAACTATCTCAGCCTCAAGAAAAAGCTGATCGAGGAAGGCCACAAGTTCTCCACCGAAACCGATACCGAAGTCATCGCCCACTTAATTGAGAAATACCTTTTCAAGGCTGGCAACGGCCACCACGCAACGCTTGAGGAAGCTGTTCGCAAAGCTGTGAAGGAACTCAGCGGAGTGTTCGCTTTGGCAGTCATCTCAGTCGACGAACCCAACAAGATCGTGGCCGCGCGCAACGGCCCGCCTCTTGTGGTTGGACTCGGCAACGACGAATATTTTGTCGCCTCCGATGTCCCCGCAATTCTCTACCACACGCGCGACATTTTTTTCCTCGCAGATGGCGACTTAGCGGTTGTTACCCCCGCGGGCGTTCAACTCACCGATTTCGATGGGAAACCCATCGAGCGTCAGGTGCAGCATGTCACCTGGGACCCCATCATGGCGGAGAAGGGCGGCTTCAAGCACTTCATGCTCAAGGAAATTTATGAGCAGCCGCGCGCCGTCCGCGACACCACATTGGGACGCATTTCTCTCGACACTGGGCACATCTTTCTCGATGAGGTGCAAATCAGCGAGGCCGAATTCCGCGCTGCAAAAAAAATCAACATCGTGGCTTGCGGCACCAGTTGGCACGCGGGCCAAGCCGGAAAGTTCATGATTGAGAGCCTCGCACGACTTCCAGTCGAGGTCGATTATGCCAGCGAATGGCGCTATCGAGATCCGATTGTAGGCTCCGACACCGTCACGCTGGTGATCTCGCAATCAGGCGAAACCGCGGACACCATCGCCGCGCAGCGTGAAGCCAAAGCTAAAGGCTCGAAGACCCTTGCCATTTGCAACGTGGTGGGGTCGATGATCACACGCGAAGCTTCCGGAACGATTTACACTCATGCGGGCCCGGAAATTGGCGTAGCTTCAACGAAGGCCTTTACCTGCCAGCTCACCGCTCTCTATCTTTTCGCTCTTTATCTCGCACAAGTGCGAGGCACCATGACACCGGCACAAATTCGCCTTGCAGCCCAGGAATTGACGCTGATCCCGTCCAAGCTGGAAAGCATCTTCACTCATGACGAAGCCTGTGAAGACCTGGCCAAGCGCTTTCAGCGCGCTCACGATTTTCTTTTTCTCGGACGCGGCATTCACTATCCGATCGCGCTCGAAGGCGCGCTGAAATTGAAGGAAATTTCCTACATTCACGCTGAGGGATATCCCGCCGGCGAAATGAAGCATGGGCCCAATGCCCTGATCGACGAAAACCTGCCTGTAGTCATCGTCGCCACTCGGGATGCAAACAATCCCGGCTCCATGTTGCGCTACGAAAAAACGATGTCGAATTTGAAAGAAGTCAAAGCCCGTTCCGGCGTGGTCATTGCCCTCGCTACCGAAGGCGACGAAGAAATCAAAGAGGCGGCCGATCACGTTCTTTACGTTCCCGCAGCGCCGGAAGAGCTCTCGCCGATCCTCGAAATTGTTCCCCTTCAGCTGTTGGCTTACCACATCGCTGTAAGAAGAGGATGCGATGTAGACCAGCCAAGAAATCTGGCTAAGTCAGTCACAGTGGAATAGAGCCTGACGCAACTTTTGCTTCTTCACTGGACTAACTCTCATCCAAATAACCAGTGGCCTTCCAAACTCATATTGCCCACCTGGTGCGTTCCGAACGTCTTTCCGAACTCACGAAACATCTGGAGTTCGAGATGCTGGGCATGAGGCGCTTTGGTTTCGTCGCGGGACAGTGGCTCTCGTTCAAACAATCCAAATCCGATGGAGAGGAACTTACCCGCGCTTACTCTATCGCCTCACCTCCAGCAGAGGACCCTCGCTTCGCTCTTTGCCTCAATCGAGTACAGGACGGTTTCATGTCAAAATTCTTGTGTGATATGAAAGTAGGCGATGAGATCGCCTGCCAGGGTCCATTTGGCGATTTCATCTTGCACCCCCCAATGCGTGACACGCTTTTCATTGCCACCGGCACCGGCATTGCTCCCTTCCGCTCGATGCTGCACTGGCTGCTGGCAGACGAGTCGCGACATCAGGGCAAGCAACTCTGGCTTTTGTTTGGTAATCGCTACGAAAAAGACATTTACTATCACGAAGAGTTTCAGCGTCTTACTGCCGAGCGCCCGAATTTTCATTACCGACCCGTACTGAGTCGTGGCAGCGCCGAATGGACGGGCTTGCGCGGCTATGTGCAGGAGCATGTTCCGGAAATCGCCCAAGGTCGCTCCGACATGCACGCCTACATCTGCGGGCTCGACAAGATGGTAAAAGCAAATCGGGAGTTGCTGAAATCAATCGGATGGGACCGGAAGTCGATCCGTTATGAGAAATATGATTGAAGCTTGAAGGAGGGATTGTCGCGCCGCAAATATTCGAAACAGCTTTCCCCGCGGCTTCGCCTATCTAATCCTTATCACCAGCTCATATCAATTTGTTAGGATCTATAGCCAGGCCGAACCAGACATGGCAAGCGGGGTGTATAATCGCTGCCGTTACGGAGAGAGAATCTCGCTTTTTTCTTTTTGCCCGTGACAAAGGTCGTCTGCTCTAGGCGTCCCTAGATTTTGCTTTTCGAGGCAGGTCGATGAATCTTGGTCGACGGTTACGCGAGTCCATCGAAGGCGCAAAGGCGCTGAACATATGCTCCTTCCGCCTTGCCGCTCGAAACCCTTCGTTGTTGCGTAATTATATTTCCGTCACTCTGCAAAAATACGATGAACTCATGGAAATAGGATTGCCTGTTAAAAACCCCCTCCGGGATTTTGCTGCACACGATTTCGACACCTTAAGCGTGCCTTTGCTCTTTCAGACTGGAGGGGGGACCGATCCTCGCGAAATCCTTACCTTGGCTGCGGTCACCAAGCTGTGCAAACCTGCCCGTATTTTTGAGATTGGTACGTTCAATGGGAGAACAACGGCAGTCTTCATCTTGAACTCGCCTTCGAACTGCGAGGTCTTTACCCTCGACCTTCCGCCCGACGGAGGCGACCTTGCACACCATCTCCCCACCGACGTTGCGTTGGTGCAGGATCGCCAACCGGAGGCCTACCTGAGAAGGGCAGGGCTGGCTGGTCGTTACCGGCAGATATATTGCGATTCCATGACCTTTGACCCGGAACCCTTCGGCAATAGCGTTGAACTCGGTTTTATCGACGGTGCGCATGCGGAGGAATTCGTTCGCAACGATACGTTGAAAATGGCGGTTATGATGTCGCCCCGAGGTTTCGTATTCTGGCACGACTATGGCGGGAAGGGTTCATTCCGGCCGCTGTCGAAGTATCTCGAGAGCCTGCCCATCGAGCTCTACCGTGTTCCAGCCACCAGTCTGGCGTGGACCACTGCCTCCGAAATGAAAAAATTGGTCCCGCCTGCCGGTCCTACCCGATTAGAAGTCCAATCGCAACGGCTGAGCGCTTAAAAAGAGAGTCGCGCGGGAAGAGATCTAACGGCGAACATCGATTTGCAACCAACTCTTGCCGCAATCTTTCTATCTAAACATCCGTAACTTCGCTCACATCTTGAGGACTTCTTATGCCGAGCGCAAAACAAAGATCAGCAGCCCGAAAAAATATCAAGAAAGCAGCCAGCGCCGCAAAAAAGAAACGGACAATCGCCCATCTCCCGAAGGCCACCCGTACCGCTCTTAGTAAGCAAGCGTCAAAAGTGGCTCGCCGCAAGGCGGCATGATGCGCTCTGGGGGATCGAGTTTGCGGCTTAATGTTCGGCCCGTTCAATATCTGTGCGCCGGAAATCGTTACCCTTGAACAGCAGCGTCTCGCTTTTCTCCTTCGCCAGCGCGTAAGCGAAGCAGTCCCCAAAGTTGAGGCCAGCCCGGCGGCGTCCTTTGCCAAAATCGCGATAGGCCTCTCGCGCGATCTTCGCTTGCCCGAGTGTCACTGGCTCAACGACAATTTCCGCTTCGCGAAAAAAATCGTCGAAGCGGCGGCTGGCTATGGGATCTCGACCGCTGTCGATCACAATGGCGGCTTCCAGATAATTGACGGCAGAGATGCGACAGGCTACGCCTAGATCGATGGCCAGCGCCATCGCCGGCGCCTCCGGTTCGGCGCGCAAAATAGCAACCACGGCCGAGGCATCGAGGATCACCGCGGTAGTCCTTTCTCGTCGTATAACAATTCGCCGTGATCAATGGACCGATAAGGTTCCTTCAGATGAGCGGCGCACTCCCTCCCGATTTTTAGCAGTCGCTCCGCCAACCCGGTGTTCTTATCGCTGCGAAGCCGTTCCAGCCTTTCTCGGACCGCCTTGTCCACGGCCGCCGTCATGGTCTCCCCCGTTAACCGCGCCAATTCCCGCGCTAGGCGATGAGTTTGTTCGCTTTTGATATTTAAGCTCATTGTCTACCTTCTACCAACAGTTTCTGCCATTCCACCATGCGCAGTAATCTACCGCAAACAAAGAGCAACACTGCTAACCCAGCTCCCCACAGCGCAAATGCCGTGTTTACTACCCACCCAGGCACCGCCCCAACTCTCCTTAGCAAGAATGGCAAAAAATTCCACGTCGTAATGTGAACGTAGTCCCACGCATCCTGCGTCATAGATTCATTATTCAATCCCCATGTATCCATCTTGCCAAAAGCAAATGCCACAATATTCTTGAACCGCAACGCGATCACGATCGTGGGATGGCCTAACGTCTCCATCTGATAAATTTCCAATGGCACCCAAAATGCCAACGATGCAAGCTGGATTACCAGACTGACCGCAATCAACGCGATTCCAGAACGCCAGATCCAAGAGCTCATATTCTCGCGATAACTGACCAACATCGGCACCGCCAGCAACGCCACCAATTCCACCGACGTCGAAACGTAACGATCACCCCACGCAAAATCGCCGGCCCAATAGGTATAGCGCGCATAGAAACAAATGTAGCCGACCAGCAGAAACAAGGAGGTCAACCCATATGCGCGAACTTCAGGCGACAAGCGGCTCCACAAGATAACAAGAAGCAAAATTGCCAGCCCCAGCAGCGGATCGAAAAGAAAAACCGACTTCTCCGGCTTAAAAAATGGGCCCAGAAAGCCTTGGTAAAACGGAGTGCTCCACGGAAAATTCCAGGGAAGCGTGGGATCTGCCAACCGCTGTTCTTTAGCAAACAGAGAGACATACGTGTTAGTAAACGATCCGAAACGGTAGAATTGATAAATTCTGTCAATCAGCAAGAAAAATCCATACACGGGAGCAGCGATTTTGCAATAACCCAGCAACTGCCGCCACAATTCTTTTCCTCGCACTCTTTCAAACCAAAGCACGAGCAAAATAAAGATACCTCCCGCAATAACGTCCAGGCCAGTGGTCAGGCGCGTCAGCAAGTTCAGACCGAGGGCGGCACTCCCCCAAAATAAAGCTCGACGGTTCCCTGTCCGCAACCATTCATACTGATAAGAGAATCCCGTCAGCGTGAGCAGCAGGATGTAATTGTTCTCCATCATGTTCTGGGTGTAATGCAGTTGCGTGGTGCAGAACAACAGCGCCAGTACACCCAGTACCGATTCTCTTAGAGAGAACCGCAACTGCCGAAGCAAACGAAAGCTCACCAAGGCGGTGAGCACATTCACCAGGATGCTCGTGCTGTAGCTGACGACAATGCTGCGGACCGCCGGATCGTCGCCATAACCAGAGAATATTTTCTGGTGTGCGATCAAGGTGCCGACAAGATCGGTGGGCAGCATCAACAACGACTGCCCAATCCCGTACCAACTATAGAGTCGGCCACCGCGCCCGTGTAGGCCGAACTCAGGATACTCGTTGGGAAAAACCTGCGGCTCGGAGGTCCACAGCCAGTGTGTGGTCTGCAGCCGATGCATCGTGTCGGCCGTGCCGAGTTCTCCGGATTGCACCACAAACGCCAGCAGACCTGCCGCGAGGCACAACAGAATTAACGGATCAGCCAACCAACGACGTAGGTGCGAGCTCATCGTTCGGATGGTAATACATGCGCCTCCGAACAAGCGACGCACTTACAAGGTAGACTGTAGCGGGAAAATCCATGCCTTCGTGCTCATCATGCGGTATCGACTTACCCGTAACCGGACGCTTCTGTTCGGCTTGCGGAACCCCCGCCGGTAATTCGGACAACCTCGCCACGATGGACTTTGCAACGGCGACCTCGCCCTTGCCGCCGCAGCCCGCGACTTCGTCCTCGTCGCGACCCTCGAGTTCTGCCCAGTATCTGAGTGAAGGCCGTTTCCTTCCTGGCCGCCTGCTGTCAGGTCGCTATCGCATCATTGCTCTTCTGGGAAAGGGCGGCATGGGGGAGGTGTATCGCGCAGACGACCTCACGCTCGGCCAGCCTGTGGCTCTCAAGTTTTTGCCGGACGAGGCCGCCCGCGATCAAGGATTGCTCGAGCGTTTCAAGAATGAGGTTCGAATTGCGCGACGAGTTTCCCATCCCAACGTTTGCCGTGTCTATGACGTCGGCGACATGGAAGGTCACACTTTCTTCACCATGGAATATGTCGATGGCGAAGATCTTGCGTCGCTGCTGCGGCGCATTGGCCGTCTGCCGGAAGATAAAGCCCTCGATATCGCACGCCAACTCTGCGCCGGATTGGCCGCTGCTCACACCAAAGGCGTTCTCCATCGAGACCTGAAGCCTGCCAACATCATGCTGGACGGGCGCGGGCAGGTCGTGATCACCGATTTCGGTTTGGCTGGTGTCGCCGATCAGATTCAGGGAGCCGAAGTTCGCAGCGGAACTCCAGCCTACATGGCTCCGGAGCAATTGGCGGGCACAGAAGTCAGCACGCGCAGTGACATTTATTCACTGGGCCTTGTGCTGTACGAAGTCTTTACCGGCAAACGCGCCTTCATTGAATCTCCAAAACAAAAATCGCGCGCCGAACAGACGCTCAGTCGTCCATCGTCCGTGGTCAAAGACCTAAACCCAGCTATTGAACGAGTCATCCTGCGCTGCCTGGAGACTGAGCCATCGGCGCGTCCCGCAGCGGTCCTTAGCGTGGCGGCGGCGCTGCCCGGAGGAGATCCTCTGGCCGCTGCCCTGGCTGCTGGCGAAACTCCTTCGCCTGAGTTGGTGGCGGCGTCCGGCGAAACCGCGGGCCTTCGTCCGCGAGTCGCCCTCGCATGCCTTGCGGCGCTGCTGCTGGCGTTGGGCCTGGTCACCTTTCTCGGCGTTTACTACAGCGCGATGGAAAAGATTCACCTGGAGCTGACGCCGGAAGTCCTGACCCAAAAGGCGCGCGACATCATCGCCCGTCTCGGATATCCTGAGCGGCCCGCCGATAGCAGCTTCGGATTCGATTTCGATAACGATTTCAAAGACTCGGTGGAGAAAAACGACAAGCCGCATCCGAACTGGAATGCCGTGCTTGCAGGTCGGCCTTCCCTGCTTCACTTCTGGTACCGGCAAAGTCCAGATCGGATGATGGCGCTGGGTTATCAAGATCAACTCCTCAATCCCGGAATCCTTACGCCCGACGATCCTCCAACAACTCTTTCCGGAATGATCAATGTAGAACTCGATCCTCAGGCGCAGCTCACTTATTTCCAGGCGATTCCTCCACAGAAAGAAACTTCGGCTCCGCAGTCTGCGCCGTTCGACTGGAATGTGTTGTTCGCTGCAGCCGGTCTTGATCCGGCAAATCTCAAGCAGACGGAGCCTTTGTGGAACTCGCTGGCAGCAGCTGACGAGCGCCGGGCGTGGACCGGCTTTTGGCCCGGTACGGCGCGTCCGTTGCGCGTTGAAGCGGCGGCACACCACGGGAAGCCGGTTTTCTTTTCGCTCATCGGCGACTGGACTAAGCCCGCCCGCGTGAAGAGTCCCGAGGATTCAATCGGTAAGAAAGTGCGTACGATACTCACGCTCGCTTTGATTATTACTGTCCTGGCAGGAGCCATTTATTTGGCGCGAAAAAATTATCGTCAAGGCCGTGGCGATCGGGAAGGCGCTTTTCGTCTGGCGTCCGTTATGTTTGCGCTTGAGATGTTGCTGTGGTTATGCCGCGGTCATTTGGTGGCCGGCGTCGAAACTTTCGCTTTGTTCGTGCTTGCAATCAGCACAGGCCTGCTTGTCTCCGGGACCACCTGGATCTTATATCTCGCGCTCGAACCCTGGGTTCGGCGCCGGTGGCCGCACGCCATAATCTCCTGGAGCCGGCTATTGTCAGGACAATTTCGCGATCCGGTAGTGGGCCGCGACATCCTCTTCGGCGTGATGCTGGGCGTGCTCTGGATTCTCATCTTTCAGATTCGCTACATCGCAATGATGCGCATGGGCGCCTCTCCGGCCCTACTGGAAACCGAATACCTGACCGGGGGACGTGTGGCGCTGGGGGCGTGGTTAAAGCAGGTTCCAATTTCGATTCTGGGCACGTTGCAGTTCTTCTTCATACTTCTTGGATTGAAGGTAGTGCTGCGCAAGGACTGGCTGGCCGCAATCGCGTTTGTTGCCATCTTCGCTCTGCCTCGCGCATTCACTACTTCATACGTGGCGGTGGAATTGCCCGCACAGATTCTGGTTTACGCCATCGCGGCGCTGATCGTTTATCGCTTCGGGCTTGTGCCGCTGGCTTGCGCTATTTTCACCATCGATATGATGGCAAACGTCCCCTTCAGCGGGGACCTGTCAGCCTGGTACATGCCGGCCTCCGTTCTAGCCTTGCTCAGCGTCGTGGCATTGGCGGCTTGGGGCTTTTACCAGTCGCTGGGCGGTGAGCCATTGTGGAGACCGCAGATCGAGTAGCCCGCGCACTTAATGTTGCGATCGTTCATCCTTGTTTCTTCCGTGCCAGGCAGCCCCACGGATCACCAATCAAGGCGCGTTGAGCTTCCGAAGCATCTGGACGGCGCCGGCGTTCTTTGGGTTTAGCTCCAGTGATTTTTGATAGTTGGCAATGGCCTGGGGTTTGTTGCCATCGTCCATATAAGCTTCCGCGAGACTGTCATAAACGTTCCCTGACCGTGGATAGGCCTCGGCGTTCAACTCGAGAATACGAATGGCTTCCTTGAACTTCTTGGCGCCAATGAGTTGGTAGCCCAAACTGTTGAGTTCATCTTCATCGAAATTGTATGTGGCGGGCACCGCAGCCTTCAATTCATAGTATTGCTTCGCGGCCTGGTCAATGCCGCGTGACACGATGGTTGCCGAGAGAGTTTCGGCAACGGACGTACGGGGGTCGTACGCTGCTTTAACCTGAGGCACCCATATCGCCATAGTGACCGCAAAAATTCCAGCGCCCAGCGCAATGGTCAACATAAAAAGACTGGCGGCCATCGCCAACCGGCCAACCGCGCCAGCCCGTTCCTGCGTCCGGAAATAGAGTTCAAGAACGGCAAGAGGCACCAGGTACTGTGCGAAAGAGATGAACGTGAGGAACGGACCCCGAAACGTAGCCGGATCGAAACCAAAGGGGCCGTGATTGAGGATAAACGACAGGAATAACCCGGCTCGGATGAACAAAGACGCACTTACCACAAGGTAAAGGCGAAGCGCCCAACGGCGATGGGTCCTGAAGTCCCGAGCCATCGCATAGCGCAGCACCATGCCGGCGCAGAGCATGATCAACACAGCCATGAGGCTAGTTCCCAGGTTTTGAGAAAGATCGCCAACGCTGCCACGGATCCACATCATATAAAGACCGGCAATGCTGATGGTGAAAGCGGTCACGACGTAGAGACGCCCATTCCAGCGATGAAAGACGGGAAACCGGTTCCGAATTTGCGGGACCAGTTGAAGCACTCCGGCGAGGATTATGACGACAGCCGAGAAAAGGTGCATACCGACAGCGAAATTGCCCATGGTGTCGCCAGGGATGTGACCATGAGTTATATGCTTACTCCATCCGTGAAAGTCCCCTCGCAGCGCCGGGAGACCATAGAAAGATGCTACCGAAAACGCGAACACTGACTGGCCGATGAGGACTACTAGAAACCAAAAACGGGTCGCGGCTTTTAAAGTGGTCTCCGCAAGGGAGTTCAGTTCCAACCGATTGGTCATTACCGCCGTGCTCATAGTCGTTTCTCCTTACCGGATTTCATTTCACGCGGCGACGTTAGTCCGGGCCTGCTCCTTCCATCGTTGTTCGTTGACGCCGAACACGAGGAGCCACAGGATCAGCATTACTGCCCCGAGTAGTCCGAAGGCCGCGATGTACGGGAACGCACGGTAGCCGAGCGTTGGTGACAGGAATGTCAGCCAACCAAAACCTGCGACTACTGACCACACGCCCAGTATCCGAGGCAGGAAGGTGGATTTGATAATCAGGTAGCCATTCAGCAGCGCATAGAATCCAAAAAATGCCAAGCCGATCCCGGCGCCAGGGTCGTTCACCTTCAGAAAAAGGAGCGCCAGCGCCTGCAACTGTTCCGCGCTGAATACACTCAAGTAGTGCGCGCCTCCCAGAACGAACAACGGGGCAATATAAAAGAGGCGGCTGAAGGTCTTGATCACGCAACCGGTGAAGCCTAAGGACGCCGAAAGCAATGAGACGCTCCTGCCCGCCGGCTTCAGCAGATCGTAAAAGAGAACTGTCAACGCGATATTGCACGCCATCTCGATCATGTAGATGGTGAAACCCCACTGAAACAAACTCTTGTGCGCAAGAATGTTGGCCGCCGTAGCCGCGGCGTCGCCCTCTACGACCAGCCTGCCGCTAACGAAGCCTTGCGCGAATATCCCGGTCAACATTGTCAGCAGATAAAACACGCCGGTAATTCGAGCCTTGAGGCGTGGCGATGCGTCTGCAGTTGGTTCCATCGTTCGCGCCGTTATTTGTTCCATCGTTACAACTGTGCTCATAGTCTCTCCGCCTTATGCGAGTTGTTGAATCCAGAGCATTCGAATCAGATCGGTCCCTGATACCGGCGCAGCCGTACCGCCCCGGCGAGGAAAGCTGCGCTAAGTGCCAACCCAATCCACAGACTCGGGCTGCCCAGAAAATGACCCGGAGTGATGTGCGTCATGGGATTCGTGGGGAAGATATCTGGGGATGGGAAATTTCGCTCCGGTGCGGAGCCGATCAGCCGGGCCCCCACCAGCGTAACGAAATACCAGGTGTGGAACACAATCGCTTCGAGGCCGGCGATTGCGACCACCGGCAAGACCGCCCATAGCAAGGTTGCACGGCGGGCCCAGCCCGACACCAGCAGCAGCCAGCAATAAATGGGCGCGGGCCAGAGCGTGTGGGCCGTCAAGAGGTGGTAGAGCAGCAACAGCGACATTCGGAAGAATGACAACTGGGTCCACAATGCCGAGACGCTCAAACCGCTACCCAGCAGTACAGCCGAGCTCAGCAGCAGCATAAGCCACTGCACGCCGACGGCAATCGCCCATGCCACCAATGGAACTACCACGAGCGGAATACTTGCCTTGGCGAGTACTGTGGTGAGGTCAGAAACCGGCAGAGACTTCCAGAAGAGAATGCTGCGATCGCGGCGCTCGCCATACAACGCGTCGGCACAATAAAACACATTCACCAGCATGGTGAGGAACATCATCAGCCCGGCCACGATGTCGTACGGCATAGCAATTAATTCACGCTGCTGCGCCGGGTCGATCAGGGACATAGCACGCATCTTGCCTGGGAGATGAATCGCGCTGATCAGAAAGCCGAATAGAAACACCGCCGCCACCCCCAGAGGCGCGAGATAAATGGAGCGGTTCTCCCACAATTCGCGCCGCACTGACCAGTAGAACGGGCGAGTCGCCAGCATTGGTGTCGGTGCGGCGACCGCTGAAGCAAGAGACTCCGTCATGGGATTCGATTGAGTATTCATTGGGATAGTCCTTGTGGTTGGCTGGTGTGATTGCCCATAAGGGCAACGAACAGGTCGGCGATGCCGGGCGTGCGCACCTCGCCGACCGCGGCGAGTTGCTGACGATCGACACGATTAGACTTCAGATCGAACAACAGAATGCTGCGGCCGATTACCTGCCGCTCGTGAATGGGCTTCAGCGCCCGCGCCTCTGCGAGTTGTTCGGGACGCACCGTCACTTCCAAATAACGCGACTCGAACTCTTCCATGCTGCAACTGAGAACGATCCGGCCGCGGTTGATGAACATGAGGTCCGTAAGGACGTGCTGGACATCTTCCACCTGATGTGTCGTCACGACGATGGTGCGGCTGCGATCGAAGTAGTCATTGAGCAATGAATCGTAAAACTGCTTGCGATACAAAATATCGAGGCCAAGCGTCGGTTCGTCCAGCACCAGCAATTTCGCATCAATGGCCATGACCAGAGCCAGGTGCAACTGGGTCACCATGCCCTTCGACAATTCCCTGACCTTGCTCGGGCGCTTGATGTCAGTCTTCGCTAGAAAGCCTTCCGCCTTCGCGCGATCGAATCGCGGATGCACGCCCTCCACATAGTCGAGCGCCTGCGAAACCCGCATCCAGCGCGGCAGCACGGCGACGTCAGCAATGAAGCAGACATCGCGCGTGAGCTGGTCGCGCTCGGTCCAAGGGTCGCGTCCCAACACTCTCAGTTCCCCGTGATACTGCGTGAGGCCGAGAATCGCGTTAAGCGCCGTACTCTTCCCTGCTCCGTTGGGGCCGATGAGTCCGAGGATGCGCCCCTCTTCCACGTGCAGGTTCACGCCGTCCAATGCAACGGTTGTGCCGAAAGACTTGCGGAGACTGCGTGCTTCGATAACTGTCATGGCTTCGGTTCCTTGTCTGCAGCATTCGACTCTGTAGCATCCGATGACGACCGGCGGGTTGTGGCCGAGCGACCATTCAGCAGTTCTTCTGCTTTCAGACCGAGCCGCTGAATCGTCGCGGAAACCCTGGGCCATTCTTCAGCGAGAAACTTCTGGCGCTCCGCCTGCAGCAGCAATTTGCGCGCCCCCGCATTGACGAACATCCCGCGACCCCTCCTGCTCTCAACCAACTGCTCGTCGACCAGTTGCTGATAGCCCTTGAGAACCGTGAGCGGATTGACCCGATATTCGGCCGCGACGTTGCGCACGGAAGGTAACGGATCGCCTTCCTTGAGCACGCCATCGAGTATCATCGCGACCACCCGGTCGCGAAGCTGGCGGTAAATCGGCTGACTGTCGTTCCACTCACGGTCCATAAAGTTTTCCACGTTCAACTTAGCAGAGATAGTGCGTGCCTTAGTTGACCCGGTGCAGGTCGAAGTGCGCGTGGATGGCCTTGTCGTTCATCATGAAAGTCCAATCCTCGGTGTGATGGTTGGCGTCGATGATAGTAAACACGGAATGGTGCATGTGGTGCTCCGTGCTCCCGCTGATGTCCTTGAGCTCGAACTCGACCGCCTTGCCGTCGGGCGACATCTTGCCGGTCATGCGCGGCCGGTTCCCCGCGTCGCAATAGTGAATCAGCGTGAGCTGGTCTCCGTCCAGATAAAGCATCGTGACTGGATGGTCGAACTTTGTCGCATCCAAAGGCGTTCCCGCTTCCTGGAACTCGTGCACCAGGACGTGTCCCCGAGAGGTGACGCGCATTGTGGCGTGCATTGGCTTGCCACCTGACATCTCCGGCGCCTCCGGGACGCTGACGGGACCTTCCCACTCTCCCGCCAGGTTTTTCATGGTTGCGAAGGATTTCTGAGCGTCTGACTGAGTGGCGGCGGTATCCGCGGCGAAAGCGGTGGCGGCCATCAGTACTAATAGGATAGAAAGTGCGATGCGTGATTTCATTGGATATCTCCTTATTCTGTTTCTCAAATTGTTCAATCTCTCCTCGCAATGGAAGGCTGCCAGTGCCTTTCCCCGTGTCGAGCTTCAAAAAAGTCGTTGGCGGTATGGCTGACGAGCGCCGTTGCGATGGACTCAGCACTGTTGTAGTTAACTACAACACTATAACAAATGCAAGCACTTTTTTTGAAAAGTTTGGGGCCCGCGAAACCTACGTCTACGCAACGAGATACGCCCTGTCGGCGAAGACGAAAAACTGCAATACCGTTAGCGGTTCTCGCTGTATTCTGCCGGCAGGAGGCCCTCGATGGGACAATCGACAACAAACAGCTTCGGTTCCCCGACGCCAGTTTTTCGCGTCAAGAACGTGGACGCAAGCATCGCCTACTACAGGGACGCTTTGGATTTCGAGCTGCGATGGCGCGCTAGCGACGGGTTCGATTGCGTCGCGCGCGACGAGTGTTCCATCTTCTTGACCAACGACAACCAGAGCCAGCCCCGAATGTGGGTGTGGATCGGTGTGCAGGATGTCCGCACACTGCACGCGATCTACGCGAAGTCTGGAGCCAAAATCAGGAATCCGCCAAACAATTTCGAGTGGGCGCTGGAGATGCAGGTCGAAGACCTCGACGGAAACGTCCTGCGCATCGGCTCGGATCCAGAGAAGGACAAGCCGCTCGGTGCATGGCGGGATGCTGACGGAGTGAGTTGGAGGCATCTGGGCAATCAACGGTATGAGCGCGTCGATTGATCGACAAATCCTTCAACATGGCGAACGCAGGTAAGACGGTAGGGAGAGCGTCAGAATAGCTCGATGCTCACCGCGCGGGCGGAAGCAGAAGCAAGGCGTGCGTCACGCGTGATGAGCGTGGCGCCAAGTTTTTCGGTGAGCGCGACGTACGCGGCATCATAGGCCGAAAAATTATCGCGAAGCCGCCAAATGCGCGGAAGGAAAACGAAGTGCGGATACCGCGTCACACGCAGATCAAGTAGGTCCTCGATCACCAGATCGGAGCGCGGGGCTGAAACCGCTCCTTCCCGCACCAGCCGCCGCAGGACCTGCGCCACCTCGAGGTCGAGAACCTGCGGAGCATGAAGAGATTCGCCCCGCGAGTAAATTCGCTTTTCAATTTCTCGTCCAGCAGTGGTCTGAAGAAGCCAATCAATCGCCGCGGACGCGTCCAGAACGATCATCGATCACCGCGCCTCGCGCTCTTCTCTCACCAGGCGTGCGGTATCAAGCGAATGCATTACCTGCTTGCGCGTGTGCAGACGGTCGCGTAATTCCGCGAGTGTCGGCCGCTCCGCGATCTCCCTGATTTCCGCGAGAAGATAGTCCGAAAGCGACATACCGGCCATGGCGGCACGAGCTTTCAGGTTGCGATGGAGGGCATCCGGTACATTGCGGAGCTGAATCATCTTCGACATGTGGTTAGCATACTTTCATGTGGAGCACATGTCAACGCGGAGAACATGTGCGACGCAGAATCGCTCCGGCTGCGGCGCTGACCATGATGAGCACCTGCTTTCAGGTGGTGCGCTCCGAAGATCGCCGCCATCGCAGCAGCACCCGCGGCTGCAGCGAGCGTAAACAACCAGGTTGGAGCCGGCGGCTTGTGTGCAATCATCTTGATATTTTCAAGTGCGGCGCCGATCGGTGGGCGGCCGACAGCACAATTCGCGATCGCAGACATTGCCGAGGCAACACGGTCCATGTTCATACCAATAGGACTGCCGCGCTCGAAAGAAACCTGACTGCCAGTGCCGTCCGCGGCCCGCAGCTCCAGCTCGTCCCAGTGCGCAATCATCGTGGCTCGTAGACCAAGTTGAGTGCCAAGCCGCTCGGCTGCTTGCACCGTTTCTTGAGTCGACTGCCCGTTGGTGTGCAACACATGTGCGCAGGCGAGCACAAGATCACTTCGTTCAAGAATGGGGCGATCCGCAGCCGCATCGACTGCCGAACGCTCGAATCTCGCGACGGTGGCGCACTTAGGCAGCGGCTGCGACATGGGGTTTCACCAACACGATCGCCATCTAGAACTTGTAGCCGGTCCACAATGCCCAGTAATTCAGGTTGCGGCCTGGCTGACTCTCTTTGACAAACTTGCCCGCATAAAAAATTCCGTAGTCGGCTTGAAACCACAGGTGACGATTCGCTTGCCAGCGCACTTCTGTGCCTGGACGATGCCCAACGAAACGGGCGTTGCTCTTTCCTGCGGGAATAATCAAAAATCCGGGGACGGAATACACTCCGTCTCGCAGACTCTCGCGCCATTGAAAGATCCAATCGAAGGAAGCAGTCACATTGTGTGGCAACGCCGTTTCCACATGAGGGTGTACGTCGATAAAGTTGATGGGACCAGGACCTGCGGTGGCGAGGACGCCAAAGTAATTGCCCTTCGGAAACAAGGGATTGAACGTACCGAGAGTATTCGTCCTGGGATCGTCGCCACTGGAGATGTCTGCCTTGGCACTGAATCGCGGTTTCAGCGGAAGGGTCGGAAATTGATAACCGGTCTCCGACGCCACAGTCCATGCGCGGATATTTGCGGATCCGAAGCTTCCGAACTGCCAGAGCGCTTCATAATCGAAATCCCAACTGGGTTTCGTCTCAGCGATAGGATGAGACAGACGCGCACCGATGCTGTGCCGTACCTCTTGGCCAACGCCTCGGTTGAATGCGGCTGCTTTTTGATCGAGGGCAAGATAGTAAACATCCAACGTGGTGTTCTTAGTTAGAGGCCGGACGCCATACACTCCCCAGAATCCGACAGAATGATTCGGAGCGTTGTTGAAGAAGCCCGGCCTGTCCACGTCCGGTCGCAGGGCGAAGCCGTCAATCTGCCAAGGGCCGATGCCGCTCTGTACCTTGAATCCGTCAAAGCTCAACCGGACATTTGGGCCCTCCCGCACATCGATCAGGCGACCAGAGCCGTATTCCATCTCCTGTCTGCCGGCTCTGAATTTGATCCAGTTGCGATCATCTCCCGTTCCGACTTCGAAAAATGCGGCCTGGAAATCCAGTTTCTTTTCGTCGATTGGCCTTGGGCCGCCGATGCGATAAGAATTCAAACCGCTTTTCAGCTCCACGAACGAACGCACGTGCTTGCCGTAGTGAGCGTCAAAATAAAACATGTACCGTTGGTTGAAATAGCCGTTCATGAACGGCTGTTGGCCCCAATTGTCGTTTCCAATCTGTTCCCAGACCTCGCGAACTTCACCTCCCATAGATAGGAACCAGTCGTTCCGGCCTGATCGCAGAGGAATGTATTTGATGGGATCCCACAAATCCCGTCGTTCCGCGGAATCGGCAAGAAAACTCCAGTCGTCGTCCTCGCGAAGCAAGTGATACGTTCGCGCCGGGGTTGGGGATTCATTAGTCGGAATCGATTGGCCTTGCGAGAGCAGCGAACCAACGGAAGACAGGACGATCAACATGACAACGGTGCGCATCTGTGTTTTCCTGTCATATCGTGTGCAGCTCTGCCTGTTCCATCGCATCATCCGTCGGTATCCTATTTCTTGGTGACTGAGTGGATCTCAGCGATGTATCCTCCTGGGAACCTGACAACAAAGGCGTCTCGCTCGTCAGTCTTGTACGGAGGAACAACGACATCCGCACCAGCGGCTTTGGCCTTGGTAACTATCTCCGCGAGATTCGCCACTTCATATCCCGTCATCTCCCGCCCGTAGGGATATGGAAGGTGACCGTCAGTAACGAGCGCAGTCAACTTCCCGAACTTTGATTGGATCCTCACTCGCCGGTAGGTTTCCGCAGGTCTTCCGATTTCGACGCCTGGTGCCTGCGCATCATCAGACAAGACGGTTCCATGGGAGAAGGCAAGAAAACTGCGCACAAAGGCATCCACCCTGTCCGGGGAGACATAGACGCGATTCTCTGGGATTGTCTGGAGTGGGGTATAGGACGGCGCAGTGGCGTGCCAGTACAGTTGCGTGTTCACACCACCGGACCATTGAATGATTGCGTCTTTACCGATCGGATCGTTGAAGGGAGCGACGAAGACATCGGCGCCAGTGGCCTTGGCGGAGCGAACCGCCTCGTCCATATCAGTTACTAGATAGCCTGTGCGCTCCGACCCAAATGGATATGGGACCGGCGTCTTGAAGCCGAAAACCGATAGTGTTCCCACGGGCGTTAACACCAACTGAATCCTGGTGGTGCTAGGTGTAGGAGTTACCGTGAGCACGCCGTCCTGCCCGGTCTTGCCACCAAATGTCTGAAGAACGCTGGCGACAAAGCGGTCGAAATCCGCCGCTGGAACGTACACATGAGTCGTGTCGTATTGAGGCCCTACAGCCACGCTTACGGTTTCGGCTGTCTGCGCACTTTGGGCAACAGCATTGACGTGTAGAGATCCAACCGCGAGACCGAGCGTCAGAACTAGCGCAACGCACGTTCCAACGATGATTTTATTGATGCGCATTCGTCTTCTCCTAAATTGAGAATCAATTACTTCGCTCGACGACCTCGGGCGCTGACACTGCTAAAGCGTTTCGGACGGATGCCAGCGAATCGTAGCGCTCGCCCACAAAGCAGACGGCCGCAGCACGGGGAACGTCGAGCGTCTTGGTTTGAATCCAAATCCCCAACTGTTCACCAAGCACCATTCCTAACAGGTAACGCTACGACGTCAAGCATCAGGCAGATTTGACCGCCGCCCCTTTGATGAATGCGAGGATGTCTGCACTGATCACGTCAGCATTCGTGGTCATCATGCCGTGCGGGAAGCCCGGGTAAATCTTGAGCGTGCCATGCTTGAGCAGCTTGGCCTGCAGAACTGAAGCGTCTTTGTACGGCACGACTTGGTCATCATCGCCCTGCAGTACGAAAGTGGGCACCGTGATCGCTTTCAGATCGCCCGTTTGGTCTGTCTCGGAGAAAGCCTTGATGCCTTCGTAATGAGCGAGCGCGCTGCCCATCATCCCCTGACGCCACCAATTCTGGATGATTCCCTGCGAGGCCTTCGCGCCGGGTCGGTTGAAGCCGTAAAACGGACCCGAAGCCACATCAAGAAAGAACTGAGCCCTGTTCTCGGCCAGTGCATTGCGGAAGCTGTCGAACACTTCGATCGGAGTGCCGCCCGGGTTCTTCTCAGTCTTGACCATAAGCGGGGGAACAGCGGCGATAAGCACGGCCTTGGCTACGCGGCCCTGAGGCTCGCCGTACTTCGCGACATAGCGCGCTACCTCGCCACCACCGGTCGAGTGGCCGATATGGACCGCATTTCTAAGGTCGAGATGCTCGACCACCGCCGAGGCGTCGGACGCATAGTGGTCCATGTCGTGGCCAGTGGCTACTTGCGAGGAGCGACCGTGGCCGCGCCTGTCGTGCGCAACGACGCGATAGCCGTTGGCAAAAAAGAACAGCATCTGCGCGTCCCAGTCGTCGGATGACAGAGGCCAGCCGTGGTGAAACACGATGGGCTGGGCATCCTTCGGGCCCCAGTCTTTGTAGAAGATCGTTGCGCCATCTTTTGTCGTGATCGTTGCCATGGAATCGTCTCCTTTTGTATTATTCAGCGCCAGTGAATCAGTTATTGGTCTTGAAGCTGCTACACTTAGCAATCTGGTTGCCGCTAAAGTCGCCACTCCCCCGATCAGCAGGTCCCGTCGCGTAAACTCGGCCATTTATCTGCTCCCCCTCCGTTCTGCCGCAGCCGCTGAATCGTAGCGCTCGCCTACAAGGCAGACGGCCGCAGCACGGGGAACGTCGAGCTTCTTTGTGTGCATCCATATCCCCAACTGTTCGCCAAGCACCATTCCTAACAGGCCGAGCAACGCTACGATAGGCGGCGCTGGACTCTTGACTCGGATGAGCCCGTAAAGAGCACCCACACCGAGACCAACAACGAAAGATAAAAACAATACCTTCATTTCGATCCCTCCAGCCACGCGTGAATCAGAATGCAAAACAGTCGCAACCTAAACCCCAAAGGCCGAGTTCGCCCAGCACTTGCAAGTGCGATCGTGCCCGGCCACGTGCGGAAGCCTCGACATGCGAAGAGGAAGCGGAGTGGGACGCGCCAACAGCCTGGCGCTCTACCTTTGCATAGCCACCATATTCTTTGACAGGAGACCAGCTTGGACTCACCGGTAATGCCGGCGGCGCGAGTTTCGAGAATTCCTCGGTGGCATAAACGATCTTTCCACCTACAATCGTGAGCACGGATTCGAGCTGCTTGATCTCCTCATCGGGAATCGAGAAATAATCGGCGGAGAGAACGGCCAAGTCCGCCAGCTGCCCAGCAGCAAGCGCTCCCTTCTTACCATCTTCTGTTGAGAACCAACTGCTGCCCATCGTGTAGAGCTTGAGTGCTTCCTCCCGATCGAGCCGATTTTCTTTCGGATACAGACCAAGACCGCCAATGGTCTTGCCAGTAATAAGCCAATAGAGAGACACGTACGGGTTGTAGCTTGAGACGCGCGTTGCGTCTGTGCCAGCCCCAACCGGAATGCCGATCTCGAGCATTCTCCGAATTGGTGGAGTGCGCTTGGCTTGCTGCGCCCCGTATCGCTCGACAAAATACTCCCCTTGGAAGGCCATGCGGTTCTGCACCGCGATTCCGCCGCCCAGCGCCTTCACGCGCTCGATATTGCAATCACTGATGGTTTCGCAGTGATCGAAGAACCAGTGCAGGCCATCAAACGGAATCTCTCGATTCACGTCTTCGTAAACGTTCAATGCTCGCTCGATCGTCTCGTTGTATGTCGCGTGCAGGCGAAACGGCCAGCGGTTCTCTACAAGATGCCGGATCACAGCTTTCAGCTCGCTTTCCATGATGGGGAGCATGTCGGGCCGCGGTACAAGAAAGTCCTCGAAATCCGCCGCGGAAAAAACCAGCATTTCCCCTGCGCCATTGACGCGATAGAAATCATCGCCATCTCCTGGCTTGGTCATTTTGGTCCAACTTTGAAAATCGGCCAGTTCCTGTTTAGGTTTCTGCGTAAACAGGTTGTACGCAAGCCGGAGGGAAAGTTCTCCGTTGCGGTGCAGTTCGTTCACAACCCCGTAATCGTCAGGATAGTTTTGAAATCCGCCGCCCGCATCAATGACACTGGTAATTCCAAAACGGTTCAGCTCTCGGAAGAACTGCCGTGAAGAATTGAGCTGATCCTCACGCGAAAGTTTCGGCCCCTTGGCCAGGGTGGAGTAGAGAATATTTGCGTTCGGCTTCGCGATGAGAAGACCAGTGGGATTCCCGTGACGGTCGCGTTGAACTTCACCGGCTGGAAAGTCGGGGGCATTCTTGTCATAACCCACAGCACGAAGCGCCGCTCCGTTCAGCAGTGCTCTGTCGTACAAATGCATCACGAAGACCGGTGTGTCCGGGGCCGCTGCATTGATCTCATCGAGCGTTGGCATCCGGCCCTCGGCGAACTGAAACTCTGTCCACCCTCCGATAACTCGCACCCACTGCGGAGCAGGCGTCCGCGCCGCCTGGTCTTTCAGCATACGCAGAGCGTCGGCGAGGGAGGGAACCCCATCCCAGCGCAACTCAAGGTTGTAGTTGAGTCCGCCGCGGATCGGATGCATGTGCGAGTCATTTAATCCAGGAATGACGGTGCGTCCCCGGCCGTCGATAATGTGGGTCGCCGGCCCGCGTAGACGCAGAATCTCGTCATTTCCACCGGTGGCAATCACTTTTCCATCAGAAATAGCGATCGCCTCGACAAAAGAGGGCACCCCATTCGTGGCGATCTTGGCATTGTGCAAGATGAGTTCAACAGACACACGAGTCTCCTTCTTCGTTTCTATCGCCTGCGAGAAAGGGCGGAAGCGCTTCCGCCCCTGTGCTTTACTTGTGAGCTGTGGCAGCAGCAGCCTGAAGTGC
The DNA here is from genome assembly GCA_025462865.1 of Candidatus Sulfotelmatobacter sp. Taxonomy (GTDB): domain Bacteria; phylum Acidobacteriota; class Terriglobia; order Terriglobales; family Acidobacteriaceae; genus Sulfotelmatobacter. Next base: position 41,096 of record JAOAPI010000124.1, on the reverse strand, counting down.
GTATTCGGGGAACTTCGTGGCTGGAGCACCGTGCACCATCGTGTACGCGTACTCGACCCCGATCCCATACGCTCCGTAGTGGTTTTTCACAATGTCCATCACGGCATCGTAAGTTTCCTTATGAGCCCAGTCGCGCTGCCACTCCAGCATGGTGGAAAGTGACGTCACGGGTTTTGCTCCCGCCTGGACGACTCGCTTCATAGCATTGTCATGAGCGAGTTGACTCACGTCACCGCAGCAATCTTCGGCCACGTAGATTTCGTAGCCGTCGTGGACAGCTTGTACGGTGGGGAGGGCCACGCAAGTCTCTGTCCATAGGCCAGCAAGCACGATCTTCTTGCGTCCTGTCTTTTCAATGGCAGCTACGAAGTTCTTGTCGTCCCAAGAGTTCATCGATGAACGCTCGATAGGCTCCCGACCCGGGAATACAGCCCGGAGTTGAGGCCACATTTGGCCGCTAAAGGAATTCGTTTCGACTGTGGTGAGCACCACGGGCACATCAAACACTCGGGCAGCTTTTCCAAGAGCGACGGTGTTGTTGATGATCGACTGGCGATCGAAATTCGATGTTCCAAAAAGCATCTGTGGCTGATGGTCAATGAACGCCACAACGCAGTTATCAGGCGTAAGAAGTCCCTTCTCGCTAAGCTTGGGACGATTTCCGTTTGATGAATAACTCATTCATTTCTCCTTCTTGTAGATACCAGCTGTCTGAGGTTGATCGCGAGGCTCGCGATCTGAAGCGAGAGTTTGCAGAGTGGTCGTCCCGCGCAACGTTTCCTCGCATCTGGGTTGCGCGATAGCTTGCGGATCCAATGTGCCGAAAATTAGCTCTGCACTTTCGCTCACGAATATTGCGATTGCACGAGGAGGGCCAAAATGGAACGATCGCTCTCAACACGCAACCCCCCGCAAAATACGAGTGTGTGACGCCGCAGATCGCCGTGAGTCAAGCGTGAAAAAGTGTCACGTCACAAGTCACGTCATAAGAAATGACGCCTGACGTCAGAGATCTTGGCTCGATTCACGAGAAGGAAGCGACAATAGGTTCAGCTGTGCCGCAGCTGCTGGCGGGTTCGCCCAACGGCATTGAGATGGACAGGTAGAGTGTTTGTAGGCGCAGGCTGCTGCCGCGGATTACTCGCCTTCGTCTTGTTGAGTCAGAACGTTCCGCAACGACACTGCTGTATCAGTGTGCTCGTACGTTCTGTCATAGGGATAAAAGAGTTTCTTATCACCGTGCTGCCACGCCGCTTTCAGGTCCGATTTTGTGATATCCCAATCAGCCCGACATTTTCTGAGCACCGCACGCAAATCCTGGCGGAGATCCTCGATGGTGGGTCGGCCAAAGAACCAGTAGCCGTTGTATACCTTGTAGACGACAAGACGGGGTTCAAGCACGATCGTGTGTGGGATCATCGGATTGTATAAAGGATCCGTGTACTCAGCGATATCGAGATCATTTTGAACGGTACGCCTGGGGTCCGACAGGAAAGGCCAGTGGGCGCCAACTCCGCTGCGAAATTCATTGGTCTCAATGATGGTGTCTGTGGTGATTGTGACTATCCTGCAATACGCAACCTCGAGCTCACGGTGGAGTTGAACAAGCCCCTCATGCTGCCTACGCTCCTTTGGGCAGTAACCCCCGCGACTGAGAACAAGGACCATCGGATCTGGCCCCTGGAGTTCCGAGAGCTTTCGGCGCTTGGCGCTGTGGTCGGAAAGCTCATAATCAGGGAAGACAGCGCCTGGAACAATATCGAATCTCATTTACAGGGCTTCTCCCTTTGCGACTGCGTTTCCAGCGAAATAGCTTCCAGAATTTGCCAAGGTCTCTACATGGATTACATTCCGGCCCGATAGCACAGTGTCGCGTCTAGTGCGAACAACAACGGAAGATAAACTATCGATGCCGCGAGCAGTCGGCGTGCGGCCGACCTCGACGGTTGCAGCACGAATTTCAATCCAAAGTACAGGAACCCCAGACCCAGCAGTGCACTCGCGGAGTAAAAAATGGCAGCGTGCCGTGTCGGAAATTGCACGAAGCTGATTGAGACCAGAGTCAGCAGGGGCAACAGGGTTTCCAGCGTCACGAGAGGAATTCTCGCTTTGCCCTTGGGCAAAACCAAGTAGCCTGCTCGGTCGTAGTCTTCGCGGTACATCCATGCGATTGCCATAAAATGTGGGAATTGCCAAAGGAAGAGGATCGCGCACAGCGTCCATGACTCACTATTCAATCGGCCGGATGCTGCGGCCCAGCCGATCAGCGGAGGCATGGCACCAGGAAGGGCGCCGACGAGAACGCACAATGGTGTTTTTCGTTTCAGCGGTGTGTACAGGAACAGATAGGTCAGCAACGTGAGAACCGCAAGCATGCTCGCAAGCCCATTGACAGTTGCAGCAAGATAGAAGCTACCACCCGCGGCCAATGCAATCCCGAAGACCAGGACTACTTGCGGTTTGAGACGGCCGGATGCGGCAGGGCGCCGGGCTGTCCGACGCATCTGGGCGTCAAACTCCCGTTCGATGTATTGATTTAGCGTGCCCGTTCCACTTGCCACCAATAGTGTTCCAAGCAGAGTGTTAAACAGCGATATGAATGAAAACGGTCGTGCTTCGTTTCCGCAACCAAGATAAAAACCGACACCGGTCGTGATCAGAATGAGAAAATTGACTTCCGGCTTCGTGAGTGCCCAGTAATCAGAGAGCGTGTTTCCCGCTAAACCCCCGTGTTGCGACCTGGAAGACGCGAGTTGCGCGTTAACTATCGACTTGCCCGACATTCAGATTGCCTCCATCCGCTGCGGATCCGTCCGTGCCACACTGCGTTCTGACTCGAACTGCAAAATCGCCCGCTCTTCCGACCGATGCGGGGAGAGTAAACGTGCTGTGAACATTGTCGCGGCAATCAGGTAAACCACGGTTACGCAAGTCCACATCAACGCACCAGCGCATTGCTGATCTTCCAGAGCAGACAGGCCAAACGATTGTGGTGAAGACAAGAACACGGGGTAAACCACTCGGTCGCAAAAGACCAGAAATCCGGAGAGAATATCGCACGGCAAGGTAGCCAGGAACAGATACAAAAGCATCGATGATTCTGGCCATTTCGAGGCGCTTGGCCGCGGCTGGACTACCGGCCACCAGAACAGAAGTCCGGTTGCGAGAAACGATGCTTGCTCAATGCCGTGCCACGTTTGCGATCGCAAGCCGAGCATAAACATCGAAGGGATATGCCACACAACTAATGCGCCTGCCGCTGCAGACCAGCAAACTGCCGGGTGCGTTAGCACATTCTCCATTCGCTGTAGAGGTGCTGATCGCAATGGACGACCGATCGTCCGCAACGTGCCCTGAACCGGTGGCTTCACGCCAAGCAGGATCAAGGGAGGTGCAAACGTCATAAGCAGGAGATGTTGCACCATGTGCGCCGTCAGCATGTCATGATCGAGTGCAGCCAAAGGTGAAGCCGTCGCAACCCAGATCGACAACAAGCCGAGCGTAAAACTGGCAGCTCGCCATGCCCCAATGCTGTCGCGATCGAGCCTGCGAACGCGCAACCATCCACGCAGATACATAAGGGCGGCGAGAATTAAACCCGCAGAAACCAAAGCTGACGCGACCGAAGCGTGATGAGCGTGTGGCATAGCTTTGCGCCTTAGGGTTGAGTCGCCGACCTCGGTTTGCTTTCGCTGAGCACAAGGTCCCGTGCCGCATCTCGTGCCGGGCTCTGCGTGGCCGGGTGCAAGCTCTCAAGGAACGCCACCAGCGCAGTAGTTTCTGCTGGACTCAAGTTGTTTCCATACGCAGGCATGTTGCCGCCGCCTTGAATTACCTGCCGAATGAGTTGGTCGTGCGTGAGTCGCACCGCGACGCTATCCAGAGTTGGCCCCCTTTGTCCGCCGGTATTGCCGAGGGAGTGGCAGTTGCGGCACTGTTTTAGCTGAAACACAAGCGCACCCTGCCGCTCGAGCGCCGTCGTGCCATGTATGTATCGATCGGGCACGGGCTCGCCGCTCCACGCGTTCATGCGCGGACTCCAGGGCGCGAGTTGGGCCATGCGAGTAAAGGTGCCGAGCGTGATGGCGATCATCAGCACGGTGAGAACCGCAATCGGCCGGCGCTTCCAGCTCTTTTCTCCTTCTCCGGAGAGAAACGGTAGAAGAATCAGTCCGATAATTACTAACACCGGGCCGATGAGAAGGAATGGCGTCTCAAGCGATGGAGGAAGAAGTGAAAGTAGCGCATAGAGCCACAAAAAAAAGTAATCAGGCTTGGGCGCAGTCTGGATGATTGTCGGGTCAGGCTGTCCCGTCGGCCCAAACGGACCAAAATAGTAAGCGCACGCGGCAATTGCCATGAGGATAAATGCCGCGAAAAACATGTCTTTCCAAACTGCATAGGGGAAGAAGGGCGCCCCCTCGCTCTTGGTCAATGCGTGATACTCGACCTCATAGGTCGCCCGCTTTACGATGCGTCCCGGCATCGGCCATTCGTTGATGCCCAGCTTGAGCACCATCAGGACATGCAGACTCACAAACGCAATCAACATTCCGGGAATTACGAAGACGTGCAGTGCAAAAAATCGGGAGAGGGTTGCGCCAGCGATGATAGGTCCACCCAACATCAGTTTCACAACTGCCGGACCGATGATTGGAACGCGGCTGGCGATCGAGGCTCCGATTCCCAACCCCCAGTAAGCGTCCTGATCGAAGCGTAGGACTTGACCGCTGAATGCCATGCCAAGAGTCATCAATAACAGAAGGACGCCGATGATCCAGGTTAGCTCGCGAGGATATTTGTGGGCTCCGAAGAGAAACACCTGCGCCATATGAATAAGGACAATGGCCACCATGAAGTTTGAGCCCCATCCATGCATCGCGCGGATGAACCAGCCAAGCGCCACCTGATGATTCAGCGCCTGCAAGCTGCTCCATGCTTCGCCCGCCGAGGGAACGTAAATGAGCGCCAGCAGAATTCCGGTCACGAGTTGCAGGAGAAAGACGGTTAGCGCAGCGCTGCCAAACACGTAGAACCAGCTCGCCGTGTTTCGCGGCACAGGATGTTCGACGACCTCGCGAATTGGTGCCGCGAGCTGCAGACGGTGGTCGAACCATTCGCCGATATTCTTGATCACGCGCATGGCGGCTTCTCCGCAGACAGAAGTGCCACCGGGTCGCCGGGCGTTGGCAACTGGCCGGCGTTGATCGTCAGTACACCGTTTTCGACCTTGTATGGATATTCGAAAAGCCCACGTTCCGGCGGCCCTGATGCGCGCGCCCCGTCGCGGTAGTACGCTCCGCCATGGCAGGGACACATAAAGAGACCTGATGGAGGGAACCAGTGGACCGGGCAGCCGAGATGGGCGCAGTTGATCGCAAATACTTGGAATTGATCACCCGAGATGCGCCGTACCCAGCATGCGGTCTCTACGGTCTTTCCGTCTGTAGGCATCACGAATGGATTGCGAAACGTCGCCATCCGCGTCTCGCCTTCGGGAAATTTGGTGACATCCCCCAGGCGCACCCACGATAGGTACCCCTTCCCTTGACCACGATCTACAGATGAAAGAAGAAAGCGCACAATCGGTACGGCCAGCACCATCGCCGCGAATCCGTTGAACACGATTCCGAGCTTCATGAAGAAGCCGCGCCGGGAAAGCGTATCCCCAGCAGACGGGGCTATCACAGGATTAGTTGTCATTTTCATTTCTCCGGGTGTTCCTCAGATTGGTGCTGCGCATTGTTCGAAGCGGAATAAGGCTGGCCGGGGCTCTGACCGCGGCGCGATGCTAACCAGGCAACCACATCTGTGATTTCCTGGTCTGACATGGGCTTTCCGGGAACATTCCCGCGCCAGTCGGGTGCCCGCAAGTCCGGTCTGCCGGTGATCACGATCGAGCGCAATCCCTGATTGCTGACGAGTGCCAGAAATGATCCGTCGGTGACGGCACTGCCTTTGGCTCCGCCCCGACCTTCAGATCCGTGGCACGATGCGCAATACGTTTTGAAAGCGATCTCACCGCGTGCGACATTACCTGTCGTCTTTGCGGCATATGAAGGTGGATTTGTTCCGTCGAGAATTCCCTTGCGTTCCCAACGCGAAAACATTCCGCTCGTAATAACGTTAATCTGCTCATCCGTCAGCAATCCTCCGGCACTCTCCGCGAACGCTGGCATCGAGGTTCCACGGACGCCGCTGGCGACAACGTTGTGCACCGCGCTTTCATCGACGATGGCGAGATACACCGAATTGGCAAGGGCAATCGACGCTCCTCCACGTCCTTCCGCGCCGTGGCAGGCGGCACAGTTCTGGGCGTAGAGAGTGCCAAAGTCCACAACCTGATTCGGCGCCGCCAGCTCCGAACCCTTCTGAGGTTGACCGTTTGGAGTGCTGCAAGCCGAGAGGAGTACGAGGTTGAGAAAGGCGAATGCAGACAGATACAAAATCCGGCTCATCGGCGCTCCTCTCCACTTTCTCGTGGTGGAATAGTTCCTGGAGCTTCGATTCCTGCTCGTAGAACAAACGACACATTCTCCCGAGTAGGAATGCTCTGCTGTCGCACAACTACGAGGCCTGCCACAATTCCAAAAGCCACTTGCGATGCAACAAACCAGAACCAATCAATATGGCTGGCGAGCAGTGGATTCAGCAGTCCGAGAATTGTGTACAGTAGCCCTGACCACAGTGCCGGGGCAATCAGTCCACCAAGCACAACCGGACGGCGCGGGAACATGGGCAGCATCGCACCATAGAGCAACCCAACAAAAATGGACACAAGGCCGTGGAGAAAAAAGGCAATCGCGAAAGCATCAGCATGAAATGAATAGAGCTGCGCAGGCCCGAGTCTCAGCGATTCCCGATAAACAACTGCGGCGAGCAGGTTGATGGGATACCAGATGCTGCCAGCTTTTAGCACCCCGTAAGCACAAGCCAGTACAGCCATTGCGACGCTGCCCGCGATGCCTCCTTTAACCCCTGCCGAAACAGGATATGTGCGGACCGGAAGCCATGCTCGCAGTTGATCCGGCAGGACTGGAATCCGTTCCACGACGCGGCGATCGGTAGTCAGGCGAATGTCTTCGGGAACCACTGCAACAGCTTCTTCCTGCGCATGCGGAAAGACTGCACGGAACCATCCAACGCAGCCCGCCAGTGCGAATGCTGCCCCAAGAACACTCACCGACATGCTCGTCACCAGCCCCGCGAACAGGAGGGTCGTCCCAAAAGCCAAGATGAAAGGCCAGGCTGTGGGCGCCGGCACCTCGATCACGCTGGGCATCTGACCGGTTTCATTTAATTGCTCCGTTGCCAATATTGTCGCCATTTCTGCCTCAGCGTCCGAGAACGTAAACCACGGTGAAAACCACAACCCATACGGCGTCGACGAAATGCCAGTACATCGAGAGCACTTCGATGTGACCGGACTGCTTCACTCCCACACGGCCACTAAGTCCGAACACTGCAACCGTCACGAGCATGATGAGACCTGCGGTGACGTGAAAGGCGTGCAGCCCGACAAGCGAGTAATATGTTGTTCCGAACAGGTTGGTCGAGATCGTCACTCCATGTTCGTAGATCAGCCGGTACCATTCCTGCGCCGTGCCATAGAGGAACAAACCACCGAGTGCAATGGTGAACAGCCAGAGTCCAAGGAATGCGAATGTAATGCCGCGCGCCAGACACTTCGCCGCCAAGTGAATGGTCAAGCTGCTGGACAACAAGCAGATCGTGTAGAAGATCGGCGTTTCGAGGACCTCGCGTGGTGTCGGCCCCGTCAAACTCTTTCCCAAATAGAAGAGATAAGCGACGACGAAAATCGTAAAGATCGCCGACTCGGCGACGATGAGGCCGGCCATCGCCACCTTCCCGCGAGATGGCAGCTGCCACTCGGCTACTGTGTTCGGAAATGAAGTTGTCACTGCGCTCATATGATTTCGCCTTCACTCATAGCGGCTATCGGGGTCTTCAGGATGCTTTAGGTCCCACAAGGGGCGTCGGCTCGCGACGGTTGGAACTGTCGCGAAGTTATATGCTGGGGGCGGCGAACTGATCGACCATTCCAGTGTCCACGCGTCCCACGGGTCGTTACCGGCCCTGTCTCCCTTGAAATAAGAAATTACGAGGTTTGCTAAAAAGACGAGAATCGCGAGTGCCTGAATGAACGCGCCGATAGTAATGATCAAATTCAAGGTGTCCCAACCGCGGCCCGGCTCATAGGTGTAGATTCGTCGTGGCATGCCGAGAATGCCGGGAATGTGCATGACGTCGAACGTCAGGTGAAAGCCAATCAGGAAAAGCCAGAAATGCCATTTGCCGAGGCGTTCACTCAGCATTCGGCCAGTCATTTTGGGATACCAGTAATAGAACGCGGCGAAGAGCGCAAACAGAATTCCGCCCACGATCACATAGTGAAAGTGCGCCACTACAAAATAGGAGAGGCTAAGCTGCCAATCGAAGGGCGAGGCAGCTATCATGATGCCGGTTAGGCCTGCAATGAGGAATTGGAATAGAAATCCGATGCTGAACAGCATCGGCGTCTTGAATTGGATCCTTCCGCCCCACATTGTGCCGATCCAGTTGAAAATCTTAATTCCGGTGGGAACGCCTACCGCCATCGTGGTGAGGGTGAAAAAGCTGTTGGCGTAGGAGTTCATTCCGATCGTAAACATGTGGTGCGCCCAGACGCTCATACTGACGAATGCGATGCACACAGTTGCGGCAACCATCACCGGATATCCGAAGATTGGCTTGCGCGAAAAGACGGGAATGATTTCCGACATGAAAGCGAAACAAGGAATGATCAGAATGTAGACTTCCGGATGTCCAAAGATCCAAAAGAAGTGCATCCAGAGGACTGCCGATCCGCCGGCCTGAGTATCAAAAAAATGGCCTCCCAAATATCGATCGATCAGCAACATGATTTGAGCAGCCGATAAGGGTGTAACCGCAAACAAAACCATTCCTGCCATCACAAGGTTCATCCACACCAGCAGCGGCATACGATTGAGCTTCATACCTGGGCATCGCAAGCACAGAATGGTCGCAATGATATTGATGGCCGTTCCGATGCTCCCAAACCCAGAGACGAGCACCGCTAGAGTCCAATAGTCGGAACTGTGACCAGGCGAGAACGCTCGGGCGCCCAGTGGCGCGTACGACCACCAACCCACGTCCGGTGCGCTTCCGGCGCCGTACAAGCCGCTTCCTCCGAGAAAGCTGAAATAAAGAAGAAGTCCTCCCAGAAACGACAGCCAAAAACTGAAGGCATTCAAGCGCGGAAAAGCCATATCCCGCGCACCAATCATCAACGGGACAAGGTAATTGGCAAATCCAAACAGGACTGGCATGGCCACGAAGAAAATCATGGTCGTCCCATGCATTGTGAACATACGGTTGAAGACTTCCGGCGAAACGAAGTTGTTGTGTGAATGCATCAGCTGAATGCGAATGATGAGTGCCTCGACTCCACCGATCGCGAGAAACAACAGAGCCGAGAGAATGTAGAGAATTCCAAGCCGTTTGTGATCGACCGTAGTCAGCCACTGATGAAGTTCGTCGACCCAGGGCCTGGCTTGTATCTGGGTGCCGGGAAGGGTGATCGCGTTCGAGGACATAGGTATTTTCCTGAGCGTTCTAGCGCAGCGTCTCCATGTAACTCACGACCGCATCCAGGTCCGTGTCGCTCAGCTTCATGGCGGGCATCAGCGAGCCGGGTTTGATTGCACTCGGATCCTGGATCCAAAGACGGAGATTGTCGTGTGTGTTTTTGGCGGCGCCTGCGGCAATCGTGACGCGGCTCATCAAATGCGTCAGGTCGGGGCCAAAGCGTCCATCCGCTGCGGTTCCGGCCACTGCATGGCAGTTCATGCAGGCATTGCTTTCAAACACTCGCCTACCTGCGATTGCGCCTGCGTCCTCGACCGCGGGTCCCTGCTGAGCGCGAACCCAAACAGCAAAATCCTGCGGCCCATCCACCGAAACGCGCAGCAGCATCTTCGCGTGCTGTGTTCCACAGTACTGGGCACACTGACCAAGAAAGATACCGGTGCGTTGCGGATCCATCCACATTCGGTTGGGATGGTTCGGAATGAGGTCCGTCTTGCCTGCAAGCTCCGGCACCCAAAAGCTGTGGTCGGTATCAGCCGAAAGCAACTGCAGAAACGTTGGAGTCGGATGACCCGGATCACTCACCGGGATGTGCAGTTCGTTGGCGGTGACGATACCCAATTTCGGATATCGAAACTCCCACCAGTATTGATGTCCAATCACGGTGACTTGTACGGCGCCCGCCGGTTCTGGTGCATCCTGAATCGCGTGGATCACTCGCGCCGTGGCCAGGAACAGAACAACAACAATCAGAATTGGAATGATCGTCCAAGCCAGCTCAATCTGCGTGCTCCCGTATACCTGAGCCGGTTCGCGGCCGGCATCCTTTGCTCGCCCACGGAACTTAACGACGGAATAGACCAGTAAAACAAAAACAACGACAAAAATAATTCCGGTAATGACAAGCACCAAGACCGACAAGTCAGCGATTGACTTGGCTGGGGTTGAGGCGGGAGCGAAAATGTTTGTGCCGTGAGGAGACGGGTCTTTTGGCCCGCTTGCCCACACCGTCATAGCAGAGCACAAAAGAAGAAATATCGTCTGCGCAAGAAACCGCACCGTCGAGGATTTTTTCAGGATCGACATTTCTCTTCTTCCGCTCTCCACTTCCGAAATGCGAGCTATCACCAGACTTCGCAATCTCTCCTTAATTCTTATTGCAAAGCGAGCGCCACAATTCTTACCGCGCAGACTTCTATTGAATGAAGAGCAAGCGTGCTACCAAAGCGGCAAGCACCCGTATTTACCGCATTGCAAGCGCGATGAAGGCCAACACTCACGAAATCCCGATCGCTAGGTTCGCGAGGCGACTGGCAAATGCCGAGCAAATGCCGAGCCGTAGTGTCATCCCGGTGCCTTTTGCGTCAAGTGTCATCTGTGTTGCCACGCAATTGCAGGAATGAACCTCAATGCGATCAAGGTGACGCGCTGTCTGTGCTCGCTAATTCGTGGCACGGCAATTGCATGAACGCAATGGGTACCGCCTAGGAGGAAAGAATGAGCGAACGCTGGAAGGTAGTAATCGTAGGCGGGGGATTTGGTGGGCTTTCTGCGGCCCAGCACTTGAACTCAAATCTGGTAGACGTGACGCTTATCGATCGGCGGAACTATCATCTCTTCCAACCACTACTCTATCAAGTTGCGACGGGCTCTCTTTCGGCGGGAGAGGTCGCCTCGCCCCTTCGGAGCGTCCTAAGCCGGCAGAAAAATACTCGCGTTTGGTTGGGAACCGTCGTGGATATCGATCCTGATTCCAAACGCGTCGTTCTGGCCGACGGGACCATCGTTCCTTACGATTCATTGATCGTTGCCGCGGGCTCGCAGACGTCCTACTTCGGGCACAACGAATGGCAAGAGTGGGCACCCGGCATGAAGAGTGTTGAAGAAGCCACGACAATCCGACACAAGATACTGTACGCATTCGAAGTGGCCGAGCGTATCTCGGATCCTGAGCAGCGCCGCGCTTGGCTCACATTCGTCATTGTTGGAGCAGGGCCCACCGGCGTGGAGCTTTCCGGTGCCATTGCCGAGATCGCGCGCCAAACTCTGAAGAACGACTTCCGCTCCATCAACCCTGAAGAAGCGCAGATCATATTGCTGGATGGAGCGCCTCGGGTGCTGATGTCTTTTCCGGAGGACCTCTCTCAAAAAGCGAGCCATTCGCTTGCCAAGTTGGGTGTCCAGCTAAGGTGCGGTGCAATGGTGAAGCAGGTCGACGAAGAAGGTTTAACCATCGAATCCGACAAGCAAACCGATTCGATCGCTGCGAAAACGGTGGTCTGGGCTGGCGGTATCGCAGCGTCGCCGCTGGGCAAAATCTTGGCTAGCCACACAAAAGCCGAGACCGACAAAGGAGGAAGAGTCAAGGTAAATCCTGACCTGACGATTCCAAACTATCCCGACATCTACATTATAGGAGATCTGGCTTCGGCGATGGATCGCAAGGAAAAACCGTTGCCGGGATTAGCGCAGGTCGCCATGCAGGGAGGAGCCTACGCAGCAAAGGCAATCTTGCGAAAAGTGAAGGGCCAGTCGGAGCTTCCACCTTTTCATTACTTCGACAAAGGGTCTCTGGCAGTAATTGGACGCGCGGCCGCAGTGGCGGATGTTTTCGGTGCACACCTTTCGGGCTTCATAGCCTGGCTAGTTTGGGTCTTCATCCATCTTATGTATTTGGTCACTTTTCAGAGCCGAGTTCTGGTTTTTATTCAGTGGGCGATCCAGAATCTGACATTCAGCCGCGGTGCGCGATTAATTACCGGTGCCGCTCCCACGGATTTCAATTTCACTAAGGAACTCTCTGAAATCAAGCCTGCATCGACAAATGCCCCGCGCTGACCGTCTGAGCTCTCCCGTCTGCATCGACACAGATGTCTCGAGACGGCTAAGCATTCAGTCTTAGTGAGCGTCAGCGGTCGCTTATCATCATCGAGTTCCACCCTCGAACCCAAGGCTTTGCGCTCCCTCACCATTGCATCATCCGATACAATCTATCCTGCATTGTCAACCGCCGCTTGATCGGCGACGACAGGTGAAGCTCGCGACATTTGATTTTGACTTTCCTTCTGATTGAGGCGCGCCGTTATGAGCACGCAGGATGTGCCCACCGTATTCATTGTCGATGATGACAGCGATGTGCGTGAGTCTCTCCAGGAGTTGCTGGAGTCCGTCGGCTTGCGTTCTAAGTCTTTCGGAACTGCACAGGACTTCTTGTCGAGTCCGCACAGTGATGGGCCCAGTTGCCTAATTCTTGATGTGAGACTCCCCGGCATTAGCGGCTTGGACCTTCAGCACGAACTGAAAAGGGGGAAAGTAAGTATTCCAATCATCTTTGTCACAGCACATGCGGACGTTCCGATGTCGGTCAGGGCCATGAAGTCTGGCGCGGTTGAGTTTCTTACAAAGCCATTCAGGCACCAGGATCTGCTCGATGCGGTTCAGCGATCGCTTACTCGAGATCGCATCGTCCGCGAAAAGCAACGAGACACTGCTGAACTGCGACAGCGATACGACGCATTAAGCGTCCGGGAGCGCGAGGTGATGAGCCTCGTCGTTTCCGGAATGCTTAATAAACAAATTGCGGCAGAACTCGGTGCCAGTGAAGCTACCGTCAAAATGCATCGAAGCCAGGTAATGAAAAAGATGCTGGCTAAATCCCTGCCTGAGCTCGTCAGAATGGCAGACAAGCTTAAGTCCATCACATAGCCCGACGTTGCGAATCGATGTTTCCCTCGTTGGAATATCGATAGTATGGATCGAATCTCCTAAGGTCTGGTTCTGTCAGCCTAAAGTTTGATTGCTCCAAGTGAGGCAATCTCGTTAACCTAGCCACATGTCGGTGGACCGAACGTCTAAATTAATAGCGATCATTGACGACGACGAGGCCATGCAAGATTCACTGCGCGACCTGATGGAAGCGGCTGGACTGGTCGCACGGTGCTTCGGATCCGCGGAAGAATTCCTCGAATCCGATTTGCATACTCGGGCTGCGTGCCTAATTCTTGATATCCGTATGCCGGAGATGTCGGGCCTGCAGTTGCAGGCCAGGTTGAAAGAAGAGGAATGCAATATTCCGATCATCTTCATCACGGCTCACGGAGATGCCAGGATGAGAATTCGAGCGATGAGAGAGGGCGCGGTCGAGTTCCTCGCAAAACCGTTCGATCATCACCTGTTGCTGAAAAGGGTCCGTGCTGCACTTGAGATGTGAGCAACGTCGGCTATCGCAGTCGCGTGGGGGCCTTTAGTGAGAGGTTTCTGTGGAAGACTATGCAACAGTCATGAATTTGGGGCCGGATCAAGCCGAGCGTACGTTCGAGCGGATCATCGGTAATAGCGCTGCCCTCGAATCTGTTCTTGAGCAAGTGGAGCAGGTTGCCCCCACGGACTCGACTGTCCTCATCGAAGGGGAAACCGGCACGGGAAAAGAACTCATTGCTCACGCCATTCACAATGCAAGTCAGCGCTACGGACGCGCTTTCATAAAGCTTAATTGCGCGGCCATTCCGCTAGACCTTCTGGAAAGCGAATTGTTCGGTCATGAGAAGGGTGCCTTCACGGGTGCGATTGCGCAGAAGATCGGGCGCTTCGAAATGGCCGATAAAGGCACGCTGTTTTTGGACGAAGTAGGCGATATCCCCCCGGCGTTGCAGCCAAAGCTGCTGCGTGTGCTGCAAGAACAGGAATTCGAGAGATTAGGAAGCGGTCGAACCCACAAAGTGGACGTTCGACTCGTGGCAGCAACGAATCGGAATCTCGTTAAGATGGTAGCTCGCGGGCAATTTCGCAGTGACCTGTATTATCGTCTGGACGTCTTCCCCATCTTGCTGCCGGCGCTCCGAGAGCGCCGGGAAGACATTCCTGCTCTTGTGACGCATTTCGTGAAGATGTTTAACCGCCGCATGGGGAAGCAAGTGGACAGCATTCCTACAGAAACCATGTGTGCCTTTCAATGGCATTCCTGGCCCGGGAACATACGCGAGTTGCAGAATCTGGTGGAGCGCGCAATGATCCTTTCGCGCGACGGTATACTCCCAAATCCCCTGCATAAAAGGCGAACGGCGCCTATCATCGTTAGTCTGCAGCAGTCCCAGGCTTTGCCATCGTCCATGACGTCGGAAGAATCCGACCGCGCTCTGATCATGGAAACCCTTGAGCAAGGCGGCTGGGTCGTCGGTGGCCCGCGTGGCGCGGCGGCGAAACTGGGACTGAAGCGAACTACGTTGCTGGCCAAGATGCGAAGATTGGGAATCTCGCGACCTATTCCGCAGGACGGAATTGACGTGATTGGCATCGCGCGAGAAGACGTCTAGGCGTGAAATTCGACTGGCGCCAAAAGTGGAGCAGCAGCCCGAAGGTACATCCCAATCGAAATTCTAGTCTTCAGAGAAAACAGAGTAGATCCTGGACAACGAGAGTGACGTTTCTCGCTTATGCACGTGAATCACTCTGAAATCGTGGCGGCGAGTCGCATTGAAGGAGCTTCTGCGATGTGTCCTGTCTTGCGAATAGCTATCGTTTTCCTCAGCGTGGTGGCCTTGGTGGCGTGCAGGTCAGAAAGACTCCAGGAAACACCATCCATCACCTTCACCAAAATTCCTCCTGCAGCCCAGGGTGGCCGCGAAAGAGTCGACACAATCTCTGGACGAGTAAGAAACGCTCGACCAAAGCAGCAGATTGTTATTTATGCGCACAGCGGGCAATGGTGGGTGCAGCCCTGGCCTGATCATGCCTTCATTCCCATCAAAGCAGACTCGACGTGGAGCACCGAAACTCATCTGGGATTTGAGTATGCTGCGTTATTGGTAGAGCCGGATTATCATCCGTTGCCCACGATGGATGTGGCTCCGACTCAAGGCGGTTCCGTTGCTCTCGTGACAATTGTGAAGGGCGTTGGAACGCCGCAACTTGCCCCAACCGGATCGCTTAAATTCAGCGGCTATGATTGGGCTGTTCGCACGATTGCAAGCAACAAAGGAGGCTTGAACAACCTCTACGATCCTCAAAATGCATGGACCGATGCGAGCGGGGCGCTCCACATGCAGATCAAGAAGAAATCGGGCATGTGGTCGTGTGCCGAAATATTCTTAG
Organism: Candidatus Sulfotelmatobacter sp.; assembly: GCA_025462865.1. Taxonomy (GTDB): domain Bacteria; phylum Acidobacteriota; class Terriglobia; order Terriglobales; family Acidobacteriaceae; genus Sulfotelmatobacter. The sequence continues at coordinate 25,397 of JAOAPI010000124.1, read as the reverse complement.
ATCGCAGTCTCGGGTACGGCACGTATTCGGTAACTGTACGTGATACTTCTCACTTAGAACCGGCCGCGAACTTCAGTATGTTTACCTTTGACGAATTGCGCAGCGAGGAGCAGTTTCGCGAGATGGATGTAGAGGTCGGTGGCCGGGATGACGCTGCGAATAAGAACAATGCACGATATGTAATTCAACCGCTATACATTCCTGGGAACCTATTCGCATTTACGGCGCCCTTAGGCACCTTGACATATGTCCTGCGGTGGGAGTATGGACATGCAACTTTCAAGACCTTTCGTGGAAGGTCTGCAGGTGGAGGAGCGCGACTCGTTTCTGAACATGAGTTCACGTCTGGCATACCAGCACCGGGTAAGGCACTCCCCCGTCTGATCTTTTACGTCGTTGCAAGCGATAAACATCCTATGCGGAAGCCAAGCGAGGTTGTGGTTGAGAAGTTTGAATACCTACCGTGAGGACGGTTTTGGAAGGCGCTGGCTACTCAGGTGTGCCATTGCCGGACTCGCTGGCGTCTGCTTCGGTGTTTCGGCGCTTGCGCTCGACCCCACCCGAACCGTGTCGCAATATCTCCACGATTCGTGGGGGACTGAGAGAGGCTTCCCGGGCGGAACTATAACAGCCGTGGCACAAACTTCCGATGGCTATCTCTGGATTGGGACAGATAAAGGCCTTGTTCGTTTTGACAGTTTCACTTTTCACCGGTTCGAGCGAGCCTACCCTGAGACGATCCTGATTGGTCCTGTGCGAACACTCCTGGTTGACGCAACCGATCACCTCTGGATTTTGCTACAAGACACTCAAGTCTTTCGTTACCAGAATGGAAACTTCGAGCTTATGCGCGGTTGGACTGAGAACGGCACATCGGTAATGGCTCGGGGGAAGTCGGGTGCGGTGTTGCTCTCATCATTAGGTGAGGGAACTCTCACATACAGTGACAACCGATTTCGAAGCCTGTCGTCCACAATTCTTCTAACCGACGCTGCAAGAACCGCGAACAGCGAAGCTCATGAGGGACGAGCAACTCCCTTTAGTTGGTTTGATCGTCTGTCGACGCTCACCTCGGTGGTGATCTCCATGGCGCAGACTGACGACGGAAAGATTTGGCTTGGCACGGAGCATCGAGGGCTCTTCTATCTTCAGGAAGGGCGAGTTTCGAGTGTCTTGAATGGTCGGGATGATACGAAGATTAATTGCTTTCTGCCTCTTCAAAACTCAGAATTGTGGGTCGGAACAGCGAAGGGTATACGGCGTTGGAATGGAACAGAGCTCACTTTGGCAGGTGTACCGTCATCTCTTTTCAATCTCGACGTACTTTCCATTCTTCGCGACCATGACTCGAACATCTGGGTTGGCACGAGTCGCGGACTGTTTCGGTATAACGCGAATGGGGTCTCTTTAGTGAGTACCACGGGACCGGTAAGTGCGCTCTTCGAAGATCGGGAGGGAAACATCTGGATCGGTAGCACGCGCGGCCTCGAGCGACTGCGAGACAGCGCCTTCGTTACGTACTCTCTTCCCAATTTAAAATCGCACAGTATAGGGCCATTGCACGTTGACGGCGCCGGCCGCACTTGGTTTGCGCCTATCCAGGGCGGTTTGCGATGGCTGAAGGGAGGAAAAACTGGGGTTGTAACTGCCGATGGGATCGCCAACGATGTCGTCTACTCCATTGCCGGCACTGGCAAGGATGATGTCTGGCTGGGGCGACAACGGGGTGGACTCACCCATCTGCGCTACTCCGGCAATTCGCTTACAGCCAAGAGCTACACGCAGGCAGACGGCCTCGCACAAAACAGGGTGTACGCGGTCCATCGTAGTCGTGATGGTACCGTCTGGTCCGGGACCCTCAGTAGTGGTGTGAGTGAACTAAGGAACGGTCATTTCACAAATTACACGACTACAGAAGGGTTGGCGGCGAACACGATATCGTCGATTGCCGAGGGTCCTGACGGAACGATGTGGTTCGGGACCCCGAAGGGCGTCAGTGCCATGTCGCCGAAGGGGTGGCGAACCTATACCGCCAACGACGGATTACCCTCCGAGGATGTCAACTGCCTACTGCAGGATTCAACGAGAATCCTGTGGATAGGAACGGCAGAAGGTCTCGCGTACCTCAGTGAAGGGCAGGTGCATGTACCCCGCGAGGTACCTGAGTCCCTTAGAGCACCAATATTCGGCATCGAAGAAGACAAAAACGGCCGGCTGTGGGTCGCAACCTCAGATCATGTTTTGCGCGTTCCGCGCGACAAACTGCTAAGCGGTATTGTGAAAGCAGTCGATATTCGCGAGTATGACCAGGCCGATGGTCTCGAGAGCACTGAAGGAGTGAAGCGGAGCCAATCGGTGGTCTCGGATTCAACAGGCAGGATCTGGTTTTCACTCAGCCGCGGCTTGTCGGTTGTTAATCCATCCCGGACGACTGACGATTCAGTTCCCGCGCTGCCTCACATCGAGGCCATCGCCGCCGATAACAACACCGTAGACCTCGCCACTTCCGTTCGAATTCCTCCATCTCCCAGGCGAATCACGTTTTCGTACGCGGGGCTTAGCCTCGCAGTGCCTGGGCGAGTTCGCTTTCGATATTTCCTCGAAGGTTTTGACAGTAGTTGGAGCCAGCCGGTTGCAGCGCGAGAAGCCGTTTACACGAACCTTGGGCCGGGATCCTATCGATTTCGGCTCGTCGCCAGCAACAGCGAAGGGCTGTGGAACGGTCCAGAAACTGCGATCGCTTTGAACGTCGCTCCGGCCTACTACCAGACCGTATGGTTTCGCTCCCTTGGTGTGGTTCTCTTCTTGGCAGTTCTCGCTGGACTTTATCGCCTTCGACTCCGCAATTTGGAGGGTCAGCGGGATGCTCTTCGCAAGAGCGAAAAAGAGCTTCGCGATGCGATCGATACGATTCCGGCAATCGTGTGGAGTACTTTGCCCGACGGCTCCAACACTTACATTAACAGGCGATTTGTGGAATACACGGGGTTATCGGCCGAACAGATGGCAGGATCAGGGTGGCAAACTTTAATTCACCCTGATGATCTTGAGCGGCATGGCGGTAAATGGAGGGAAGCGGTTGCTACCGGCAAGCCTCACGAAAATGAGGTGCGTTCCCGCCGCTCCGATGGGCAATATCGCTGGCAGTTGGACCGCGGGGCGCCGCTCCGAGATAAAGAGGGAAACATCGTCAAGTGGTACGGGGTCACTACCGACATTGAAGATCGCAAACGCGCCGAGGAAGCCCTGCTGTTGGTGTCTAGCGACTTACAAGACAGCAAAGCCAAGCTTGAAGAAGCCCAGCGGATTGCACATGTCGGCTACTGGGAGTGGGACTTGGGGTCGAATCACGTGATCTGGTCAGACGAGACCTACCGCATTTATGGTCTGCGGCCGCAGGAGTATCCCATAGATATCGCTGTTGTAGGAAAAATGATCCACCCCGAAGATTCAGAATCCGTGTTCCGAGTGGCTAAGGAGGCCGTTCGCGGAGGATTGCGCACGGACGTAGTACACCGAATCATCCGTCCCACTGGCGAACTGCGCACGGTGCATAGTCAGGGCGATCTGAAAAAAGACGCATCGGGGAAGCCCTGCCAAATGTTTGGTACGGTCCAGGACATTACCGATCGCAAGCACGCCGAGGAGGCGCTTCAACAAAGCAAATTTTATCTCGCTGAGGGGCAACGCCTTGCCCACATGGGAAGTTGGGCATTTAACCCCTCTGGTGTTTTTGAGTACTGGTCTCAGGAGTTGTTCGAGATTTACGGCTTGGATCCGCAGCAGGGAGCCCCAACATTAGAACAATATCTGGCCACCGTACACGCGCAAGACCGCGACTTCATGGCTAACACCATAAAGCGAATGGTTGCGGAACGCTGTGGCTGCGACGTGAAAAAACGAATTGTTCGTCCCGACGGTGAGCAACGCTACATTCGCTGCGTCGGAATTCCCGTTGTTGAAGGCGAAGTCCTCAATGGGTTCCTTGGCACCGCGATTGATATCACCGAGCAAGAACTGCTGACCCAGGAACTGGAGCGCCAGCAAGCGCACTTAGCCGAAGCGCAAAAGCTGACCCACACGGCTAGCTGGGCTTCGCGCGTACCTGATCGGAACGCGATGGAGGTCTCAGAAGAGTTTTACCGGATTTTCGGCTTCGATCCAGCCGAGGGCGCGCCAACTCGGGAAGACTTTCTCGAACGCGTCCACCCGGAGGATCGAGTTCAGTGGAACAGCATTACCGAACGGGCAATCGTGGAAAAGACCGATTACGATCACGAGTTGCGTATCCTCTTACCGAATGGAAGGGTGAAGTGGATCCATACTGTCGGCCACCCCGTCCTTTCCAAGGCCGGAGATTTGGAGGGATTCGTCGGCAGTTCGACCGACATCACGGAGCGCAAATCTGCCGAGCAAGAGCGTGAAAAACTGCGACAACTAGAGGCCGATCTGGCCCATACCAATCGTGTGAGCACGTTGGGGGAAATGGCTGCATCGCTGGCACACGAGATCAAGCAGCCCATCGCTGCCGCCATCACCAGCGCTAACAGTTGCGTTGAATGGCTGGCACACGAACCGCCGAATCTTGATCGGGCCCGTGCGGCCGCAGCTCGAATCGATAAGTATGGGAATCGTGCGGCTGAAATCATCGACCGTATACGTTCGTTCTACAAGAAATCTCTTCCGCAGCGTGAGTTGGTCGACGTGAACGGAATAATCCAGGAAATGCTCATGCTGCTGGAAGGTGAGGCAACGCGATCCGCAATTGCCATGCGCACGGACCTTTCCCCCAAACTGCCTCAAATCATGGTAGACCGCGTGCAGCTGCAGCAAGTGTTCATGAACCTCATGCTTAACGGCATCGAAGCCATGGAGGACTCAGGCGGAGAGCTTACGGTGAAGTCGGAACTGCAAGACGGGCAACTCCAGTTCTCGGTCAGTGACACGGGCGTGGGGCTGCCAGCGGAGAAGATGGATCAAATCTTTTCTGCGTTCTTTACCACCAAGCCGCAGGGCAGCGGCATGGGATTAGCCATCAGCCGTTCCATTGTGGAGTCGCATGGCGGGCAGTTGTGGGCAAGCGCCCACAGTGGAGGAGGCGCAACTTTTCATTTCACGCTGCCGATCCAGGTCACGGAGTCATCGCCCTTGGTTGCCTGAGCACTTCTTCATTTTTCGTGACATTCTCAACAGGGAGAAATCGGAGATATTCGAGATCGCTGTGATCCAACACCGCTAGCGTTCCGTGGGCTTTGACTCGAGCGTTTGGGCAAGCACTCGGTTCACTTCCGCTTTTTTTTGGCGTTGCAGATCTTCAATCATGCCAAGGTAAAGCGCATAGGCGACTGAATTCGTTTTTACCAAAATTTGCTCCATTGCATCAATCCTGATCCGGCTTTCTACTAATAGATCAACGACTTTACTTAAGGCATTCGATAATGGCTGACCGGCGGCTTTTCTCATTTCTGTTCCCTCCTCCGTTCCGGGTTGTGGTTTTCGCGTTCGCGTAAATGATCGTGATCTCAGGTTGCGCGCACATGGCCACGATCCCGATGAAGACAGTTTTACGTCAGCTCACGGCGCGTTGCTGATGCATCCAGAAACCCTCGCGCAGGGTCTTCTTCAGCACCTTGCCGGAACTGCTCTTCGGCAGATCGGTTTCTGAAAACTCGACGCGCCTTGGAAGTTTATAAGTTGCGAGGCTTCGCCGGCAGAAAGCAATCAGATCGTCGGGGGTAAGAAGTGTCCCTGGCTTCAAAACTACACAAGCCATCACAAGTTCGCCCCATTGCGGATCGGGTACGCCGAAGACGGCTGCTTCACGAACTGCGGGATGTCCATAAATCACTGCTTCTACCTCTCCCGAATAAACGTTCTCACCGCCGGTGACAATCATGTCCTTGAGCCGGTCCAGGATGTAAAAATATCCCGCAGTTTCCTGATAGCCGATATCTCCCGTACGAAAGAATCCCTCGCGAAACGCTTCGGCCGTTGCTTCAGGATTGTTCCAATAGCCCCGCATGACGTTGGCGCCTCGTACGATCAGTTCGCCTGCCTGCCCCGGCTCGACTTGTTTCCCTGAAGTGTCTGTCACCTGAAGATCCACACCGGGGCATGTCCGTCCGCACGACATGAGCTTACCTTCAGTGTGCTCGTGATCCTGCAAGCCCGTGAGAAAACCTGTTTCACTCAACCCATACACCTGAATCAACTTGACCTTTGGCAGGAGTTCCCGCGTCCGATGGACGAGTTCCGGTGCCATGGGTGAGCCGCCATATGCCAGCACCTGCAGGCTGCTCAAGTCATACTTTCTGGCGTCCGGGAATTGTGTGAGCAAATTGATCATCGTGGGCACGAGCACGGTGTGAGTCACATGTTCCCGTTGCACCGTCTCGCAGAAAGTCTGTGCGCTAAATTTAGGAATTGTGATTTGGCTGGCGCCGAATGCCGGGGCCGCGAACATGCTGGGAAAGTCCGCGATGTGAAAAATCGGAGCAGCGTGCAGGTAGATCCCGCCTTCGGTATAGCGCATCCAGTAGTTGAAGTTGTGGACGTCAGCAAGGATATTTCCGTGCGTCACCATGACGCCTTTTGGCTGCCCAGTTGTGCCGCTCGTGTAGATGAGCCCCAAAACGGCCTCGGGATCGTAAAGGATCTTCGGAACAGGATCGCTGCTAGTTGGAAGGGGATCCTCGTCGATCACCTGTTGCCAGTGCAACTGCACTTCAGGGACGGCCAGGGAGGAATGCCGCACGATCCCACGCGGACGCGCATCTTCCAGGACCCGGTCGATCTCTTTGGTCGACAGGCGAGTGTTCAGCGGAACGGCGATCACGCCCAGCATGCTGCACGCATACACAAGTTCAATGTAGTCGGGCCCGTTCGGCAGCAACAGAGCAAGGCGGTCTCCCGCGCCAAAACCGTGGCTGGTGAGCGTTCCGGCGATGCCTTCAACGCGAGTGTGGAGGTCGCGAAAGGTCAGGAGTCGGCCGTCACGAGCAAGAGCGGCTCGGCCGGGATAGAATCGTAATGCCCGGCCGAGAGAGTGAATGTAGATCATCTTCTGTTCTCATTTCCTGCTCTTCGCGTCGCGCCTGAGGGAAACAGACTTAGTCGGCCGCAGTGCCTGCCCCGGCATGTACGGCTTCTTCCGCTTTCGAGCGGGTCGTGAGCAATTCCAGCAGCATCCCGTCACGCTCCCGTTCGAGTTCTGCGATCGAACGGCCATTCGCTTCCTTCAATACGCCGTTGACAATGGTTTGCTTCACCTCGGGACTGAACTCAGTGATCGTGCCGAGATCTTTCCACCATGTGGCGACAGGGCCGGACAGGTGTTCCATGAAGTGTTGAATCCCGCCTTCGCCACCTGCGAGGTGGAACAGCAGATTAGGTCCCATCAGACCCCAACGTAATCCAGGTCCCCAACACACCGCGGCGTCGGAATCAGCGACATCCAGAACGCCTTGTTCGATGAGGTACACGACTTCACGGTAGAGAGCAGCTTGAAGCCGGTTCGCAACATGGCCAACCACTTCCTTCCGCACGTGGATCGCTCTTTTGCCGATCGAGGTGTAGAAGGAGATGGCCCGCTCAACGGTTTCCGGTGAGGTTTTCGCGCCCGCGACAACCTCGACCAGAGGAACCATGTGTGGAGGATTGAAAGGGTGGCCAATCACGCACCGTTCGGGATACTTGCACGCCGATTGCATCACGCTCATGGTCAGACCGGATGAACTCGAAGCGATGATGGAATCCTTCGGCGTTGCGGCATCCATGTCAGCAAATAATTTGACTTTGAAGTCCTTGCGTTCAGGTCCGTTTTCCTGAATCAGATCAGCGTTGGCAACGGCTTCCTTAAGATCGGGCGTAAACCGCAAATGATCGCGTGAGCCGTTGGGTGAAATTCCAAGTGCCGTCAAGTCCTTCCACGCCGCATCAATGTATCGCCGCAGATTTGCTTCGGCGTTTGGCGAAGGATCTGTGGCGACAACGTTAAGGCCACGGGCCAGGTAGAGAGCAGCCCAACTCGCGCCAATGACTCCCGTCCCAACAATTGCTACATTCCGAACTTCACCGCTCTTCGTTGTTGCCATTTCATCCTCCAATAAGATCACTTCAATTCAATCGCTTGTTTTCCGCGAAACTCTTGCTCCGAGACTCTTACCTGGCTCGGACTGCCTCTTCCACGTTCTTGGCTGGTTGTGCACCCGGAATCGCGCCGCTAGCACGCAGACCGTCGATTTCTTGATCTCCAAAACCGAGCTCTTTCAGGACTTCATCGTTGTGCTCGCCAATTTCCGGAGCGCGTCTGGCAGGCACTTTGGAAACACCGTGCACTTGAATAGGACTGTTGATGGTCGAAGTCATTTTCTCGCCGGCTCCTGCAAGCGGAACGATGATGTCATTCGCTCGCAATTGCGGATCATTCACGACTTCCTGTGGGTCACGCACGGCGCCGAAGGGGACGTGAACGCCGTTGAAGACCTCATACCAATGCGACATTGGCTGCGAACCAAAGATTTCATCGAGCATTGCCGTCAGTTGCGGCCGGTTCTGCGCCAGCTTGGCAGGATCCGAGAATCGCGGATCCGTCAGGATATCCTCGCGACCCAGTGCTTTCAGAACCGCGGGAACCTTGTCAGGAGTGGCTACAAGCACGAACCATGTGCCATCGGAAGAGCGGTACGTGTTCAAAGCCGCATTGGCGGGATGTGTTCGATCGTGCAGCCCATAGAAACTCGCACCACATAGAGCGGCTTGGACAAAGACGCTGGCCGACCAGACCCCCGCTGCGAGGAGCGAAGTCGTAACGTAGGATCCTTTTCCGGTACGTTCGCGACGATAAAGCGCAGTCAGAATCGCAGCATAAAGGCAGACCGCAGTTGCATTGTCACCGCTGCCAGCTACTGGCCAGGTCGGCGGCTCTCCAGCATCGCGCATCATGTACAACAAGCCGCTTCGCGCCCAGAAGGCCGTTAGATCGAATCCCGGAAGAGCAGCGTCTGGACCTTTCTCGCCGAAGCCGGTGAGATCCGCATAGATCAGACGCGGATTCCACTGCGCGACATCGTCATATTCGAGCTTCAACTTTTTACGCGCGGCATGCGGCGTGTTGACGATGAACACATCGGCCCACTTGGCTAACCGCTCGAGAACCTGTTGCGCGCTCGCGGCTTTCAGATTTACCGCAACGCCACGCTTGTTTCGATTCGCCAATTGGAAGGGATAAGCTTCTTCTGAATGCGGCTGGGGCGGAATTTTCTGCCCCTTTCTCCACAGCTCTCCCTCAGGCGGCTCGACTTTGACAACCTCCGCACCGAAATCAGACAAGATTGTTGCAGCGCTCGGGCCGGCAATGAAGCTCGATAAATCCACGACCTTCAATCCGGAAAATATGTTGCCTTCCGTCATTTTTATCTCCTTCTTCACGATCACTAGTTACGGCTGGGAGTCATTTGAAACTTCGAAGTGGAGCGCAAAGTTCTACTTTCCCTGAAACTTCGGCGCGCGTTTCTCGAGGAATGCCGATGTGCCTTCTTTCTTGTCGTCGGTCGAAGCGCAGACTGCGAAGAGCGCGGCTTCGATGAGCAGGCCTTCGGCCACGCTCGTCTCCAGTCCTTTGTTGACCGCCTCAAGCGCGTACTTCACGCTAATCGGAGCGTTCGCAATGATCTTCTTCAACACAGTTTCGGCGCTTTCGATCAAGTGTCCGTCCGGCACCAGTTCGTCCACCAGGCCAATGCGGTAAGCCTCAGCTGCATCGACGATGTCGCCGGAGAGGATAAGCTTGAGTGCTCGGCCTCTCCCTACGAGACGAGGCAGGCGCTGCGTGCCTCCATAGCCGGGCATGACTCCAAGCTTTACTTCTGGCTGGCCGAATTTCGCGCTCTCGGCAGCGACCCTGATAGCGCACGCCATCGCCAACTCGCATCCGCCACCCAGGGCAAAGCCGTTCACTGCGGCGATGACCGGCTTGCCGAGGTTCTCGATGAGGTCGGTCAATGCCTGTCCCCGACGAGTCGCCTCTTCTGCTTCTACCGCTGTGTTGTTGGCGATCTCCGCGATGTCGGCGCCCGCAGCAAATGCTTTCTCACCGGCACCCGTGAGGATGACTCCATGGACGGCTGAATCGTCACGCGCGTCTTGGAACGCTGCGCGCAGCTCGTTGATCGTCGCCTTGTTCAACGCATTCATGACCTTTGGCCGGTTCAGCGTCACATACGCAATAGGCCCTTTCTTGTCGTAGACGACGTTCTCGAGTTTTAGAGCAGAAGCTAGCGAGCTCATTTCCTTCTCCTTATTAATTGCAAGATTTGCAGGCGCGTTATCTGGTGCGCTCCGGAATTTCGGCGTACGCGATGCCGGTCAGGTTCCCTTCCGCCGCAAGCAGCGTCTTGCGGTCCGAGCCATCGAGACTCGCGCTGTAGATGGATCCCCCCAAGTCGGTCATAAACATGCGGCCACCCTTCAGATCCAACGCGATACCGATTCCTTCCATCAAATGGTCGAAAACAATCTCCGGTTCTTTCTTGCCATTCCCCTGCGCTGGATGCATAGGCGCCCGATTAACCGTGTTGCCGCGCGGTGGATCGCCGCGGTCCGTCCAGTAGATCGTTTGGTTGGCAAGGTCGAGTTCGAGGTCAATCGGTTCTGGCAGGCCCTCGTAGAGAAGTTCGATGTCTTTGCGATTGGCGGCGCTTTGGCCCTTGGGAATCTCGAGATTGGCGCGAAAGATACGTCCATCGCCGGCATTGTCCGGACCCTTCTGAGTCCAATAAAGTTTGCCGGCTTCGACGTCGAGCACGATACCCACGCACCATTTCTTAATGTCTTTACCAGGACGCGGGTCGCCTTCGCTGGTATCGACAAGTGTTTCGATGTTGGAACCATCCACGTTCGCCCGCATGACCCGCATCCCTTCACGATCGCACCAGTAAAGCTTCCGGTTCTTCTCATCGAGTTGCAGTTGCTTGGGAGTGAAAGTGTCGCCCGGACGAACAATGTGGGTGACGTTGCTTCCGTCAAGATTCGCGCGCTCGATGGAGCCGTCATTGGCGCTGGGGTTGCCCATGTTGGTCCAGTAGAGGTGACCTGACTCGACATCCACAACGATGCCGTCTGGAACTCGCCTTCCCTCGCTCACAATTACCTTTAGATCGGAGCCGTCGGGGTTCGCAGAAAACACCTGTCCACTGCTCGCACTGAGAAAGAACAAGCGGGCCGTTGTGGTCTTTGCTGCGGTTGTTTTGACTTCCCATTTAGAAGACTTAACAGCCATGATTTTCTTCGCTCCTTTTATTTATTACTTCAGTTTTTGGCAAGACAAGTTGAATAGGAAACCGCAGTTCACTTCTATTCCGCTAGACGAAGGCGCTGAACCCGGTTATGGCTTTGCCGAGAATCAGGTTCTGAATCTGGAACGTACCTTCGTAGGAGTAGAGCGCTTCCGCATCGGCAAAGAAGCGGGCAACGTTGTAATCTGCGGTGATGCCATTACCGCCCAGTAGCTCCCGTGCCCACGCGACCGTCTCGCGGCACTTGGCAGTGGTGAACGCCTTGGCAAGCGAGGCATGCGCATCCGTCAGCTTGCCTTCCGCCTGCAATTGGCCCATGCGAACCAAGAGGCATTGCGATGCTGTAATGTTGGCAATCATCTTGGCGAGGAGGTCTTGCACCATTTGGAAGGAAGCGATGGGCTTTCCGAATTGAAGGCGTTCCTGACAATACTTGAGTGCGTTTTCATACGCGCCCATTGCGCATCCAGTCGCCTCCCAGCCAACCATGAAGCGCGTCATCTTCAGAACGCGGGCGGTGTCGCGGAACGACTGATCCTGTTGCAAACGGTTCGCTTCCGGTATTCGGCAGTTTTCCATCGTGATCAGCCCGTTCTGGACCACTTTGAGCGCGATTTTGTTTTGGATCTTCTCTACTTTGAAGCCAGGCGTGGTTTTGTTTTCCACGATGAACGCCTTGACTTGGTCGTCCGCTACGTCGCGAGCCCAGATAATGGAAATGTCGCACCAAGGAGCGTTGCCGATCCATTTCTTCTCACCATTGATGATCCAGGTTTCTCCGTCTCGCTTCGCAGTCGTCAACATTCCGCGGGAGGTTCCTGAACCAACTAGCGGTTCAGTCAGGCCGAAGCAGCCAATTTTTTCCCACCGAGCCATCGGCGGCAGCCATTTCTGCTTTTGTTCCTCTGATCCCCCCAGGTAGATCGAGCCCATTGCCAGACCGTTGTGTACACCGAAGAATGTCGCAATAGACGAGTCGACGCGGGCCATCTCCATGGCAATCAGCCCAAATAACTGCGCACTTCCGCCCCTGCAGCCGTAACCCTGCATGCCGATGCCGCCAATGTTGAGTTCTTTTATCGCGGGCAAGATTTCAAATGGGAAAGCATCTTCGACCCAGTACTTGGTGATGATCGGTGCGATGTTCGTCTCCATGAAAGTGCGCACTTGTTTCACAATTGCCAACTCTTCAGCGGGCAGTGTTTCGACGAGTTCATAGAAATCGCTATTGGGCGCTGGTAGCGACACAGGCTTTCTGTCTTTTGCTGGGCTTGCCATTAAAAACCTCTCTTCTTATTTTTGTCTTGCTGCTCGCGACACTTCACACAAAGCAAGTAGGCCGCCAAACGTATCCGGAAATTCCCTGCTGAAAAGAAGCGAGTTGCTGTCTGAAGGGACGCGTTGATCAATAAATCGGTGTCATGAATCGATCAGTGTCAAATGGCGGTGACACAGATCGGATCTACTCGACATGAAGAACCCAAGTATCGCGCGGGCTGCCCTGCGGAACGCTCCGTGTGCAACGTACTAAACCCTATCGCTTCGTCGGAGACTAACTATGGGTCGGCGGCGGTGTTGTAACGATCAGAGCTTGGTTCGGTGACAGGAGCTCCTCCCGCCATGTTGGAAACGAAATTGGTTTGGGTATAGTGTGCGCGAAGTAAGTGCGCTCACGATCAGAGCCAACGCTATACTCGACAATCGCGTCTTAATGTCTTCATCTGTGAGCGTATCCGGTGCTTACAAGTTGTGACGCGCGCGGCCTCTCCTGACCGCGCGCGTAGTTAATAGGTCCAATCCACAGCCGAGCTGGAATCAGTTGAGAAGCTCAATCATGACATAGCGGCGGGATCGACCGCCGCTACTTCTGATCGTTACTGTCGGAGTGCCCGCCTCCGTCTTCCGAGCGGGTCAGACTAAAGGCGAAGACCTTGTTGTTTCCGGTTCCAGCGATATTCCGGTAACCCGAGCCCCAATAGACGGTGCCGTCTACGATGGAGGGGCCATCGATTACCGTGCCTCCGCTCGCGAAATTCCAGAGAATGTTTCCGGTTGTCGTATCGAGGGCATACATCTCTCCTGAGTTAGAGCCCACATACATGACCCCGTTTGCGACACTTACCGAGCCCCGGTCAATCGTGCCTGGCGTAGGATCTGCAGTCTGCCAAAGGATCTTCCCCGTGGTGACATCCAGTGCGCTCCAGGCTCCCCACGTAATTTTCTGTCCCGAGGGGACCAAGGTGTAAGGGAGAAGGTCGCTATTCGCGATCGCGACATAGATGCGCTTACCATCGGTGGCAGTGCCCCACTCGATGCCTCCGAGCGAAGCGCCTGGCCCAACTGGTGTGCTCCAAACGATGTTGCCGTCATCGGGATTGAGCGCCCAAAAGATGCCGCTCTTCTGCCCAAAGCCGACAATATTGCCCACCAGATTGGGCCCTGCTCCTCCGAGGTCGAAATCCGGGCTGTTGGGCACGGGACAATTCGGGTTGGGTCCTGAAGAAGTTATGCAGGCTACGGTCCAAGTATCAGAACCCTGCAACTTCTTTGACCACTTCACCTGCCCGGTCTTTAAATCCAACCCGAGAGCAGCGTCGAAGAAATCGTCAGGCGCAGTGCAGTTTGCGGTTGGATTTGCGTTCTGGCAAACGACCACATCCGCGGGAACGGTGTAGTTGTTTCCCGTGCCGATAAAGAGAGTGCCCCGCTTGGGATCAATCGCGGCCGGTTGCCATACAGCGCCGCCGCTGTATTGGTCTGTTTGTCCACCGTTATCAGGCATGTCGAAGGTCTTCCAAAGGATCGCACCGCTCTTAGCATCGAGCGCCACTACACTCCCACGAAAGCTGCAACACGGATAAGCGGGATTTGTCGCCAGAGTTTCTTCATTCGAAGAGACGCCAATGTAAACCACGCCGTTGAAAATAACCGGCGATCCAGTAATGATTGCGGCTGGATGACTCTCCACCTGCGTAATCCACCGGAGCGCTCCTGTTTTCCGGTCGACTGCGATTACATTTGCGCCATCGTGTGTTTGGTTGGAACTAAGAATGTCTCCAATAATGACCTGGTCGTGATCTACTGCCGGGCTAACCCGAGAAACAGCTCCGCTGACGCCATCGTAATCGGAGACCTTGTGCGACCAGATCAGACGGCCGCTCTCCTTCTTGACCGCGAAAAGATTGCCGCCCCAGTCGGGGAAGTAAACGGCATCACCATCCACGGTAGGAGTAGCAGAAACATCTCCGCCGGTCGTGAAGACCCATTTTGGTTTCAGGCCCTTGACGTTGCTGGGACTGATTGAATGTTCAGCTGGCTGGCTCCATGTGTTGCTTAGATTCTGACCGGCTATTCGCCATTGGCCAGGTCCCGAAGGGCTTTGCGCGTTCAGCGTCGAAGCAACGAATAATACAACAACATTAATGAATGCCGCCTTTGGAAATGAGAAGGTACGATTCTTCAGATTCATATTGCATTGTTCTCCTAGACTTTCGGTTGGGGTTAGGTTCGCTGACTTAAGACAACACGGTTAGGGCTGATTACACGCCGGTCCCTGTGGGGATTTCATTCCCCCCACTAAAGAATTTCGAGCCGTGCATCACGCGTCTGCCGATCGGTTCCTCGTGATGCGGCTTCGTCAAACGCTCGCAAGACCGGCGTCACCACAATCACCGTGCTGGCTGGATCAGTAGAGAAAGCTCGGCACCAGATGCTTGATTCTTGATGAGGTCCCTTTCCCTGCTGCTCTCCCGCAACTCGGCGCAATCCTCGTCGCTGAAGAAAAACACTTTCTTCAGAAAAGCTTCGCTTCCGTATCGAATGAAAACAAGGCGGGGTTCCTGGCTCTGCTCGTCAGACTCGCCCCTAAAAGTCAACTCGAACTTGTGTTCCCTTCCGTCCGCGCTGGTAAAGGCAAGAATTCCGGATTCCAGTTGCTCGACCGTATAACTGCCCGCTTTCAGCGTAGTATTTCCTACTGAGAAATCGAACGGTATGTTTGCTAAGACTCGACTGCCACTCTGGGCGTGAGCTGGAACGATTGTAAGTGCGATACCGAGTACGGTTAATACGGCGAATAACATAGGCTTCAACAAATACTGCATGGTCTCCTCTTCTTTCATAATGAGTTATGATGATCGTTATTTACACTCTGCTTTTTTCCAGTTTGAGAACCCGAGCAAACGCCCTACTGCCTGCGATGCGGGGAATTCATTCCTGAAACAATCAATACTGAGTGCATGTTGGGTTTGATTCCGTCATTAAAATCTGGACTGTCATGATTTGTCAGATTTGTCTGCAGGACGTAAATTAATTGTTTGCGCGCACAGGCGAGAGTCGGATTGTTGGGGTGGCCGTACGGAGATAAGCGAAAACCCAAACTATGAGGCCAAGCGTGGCTGTGGGAGCAGTTGGGTCGTGGTAACGTGCGCAATTGTTGTCTATGGCAGGCTTAAGATGAGCTGTCGAACCCGTCTATCGCTGAACCCGAGCGAACTATCAGGGCACAAATTTGTACCCCATACCGTGTACTGTCAGAAAGTGAGAAGGGTTCGACGGATCGCTCTCCAACTTCTGCCGCAGCTTATGGATATGGCTATCCACAGTTCTGGTAGCTGGATAGCTTTGGTATCCCCATACTTCGTTCAGAAATTGGTCTCGCGAAATAACACGGAGCTTATTCTTAATCATAAACTTCAGCGTCTTGAATTCCTGCGCCGTAAGAAGAATCTTCTCGCCTCGACGGGTCACATCCATTGTTGAAAAGTCCACCACGACATCGTCAAAAACGTATGGGAATTCTCGATTAGCACGCGTCACCCGTCTCATGAGGGCTCGCAAACGCGCTGCCAGTTCTCGGGGGACGAACGGTTTGGTTAGATAGTCGTCGGCGCCGATTTCCAGAAGAATGATCTTGTCCAAAACGTCTGAGCTGACACCAAGAATCACGAAGGGTAGCCAAGGAGCGGATTGCGCAATCTCACGACACAAATCGTAGCCCGAAGATCCGGGATCCCTTAGATCCAGGATTAGAGCCGAGGGCGGTCTTTTGCCAAGCTTTTCCAGAGCAGTGGGACCGTCTGCCACGACCTCGATCTCGTACCCTTCCAAGCTGAGAAGAGTTTGCAGTGCCTGTTTCGAATCATGATCGTCCACAATGACCAAGATTCGATCGGCCAAGGCAGCGCGTGGTACAGCGATCCGAGGATTCGGGTTCCTGGCCACGATTGTGGTTGCCATGACCTACCAGTCTTTCTGCAGGATTGACGATCGCTATCTCGCCTCAATCGTACGTGCGCTCGCTACTTTAAGGCTGCGTTTTGAGTCGTGTCGACGTATATCTCGCAGTCTAGCGTTTGGATTTGGGAGAGACCTCCCTACTCCTGGTAGCTAGTCGCCCCATTCCCACCCACACTGGCACCGCACCTTCTCTGCCAGGTGAAACTTGAAAAGAACTGTCTTGCAAATTGCACACGCTCTCATCCACATGGTTTGTCTCCTTGGTTCATTCAATCGGTACTTTCACCGGGACTCCCATTCGCATCTTGAGTTGATGTACCGCTCTTTAGGTTTAGTCAATGCAAACGACGTGCCAGAGCGTTAGTACCGCCAAATGGCATTGAATTAAACAGATTCGTGCGGGGTTATGAGAGATGGGAAGTGTTGAGCCTTGACGCGTCAAATCGAATGACAATGACATCCACGTAAACGAGTTACCAGGGCGCGACAAGACTTCAAACTTTCGTTCGACTTGACGTATCGTCCGTCGCGCGATTGCCCTTTCCGCCTGCGACTAAAGACGTTCGACTGCAGTAGGCCCACACAAACAATTCCGGATTGGTCTTACGCGTAGACCGGTTGGTTGTGGCGATTCGGTTGCTTTCTCTCTATGGGAAGGGAGTCGAAGTCGTGACCAGTGCAGAGGCGGATAGTCCACCAATTCTTGATTCCGAAGACTCGGGGTCAATTGTTTCTTTACGAGGGCAGTTTTCTTTCGATTTTACCGCGCAGGCTGGCGGGTCCCGGTTCGTCCTCGACGCTCAGCCAGACGAACGGCATGATGCGGATGACCTCGCTGACCGTGCGCTCCAGTTCGACTTCCCCCGCCTTGATATCCTTCGCGGCAGAGTTGCCCTAGCCCCATGTCGGAAATTTATGCCCGTCGCGGGCTATCAATGCCGTGCCGACGATCAGCCGAAAGATCGAGCCCCGGTGATTGCCGCCGCCGTTGCGCAGCTGGCCCCGGTGCGTCGACAGGCCCCCCAGAGTGTCGTGCTTCCGCTGGCTTTCAGCGCATGAGTGCCCACGCGCACCACGCGCGGCCCCTCCCCCGTGTCGGAACGGTTTTCACCGGGTTCGCGGAAGAAGTAGACGCAGCGCGCTGGCCATTTCATGCGGCCGCGGCAGTCAGCCAGAGCGCGAGCGCCGCCAATCGCTTTTTCGAGCTGGTTCAGAATCGAATAGAAGCGAATGAGGTCTTGGAGGCGTCTGTCGCTCATGACTTCTTGCGCTCGCCCCACACCTTCTGCCATGCCTCGAATTCACTGGGCCTGATCTGGTAGCGCGCGAAATTTCCTTCGTGCAGGCCGACCAGTTCGCTTTCCGCCATGTCCCGGAATTTCTCGCGCTCGGTTTCCGGGATGTCGTTCTTCTCCACCCAGGACGTGATGAACGCCGCTGCCGCTTTCTTGTCCATCTTGGCGCGGACCACTTCGCCGACAATCTGGCGAAGGGCCGCCCGGTGCCTGAACCTGAACGGATCGGGCTCGCCCAACGACTGGCGCACGGCCGCATAGCGGGCGGCCGAACGTTCATACGCCCAGATGAATACATCGCGCAGCAGATCGATCTTGTTGAGTTCATAGACGCCGAGGAGCGCCTCCATGTAGAGGGTACGGGATACGTCGATGAAGGACAGCGGCGAAAGATTACGCTTGATGAACGGGATGTTCGCCGACAGACGCGACACGCGCTTGTTCACGTCGTCGAACGGCTGCAGGTACGGCAACTGCACCATCACAAACAGCGCCTGCTCAAACGGGTCCTGGATTGCCGCCGCCGTGTCCAGCACTTGATTGAAACATTCCTCGATCAATTGAGGCATCTCCAGCGGATGATAGGTCGACTTCCCGATGCCCACCGCCATGCGGCGTAGCCTGCCCGGCGCGTTGGCGTCGGGCAGCAGGTTCTGCGCCAAGATGCCGTGGAGGTTGAGGATCGTGTAGCGGTTGAATCCGATCTCCGCGGCGTCGTTGACGAGGAATTCGATCGCCTCCTTGTGGTTGACGATCATCTGCGCTTCCAGCTGGTCGCGGCCTTCGGCGGCTTCCCCAAGTTCGATGAGCCGCGTCGTATCGAGCAGCGAATACGTGTTGCCCTCAAGGCGGCTTGAGTTCCACGAAAGGTCGATAAGCAGCCGGGTCAGAATCTGCTTTGCATAAGTGCCCGCCGCCTGCTCCTCGAAATTCACCTTGCCCACTTTCGCGAGGTGCGCGCGCTGTTCTTCCGAAAGATAGAACGTCTCGTTTGGCCGGTACGAGTCGAGAAAAACGCGGTTGTAGCCGACTGGCTTGCGCGCGTTGAAAGGCTGGCTCAGATAGGCGCGCATCTCCTCGCTGGGCGGGGACAGCGGCACCGCCGCATCCTCCGCCGCAGGGGGAACAGCCTTCGGCGCTTCCTCGGCCAAGACTCTTGGCGCCGCCTCCGCCGCCGCCGGCACGCGATAGCGCGTCCACCGCCGCCCCTGGCCTTCCGTGATCAAACGCCCCTTGTCGACGAGGTATTTGAGCCGGTACTGCAGGGTGCGATCCGCAAGCTTCTCAGGCAGAGCCGCGGCAACGTCGCTCAGGCTGGCCCCGTCGGGGTGGCGTGCGACCGCTTGCTCGATGGCGGCCAGGGATTCTTCAGGTATGCGTTGAGCCATAGTGTCCAATGTTGCGCATAAATTTCTATGCGCAATTTAAACACATCTATGCGCAATTATCAAGGCCTATGCGCAACCAAGCTACCTCCTATACGCAACTAATGCCATGTAAGCGCACGCTGGACCGTCCCAAAGGCCCGTAGAGAATTCGGGGCGGGTGTCCCGGCGATTCCGGAAACAGGCTTGATAACAATGCCGACAAACTTAGATTGCGCAGGGACTTTCCCATGCGCTACGAAGATCATCTGCAGATCGCCACTCCACGGCGTTGGCAGTACGAGTGGAAGGGCAGCTGATTTCGGATCAGCCGTATTGATGGCGGAGGACGAGACAGATTGGGAGAGATTGTTACGAAACTGCAGCGTAACCACTCCCGAAGGCGCCGACTCCAACAACCGCACCGCAACGGAACGACCTCCGGCCGGCGAGTATGCCAACAGAAGGGGAGCCGGCGCCCGGTCCGTCTGAATGACGGGCCGAACTGGCGGCACCTTTCGTCCGCAGCCGATCAACATGCACGAAATCGAGAGAAGTGCGATCCGGAGTGTAGCTGGCTGACATGTTGCTGAGTTGAACATGGATACCATCAGCGAACAGATTTCCGACTATTCGACCGGAGTTCAGGGAGGCAAATCGCACAAACTATAGCGCGTTCGCGGATGCTGTCCCGCTCCGGAGGGTGGCGAGAAAATTACAAACGACCCCTCCTCTTTTCAGATTGTTCCGCCGATAAATTCTGTTATCGACCGCGAGCGCCCGTTGGGCAGTAGATGATTTTGTAGCGCTCAAAGCATCAAAGATCAACGGAGATCAACGAGACATCAGGTGGTGGTGGCTGCAAAGCCTTCAACACCCATACTAAATATGCCTGATGCGTCACATTCGAATCCCCACCCAGCCTCCTGATCGAAAAACCAACCGAGCACCACTTTTGGTTTGTCGGACATTCATTCATGCCCCAAACACCGTCCCATAGGGATTCAAACAATCATTAGTAAAATGCAGATTTGACAGGCGACCTTAAGAGGTAGAGCAACAACGAACCTGCGATGATGACGCCAATACCGCCGCGTATCCAATCTCCTTTCACGAAGTTGATGCTGTCTCCAATGACTTGGACAGCAACGATGCCGACGGCAAGTTTCCATCCCCAGAGTCGGCGCCGGAACCATCCGATTCCGGATGCGACGAGGGCGACAGCGAGGGGCAGAAAGAGAAGAGTGACCTTGCCTCCGACAAGAGAGAGTTGCTTGTGGGCTGTTGGGTTCAGAGCCCAAACGCGGTCAAGTACTGTTCCGGGCACAAGCAGAGTCGTTGCTGCAAGAGCCGCCATGCTCCCACCAAAGAATAGGAAGATGCCAATTGCAACAAATCCAGGCGGTTTATGGTCGCTTGCGACCCGATCTCCGCAATTCATCCTGTGACTATAAACTGGAGAATCTCATTGCGCGCGGAGAAGAATGAAACCCATCACGGCGACCTCTGCTGTAGAGTTCCTGATCTGGCTGCTCATCGCCGCCTCGGCGATCGCGATCCTGGCCAAGCGTTTGCGCACGCCATATACTGTGGCATTAGTCGCAGGCGGGTTGATGCTGAGTGCATTGCGGTTGCCCAGCCTCTCGCCGCTCGACCCTGGCCAACGTCCAAACTGGCTTACTCCCGACGTCATCCTGATTGTCTTCTTGCCCGCATTGGTGTTTGAGGGTAGCGTCAAGCTAAATGTTCGGGATCTGTTACGAAATTCTGCACCGCTCTTGCTTCTTGCAAATTTGGGGATTTTGTTCGCCGCTCTGGTTACTGGGTATCTGGTGCATTGGACGACGGGCCTGCCAATGGAGATTGCGTTACTTTTTGGGGCGATTATCTCAGCGACTGACCCTATCTCAATCCTCGCAATCTTTAAAGATCTACGGATGGCTAAGCGGCTCTCACTCATCGTCGAGGGTGAGAGCCTTCTGAATGATGGCACCGCCGCCGCACTCTTTCAGATATTGCTCGCCGGCATCGTCGCACGGCACTTGAGCATTCCTAGGGGGCTTGCCCAGTTTCTGTTCGCGGTGATCGGAGGAGCGGTAATTGGGTCCTTCCTTGGATATATCGTCAGCAGCCTCACGCGGAAGATTGATGATCCCGAAGTGCAGATTACTCTAACCGCTGTTGTTGCTTATGGCAGTTATCTGCTTGCCTATCGACTGCAACTGTCGGGGATCATCGCGACTGCCTCTGCGGGCCTCATTGTCGGCAATCTATGTACAACAAATTGCAGCACGCAAACCAAAACCGCCGTAGAGTCTTTCTGGGCTTATGTCGCTTTCCTCATGAACTCTCTGATCTTTCTGCTGATCGGGCTTGAGATCCACGTCGATGCGCTCCTGCGTTCTTGGCGTCCAATACTCCTGACCGTCGGCGCTGTTATCGTCGGCCGCGCGTTGTCAGTCTATTTGCTGGTTCCAGTAAGCAACGCCGTGACGGAGAAGATCCCTCTACGTTGGCAGCACGTGATTGTCTGGGGAGGCCTGCGCGGAGCACTGGCACTCGCTCTCGCGCTCAGTCTCGACAGCTCATTTCCGGACCGTGCTCGGCTGCTCGACCTGACGTTTGGTGTAGTTGTATTCTCGATTCTCGTTCAGGGCCTTACAATCAAGCCTCTGCTGAAGCTTCTCAAGCTGGCGAGTACCGGAAGGACGGCTGGCTACTGACTCACCTTTCGATGAGACTCCGCCTGCTCCTGGTTTTAGGGAGAGTCTTTGACTTTCATTTTCTGAATTAGCGATAGGCGATCGAACAGTGCGCCGTGTCCTTCCGGGAAGTCTCCATAAAACTTCAGGATGTGCTGCTTCAGATCTTGAGGAATGGTGTCCCCGGGCTGTGACGTGATGCGCTCGAGCAACTTCGCATACGTCTGGTCAGCGAGTGGATAGTCGCCAATCCTGACTGGCTTTCCGGTATCGAGATCCAGATTTGCGAGGGCGATGGGAGTATTCGTGTCTTTCAGCAAGTTGTGCAATGTCTGATTGAATACATCAATGGTGTGGTTCATGCTGCGCAGATACCAGTCTTGCGTTTCGGGAGTGGGAATCTTGATCGCGAGGTCGGAGGCTCCGCCGATTTTCGGAACCAGGAAAACGAGAATCGCGAGAAGATGCGCCTTGAACCCTGGCTCCTTGTAGGTGTGTTTCCAGCGGCGTTCATAGTTGGTGCGGGACACACGCTGGACAAACGTGCGATAGGCATCGTCGTCGGGATGCCGGGGGAATTGGTGGCGATGCAATACAACTTCAGCCTCGGCGAAGGCTGGAAGGAAGCTGCGCACGGAGGTGCGATAGCTTCGAAGAGCTGCGCGGTATCTTCTCAGGAGGGAACGGATGTCGAACCCGTAAGTGTGTATGAAGGCTTGTTCGAGGAACACGCGTGGCACTCTGAATCCAACTTTACGCAGGTAAGCGGGCGGCGCGAACTCGAGGTTGGTGAGTTCTTCAACGTCAAAGGCAAATTCGGTCCGTATGTGCCCGTGCGGGCTCTCGCCATAGGTGACGGAGTCCCCATATTTGTGTTGCAGCTTGGGAAATTCGAATGCGGTGGCAGGATTGATCGCCTCAGAATGGCCGATGGAGTCTCCCAGATAGTGAGACAAAGCGCCGATGGCGAATGCGTATTCGTCGAGGGTGCGGGCATTGTGGAGCATCCAGGCGACGAAATCGCCGGAACGGACGTAGTGAGTGAGATTGCTGAAGAAGCCCTGGCCGAAGGGGTAATAGCCCATATCTTGAATGGCGGATCCGCCGTAGGCGTAGGAATGGGCCACCACCAGTTCATCATCGGTTGCTCCTGGGAATCTGGCCAGGAGGAGAGGTCGAATGGAGTCGTTCCAAGCGAGATCGATCAGTTCTTCGTGAGTGAGGACGGCATAGGCGTTAGCGTTTGTGCAACACAGAATGATGACGATGAGAGGAATGACTTTCAGCGGACTCGATCGACGCATTCCGTACCTTTGGAGGCAGGCATTCTTGATGCGCCAATATGATGCTTCTGCGGCGCCCGACAGTTGCGGGGCGAATAGACCGGAAATCTGGGAACGACGGTGAGTCTTGGCATCCATTTGACCCTTTCCGCCCTTATGTTAGATATTGTGACGCATGGACGTTGAACGCATCATTGGCGAAATTAAGCACTTGCGCGGCCACGCACAGGTCGCCAGATGGGGTCTTACCGGTGGCGCATTCGCCCACCACCACCACGGGTTCGCTGCGACAGGGCAGGCCAATCTATCGGTTAGGGTGGGGCCAAATGTAATGGTCGAAGGGTCGGAGGGTCGGAGAGGGCCACATCAGAGCAAGTGTCACAGCAAACACACGGTTGACAGATTGATCCTCAGCCAGCGTGACCTCATCAGTTGATCAGCAAATTCTCAGGCCACCAGTCTTCGTGCCTTCGTCCCTCCATTCACGGTGGATTACTGCCGGTTTGCCATGGTCCATCGTAGCCCAGCAGCGCTACGCGACCTACTGCGCCGCGCCAGCAGAGGGTAGGGCGAAATAGAAACTGGCGCCGCGCGGAGAGTTGTTGTCCGCCCACAAGCGGCCGCCATGCGACTCAATGATTGACCGGCTGATGCGAAGGCCCATACCAGTGCCATGAGGCTTGGTGGTGAAGAAGGCTTCAAAAATCCGCTCTGCCGTCTCTGGCGGCAGACCCACGCCGGTATCGCTGACCGAGATCAGCACCTGACCATTCTCGGCGCGCTGCGACTGGATGGTGATCTCGCGCGTCCCATCCACGTTTTTCATCGCGTCGATGCTGTTCATCATGAGGTTCATCAGCACTTGTTGCAGTTGCGTGCGGTCGCCCCTGACCCGAGGAAGATTTTCCGCAAGCTCCGTCCAGACGGATGTGGAAAATGCCGTTGCCTCGCCCCTCAGCAGAACGATCATCTCTTGAATGACTTCGTTTACATCCACCAATTCTTGTTGCGTAGCGCCCTTTTCGAAGAGCAAGCGCATCCTGCTGATGATGTCTGCTGCGCGCGTCGCATCCTTGATGGTTCTCGAGGCTGCTTCACTCGCTTCTGCCAGGTCGGGTTGATCGCGGCCAAGCCATCGCAAGCAAGTCTTGGCGTCGGTCACCGCCGCTGCGATCGGCTGCTTGATCTCGTGCGCCAGGGAGGCAGTCAGCTCTCCCATCGTAGTGATGCGGCTGACATGGGCGAGATCGGCCTTCGCCTGGCGCAACGCCTGTTCTGCCCGCGTGCGTTCAGTAACGTCGCGAACGGCACCGGAGACCAGCGTGCCGTCTTCCGTCTCCAGCGGACTGAGACTGATTTCTACAGGAAACTCCGTTCCGTCTTTCCGACGCCCGTACAGTCCCAGACCTTCCCCCATCGGCCGCACCCGAGGTTGGGCGAAGAACTCCTTGCGGTGTTGGGGATGCCGACCCCGAAACCGTTCCGGCACCAGAATTTCAACCTCTTGCCCCAGCAGGTCGTCTCGCTGATACCCGAACAGCTTCTCGACTTGAGCATTGACCAACACGATTCTGCCTTGGCTATTCATCACGATCATCGCGTCCGGAGCGGATTCCAGAAGCCCACGGAATTTCTGCTCAGCTTGCTCACGCTCGGTGACGTCCATCATGGTACACACGAATTGTTCCACATTCCCGGATGCGTTCAAAACAGGATGGCCGACCGTGTGGGTGTATCTAACAGTGCCATCCGGAAGAAGAATTCGGTGATCCACTTCGTAATCTGACTTTTCGCTGGTTGCTCGATCTTTTGCCTCTTGCACCTTGGCTTGATCCTCGGGATGCATGCGCTGCAGCCGGTCGTTCCAAGCTGACAGGCCCTGTTTTGGGTCAAAGCCATATATGCGATACCACTCCTCGGAGAGATATAAGGCGTTCCATCCTGGCACGCTCCAGGCCCCACTCCCCGTATGCGTGAGCCTCTGCGCTTCTGCCAGATAACTCTCGCTCCTCCGCAGTGCTTCGCCCGCCCGCTTTGCTGCGGTGACGTCCATCACGGTACCCACATATTCGAGAGCGCCTGAGGAGGTCTCGCCTGCGTGTGCTAAAGCGTGGATGTACTTAACCGAACCGTCCGGCATCAGCAAACGATGCTCAAAATCAAGATTCGACCTTGCCTCGACCGCGCGGTCGAGGGTCTGCTGCACGAGATCTCTGTCGTC
>JAOAPI010000152.1 GCA_025462865.1 Candidatus Sulfotelmatobacter sp. | reverse complement strand
CGACGCTTAAATCGACTGGCTTGGCGCAAATTGTACAGGGTATTTCAGGGAAGGTGGGACCACCCATAAAATGCCTCCTTCGGACGGTCACAAGTAGGGTATGGTCACGATCGGACAATGGACTGAGTAACCCGACTGGGTTTCTTGGGTAATGTCTTACATTGTTGGCCAAGCGGACGTTGTTAGGCAAAGCCACCGGCGGCTGCCTGAAGAGCTGCTGAATGGCACGGCCCTTGCGATCCGCACAGCGGGCACTACCAGTTCAGACAAGCTCGCAGCGAGAGCGTCGAGACAAGGTTAATAACCTGATGATCAGGACGGAAACGCAGTTCCGGGGAAAGAACATCTCGCACAACACAGCGACATGTAACAACACTTGGCTATCCCGTCAACGGCCCTCTGTTACAATTCGCTGCAATTAGAGGGGGAGGCCGCCTGCGAAGATAGCTCCGGGCGGCTTTTGCATTTTTCGACTCTGACGAAGTACCTCTCTGGAAATCCCAATCGCTGAAGGAATACATGGCGAGATTCCTTGCACTCCCCGTATGTTAGACCTTTGTGACCACGTACAGCACCGGGTATTCAAATGTACCGGATTGGAGGTATCGCTATGGTTAGCTTCTGGGTCTAATCTCATTCAATCCGCCGTGTTTCAAAGATCAATCATGATGGAGCCTGAACTCCAATCCGAATTGACCCGCCTGATCGGAGATCAAGATAAGGCGCGTAACGATCAGGTCTTTGGGGGTTTGTCGCCCGCGGAACGTGCAGAATACGACAGAAAAGCAGAGCGGATTCACGACCTGGAAAGCGTCCTCTGCCAACAGAAATTCCATCTCCGTAAATAACTCCCCCAGAGCAGGACCGGATAAATTCCCTCAAGATAATCTGCTGCCAATTCCGTCTCACCGGCGTGAGCATTATTGCTCAGACCTCATGAATCCTAATTTGCTAAGGTCGAGATAACCTTCTGCGTCGGCACGTCTACTCGGACTTGATTGCAAGTGTGCACACAGGACGAAATTAGAAATGCGGCACAGAGGTCATAGAAATGAGGCTTTCCCGATGAAAAAGCTAATATTCTTAGGTGCGATGTTGAGTCTCGGAGCGTTGGGCTGGGCAGGGTCGGGCCGGGAAGATGCCACCGACCGACTGGACAATGCTACCCAAGTGTTGCACGAAATTATGGGAATGCCCGACAAGGGAATCCCGGAGGAAGTGTTGGAGCACGCAAAGTGTGTGGCCGTTGTCCCGCATATGGTTAAGGGCGGCTTTATCTTCGGCGGTAAAGGAGGCAAAGGCGTAGCCACTTGCCGTACTGCGGATGGCTGGAGTGCACCAGCCTTCATCACGATTTCGGGCGGAAGCTGGGGCCTGCAGATCGGTGTAGAAGCTGTAGACGTGGTGATGATCATTCAGAATGAGAAGGGAATGCAACGGCTGCTCTCCAGTAATTTCCAAGTCGGAGGGGACGCCTCAGCCGCCGCGGGTCCAGTTGGACGGCATGCCGAGGCCGGCACGGATTGGAAGATGGATACAGAGATCCTGACCTACTCCCGTGCCAAGGGTGCGTTCGCTGGGCTCACGTTGGAAGGTGCATCAATCCGCCAAGACAGCGATTCCCGGCACGCGATATACGGACGCAAGGTCACAACTCGGGCTTTGCTGTCGGGCAAAGTGCCAGCTCCAACTGCAGCCAAGCCGTTCCTTGCGGAGATTCGCGGAGCAAAATCCCAAGCCCTAGCCCAAGGGAAGAGTGAAGCAAAGGCTGAAGCCAAAGCCAAAGACAAAGACAAAAACAAAGAGTAGGACTTCCGGACTCGATCTGCCGTTGTTTTGTCATCCAGACGACGGCTGCGTGTTCGAGCGGTAGCGCAGTCATCATTCGTTCTCACATGCATTTGCAAAATGTATGGGAATCGAACATCTATTCAAATAGTTACTAAGTAGGTCAATGCATGTCCACTACCCGGTAATGCTCACACTGGCCGATGCGCAAATTTGTTATGCAGTTTACCGGGGAGCGGACTTGGTCGGGCACGTCGGTCGTGCGTGATTTACTGGCAACTGAGGTTTGAAGGCTGTAATGCAGGCGGTTTTCTGCTTTCATCCAATGCGCTGCAAAGCTGCTCTACCAGGATTGCTAGCTTCGCTGCGTCCATTTCCGTACTGGCTTGTTCTGCAAGGGAATACCACTTATGCTCGGTAACCTTAGGGGCCATAGCGGCGGCCTCCATTTCTGATTCCCCACTCTAGCGTTAAGGACATAAGCCAGTCTGAGCAATAGGGATCACTTTGATGGAGAAATGTCGAACGTTTTATGCTGCAAAAGGATGAATTTTTACTGGTCACCTTTGCTCTGCGAAACAGATCTTCTGGTTAAGGGCTTTGAAGGGTAACGTCGGGTAGGCTATTCCGGCGTGCGGGGTCCACCGCCGCATCCGGAGACTGCACGTGGATGATTTCGTTCCTCACTGCATACAGCACTAACTGAGCGATCGAATGAACCTTAAGCTTGAACATCATATTGCTTCGATGTGTTTCCACCGTTTTCACTGAGATGTTCAGAACCACGGCGACCTCTTTGCACCTCCTGCCCAAAGCCAAGAACTGCAGGACCTCGCGCTCCCGGCGCGTCAATTGAGACACCTCGGCCGGACCAGCGGAACTTTGCTTCGAATGGCCCAAAAGCAGTTCGGACACTCGCAGGCTGAAGATGCAGGTGTGCTGTTGCAGGGCTTCCACTGCTGTCGTCAGGTCGCCGGTTCCGTCGGACTTAAGAACCCACCCTCGCACTCCTGCTTGCAAACAATCGCGGATCACCTTCTCGGAGTCTATATCCGTCAGGATCAGTATTCTCTGCCCCGGGTTATCTTTCAGGATCTGTTGCGCCGCGTCTACGCCATTTAGTTTTGGCATGCAAATGTCCAAGATAAGAAGATCTGGTTTCAACTGCATACACTTCTCTACCGCATCCTGACCGTCAGCGGCCTCACCGCAGACCTCCCAACCTATGTGAGACCCGAGCAGTGAGCACAGACCTAAACGGAAGATTGGATGATCATCAGCCACCAAAATGCGGAATGCATTCATAACTTACCCCATACTAGAGGGAAACTTATCAGGACAGATACGATGCGGTCTGTGCAGAATTGCTCAGAGGTCCGGACGCGCCGCGCTCACTGCACCGGCACGGCCCCGGGACTCTGCTAAATGGGCCTCGCTTCTTGCCTAGGCCCCCAAACCCGGTTCAAGAGTAGTACCTGCGAAATTCGGTTGCGACCACCACATCAGAACTGCATCGGCTCCCTTCGCCTGGATTTTTATCGCTTTCTTGCCCGCCTTTACAACATTCTGTCCAAAGCTTCGTTTTCGTCTCAGCCTGCAAGGACTGTCACCAACTCCTGAACTTTCAACTTCCTGCCAGACGAAATCAGAGCGCCAAGACGCTCGACCGTTTTTGGCATTTTCTACTGAAGTTTGATCTCGTCCACCTGAAAGTCAAATTTTCCTGCTTCAGGACCACCCACGAACAGAATCGCAGTCACGTCATGTCCGTCGGTTGAATTCCACTTTCCGGAACCGGCGCCGCGTGGAATCCGGGTCAACCGTGTCCTCAGTACTCAGACGATATCCAGTCAAACCGCAATTGGTAAAACGTATGGTCCCAAGCGATTCACAAAGCGCACGAAGAGGGCGCAGGTGCCGTACGCGTTGCAGCCTGAAGACTTCCGAACGAGGAGCCTGGCGATTCCTTTGCTCTACGCTTTCGCCGAGTTGGCGAGTCGTGAGTGTGTTTTTGACCGAAGCTAAAAAGCGGGATAAGAACGGGGCAAGAGGAACTGCAGGCCCCAACTGCAGCTGCTGTGGAGGATGCCATGTCCAGCCAACATTCACAACTATCGATCGTGCGCGGCATCGGCCCGCGAGAGGAGCCCGACCCGTCTTATGGCGGATACGAACCGACGATCGGGTTAAAGGCAGTCGCGAAGATATTGAACTGCTCAGCCGAGCAGTGCCGGCGCCTTGCAGAGGCCAAGAAGATTCCTGTGTTTCGAATCGGCTATCGCTGGAAATCCACCGCCTCCGCCGTTGTCAGATGGCGTGAAGAACAGCTAGCATTGATACGCCATTCGCGTCCTTCTGAGGAAAGGTAATCAGTGAGGACGAGATATCAACACGGAACCATTGAATTGAAAGAACGCGCCCGAGGTCCTGCAATCTGGCAATTCCGCTGGCGGGAAAAGACCGGCAAAAGAATGTCAGAGGACATCGGCTCAACGATCGAATATCAAACCAGGTCCGCGGTGGATCGGTGTTCGAAGGTCGCGTACCTGAGAATGAAGATCAACCGCGACCAACCGGCAGTACCAGATGAAAGATTTGGCGTTGTCCTTGAAAGGTATGTCCAGGAAGAGATCCCCAAGCGTTTCTCGACCCAGCATGCTTACCTTTCCTACATCAACAATCACATCCGTCCCAAGTGGGGGAATTTTCCTTAACCCAGGTAAAACCATTGGCCGTTCGCGACTGGCTCAAAGCAATTCTGGACAAAAAAGGCAAGCGTCCATTGGCCAGTAAAACGAGAGGTCATATCAAAGGGATTATGCATCGGATCTTCGATTGCGCCATGCTGTGGGAGTACCTGCCCCCGGACCGTAATCCTATGTCGCTGGTGCGAATCGAGGGCAGTTCGAAACGGAGACGGAAACCGCGAATTCTCACCCCCGAGGAGTTCGCAATTCTCATCGCTTCGGTCGACCGGGAACCGTGTCACACGATGGTGATCCTGGCTCTCTGCACCGGGGTGAGATGCTCGGAACTGGTCGCCTTGAAGTGGAGCGATTTCGACTGGCAAAACCTGTCCGTCTACATTCGCCGGGCGATTGTTTCCGGTCGGGTCGACGATGTGAAGACCGAATACTCGGAGGCGCCGCTGCCGCTCGATCGAGCGTTAGCAGAGGTGATTTTCGAGTGGAGGCGCAAGACCGCGTTTTCCGCCGACTCGGACTTCCTGTTCGCATCGCCCTTCATGGCGGGAGAAAAGCCCTACACCCCCTGGAATATGCAGCACAACCAACTGAGCCCGGCCGCGGTCCAAGCCGGCTTGGGACCGATCGGCTGGCATACGCTTCGCCACACCTATCGGGCGTGGCTCGGCGATAATGGCGAGCCGCTTACGGTGCAGAAGGAGCTCATGCGGCACGCATCCATTCAGACCACGCTCAACACCTATGGCGGAGGGATGATGGAATCGATGCGGGAAGCGCATGGGCGGGTGGTGAAGCAGGCGATGGCGCGTTAATGGACGTCAGTGGACGTCAGCCCATCGATTAAGCAGTTTCACATCAATAAGTTAATGGCGGAGAGAGTGGGATTCTCGCAGGCCCTTGAGGGCAGACTCTTTGCATTCAACAAAATGCCGCAACCGAAGTCCTTACCGGCATTTACGTTCTATCACATCCGAAACAGTAGTCACAGAAAAAACGTTGATTAACCCTGATCGGCCTGATTGCAGTATGGACGGTATGGATTCGATTTCCTCGTCACGCCACAGAAGCTCCTCCCGTATCAAACACACCCGTCCCTGGGCTCAACGGACCTTATTTCGCCAATTGATTCCTGAACCCACGTATGTTACCGCCGTGAAAGTACGAGGTCCGATCGTAACTTACTGAAACTACGCAACACGGATGGCTACCTGAAGCGGTTTCAGTAAGGGATGGAAAGGCTTCGTGGATCATAAATGGATCAAGAAATGTCATGGCGATAGTCCCGAGGTAGGTGCACTAACAGACGAGATCGTCGTCTCAAACCTCCGGAAGAAAATCATCAGAAGCAAATAAATCGCTTTCGCCTTAAGACGAGGGCCACACTCAGCGATTTCACGAACCGCGATTGATGGATGTCGCGAAGCGCTGATGTTCCAGTGATGGTTACCGTATTGACCGAAGGGAAACTACTGAACAACTAAAGATGATTTAAGTGGATGCTTCAGCTGGATGGTTAGCGAACTGATTACCCATGACCGCTACGACGGCCATTGATGCACAAGAAGTCTCGTCTCCAATTCAGGAGCCTAACAATTCACTAAGTGTTTTTTTAGGCCGCCATTCCTCGCTGTTCTTACGAAAGGATGTCGGATCCGCACCTATGAGTCCGACGAGCACCTCCGCCACAATCCTGCCACCCACTGGACCAAGACGATGACCGCCTGTACAAGCGTCGGCTTCGCGGAGAATGTAAT
>JAOAPI010000184.1 GCA_025462865.1 Candidatus Sulfotelmatobacter sp. | reverse complement strand
GTCCCGCCAGATAAAATGCGAGGTCGAAGGAGCCCGGCCACTTCACTATGTATCCCGTGGCAATTGGTACCAGCGATCCGAAGATGTTGCCTCCCAGAATCAAGAAACCCATTGCGATGCCCACCATCTCCGGGTTCCAGACCAGATCATTGGTGAGGGCAATATTCAGCGAGAGCGCGCTGGAGATACACGCTAGAGAAATTGAAATCAGCAATAAGAGCAAGAATTCATTGGCGACCATGTTGGTCAATAGAACGGTACATGACAACAAAATGAAAACGATCAGCAGTGTCCGACGCTTCCCCTGCTTTATTGCCTCACGGGTCAGAACGCTATCACTGAGTTTCCCAATCAGCAATCCTAAAACTACTGCAACGACATAAGGAACGGAGGTAAACCAGCCGGCTTTCACTAAAGACATATGGCGAGCTTGCACCAAATAGGAGGGCAGCCAAAAAAGAAACAGAAGCATGGTATAAGCGCAGCATCCCTGGGTCAGAAACAGACCCCACATGGTTTTCCTGCCCATCAGTCGAAATAAGGTGCCTTTGGGCGGCGCGGGTTTTGACTGGGAATCCGTGCGGGCCAAAAGATACTCGCGCTCCTCCTCTGGCAGCCACGAACACTCGGAGGGAGTGCGGAAGAATTTCAACCACAAGGCCACCCACACAAATCCCAGTGAGCCGGTGATCATGAACGAGACTCGCCAGCCTTCCCTCAGCAGCAGCCATGCGACCAAGGGCGCAGAAAATGCTGGTCCAGCGAAGGTTCCGGCGTTGAAGATTGCGGTTGCAAGACCACGTTCTTCAGGCGGAAACCATTGTCTAACGACTTTCCCGGATGTTGGAAACGAAGCCGCCTCCCCGGCCCCCAAAGCTAATCTGGTCGCGAGCATGCTTGCGAAAGATGTGGCCACGCCGGTTAGCATTCCAGCTACCGACCAGATAGCGACCGACAAGCCGTTGACGAGACGTGTTCCAACGCGATCAGACATCCAACCCCAAAGCAAAAGAAAGAGGCAATACGTCCACTGATAGGAAGAAAAGAGGAGGCCCATCTTTCCCGCATCCCAATTAAAGTCTTTCGCAATCGCGGGCGCGGCGATCGACAAATTGATGCGGTGCATAAAGTTGATGAAAAGATTGAGGAACAACAACGCGGCAATAAAGAAACGCCTGCCGGACCACAGCGAACCTAGTTTGGCGGTTGCGGGTTGCGTCGCCGAGGAGGGTGCGACGCCGACGCTCGGTCCTGTTGTCATATGGTTGCGCTAATGTTTGAACTCGTCGTCATCCTTCTCGGCGAGAAAAATGAGATGAGAGTGGGGAACCGGATGATACCGTCAGGATTGGCGTTCCAACTGCGATCATCCTTCGTCTTCTCCCCAACCAAAGGTCGGCATGGGATGAGGGATCGGCGGAAGATCCCAACTCCCAGTTGCAAGCGGGCGCACTTCGCGATCGATACGGACGTCGAGAACGGTGGGACGGCCCGACGCGATTGCCGCTTCAAGCTGGGGCCCCAGATCGGCTGGCTTCTCGACCGTCTCACCTGCTGCGCCCATAGACCGGGCCATCATTGCGTAGTCCGCGGAAAAAAGATTTCCGTTTGCGTCGGTAAAGCTGGTCGCTAACTCACGATCTTTTCCGAAGTAGCCACGTTGCTGGTCGCGGATGGCGCAATATCCAAAGTTGTTCCACACCATCCAGACAACAGGAATCTGGTACTCAACCGCCGTAAGCACGGCGCTCGCATTCATCATGAAAGCCCCATCGCCGCAGAGCGAGACCACGGGTTGCTGAGGGGCAGCCAGCTTGGCGCCGAGGGCACCTGCGACGGCGAACCCCATCGAGGCAAATCCCCAGGTTTGCAGGAACGTGCGAGTCTTCCAGGCTTCGTATTCGGAGACGAGCCAGTTGTGATGGATGCCGACGTCTGCGAGCACAATTCCATCGGCAGGGACAACCCTTCGCAACTCGGCTACAGCGCGCTCCGGGCGAATGGGGATTGCGTCCGAGGTGCGCGGCGGGACCGTTGCAGATTCCCACCGCTTTCGCCATCCGGCTATCCGCTCGATCCAGTCACTACGGCTGCTATCTATATCTCCGCGGCGCGCGCCGAGAAGCTGTTGTAAGAAAAGTTTAGCGTCGCTGAGGATTCCGAATTCCGGCCGAAAGATTCGGCCAATATCGGCCGCATCAATGTCGACGTGAATCAGTTTGCTGGGCGGAATGTTGTAAGTGAAACCGGGCAGCCATGCGCTGGTTGCGCGGTCGTCAAAGCGCGTGCCCAGCGCTAGAATCACATCGGCGTTTCGACATGCCGCATTCGCCATGTAAGAGCCGTTACGTCCGGTAGGTCCAAGGCTCAACGCGTGGCGCGGGTCGAAGACACCTTTGCCGAATGGAGTGGTCGCGACCGGAATGCGAAGAGCCTCCGCCAGCATGAGTAGTTCGGGTTCAGCGCCGCTGAGTTCGAGTCCGTGCCCTGCAACAATTACGGGACGCTTCGCGCTCTGAAGAAGTTGCATCGCTTCGTCCACCGCGGCGGGGTCGGCGGCCGGTCGTGACCAATCTACTGGCGGCCAGTGATTGTCGGGCTGAGACGTACTCTCCTCGACCAATTCGACAAACACGTTGAGCGGTATATCGATATTCACCGGTCCCGGCCTACCATTGGTCATCAGTGCGAAAGCTTGACGAAGAGCCAGGGGCAGCATGTCGGCACGCGTAGGTTGAAAACTTCGCTTGACGTAGGGACGAATGACGTTGACGAAATCTCCCTGAAAATATTTCCCGGTCTCCTGAAATGGACCTCGGTTCCACTGCCCGGTAGGCACGTTGCCGGTGATGTTGAGCATCGCAGAGGAATCGGCGAATGCGGCCGCAATTGCGAGGATAAGATTCGCTGAACCCGGCCCGCACGAAGTAAAGGTAGCCACCGGCTTTTGCGTGATGCGAAAATACGCCTCCGCCATGAACCCGGCCACAGCCTCGTGATGCACAGAGATGGTTTTGATTTCTTCCTGCCGGTCGAACAACCCGTCGAGCAGTCCGAGAATGCCGTGACCGCATACTCCGAAGACATAAGGAACTTTCTGTTGGATCAGAAAATCCGTTATGTACGCGGCTCCCTTCGAAGCCGGCTTCACGCGGGCTGACTGCACTTCACCTTTCGGCATAAACATTCCTCACAATTATTGCGTGCGAATTATTTCGCGATGCTAAAGCCGCCATCGAAAGTATCGGACATACTCCAGAACATCGTCTTCACCTGCTGATAAGTCCTGATCCCTTGCAAACCTTTTTCCCGGCCGAGCCCGCTATCTTTGAATCCGCCAAAAGGGGCCGCGGTGGAGAACTGCTTATAAGTGTTGATCCAGACCATCCCTGCTTCGAGAGCCCGCGCCACACGCCAGGCACGTTTGTAGTCAGCCGTCCAGATTCCAGAAGCCAGACCGTACATGGTGTCGTTTGCCTGCTGGATGAGATCGTCTTCGTTATCGAAGGGCATTGCGCACAGCACCGGACCAAAAAGTTCCTGTTGAGCGATGGCCGATTTGTTCGTGATGCCAGCGACAATCGTAGGCAAGTAGAATGCACCCTTTGCCAGACGCGGATCGGATGGCCGGGCGCCTCCGATCAGAATCTCCGCGCCTTCACCACGAGCACCTTTGACCATCTTCTCGATATACTCTCGCTGCGAAAAGCTGGCGCTCGGTCCGAGTTGCGCGCCCGGAGCATCTGGCATATCGACGCGTAAGGCACGCGCCCTCTCGATGATCATTGCGATCATTTCGTCGTAGACCTTGCGCTCGACGAATAGCCGCGATCCCGCGGTGCAGGATTGACCGGTTCCTTCGAAAATGGCCACTGTCGCCGCGTCCGCCGCAGCCTTCAGGTTTGCGTCCGCGAAAATGATGTGCGGCGACTTTCCGCCGAGCTCTAATACGGCGGGAATTATCTTCTTGCCGGCGAGTTCGGAAATTCTTCGGCCGACTTCAGTGCCTCCAGTAAAAGAAATCATCCGTACCAGGGGGTGGGTGACGAGCGCGTCGCCTATCTTGCTTCCAGCCCCTGGCACGACGTTGAACACACCTGGGGGAACACCTGCGTCCAGAGCAATACGGCCCAGTTCGATACCAGAAGTTGGCGTGAACGAGGCCGGCTTAAGGACAATGCCATTGCCAGCCGCTAATGCCGCGGCGATTTTGTTACAGGTCAAAGTGATTGGGGAGTTCCACGGCGTGATCGCCGCTATGACACCCCACGGTTCATAAACCGTCATGCTCAGATAATTTCCACGGGAGGGAGTGATCTCGGACCCAAGCGTTTCGATGGCAGCTGCACAGAACCGAAAAGTCGCCGCGCCGTTAATAACCTGATTCTTGCATTCCTTCCAGACTTTGCCGTTCTCGAGCATCTGGCACCGTGCGAGCAAGTCGGAACGCTCAATCATTAAATCCGCAATACGGTTCAGAATCTGCGCACGATTGTGCGGCAGCATGTTGCGCCACGCCGGCTGTCGGGCTGCCTGATGAGCGGAATCTACGGCGGCGTCGATGTGCGCCTCAGTGCCGGCACAAATCTGGTAGTTGACCTCGCCCGTGGCGGGGTTCACATGCGTTATGTAAGACGATGTGTCCTTGACCCATTCTCCTCCGATGAGGAATGGCACTGGGTAGGAAGCCGCGACTGTCGACATTTCTAAAACTCCTAATTGTTCTTACGGTTTCAGATCGCCAGGGCGGAGACACGTCGCGATCACGTACGCCGCCGGTTCACAGACCCATTATGGCGCGTTTAGAAAATGAGTTTCAACGCGAATTGAACCTGCCTGCTGCTGTTTGCAGTGGAATCAAGAGTGCCTGCAGCGCTATTGGGAACTCCGCCCTGGTCGAATAACACGTTGTTCACCAATGGAGGATTGAAATTCGGGCGATTAAAGAGGTTGAATATCTCTCCCCGGAATTGCACGTCCAGCCTTTCTCCGATGTGAGTATCCTTGACTACAGAAAAGTCGAAATTGACGAAGCCAGGTCCATAGACTGAGTTTCGTCCACTATTTCCGAGCAGGTTCGCACAGGTACCCGTCAACGTCACTCCATTTTCTGAAAAGGGTACACAATTCGCCGCAATGGCGGGTGTGGCAACTGGGAGAGCGAAGCACGACAATTTGAGGTAGTTGCCTGAATTCTGTGGATTTACAGGCGCGGAACAGCTACCACCGGTCAGCCGATCTGGATACGCGAACGGAGAAGAGTTATTCAGCCCGAGCGGATCTCCACCAATCAATGGGGTAAAAGGCAAGCCGGTTTTTAACTGCATGATTCCACCGAGTTGCCATCCTTTGGCGGCCCACGCAATCGGT
Source organism: Candidatus Sulfotelmatobacter sp. (assembly GCA_025462865.1). Classification (GTDB taxonomy): domain Bacteria; phylum Acidobacteriota; class Terriglobia; order Terriglobales; family Acidobacteriaceae; genus Sulfotelmatobacter. Next base: position 1,165 of record JAOAPI010000184.1, on the reverse strand, counting down.
CCATGCAACGAATTGGAAGTGGGAATATTCCACAGATAATTCATGGTGAGATTGTGCGTGATGTTGAAATCGGAAGCCGCACGGCGATACTTTGGAAGGAAATAGAAGAGGGAGGGAATTGAGTTCACAAAAGAATCGCTCGCGATTGATCCGTCTCCTCCGTCGATAGCTCTGCTCCAGGTATAGCTCCCTTGCACCTGGAAGCCGTGACTCATTCGCTTTTCAATTTGCACTTCAAGACCGTGGAAATAAGAATCGTTATTCCATTGCAAAGTATCCATGCGGCCGATCGCGGGGCTGATGGTGGGATTTGGCTGTCCGCCCGCCGGGGGTGCCGGCCAAAGGTAGGGAGGAGTAGAACCATTGATCGGCTGCACGGTATTGATATCATCGGCCCGGAAAATCATGTGCACGCCGCGGGACCCCACGTAAGCGACGCTCGCCGTAAGATTCGGCGCCAGCTCGCGCTGTATATTCAAGTTCCACTGCATTATGTAATTGCGTTTGGGATTGGGCTGGATGTACGGGATACGGAGGCCAAGATTGTTTGCGGCGTTGGTTGCGAGGATATCAAAGGCGCCGGTTGGAAACGAACCGGCAGGCAGATTACTCGCTGTGCCGTTCTCGGTGAAGGGAGCGGTATTCGTGGCGAACTGGCCTAACAAGTAGGGAAGTGGCAGAACATCGAAGATAGCGAAGCCGCCGCGAACTGAACTCTTTCCGTTGCCAAAAGGATCCCAGGCGAAACCGATTCGCGGTTCGAAGTTGTGATAGGTAGGATTCTTAAATACGGTGGAACCGACAATCGTATCTTGAAAGGTCTGGTTAATCGGGCTGTGCAATGCTGACAGGTGACCGTGAGCTTCCGAGGGAACCGTCGACATCTCATAGCGCAATCCAAGGTTCAGCGTCAGCGTGGGACGCAAGCGTACGTCATCTTGAATATAGCCGCCGAAAATGCTGGAACGAAAATTAAAATGAATGAACGGTGCGCTGGGTAGGGGAGCGAAAAGAACGATGGGATTATTTGTGAGGAATCCGTTATTTGTGGAATCTGCCAGGGTGCCGAATGCGATTTCCCCGGCCGGAGCAGGGTCAAATGCATTCAACTGCACTCGCTCAAAGGCAAATCCCATTTTCAAGCTGTGAACTCCTCGGGTGAGGA
>JAOAPI010000169.1 GCA_025462865.1 Candidatus Sulfotelmatobacter sp. | reverse complement strand
CATCAACGTCGAACTTCAGGGCGGCTGTCACGGCGGTCATCACTTTCGTACGTAGCGCGACTGTGGGCGCACCAGGCAGCGGGCCGTTGGGATGCACTGAATTCGTCAGCAAGATCACATAGGTCTTCGACAACGGATCGACCCACAAAGATGTTCCGGTGAACCCGGTGTGCCCGAATGAACCAACGGGCAGGAGTTCGCCCCGATTACTGGCGAACGGAGAATCGATGTCCCATCCGAGGCCTCGCACGTTCGTCGAGGTTGGCGGTTGTTGCGGCGTGGTCATCTTCTCGATGGTTGCCCGGGAGAGTACCTTGTTGCCGTCCAGCAATGCCTGCGCGAATTTTGCGAGATCGCTGGCAGTGGAGAAAACGCCCGCGTGTCCGGCTATGCCGCCCATTCTCCGAGCGGTGGGATCATGAACGATGCCGCGCAACATCACGTGGTTCTCGTCGAACTCCGTTGGCGCGATGTCCTTCGTCCACGTGCGCGGCGGTAAAAATGTTGTGTGCTCCATTTTCAATGGCTGAAAAACGTGCACCGAAGCATATTTGTCCAACGGGAGTTTCGAGATGCGTTCGACGAGGAACCCGAGAACCTCATAATTGATATCGCTGTAAAGAAATTGCGATCCGGTGGGCACAACCGGCTTTTCCGCGGCGATCATCCGCAACGCAGTGTCACTACCGGTCCACGGCTGCCGACGATCAAGATCAGGCCGCAAGCCGGAGTAATGCGTGAGCAACTGACGGATCGTGATCTCTTCTTTTCCATTGTTACCGAGTTCGGGAAGATAACGCGCAATGGGATCGTTGAGACGTATTTGTCCCAATTCCAGCATTCGCATGACGGAAGTGGCAGTAGCGACAGACTTCGTAAGCGACGCAATGTCGAATATCGTGTCCACGGTCATGGCTTCGAGCGACGGCTGCAGGGAGCGATGTCCGTAGGCTTTGCGGTAGATTACTTTCCCTTTGTGTCCGACTAGAAGCACGGCGCCGGGTATTTGCCGTTTGGCGATGTAGTCGTTGATCACGGCGTCTGCGGGCGCGAATCGCTTATCTTTGGAAAGCGGGTCTATTTTTGCAGGTTTGGTTTTCGCCTTAGTTATGGCTGTGCTTTTAATGGTGGCCGAAGGCGTTGCGACAGTCGAAGCAATAACGTTTGTCGCGGAAAGAATGCATGCCAGGAAGAGCGAGGAAACTTTTTTCATCTTATGGGAAGAAGCTTTTTTCGGTTTTAAACACGGAGACTCTGAAGATTAACATCTGAGGTGTATCGATAAGCCATGAAGAGCTTTTTCGACCCCATCCCAATCCTGATTAGTCCTAATCTCTCCTAAGGTCTTTCTAGTAACTTTCTAATTAATACATAATTTCATAATCAGGTACTCACTTGATACTTGAAATTATATAGAAAATATGGTTATTGCGCGTAAGTCATTGCAGCGCAAAGCAATCGCGCTGGGAATCGAGATTGCAAAGATAGTTTCTGGGGCTGCGCTGATTTTCCACGCAAAAGCCCTAAGGAGATTGTCTGATGAATCCACAGTTGAGTTTGTTAACTCTTATCCTGATCATTTTCTCGCTAACAACGGTGAGCTTTGGGCAATCGGCCGCTACCATCACGGGTCGAGTCTCAGATCAGCAGAGCGCCGTTGTTCCCAATGCATCGGTTACAGCAACGAATTCCGCAACCGGTCTCGCTCGCACCGTAACCACCACTGGGGCAGGTTTGTTCCGAATCCCTAATCTGCAACCTGGAATCTATGACGTGAAGGTTGAGGCAACCGGATTTGGCAAAGCACACAGCAAAGAAGTTTTGCTGCAATTGGGCGAGCAACGCGATCTTAATTTCAGCCTTGGGATCGCCTCTGCGAGCACATCAGTTGAAGTTACCTCTGAGACACCGCTCATCGAAACCACGAAGACTGACGTCTCCACGAACGTAAGCGCAAGAGATATTATTGATTTGCCCGTAACAACTTCGGGCGGCGGCGCCGGTGGTGGTGCGAATGATTATGCCGGCTTGGCATTGACGGCACCTGGAGTGAAATTGGATACAAGTTCGATTACGGTTCCGGGGGACCTTATTGGTCCCGGATCGATCAATAATCGGTACAACCTATACAACGTGGATGGAGGCACCATCAACGATGCCGTCGATTCTGGACGAACTACGCTCGGCGCGTCCGTCGACGAGATCCAGGAACTACAGGTTGTCACCAACAACTACAACGCGGAATATGGACAAGCCGGTGGGTTGATCCTGAACGCGATCACCAAGTCTGGAAGCAATGACGTTCATGGTGAGGGCCACATCTATTTCCGCGGCCGCAACCTCACCGCATCGCAACCTTTCTACAATATCGGGCTTTTCCAAAATCCACCGGCAAGCTGCCCGGATCAGACCGGGGGAGTTTTGAACGATGCTAACGGATGCCCGCGCGCACCATTCCATCGGCAAGAAGGTGGATTCACACTCGGCGGTCCCGTTATCAAAGACCGGACATTCTGGTTCGTGAGTTTTGAAAAGACGAACCAAGGTTTCCCATTGATCTTGACGCCGCCAGGCGGCTCGGTCAATGTGGGTCAACCGACCAAAGAATTGCAGTGGTCGGCAAAACTTGATCACCGCATCTCGAAGAACAACTTGTTTACCGCGCGTTTTAACAACGACCGGTTTTTACAGGACAACGTAATAGTCCAGACCAGCAATAACATCACTCCGGATTCACTGACGTCGCAGGTTGCGCACGTGACCGGCGTCAATTTCGGACTGGTCTCTACCATCACTCCAAACCTGGTCAACGAAGCCCGGTACTTCCGTAATCAGCAGCTGACGGGAACTCCGGACAAGACCACTCTACCGGGACAACAGCACGCCGGATTCTACACGGGCGCAAACTTTTGCTGTCCACAAGCTGGCACAAGCACCCGATCCCAGTATGAAGATAACCTGACCTGGACGCACGGATCGCACAGCATCAAGACCGGATTGAATATCAGCTATTACCCTTGGTTCTCGCTGTTCTCCCAGTTCTTCCTGGGGCAGTACAGCAAGTTCACGGCAGCAGGCCTGCCTACACTCTTCACCATCGGAGTGGGTCCGCCATCTGGATGCTGCATGAACACCTCAAAGGACAACATCTACGGATTCTATGTACAGGACACCTGGAAGCTGACTCATAACCTGACCTTGAATTACGGCCTGAGATGGGACTACGAAGCAGGCGCCTTCAAGGGTGGAATTGTCAAAACACCGGACGGATGCTTGCAATCCAATGGAGTTATCCCGGCCTGCTCGTCTGATGGCAATAACTTCCAACCGCGCTTTGGTTTTAGCTACAGCCCGGATTGGGGCAAGTGGCTGTTTGGCGGCCCGGGAAGAAGCCTTATTCACGGATCGTTTGCCGAGAACACGGTTTTGGCCTACAACAACGTGGCGTTGGACTCGCTCAACTTTGACGGGATTAACTTAAAAACGGCTCAAATTACGGATCCTGCGGTTCTGGCCCAGTTCCCCAACAATCCGACGCCGGCTTCTCTGGCCCCGTTTGCTGCAAATCCTGCGGGACCTTTCGGCAGAATCCGTCCGATCGCGGCGAACTTGCGCAATCCGGAGATGCGCGGAGTTAACTTTGGATGGCAACGGCAATTTGGGCAGACGTTACTCTTCGAGGCACAGTACATCGGGCAGTTTGGTTTCGGGCTGTTTGGGGAGAACGACTCGAACTTCCCGGCTGTGATCGCTGATCCTGCGCATCCGGGATATTTCTACTTCGGAGATCGACCCGATCCACGCTTCACGGCCGTTCGCACCAACCAGAACTCACGTAACTCCAACTATCATGGTTTGCTGATCAGCGCGAACAAGCGCATGTCACATCACGTGTCATTCCAAGGCAGCTACACCTGGTCACATGCCCGGACGAACGGCGAAGACTTCTTCGGTCTGTCTGAACCTGCGTTCCCGGACAACTTCAAGGCTGAAATGGGCCCGGCATTCAATGACATTCGTCACGCTGTGAACTTGGGGGCTACCTTCGACACAGCAAGGTGGTCAGAAAACCGCTACATGGGCTGGGTCAGCAATGACATCGTCCTCGGTATCGTTGGCACGTTCCAATCCGGACGCCCCTATCCTGTTTCGACGGGAACCGCAGGATTTGCAAACGCACAGTTCTTCGGCGCGGGTAATGAGAGCCAACAGCGTCCAAGTGTCTTGCCCGATGGAACTCTCACTGCGGCAAATCTGGCCTCCTCGGATGGAACTAACTTGTCAATCAGTCAAAATGGTGTTGCAGCTTGCATCGCTGCTGGACAACCGGCTGCTTCCTGCAGCGCCATACAGAACACGTTCCTGGCTCCTGCAGCAGCGAGCGCTCTGGGCGCGGTGGATAGCATCACGGGCGACATCGTGGACTTCAAGGCGCTGAGTGGAAACGTGGGCCGAGATGCTGGCCGCGGTCTTGCCTTCAACCGGCTTGATGTTTCGTTGATGAAGGCGTTCCATGTGGTTCCCAGTCACGAAAGGATGCGTCTGGAATTGAAGGCTGATTTCTTCAACGTCTTCAATCACAGCAACTTCCAGAGCAATATAAGCAATGACGCTGTCTCAGTCTTGTCATTGCCTAGCGTCAGTTCCCCAACGTTCTTCAATTGCACCAGCTGTATTAACCCCTCAACCGGCAACTACATTGGTTCAAATGGACAAGCCTTAACATTGGCGAATATGCAGTCGGGTCGCATTAGTCCCGACCTTGCTAACCCCATCTTCTCCGGAATCGGTGAGCCGGCGACGACGGACATACCACGCACCATCCAGCTTGCCGTTCGTTTCCGGTTCTAGCTGGTCGTTTTGCAAGCAAGGAGAGGCGAAATATCGCCTCTCCTTTTTTTGTCCATTACATTTATGCTAAGTGCAAGCGGAAACTGCCGCACTGCATCGTCAAACGACATTGACTCACCCTCTACCTTCATCTCGGACTGCGACCAACGTAGCCAGCCGCTTTGGCCGTGCCTTAGAGATTTTGCACAGGGAGATCTCAAGACATTCCTTTCCCTGCGCATCGATCGCTGTGATGCTCCGTCACGAGTTGGTCTTAGCAGAGACCTTCGGTCGTTTTACTTTCGAAGACAAGTCCACTGCGATCACGCCGCAGACAATCTTTGATCTGGCGTCGCTCACAAAAGTGGTAATAACCACGGCTGCGGCGATGTTGCTTTACGAGGGCGGCAAATTTCGCCTTGAACAACGTGTAGCAGAAGTTGTGCCTGAATTCGCGCAAGGGGCTGACGCCCGCAAACAGGAAGTCACGTTTCACATGCTACTGGCCCACTCTTCGGGATTGCCTGCGCACGTGAAGTTCTATGAGCAAGTGAAAACGCGCGAAGAATTTTTGCACGCCGCTTTCCATCTTCCGCTGGAGACCGAGCCTATGTCGCGCGCTTTGTACAGCGACATCGGTTTCATCATCCTCGGAGTTGCGCTAGAGCGGATCGCCAACGAACCGCTCGACGTATTTTGTTCGCGGGAGATATTTCAGCCTCTGGGAATGCATCAGACGTTCTTCCGTCCTCCGCAAGCGCTACGTGGCTCTATTCCGCCCACGCTTGATGCTGTCGATTTTCGGAAACGCGTGATACAAGGTGAAGTTAACGACGAGAATGCCAGCGTGATGGGTGGTGTTGCCGGCCATGCAGGCCTGTTCGGGTCGGCATTGGATGTGTCGAAATTTGCGGAATGCATGCTGAACGGCGGCAGTCCCATACTAGATCGCTCGACTATAGAATCGTTCACTAGACGGCAACAGATCCCCCAAGGGACTACGCGCGCCTTGGGATGGGACACACCCTCCACGTCTTCGCAATCAGGACAATATTTTTCCCCGCAATCTTTCGGACATCTTGGGTACACTGGATGTTCACTCTGGATCGATCCTGAACGCCAGCTTTCAGTCACACTTCTTACGAACCGCACTTGGCCGGATGGCAAATCTCAACAGATAAAACTAAGCAGGCCTGCAATACACGACGCAATCGTCGAAGCATTAGGATAGAAACAATACAATCAGGAATCGGAATGGGACAGATGACAGGCGCCAAGAAGAAAATGAACTCATCAGCGGCAGTAGTCGAGCTGGGAGATTTGGGCACCGAGCAGCAAAACCGGATGTCCGCAAATTTCGACACCAAGTCGGCATTGGAGATCGCGCAGATCATCAATGCCGAAGACGCCAAAGTAGCCGCGGCCGTAAAGCGGGCGCTGCCCGCCGTGGCAAAGGCGATCGAAGCGATTGCGCACGCCCTGAACAATGGCGGACGATTGATCTACGTGGGCGCCGGGACAAGTGGTCGTATTGCGGCGATCGACGCGACGGAATGTCCGCCGACATTTAACGCCGATCCTCACTCGGTGCAGTATGTTATGGCTGGTGGCCCAAGGGCGCTGGCCAACGCTGCGGAATTCAATGAGGACTCTCGCGAACTGGGCGCGTCGGACATTGCCAAACGGCGTCCCACTCGAAACGATGTGATCGTTGGAATCACAGCGAGTGGACGCACTCCGTATACGGTAGCCGCATTAGAATACGCGAAAAGCCGCGGAGCATTCACGGTCGGTATTGCCTGCAACAATGACTCCGAACTCGGCAGGGTCGCAGACATCGAGATCGCAGTGGAAGTGGGCCCGGAAGTAGTTTCCGGCTCCACCCGAATGAAAGCAGGCACTGCGCAAAAGCTCATCTGCAACATGCTGACCACGGGTGCATTCACGCGATTGGGATATGTGTATGGCAACCTGATGGTGAACGTACACTTGAAAAACAAGAAGTTGGTGACCAGGGGCGTTAACATTCTGATGAAAGCTGCCGGAGTGGATCGCGCAACTGCAGAGAAGGCGCT
>JAOAPI010000153.1 GCA_025462865.1 Candidatus Sulfotelmatobacter sp. | reverse complement strand
AACAGCCCTTGCGCAGGACCGATCAGGCGCTCCCTCCACGAGGACGGGCGCCAGGACGTGGTCGCCGACCTTAACGTTGGTAACACCAGGACCTACCGCTGCAACTCGGCCGAAAACCCTCGTTTCCAACGACAGTTGGTGCCGGCGGGCCCCCGAAGTAGCCGCGCATGAAGAGGAGGTCATGCACATTTAAGGGTGCTAATTCGACATCGATTAGGACCTCACCCGTTCCTGGCGCACCCGGCTCCGGGATATCGACGAGTTCCAAGATATTGAGTGGGTCACCACCATAGGCTGAGATTTGAAGTGCGCGCATGATTGGGTCTCCTTTTTCATACCGCTCATAACCTACGCCGTTAGGCTGCAAGCCGGAAATTGTTAGGTCGATTCGCGTTTTTTTGGCTGTCACTTGGGGAATGTGTCGCCAAACATGGGAAGGCCGCTGACAGATTCGGCCTTGGTCGCCTCGTCCTGCAAAACGTCCCAGTGCTCTTTAAGAAGACCGTCTTCGAACCGGACAACGTCGGCGGCGATCCAGGCGGCGGGCCTTCCCATCCCCGTGAAGCGGCCATGCGCTACGACGTAATCACCTTCTGCAACGATGAGCTGGTTCTCATAGTGCATCGTTTCCGGCACTGAGCGGACGAGATTGAACAGCCCTTCGCGACCTGGTCCTATGTGTGCGCTGTGCTGAATGTAGTTTGGTGACCAGAAGCGTTCTGCCGCCGCGTGGTCACGCTTGTTGAACAGTGTCTCGAATGCTTCGAGCACGATTGCCTTATTCCGTTCTGGGGACGAGTTGCTCATTGCTTCTCCTATGCTTGTGAGGAATTGATCTGACTTTCACTACATTAGAGTATGCCCATAATTCAGAAGTCGCAGAGAATCTTGTGGAAAACCTTTTTGAATATTTTCGTGCTTCACTTAAATTAGTGATTGTTTGCTAAGTATTATTTGGTGACAATTTTGTTGCACCCAGACAAAGCGGCTTGCATCAAGACTATGTAGCGTATGACAATACTCCTAGAAGTGCTTACTGCCCTGGCAGGAGAGATCACGAGGAAGCTATGAGTGCCTATGTAATTGTTGAAGCGACCGTTCTTGATGCAGAATCTCGCAACCGCTATGCCTCCCAGGTGGAGCCGCTTTTTCGGGAATTTGGCGCCGAGGTGATTGCCTTTGGGCCGTGGCAAGTCCTATCCGGCGAGCCCGCGTTCGACAACGGCATGATTATTCGGTTTCCTGACAATGAGACTGCCTTGGCTTGGTATCAATCGCCCGCCTATCAAAGCCTCCTGGAAATCCGCGCTGCCGCCCTCGACTGCCGTTTCCGCCTTGTCAGTGAACGGCGGCCGCCGGAATACTCTCACGAGAGGATTCCTCTGGAAGGTAGTTGAAAACCCCATATAAGTCCGTACATTGTTGAGGGTGAGGATTGGACCGATCCGTGCGATTCGGGAAGAAATGGTGATGACAGATGGGTTATTCGAAGAGAGATAAGGCGGAGACACACACTCGGATCGTGGGCGTTGCGGCCAGGAGGTTTCGCGAACTCGGTCTCGAAGGCATCGGCGTTGCCGATGTGATGAAGGAGGCCGGTGTTACTGTCGGTGGTTTCTACAAACATTTCGATTCGCGCGATGAACTGGTGGTTGAGGCGCTGGCCACCGCATTCCAAGACCTCGACCGCTGGGAGGAACACACTGACACGTTAACGAAACTTCTAGAGAACTATTTGTCCGAAGGTCACCGGGATGCTCCGGGAACAGGCTGCGCTTTGGGCGCTTTGCTCGGTGACATGTCTCGGGCGAGTCGATCGGCGAAAGCCGTGTATACGGCACGACTCAAACGCAGCCTGGCATACTCGACGGGCCTTGTTCCGGCAAATGGAATCTCTGATCGGCGCGCCCGTGCGATTCTCATGATTAGTGCAATGCTAGGAGCGATCAACCTCTCTCGTGCCGTATCAGACCCAAACCTTTCACGAGAGATTCTCCAACGGACTCGTGATCAGCTAATCAGTTTGAACAAACCCGCGAAAACGCATCAGACGGGCTGATGCATCTCGGACAGGCGTCCTGTTACGGCGGTCAGAAATTCACCCGGAGAGGCCGAGGCCCTCGGTCGCAAAACGGCCGAGGGCCTCCTCGTCTGCATTGACAGTATTACCTCCGATCCGATTTCAGGCGAGTTGCGCGCGTCCCTTCTTAGTTGGCAGGTGCTGGACATCTGTTGTGCGATACTTCTGGGATCCCGACTGACAGGCGGGTGTTTTATGGCAAACGCTAAGGCATCACTCAACCTGGAAGCGCTTCCAACACCTCCATCCCTCGCGCAAACCCTGCCCAGCGATGCGGTGCTCGATTCGTTGAAGATGATTCTTCTCGGCGCACCCCTGAACGAAGTTCTGACGACTATCACCCGCCTGATCGAAGCTCACAGTGCGGGAATGCTGTGCTCGATTTTCCTGCTAGACGAAGACAGCCTGCACCTGCGCTATGGCGTCGCCGCAAGCCTGCCAGAAGCGTACCGGGCAGCCACCGATGGATTGTGCATTGGTCCTAATGTCGGATCATGCGGCACAGCCGCTTACCTTCGTCAACCTGTCTTCGTCTCTGACATCGCTTCTGACCCGAGATGGGTGAAGTATAGAGACTTTGCTCTACAGAATGGTCTGCGCGCCGCCTGGTCAACACCCATCATGTCGCACGACGGCAAAGTGCTGGGGACATTCTGCATGTACTACCGCGAAGTTCGGCATCCGGGGCCGGCCGAAATTCAGTTGATCGATTACGCCAGCCGCATTGCCGGAATCGCCATCGAGCGCGATCGATCGCAGACGGCCCTGACAAGGGCATTTGAACAGATCGAGAAATCAGAAGCTCAACTTCGACATATTATTGATGCCATACCTCAGATGATCGGGGTGCTGAATCCGGATGGCACGTTTCTTTATATGAATCAGACCATGCTCGATTACACGGGCCTCACAATTGAAGAGGTCATGGCGACGGATGTTCGCGATCGAGCCTTCAATCCGGAGGATGTCGCGCGATTCCGAGGTGAGCGCCTGGGATCGCTTTCGCGGGATGTGCCATTTCAAAACGAAAAACGAATCTTGCGCAAAGATGGACAGTACCGGTGGTTTCTCATCCATTACAACCCGCTGCTTGACGACCAGGGACGGGTGATTCGCTGGTATGCGACGGGAACTGACATCAATGATCGCGTCCAGGCTGAAGAGAGGACACGCAACGAAAACCTGGCGTTGCGGGAGCAAATCGATCGTGACTCGATGTTTGAGGACATCGTCGGCTCCTCAGAAGCGCTCAGTAAAGTGCTCCGCCAAGTCCGCAAGGTGGCACCTTCAGATGCGACAATTCTGATTCTGGGCGAAACCGGTACGGGAAAGGAGTTGATTGCGCGCGCCATCCACAAGCGATCGAACCGCGCTGATCGGGCATTTATTGGTGTGAATTGCGCCGCAATCCCACCATCGTTGATTGCTTCCGAGCTCTTCGGTCACGAGAAAGGCGCTTTCACCGGTGCGACACAACGGCGCCTGGGGCGTTTTGAATCGGCGAATGGCGGGACGATTTTCCTGGACGAAGTCGGCGACTTGCCCGCGGAGGTCCAAATCGCACTGTTACGAGTGCTGCAAGAACGTGAAATCGAACGGGTCGGCAGTGACAGGCCAATTCCCATCGACGTGAGAGTGCTGGGAGCCACCCATCATGATTTGAACGCGCTCGTGGCCGAAGGCAAGTTTCGCCAAGATCTTTTATACAGACTGAATGTCGTCCCTATTGAGATGCCCTCCTTGCGCGAGCGCGCGGCTGACATTCCCTTGCTTGTCGAGTACTTTATTGATCGCTTTGGAAAGAAGGCGGGAAAGAAGTTCAAAACCATCAATCGAAAAACTCTCCAACTATTCCAAGCGTATGGCTGGCCGGGTAACGTTCGCGAGTTGCAAAACGTGATTGAGCGGGCCGTCATCCTGAGCGACGGTGATGCTTTTTCTGTGGACGAGACATGGCTCAAGCAGGAACCGCCCCGAGTCGCTAGTCCACCAGCGGCACTTAATGGTGCTCTGCTTGGGCACGAGAAGGAAATGATTGAAGCCGCGCTGGCAGAGAGCCACGGCCGAATCTCAGGGCCAGTCGGCGCGGCCGCCAAACTTGGGCTTCCGACACGGACCCTAGACTCGAAAATCAAGCGCTTGGGAATCAACAAATTTCGGTTCAAAGTTTAACAGTCCAGCTGATTCGATTCGCGACAACCCTGTTAATCGGCCGCGTTTTCCTCACCATGCAGGAATTCCTCAAAATTCAGGATAGGCAACAATTCTAAGCCGCAATTCCTCAACGAATTGTGAATGGCCTAGTAGTTGCATTCGTACGTGTGCGCTTTGGAGCCGGAAAATCCATGACGCTGAAGATTGAACGGATTCCCAGTAATGGCAAAACGCGGATTCGGCTGAGCGGGGAGTTTCGATCTGAGCACGTTGATCAGGTGAAGAGCGAGATCGAGCGCGGCGGACCGCGACTAGCTTTGGATTTGGGGGAAGTAGATCTCGTGGATGTCGAAGGCATTCGCTTCCTCAACGCGTGTGAGGCGGAGGGCATCTTAGCGCTGCATTGTTCGCCTTATATCAGGGAGTGGATGCTCCGGGAACAAGGTCGGTCAAAAGCACGCACCAATAAACGTAAGAAGTGACAGGCTCCTTTGAGGGATGAAGATGGCAAGCACGTATAGGGCAGTGGAAGTGTCAACACCGGGCGTACTTCGTGTTGTCGAACGGCCGATTTCGAAGCCGGCGGCGGGTCAAGTTCGCCTGCGCGTCGAAGCATGTGGCGTTTGTCATTCCGATTTAGCGACGGTACAGGGAGATTATCCAGGCCTGAAATTGCCGCGAGTGCCCGGGCACGAGGTCGTGGGCCGAATCGAGGAGATCGGTCCGAATGTTTCAAAATGGAAGATCGGGCAGCGCGTAGGTGTCGGCTTTTTGGGCGGGCAAGACGGCGATTGTGAGCCGTGCCTACGCGGAGATTTTGCGAACTGCTTGAACCCCGTTATATCAGGAATCACAACGGACGGGGGATACGCTGAGGTGATGATTGCTGAAGCACGAGCGCTCGCTTCAATTCCTGATGAGCTCACGTCCGCCGAAGCCGCCCCTCTCCTCTGTGCTGGCATAACGACCTACAACGCATTGCGTAACGCTGGCTTGCGCGCGGGCGATCTGGTTGGCATTCAGGGGATTGGCGGGCTTGGACACCTGGGAGTTCAGTTTGCCCGGCGCATGGGGTTCCGCACCGTGGCCATCAATAATGGACCGGAAAAAGCGAAGCTGGCCAAGGAGTTGGGCGCGCATTCCTATGTGGATACTGCGGGAGAAGATGTTGCTGCTGCGTTACAGCGGATGGGCGGTGCCAAAGCAATCCTAGCGACCGCTCCAAGCGGCAAAGCGATCGCCGAACTGGTCCCGGGCCTCGCAGTTCGCGGCAAGTTGATCGTGGACGTTTATTGTACGAAAATACTCTTGCTACGGGAGTTCCGCAGACACCACACGTTGCCTCAGTATCCCATAGATTCGCCGGTATGGATCGAGAAAGCACCCAGCTTTCCACGATGCCGCGAGTCTCCGCCTTTCTATTTCTTCTCTGACACGCTCGCTTGTCCTCTCGCGACTTTCTGATTGCCCGCGATCCACCCTCGATCGCTAGAAAGCCTTCCGACAAGACGACTTCCGGTTACAGATCTTGTGGGTATATGAAAAAGTGCGCCGAAACGGATATGGATCCGACGCATTCACCAAAGCGGAGTGAGCTTTCGGCTTTCGCTGGCGATTCAGATTGCTGTCTTGGCTCGTGTTGCTCTTCGATAATCGTTGTTGGGAGGCCGGAGCGCGGCAGCAGAATTCTCCGATTCTTTGCAAATCTCACTGCAAAA
>JAOAPI010000114.1 GCA_025462865.1 Candidatus Sulfotelmatobacter sp. | reverse complement strand
AGCGCTTGCAAGGTCCTTGCTAACATGCTCAGGCAAGATCAAAAATAGATCCCGATCAACCGCCTCGGCACGCGCCAGTTCACTCTCGATTGCAGTAAGAACTCCGGTCAGCATAGGCGCCGCGTGGTTATCGGAAGTGTTAGGCCAGTCCAGTAGAGCCACAAATCGCTTACGGGGTAAAGGATGCAGGAGATTGTCTAATCTGCCCCACTCCCACCATGTGCCGCCCGCCATGGCGCAGACCGCGGCGGCAGCTGTCCCTGCAAAGCGGCGCCGCGTCCACATTTTTCCCGATTGATCTTTTGGGCTACCGCGTACGCTCTTCAAATCGAGTACATCCATAGCACGCTCAAAAGTCTCGCATCTTCGTTTCGGATCATGACTGAGACAGTCCCTAACCAGCTGGACGCAAAACGGAGGGACTTCGAGAAAGCTCAATCGCGGACTTACAACGACAGAAGAACCGTCCTCCGCCATACTGGGCTTTTGCCCTGTAAAGACCTCGTGCATCACAACGCCAAAAGCGAAAAGGTCGCTGGCCTTTGAAGGCGGTTGTCCTAGAAACAGTTCTGGAGCCATATAAGCGGGCGTGCCTGCAACTGTTCCACCACCTGAAAGAGTAGTCTCCATCTCATTTGCGCGGGCCAAACCGAAATCGGTGATCCATAGCCGCACATCTGGACCGCTTCCGTCGAGCATGACGTTATTTGGCTTAATGTCCCGATGAACGATTCCGGCCGCGTGTATTGCAGCCAGCCCAGCAGCCATTCGCTTGAGGATTGCCATTCCTTCCTCAGCCGATATTGGCACAGGTCCCTGCAGTCGCCTCGCTAACGTCTGTCCGGGTAGCAGCTTCATGGTTAAAAACAGGAACCCCGGCGGTGGTTGTTCGCAGCGAAAGATGTCATAGATCGGGCAAAGATTGGGATGAATAACTTGCCTGGTGAGGAGTACTTCCTGCTTGAAGCGCTGCTGCAAATTCAGATCGTCTGCTATCTGAGGAAGAATCGTCTTGAGTGCAACGTGGACACCCTGTAGAAAGCGGTCCTCCACTTCATACACCTCTCCCATCCCTCCCTTCGCTATAAAACGAACAACAACAAAACGATCCATCAGCGTTTGCCCAGCCTTGAATTGTCCTACGGAGGCGGAGAGTTGAATGGATCGATTGCCTGAAGTGGATCGAGTCGTTTCGACCGCCAGACGAGCGTTTATCTTCGCCTTATCGGAAAAGTTGAGAAGTGGGTGCTGAAGAAAGCTTCCGGCTCGCACATCCTCGACGAGCAGATCTTCGACCATTCGTCTCAACACAGAGTCTCCGCTACACATCCCATCAAGGAATGCGTCGCGCTCCCCCTGGTCGAGCGCCAGCGCGGCCTCGAACAGTTCCTCCACCAGCTCTCGTTGAGTAGACATAACTCCCAGCCCTCAAAGCGCCGATTCAGAAAGATCAGTGGCTAGGACCATTCGGTCGCATGAATGACGACAACTTTTGGGTATAGTGAAACCGCTTGTCGGAACGTTTCTAAGGCAGATGGAATCCGGCCGCAGTTCCTAAACTACGCCCCTCGTTCCGGCGTCGAAAAAGTGTAGCGAAGCTGGCCCTTCACAGACTGCCGGGTGGTATTTGAGCTTATACCAATCTTTGAGGCGGAACAGCACCTTTTTCGCTCCCAGACGAACGGACCGAACGGACCGAACGGACCGAACGTCAAAAATAGCCTGGAGACTGATTTAAGGGTATTCCCCTATAAGTGTTGCAAAGCCACATCTTACTGCTGCGTTCACTTACTAAAGCGTGCTTCGTGCCTGGAAAGTGCCACCGTCCTTGTGACTGGTTAGCGCATGGCACATCGAAAGACCGGTTCCTGAGCCGGTCGCGCAGAGTCCTCATTCAGCACGATTTGCATAGCTCGCAGTCTGTGGGTTGGTGTAGCGTTGAGCCACTTCTATGGCAAGCGATACCGGAGACGTTACTCAACTCCTGAAAGCTATGAAGACCGGCGATCCATCCGCCGCGGAGCGTCTGCTGCCGCTGGTTTACGCCGAGCTGCACCGTCTCGCCTCGTCTTATATGCGAAGGGAGCGGCAGGATCACACCTTACAGGCAACGGCGCTGATCAACGAAGCCTATCTACGCTTGGCGAGAGAAGATGTCGACTGGCAAAACCGGGAGCATTTCATTGGCGTGGCTGCGCATGTGATGCGCCGGGTGCTTGTCGATCATGCCAGAGCGCATAAGGCAGAGATGAGAGGCGGTGGCCTGAAGCGAGTGGAGTTGGAGGAAGGCCTGGCCATCTCCGAGGAACGCTCGGAAGAAGTTCTGGCACTGGACGAAGCCCTTAACAGATTAACCGAGTTGAATCCGCGTCAGGCGCGGGTCGTGGAATTGCGCTACTTCGGCGGCCTGTCGGTCGAACAGATCGCGAATGTTCTGTCGATCGCTCCACGGTCGGTAAAGCGTGACTGGGCTCTCGCAAGGATCTGGCTATTCAAGGAACTTCGGGTCAATCCCGACCAGGAAGACCCTCGCGGAGATTGATTTCCAGACGTGTGGCACTTTATGAAGCGTGGCTGCGCTTTATTGGATGAGGGCAGAAAACATACGGCCCTCCACCAAGGAGATATGGCCATGACACACGTATTCATCTCGAAGCTGCGCAGCAGTCTTCTTCTATGTGCCCTTGCGACGGGCGCTTTGGTCTCAACTTCCCATGCAGTCGCGCAGGGGACAACAGTGCAGGTACAGGTCCCATTCGCATTTGAGAATGGCTCACAGCATCTTCCTGCCGGTAAATACACCATTGAACTCCAATCGCAACACTTGATGCTCCTGCGCGGTACGGCTGCCAATTCGGCCGGATTCGCGACGACAATTCCTGATGAGCGACTGAGTCCTGCCCAGAAAGGGAAGGTCATCTTCCACAAATACGGCGATCGCTATTTCATTAGCGAGGTTTGGGTCGCGGGCGAAGCCACTGGTCGGCACTGCATAACCAGCCGCACGGAGAAGCAGTTCCAGATTGCCCAAAATGCATCAGATCCGACCCATGTTGAAGTGGCATTGAATACACCTGCTCGGTAAATCATTAAC
>JAOAPI010000112.1 GCA_025462865.1 Candidatus Sulfotelmatobacter sp. | reverse complement strand
CGGGCGGATCCGCCAATTGCCGCATCCTCGCATTCGAGCCGGTATATGACACGTTTGCCAAGCTTACAAAGTCGGTTCAAAGGCTAGGATTGGACAGGCAAGTCTCTGTTTTGTGCTGTGCCGTGTCAGACAAAGGGGGTGGCGTGTGCTCGGTTGCCTCTGACAAGAGCCATTCTCTCTTCGCGCAAGTGCGGAAGGACACGGCAAACGCCCAAGCTGGCGGCACACTCTCGTGGTCCTCAGAGGTAACTCTGGATTCCGTCGTGCAGTCGATTGGCTGCAGGCCAACCTTGGTGAAGATTGATGTTGAAGGGTATGAAGCGCACGTGTTGAGAGGAGCCAGAACTCTGTTAGAAAGCCCCGACGCTCCAGTGATCTGTTTTGAGCTGAACCCTAAGACTCTTGAAGAGGTAGGATCGGATGTCGAGTCTGTAGCCGCTGCGTTGAGAGGCTACCGCTTTTTCTATGTAGATGATTTTGAAGGGCAAAAAGTTCCGTCCGGTAAGGAGATTCCGGACTTGATTTCGCTGACGTGGTGTTGCAACTTGTTTGCCGCTCCTCGTACGGTGCCAGAAACAGAGGTCCGAATGCTATTTGGCTAAGTCCATTTATCGCCCGAATAACGCAGTTGACGTGCGTGTTTATTCATACCAGGAAGACTCAAGATTTGCGTCGAAGGAAAAAAGTGAGATGCGCATCTTTTGCGCCGTTCGACATTCCAATGATCCCAAGCGTTTCTACGGATCGCTCTGGAGCGGAAATTTCTATCCGGCGTTTCTCGAAATGGGGCATGAATTGGTGGAATCCCAAGTGGATTTAGCTCTCACCAGCCAGTTCATGGCAACTGCGAAAGATTTCACGCCCGAACAGTTGAATATCCGTGCGAATACAACCCAACAGATTCTTGACGAAGTTAGAAAAGCACACGCAGAAAAGCCGATCGATTTGTTTCTTAGCTATTTTTATACCGCACATTTTGATCCAGCCGGGTTTGCTCAACTTCACACCCGGGGAATCACCACGGTCAATTACTACTGCAATAGTATGTACCAATTCGATTTAGTCGCGGACATCGCAGCAAAAGTGAATTACTCCTGGCACGCTGAGAAGCACGCGCGACCTTTGTATAAGGCAGTCGGAGGAAATCCCGTTTGGGTACAGATGGCGGCCGATCCGCAGGTATACAGGCCGATGGCCGGGGCGACTCGCTTGCCTAACGCATCGTTCGTCGGTCTTCGTTATGCAGATCGCGATCGCTGGATGGCTGCGCTAGTTCGTGCAAATGTTCCAGTAGAGATTTATGGACCTGGTTGGGGCGATGATTCGCTTCTGGTCGGGTCCAGTAATGCTCCTACGAGTCCGTCGCTGACGAAGGCGAAGAAATATCTTACAGAAATCCGCCGCAACTGCTCGAGGCACGGTCTGGTCGGAGGATTGGCACGAACAAAGCGACAATATAATTATCGGCAACAGACCCAAAAACTTCTTCCCTTGTTTAAGCCTATGGCTAAAGGTCCCATCCCGTTCACCCGGATTTGCGAGGTCTTTTCATCGCATGAAGTCATACTCAACTTCAGCAACGTTTGGTCGGATGGTCGTCCGGGTTCGAAATTGATTCCACACGTTCGCCTCCGGGACTTTGAAGCGCCAATGTGCAAAACCTGCTTTTTAACCGGAGATTCCGACGAGATTGCAGAGTTCTATACGATTGGAAAAGAGATCGATACCTACTCCAGCATCGAGGAATTCGTAGATAAGGTTCGATTTTATCTATCTCATGCGCAGACGGCCGAAAAGCTGCGCCTAATGGGATATCAACGCGCCCAGCGGGATCACACGTGGGTACGTCGCTTTGAGCAGCTGTTTCGTGAAATCAGGTTGAACTGATTATGAATACTCTTTTGGTTACCGGTTCATCGGGATTGATTGGGTCCGAAGTCGTCGAACACTTTGGCAGCCAGGGTTGGATCGTTCACGGAATTGACAACAATCAGCGCGCCGATTTTTTCGGTCCGGCAGGGGATACACGTTGGAACTGCCGCCGGCTCATTGCTACTTGTCCCGCGTTCAAGCATCATGAACTGGACATCCGCAATCGAGAGCAGATCCTCAAATGTGTGAGCGAGTTGAAGCCGACCATGCTGGTCCACGCGGCTGCACAGCCCAGCCACGACTTGGCCGCCTCCCGCCCGTTCGATGATTTTGATGTCAATGCTGGTGGAACTCTTAATTTGCTGGAAGCCGTTCGCAGACACTGTCCCCAGGCCGTATTTGTCCACATGAGCACCAACAAGGTATACGGTGATCGCCCGAATACGATCAAGCTTCGCGAACTTGCCACCCGCTGGGATTATGATGATCCTGCGTTTACCAATGGCATCTGCGAGGATTTTCCAATCGATCAGAGCAAGCACAGCCTCTTTGGCGCTTCAAAAATCGCCAGCGATATCATGGTGCAGGAATATGGGAGATACTTCGGCCTGCGTTGTTGTTGCCTGCGCGGCGGGTGCCTCACTGGTCCTAAACACAGCGGTGTGGAGCTCCATGGATTTCTTAGCTACTTGATTAAATGCAATCTTGAGGGACGGCTATACAAAATCTATGGCTTCAAGGGAAAACAGGTGCGCGACAATATCCATTCTTTGGACGTTGCCCGGTTCATCCAGGCTTTTTATGAGAATCCCCGTTGCGCGGAGGTCTACAATATCGGGGGGGGTTGGGCTAACTCTTGTTCGATCCTCGAAGCGTTTCAGCGAATAGAGAATCTCAGTGGGAGAAAAATGCTGTACGAATATGTGGACACCAACCGCGAAGGGGATCACATCTGCTATATCAGTGATTTGTCGAGAATGAAGGCTCATTACCCCAATTGGAACATCAGCAAGTCACTGGAAAACATCTTCTCCGAGGTTTATCAAAGCTGGTTAAAAGGCCATGCAGCCTAAGTATTCAGCTCGGCCAGTGGGGTGCGCCAATGTTCTGATCGCCCGACAGGCAAACGCGTGGGCAAGAAGCGCACGCCAGGAATTGGCCAAGATTCTTCTCTGTCATTATTTCCGCAGACAATCGGCCGGGTCGCCAGCCAGACTCTTAACTCAGTTTTGAACCATCAGCCGGATCTTGGACGATTTCAAAAATTGTCATCGGGTACGGATCTGCGATAGCGCGTCGATCCTTAGGACGCTGGGGCGCTTTCTGCTCACTAGCAACCATGGCGACGGGCGAAGAGATATCTGGGCGTGAGTGGCAATCGGCAGAGTATCTGGCCTATGCAAGGGAATCCGGTTAAGCTGGTCGAAGGAAGCCCGGGACACGCTGAGTAGTGGGGAGAGATTGACATGCACTGCTCAGTGAAATGAATCGTAGGTTAAGCCAATTTCACATTCTGTCACTCCGAAGATGCGGAGAGACCACGTGAAGTTCGATACCGCGATACAGGGGAGAAGCGAGTTGAAGGTTTGTTTCGAAGAGTGGTCCTATCCAAATGCCCGTTGATCTCTTGCCCGTTGCAGTAGTGATCCCGACTCGGGACCGCACTGCGGCATTGCGAAGGACCCTTGAAAGTCTTGCGCACCAATCTGCTCAGCCGGCTGAGGTTAGTATTGTGGACGCATCGGCGGACGAAAGCACTCGTTCGCTCTGTATTGAGAGAATACCGAGTCTGCAGTCCGCGGTCTTGTGGCATAGCGCCGACTTACCTGGCGCCGCAAGTCAACGCAATCAAGGAGTTCGGGATTGCTCTCAGCCAGTGATCGGTTTCATGGATGACGATATACTTTTCGAACCACGCTGCTTCGCGCGTTTATGGCGTGCGTTACATACTGAGGATCGGATTGGCGGCGTCAATGCGATGATTACCAACCAGCGCTATCAATCCCCGGGGCGGATCAGCCAAATCGTTTTCCGTTTCCTTGATGATCGCCCAAAGTCATCGTATGCTGGAAGTGTTCTCGGTCCTGCAGTCAATCTACTTCCGGAGGATAGCGAGGACCTTCCGGAGGTGGTGCCAGTAGAGTGGCTGAACACAACTTGCGCGCTGTATCGGCGAGAAGCGCTGCCTGATCCCCCGTTTCCCAATCATTTCAAGGGTTAGTCCCTCATGGAAGATCTAACATTGTCGCTCTCTGTGGGCAGTGACTGGAAGCTGGCCAATGCCCGCACTGCCCGCATCTACCACGACTCACAACCCGGAAGTCACAAAGTTGATCCGGAGCTTGTCGCCGAAATGCAATTGGTTAATCGGCATTATGTGATGACGAAGGTGCTCGGACGAAGCGCGTTTCCCGACTATCTCAAGCTTTTGATGTTTGAATGCTTCTCGCTTGCTTCAATACTCCAGACTCCGGCGGGCCGAATGGCGTTCGGACGTACCCTACGCGGCAAGGCCAGGGCCTGCCGCCTTATTGCGACAAAATGACTATTAGCAGTTTTGTGCAAAATCGGGACGATAGCAACGCGGCTACCCGCACCTCAGGGCGGGTCCTAGTCGGCATCGTGACCCGCAATCGTTGCGGAGTCCTACCGAAAGCTATCGAATCAGCCTTACGACAGCAATATCCGCGACTTCAAGTAACGATTCTGGACGACGGGTCCGAGGACGATACGCCGCAACTTCGTTCCAAGTATCCAAGGGCCCGCTGGATCCGTTGGGAGCGCTCGCGAGGGCATATGGAGGCGCGGAACTACCTTATGCGCGACAGTGACGCTGACTTTTATCTCAGCTTGGATGACGACGCATGGTTTATAAACGAAGACGAAATCAGCCTCGCAGTGCAGCACATGGAAACGAACCCGAAAGTAGCGGCGGTGGCATTCCATATCCTTAGCCCGGACCGGGGAAAAGTGACTCCTCGGTCGGAGCCTCGGCCGACTCACATGTTTATTGGTTGTGGCCACATCCTTCGGATCTCCGCAGTTCGCGATTGCGGACTCTACCTGCCTGCCCCAGGCTATTACGGATCAGAGGAGATAGACCTTTGTGTTCGTTTGCTCGATCGGAACTGGGAAATCCATTTCCTTCCGGGCGTACACATTTGGCACGATAAAACTAACATTGCGCGCGACATTTCTGCCCAGCATCGTTCAGGTGTGTGCAATGACCTGACATTTGCTGCTCGGCGTTGTCCCTTCCCCCTGGTACTGGGAATCATGCCTCTCAAGCTAATCAACCAGCTACGTTTCTCGGCAAGAAATCGTTTGCTGAAATCTTGCTTTGAAGGTGTGGGGCTTTTCTTCACGCACGCGATGAACATCTGGGGAAGTCGTGAGCCGGTGCGAGCGTCAACTTTCGTGGAGTTCATACGCCGGTCCCACCAAAGTCGATGAGAAGCCTTCTTGAATATCTCTTGTTGACTGCGACTCGTGGGGTAGTCAGCCGGTCTCG
>JAOAPI010000103.1 GCA_025462865.1 Candidatus Sulfotelmatobacter sp. | reverse complement strand
AATTCGTCGGTCGAGAATGACCAAATCAAAGGAGCCTGCGGTGAGGGCTGCCAGCGCACCATCGCGGCTTCGCGCCCAAACAAGGTCGCATTCTGGGATTGCGCGGATTGCGCGTTCGACTTCGCCTACGCTGCCGCTCAGCAGATAGTCCTCCGATCCGCTCCATGCACGGAGCATAGGAATCATTTGACAATTACTCCAAAATGGATTATTCCAATACGGAATAGACAATGAGTGTTCCGATGACTTGCGGATCACGAAACAGCTCGAAAAGGAACGACAACGGGCGGCGAAGCGGCGGATTAAGAACAAGAAGGTGCAAGGTAAGACTGAGTCTTCCGGCGTGATGTTTACGTAGGTTGCTGAAAAAAAGCTATTTATGTGTGCTGCGGTCTGTGCCAAATCACGGTCAGGCAATGAGTGCCCGACACCGGGGTCGAGAAACCAGAAACGACGGCATAGGAAGGGAAGTGCTCTGGCTGGACCATTCCGCATTAACCAGGAATCCAGCGCCTTGGCGGCATGAATTTCTCCGTCACAATGCGCCTGCCTGCCTTTGCTGTTCCGACGGAAGTAAGCCAAACATCAGGGGCACCGCCAGTCCCGGTCACAGACGCGGGAATCTCCGACGAGACCTTGATGGCTCAGGTCTGCGAAGGGGGCAGGGACGCGATGGCTATTCTTTTTCGTCGCTATGCACGTGTCGTGCGGGGAGTGGCATATCGCGTTCTGCGAGACGCCTCCGAGGCAGACGATTTGCTCCAGGACGTATTCGTTTTGGTTCATCGCCTCTGCAAGACTTTCGACGGGTCTAGGAGCCCAGCAAAGTTCTGGATCCTGCAGATGGCTTACCGGCGCGCGATCTCTCGTCGCCGATATCTGACCGTTCGCCACTTCTACACGTACGTCGATCCTGACGACATAGCTGATCATTTAGAGGATCCGCACATTGGACCTGCCCAGCTTGATGATTTAATTGATGGAAACATCAAAAATGGCCGTTTGCAGAAGGTGTTTTCGGACCTCTCTGAAGACCAGCGGCAGACCCTACGCCTTTTCTTTATAGAGGGGTATACCCTCGATGAAATCGCCACAAAACTGAGCCAATCCCGTGGAAACGTCAAACACCATTATTTCCGCGGGCTGGAAAAGTTGCGAAAAGAGCTTTTTGGTAGCAAATTTCCGGGTGAGCGAGCAGTATGATAAAAGGTCTTGTCCAACCTAGGAGTGGGGCTGTTGATAACCGAACCCCATGACGAGTTCCTGGAGCTCTGCGCCTTTTCGACCTCCGGCCAGCTGACCGATGAGGAACAGAGGAAGCTCCAGGAGCACCTGGCGGTTTGCGCTTCCTGCCGGGAAATCGTTCAGCAATACGGAACAGTTGTTAGCAAAGCGATTCCTGCCATCGCGGCAAATGAAACCACAAGCCTCGCAGATTCCGACTCCTCCTGGTCACAAGAAAAAGCAGAGAAAGCTTTGTTCGAACGCCTGGAACAAGAGGAAAGAGGCGAATACGAGGAGTCCACTCGGACGACCGACATTTCCCGAAGCGCCCATCGACTTCCCCCATTTTCCAGTGATTCAACCTGGCGTGATGTGTGGATCTTGTGCGGCGCTGGAATCCTGCTTTTTGTCGCGCTCAGCTTTTACGCATATCGCGTAGGCTTACACCACAGAACCGATAGTGTCAGACTCGCCGCCCCCCAGCCGGGCGTGGAACCCCATCCGTCACTGGAAGCACAGCTAAGCGATGCCGGACATGAACAACAAATTGCCCGCGCCCAGATCGCACAGCGTGACAAAACCATTGTCGATCTTCGGAAGCAATTGGCGCGGCAGCTTGCTGACGTCAATGAATTGACAGCAGCGAAAGACCGTCTCGAAGTTGAGTTGCGCGTCAGTGACACAGCCCGAGAAGACCTTGCCCAGCAACGCACAGAACTCGTGCAGAAGCTCGAGGTTGCTGCTTCCAACTCTCAGGCAGTCCAGCAAAAACTCGATTCGTTCACCGAGCAATTAGCCCAGGATTCTGCAAGGGCCAAAGCTTTGGATGCCAAGATGAGCGATCTCAACCGGCTGCTTCACGATCGAGAGGCAGCACTCGATCAAAAAGATGAACTGCTCGCCCATGATCGCGACATCCGGGAATTGATGGGTGCGCGCGATCTCTACATTGCTGAAGTACACGACGTCGCCCGCGACGGTAAGACGTCGATACCCTATGGTCGTGTCTTTTACACGAGAGGAAAATCGCTGATTTTTTACGCATACGACTTGGATCGTGAGGCCGAGCTAAAACGGCCCCCCTCATTTCAAGCCTGGGGCCGCCGCGGCCCGGATCGCCAGCAGGCGCTTAATCTCGGTGTTTTCTATGAAGATAGTGCCGCCAAAAAACGCTGGATATTGAAGTGCGATGATCCAAAGACTCTAGCCCAAATCGATGCGGTGTTTGTGACTGTCGAGCCGAATGGCGGTAGTCATAAGCCGAGTGGCAAGTCTCTGCTTTTTGCCTACCTTAGGATGGAGCCCAATCATCCGTAATCTGTAACTCTCCCCTTTTTTGTCGCTTTCTCTTAATTTAATCGTCCTAAAATCATTGCACCGTGGTACCAGCGCGGATGGTCCTGCGAACAATAGATGAGGGGGCTGGAACCCCGTTGCTCGCTGGAGAGTCTACATGCGCTTCCCCTATGTCGTCCTGCTTTCCGCTTGCGCTCTGACGTTGGTCTTACCAGTCGCAGCGCAATCCCCCAACGGGGTTCTCAATGGCTTAGTCGTCGATGCTTCGAACAGCGCGATTGTCGGGGCCGATGTCATCGCTCAAAACGATACGACCGGTGTGCAGTATTCAGCAAAAACAAATGGTGAAGGAATCTACGTTCTGCCGAATCTTCCCCCTGGTGCCTATCGTCTTCAGGTCTCGAAGTTTGGATTCAAAACCATCCTCAACCCGGACATTGTGGTGCATGTGCAAGACGCGCTGGCGCTGAACTTTACCTTGCCAGTTGGCACCATTGCCGAGGTTGTTACTGTTACTGGAGGGGCGCCCCTTCTCAACACAGAAAGTGGTGCTGTGAGCACGGTAGTGGATCGCGCATTTGCCGAAAACCTGCCCATGAATGGAAGGAGCTTCCAGTCATTAATTGAATTGACGCCAGGCGTGGTGCTTGTGCCGAGTGTTCCAGAAGATGGAGGACAATTCAGCATCAATGGACAGCGCGCAAATGCGAACTATTGGATGGTAGATGGCGTAAGCGCCAATGTGGGCGCGGGTACTCAGTCCGCGTCTGCTTCAGGAGCTGCTGGATCGGTTGGCTCGTTCAGCGTGCTGGGTGGAACGAACAGCTTGGTTTCCGTCGATGCACTCCAGGAGTTCCGCATCCAGACCTCCACATTTGCGCCTGAGTTCGGACGCACTCCGGGAGGGCAAATTTCCATTGCAACCCGTTCCGGAACGAACCGTTTTCACGGCACAGCATTCGACTATCTACGGAACGACAGCCTTGATGCAAATGACTGGTTTAACGGGTTCAACCAGACTCCGCCACTTCCAAAGGCGCAGGAGAGACAAAATGATTTTGGCGGAACCCTCGGCGGTCCCCTCATAAAGGACAGAACCTTCTTCTTCTTTTCCTACGAGGGACTCCGCCTTCGACTGCCACAGACGGTGCTCACGACCGTCCCGGACGTAGCCGCCCGTCAGAACGCAAGTCCTGCGCTACAGCCTTACCTGAACGCGTTTCCTCAGCCAAATGGAGCTGACGATGCAGCATCGGGCGTTGCCGACCTTAATCTGAGCTTCTCTAACCCTGCCACACTCGATGCGACGAGTTTGCGTATTGATCATCAGGTTAACGACAAGGTAGCAGTCTTTGCTCGTTACGATTACTCACCCTCTCAACTTGATCAGCGAGGCGGTGTTGCGCTCAGCAACATATTCCATTCCAGGATCGCCCTTCAGACCGCGACGGGCGGTGTCACTCTCGCAATCTCTCCTCATGCCACGAATGACCTGCGGATTAACTACACGAGAGCAGATGCAACGAGCAACTACACTTTGGATGGCCTTCACGGTGCTATCCCTCTGAATTCGCTTCCGCTGGCGAGTGGTTTTTCCGCTGACAATGGGGTATTTCAGTTCACGATTCGGTCGCTTAAGGCGCGATCCTTATTGGTCGGCGCTAACGCCAGAAACCTTCAGCGGCAAATCAACATCGTCGACAGCCTGACTTTGCAACGAGGATCGCACGTTTTCAAATTCGGCGTGGACTTCCGCCGACTATCGCCGTTGACTGCTCCTCCGGAATACAGAGAGGGCGTTCAGTTTGCAAGCGTCGCAGATGCTGAATCTGGGAACAGTCTTTTTGGCTTCATTTTCTCTTCTCGTCCGAGCACACTACTGTTCCGCAACCTGGGTCTCTACGTGCAGGACACTTGGCAGGTAAAACCCCGCTTGACCGTGACGTATGGGATCCGTTGGGATCTGGATGTTGTCCCATCATCCCTTGAAGGCCCGGCGATCCCCGCCGTCAGGGGTTATAGTCTCACCGATTTCTCGAACCTAGAAGTGCTGCCGCCTGGATCGTCTCCCTTCGGTACTGCATTCAGAAATGTGGCTCCCCGATTTGGGGTCGCCTACGAAATGAATCAAAGTCAGAAGTGGCAATCGGTTCTGCGAGGCGGATTCGGCGTTTTCTATGACTTGATCAGTTCAGAGGTCGGCAATTCGATCACCTTTGGGTTTCTCCCGTTTCAAGCGAACAATTTTGACCTAAGTGGCTCTTTCCCGTACACCTCGTCTCAGATAGCTCCGGTTCCGATACCTCCGGGTGGAACGATCGAAGGCTTGTATGCCTTCAACCCGAATCTAAAATCGCCCTATACGTTGGAGTGGAATTTTTCGGCTGAACAAAAAGTTGGTGGCGACCAGACCGTTTCAGTTTCCTACGTGGGCTCGTCGGGACGACGTCTTCTGCAGACGACGAACATCATCAATCCCCCCTCAAATCCAACCATGACGGGTTTGCTGGTAGATAACACTTCTTCCTCGGACTACAACGCCCTACAGATTCAGTTCAATCGTCGACTCTCGCGCGGCCTTCAGGCGCTCGCATCTTATACGTGGTCGCACTCCTTGGACGATGGCTCAGCCGGTTCAGCGGCTCTGACATCGAACAAAGGAATCCCCGGTGCTGATCCTCGGGTGAACCGAGGCCCGTCCGACTTCGACATTCGGGATGCGTTCTCGGCCGGGCTGAGTTATGAACTACCAAAGCCAAAGCTCAATGCGTTTCTGAACGCGCTTCTCGGAGGATGGGCGACACAAAATTTCGTGAGTATTCGCTCAGCCCAACCCTTGGATGTGGTTGACGGGAATTTTAGCGATACCAATCTGAGTGGAAGCATCCGCGCGGAGGTAAGACCCGACGTCGTGCCTGGAAAACCCTTCTATCTTTTCGGCAGCCAGTACCCAGGGGGCGAGGCACTTAATCCGGATGCCTTCCAGGACCCGCCGAATTCTGGAGGAATTCCCGACCGGCAGGGAACCCTGGGAAGGAATGCGCTGCGCGGCTTTAATGCGTGGCAATGGGATTTTGCTGTTCATCGAGAATTCCCGATTCGCGAAATCGTAAAGCTCCAGTTTCGTGCCGAGATGTTCAATGTCCTGAATCATCCGAACTTCGCACCACCTTCTCCCACGTTTGGTTTTCCTGGGTTCGGGATTTCGAACCAGATGCTCGGACAATACCTCGGAGGGAGCAATCTGGGCGGCGGTGGCCTTAGTCCACTCTACCAACTAGGGGGACCGCGATCGATTCAGTTCGCGCTCAAGCTGTTCTTCTAGCTGGATCGGTCACCGATCCTCTCGGGCTCGAAATCCGCCCGTTTAAGCAAATGCAACCGATTACGGATTCGGTCTTCACGCATGATTAGGAGAGGACTTGTCTCAAGGACCAAAACTAGCAATGGCGATACTGCTGCTGACACTGCTCGGGGATGCGGTGTTCGGCCAGCCTGCCAAGAGAAGATTTTCGGTGACCGACGACATTGCCTTGTCTCACTTCGGAGACATCTACACAGGGCTGATTGAACCGATTTCATTCTCGCCCGATATGCGGTACCTCATCGTCGATACAGAAAGGGGCCTATTGAAGGAGGACCGCTCAGAGTCCACTCTTTGGATATTTCGAATGGACGACATCCGGCAATTCGTCTTGCATTCGGAGATTATTCAAAAGCCCAAGCCTATCTGGGTGATACGCAAATCCACCTATAAAGACGGACCCGTAATAGCCAAACTTCAATGGCTGCCCGATGGCACCGGTTTCGCGTTTCTGGTGAGAATTAACTCCGGTAACTGTCAGTTGTTCTTGGCAAGACTCGAGACCAGATCTCTTGTGGCGTTAACTCCTGAAACCCAAAACGTGACGGGATTTGCAATTCGTAATCGTGGACATTTCGTGTACGCCGTGTTGAGCGAGGAAATCTCGAGACAAGCCGAACGCGAGGAAAAAGCCCCGGCCCTTGTAGGCACTGGCCGTCCATTGTCTGACCTTCTGTTCACCGCCGACAAATACCCATCACTCATGTCGAGGTGGCATGACTACAGCGATCTGTGGGCTGTGGTAAACAATAGGCGATTTCGCGTAGAGGACAGAGCAACTGGAAAGCAAATTCATCTTTATAGTCACGGCACAGAATCACTGGCGTTGTCGCCAGATGGTGGTTCACTGCTGACTATCCGACCTGTTCCATCGGTTCCGGTGGAGTGGGAAACAAAGTACCCGCCTCCATATCCTTCCATGCCGTATCGCATCAAAGCTGGCCGTCAGGACCTATCGGCTTTTGAAGGTTATCTCCACGCATCAGAATATGTGCGCATCGACCTTTTTTCTGGCGACGTGAGAACGCTTACTGGAGGCCCTACGGGTTTTTCCGCCGGATGGTGGCATATACCCCAAGCTAAATGGTCACCGAGTGGGCGCGAGGCTCTATTGTCGAACAGTTTCGTTCCGCCCGGTACCCCTGGCCCCGCGTCTGACAAGAATCGTCCCTGCGTGGTTGTCGTAGATTTCCGGATCAACTCGGTTTCCTGTCTTGATCGTTTGAAGGGAGTTACGGAAACCGGGCACGAAGAAGGCTATGCTCACGTGAATGACTACCGTTTCTTGGAAGGTAGCAACGGCGGAAAAGTGATAATCGCCTACGCTCCTTCGCCCGCTGGGCGAAAGACCTTGACCTGCCAGCGCGGAGAAGATGGATCTTGGGCGTGTACTTCAGGCGCAGGCGAAACGTCCACGTCAAACGCATTGGGAATTGATGTTGTCGTTAAGCAGACTTTCACCACCCCCCCGGTTCTTGTTGGAACCAATCCGGCGAACGGATCATCCCGAACTCTTTTGGATCCGAATCCTCAACTGAATGAAGTCGAGCTGGGTTCGGTATCCGTGTACACATGGAAGGACAAGACTGGCCGTGAATGGAAGGGCGGCCTTTACCGCCCCCCGGACTATGTAGCGACTCGGTCCTATCCGCTCGTTATCCAGACTCATGGCTTTTCGGAAGAAGAGTTTGCGCCGAGCGGCGTCTACCCCACAGGACTCGCCGCACGTGAGTTAGCCTCAGCTGGAATGTTAGTTCTCCAGGTCCCGGATTGCCCGATGAGAATGACAAGAGAGGAAGCGGACTGCAATATTGCCGGTTGGGAATCGGCTGTTGAACAGCTTGCATCCTCGGGAACGATAGATATTGATCGCGTTGGCATTATCGGCTTCAGTCGCACTTGCTACTACATCTTGCGGGCCCTCACCACAAGCAAAGTGCACTTCCGTGCTGCCTCTATCACAGATGGGATTAATTTCAGTTATTTCGAATACATTTCGACGACGGATCCTGTTGAGGGCCGGTACACCGAGCAAGTGAATAAGGTGATCGGTGCGCGACCCTTCGGTGAGGGCATCAGGCAATGGCTAACTCAGTCGCCGGAGTTCAGCATGGATAGGGTTACAACCCCGCTGCAGGTAGTGGCGAATGGCCGTTGCACAATACTGGAGATGTGGGAGCCTTATGCTGCACTTCGTCTTCAGCATAAGCCGGTCGACCTGATCGTCTTAAGGAGCGGCACTCACGTGCTGACGAATCCAAGGGAACGGCTTGCCTCTCAGGGCGGAACGGTTGATTGGTTTCGATTTTGGCTTCAAGGAACCGAGGATCTGGATCCTGCCAAGGCGGCGCAGTATGTTCGATGGCGCGAGATGCTCACCCAGATCCCGGATCATCGCTAGTCGAACACAAGGGCTGGCTCCGCCCCTATTGCGCAGGGGCAGAGCCAGTTTGCCGCCATGCTCAGCTGCTACTCGTCGAGATCATAGGCGGACGCTGTGTGGTTTGCATCATTGACGCCATCGCTTGGTACCGCCCGCTTGATGTTGAGCGATTCGATGACGTCGGTGGCCGTTCCAACTGGTTGAAGTTCCGGTTTGTCGTAGGTCACGAGTTTGGTCCTCCTTTCTGCAGGATGATCCACTGCTCCGCTAGCAGGAGTAATGAAAGTCTTGTGACGTCTTGCTCTGAGATGTCCTCGTTGCGCTGAAGTCACCACTCTCTTTCGGCGACGCGGCCTGCTGGTAGTCAGCCACCAGTCCCCTTGAGATCAAGTCTCCGAGCCAAAGCTCCAAAGCGATCGTTCTAAATATGTGTTGCAGATGAACACCACGTCCCACCCCCAAAGCATGCAAGGCTTCGAGAAATCGCATGTCGTTTATGTATCCTCGACCTGAGCATGAGGAATTCCTAAAAGCCGACTGGATCCGCTCCCGGTTGGCTTCGAGTGCAAGAGCTGGCGTCCGTGCGCCAAATTGCTTTGTTCGGCGCGACAGTATTTCCCGGGGTACGATACCAGCGAGGGCCCGGCGCATAAGTGATCGCCGCTCGCCAGGCCGCAATAGCTGGTTGGCCGGTATAGCCAGAATGAATTCAATCAACCTTTGATCGAGGTAAGGGTATCGAAGTTCCTCTAGCGCCGATGCGGGAGGCGCGCAATTTGCCATTTTGTTTTGCATCAGAACCACAGCACCCACGCACGCACGTCGTGTTGGCAACACAAATCCAAAATGATCTGGAATGTCCAAAAGCCGAATCGGAATCTTCATCCGCTTGGCAAATCCGCTCTCAATCCATCCTTCGACTCTGGCCTGTGTGCTGAAATGCTGGACCAACGAAGCAGGCAGGAGTTCCAGCGCAGCCTGCCAAAGGAGGTGAATCAACGGCCGCCGTTTTGCGAGAGCCCAGGCCACGAGTTGTGCCGCCAACGTACTTACTTTCAATTGCAGCAACAGGTCCGCCAGCTGTGGAGCGGCGTTGGGGATTCCTCCCATGAATTCATCCCCCCCGATCCCCGAAAGGATCACCCGATAACCACCGCCGTTGACGATAGCCGCACGCTTCATTTCCAGTTGTCGCCCATAACCGACGAACCCTGGCAATCCAGAAAACTCCTTCGCTTCTATGTCGAATGGGGAAGCAGCGAGTATGCTTCCGTCTAGGTGCCATCCCACTCTGCCACGCTTTTCTTCGACCTTCGGAAAAAAGAGACCGTCATCCCCGTTTGGCTCGGTCGCATTGTAGTAAGACAGCGTGTCCAGGCGCGGAGTTAGCGCCCGTTCCTTCGCCAACAAGTTATCCGCAATGCAAACGACTGAAGATGAGTCGAGACCGCCGCTGAGTTCCGCCAAGATCGGCCGGTCCGAACGTAGCCTATGTTGCACGGACTGCCGAAATACATGCCGGAAATGCTCCTCGTACTCGGCATCGGTTCTGTAACGGATGCGGACACTCGGATCGAATCTCCGATAGCACGCGACGATCGCTCCGGTCGCAGAGATCCGAACACTGTGTCTTGGTGGAACTTGGCGAATTTCCCGATACGGGGTTACGTGAGCTTCAGGCTCATGAGCAAAGTATCCAGCGATATATTCGTCGTCGATGTGCAACTTGGAGGAAGAAGACAGAACCAGAGAATTAATATCAGTTGACCACACAACGGTTGTGCCCCTGAACGAGTAATAAATATGCCGAATCGCCATGCAATCGACTGCGAAGATCAGCTCTCGTGAATTTGGTAACCAAATTGAGACCGCCCAATCCCCGATCATTCGGCGAAAACTTCCCGCTTCCCAACGGTCGAACGCTGCGGCAACCAGGACTGCATCTGTGGGATAGGTTTCGACGGCGCCTTTCAAATCACTGATGAGTTCGTCGCGATTGTCTATCCGTCCATCCCACGTAAGGACGAAACCTCGGCGGGTGGTCAAAGGCTGCTGTTCCCGTCCGGACTCGATGGTCGAATGAAACGGGCAGTAGACCATCGCAATGTCATCGCTGGACCACTTAAATTCGCCATCGGGCCCCATCAACTTTAAGGCGCTGGCGATCTTGTTGAGCAGCTTGCTGTCGACGGGACGCCTATTCGTGTTCCAAACGCCGCCTTGGGCACTCATGTTGAACTCCTGGTTAGCAGCGGTCGAGAATCGCCAAGTGGGTCGGAAGCTGCGATCGCTCGCCGACAACCTCACGGTCTATCTCAACCCACGCATGGGCCTTGAGGGGCATCATTTGAGCCCCGATTACCAGCTCCGCCCCGGTTCCGTGGATGCGCATCAAACAAGTCATTGCTGCAGCGCGCTGAAGACAACGAACTTCTTTCCAATAGAAAATGCAGGCCAGATCCATCGCGGCAATGATTCGCTCGATGGACGAGCGTTGGCTATTTTTCCGAGTAGGAGGACGTTTGCCGACACGAATAAGCAATCCTTGCAGGTTCGCTGTTGTGATGTAGAAGTCGAAGCGAATGAGGAGCAAGTACGCGTGCAGGACAAGGATCCAAGAGGTCGGAACCCGCGGATTGGTCAATCTCGACATAGGGCAGCGTGACCTCTCAATTCGTTCGCTTCTCGGTTCATCCGCCGCACCATGCTGGCGAGGCTCCTTGCAACCTCAGGGCGTCGAAGTTTGGTCTCATCGTGCCATCCGAAGAGTGAGGCGGCATAGGCAAAAGCTGCAACCAAGCGTGACTGTTCCATTGTTTTGGAGATAAGGTCGGATGTAAGGAATTCTTGCCATACTTGGCTGTAGGCCGCCAACGGCCCGGACTGAAGGTCTGCTGCTGAGCCCACTTCTCGCTTGAAGTGCTCCAGTAAATACTGAAAGCTGATGAACGGGTGACCTACGTACGCATCCGCCCAGTCAAGGAGTATGCACCGGCTCTGCGATAGCACGATGTTTGCTGGGTTCAGGTCGAGATGTCCGAGTGCGTCGGAAACCTTCAAATCCTCAAGCAGTGTGATCGAGTCTCGGACCTGTATGCAGAGCAGCCTCAATTCCTCCCTGGACAAAGCTTCCCGCAGACTGTGAGCCTCGCGCATCACCATTCTCATTGCGACAAAAAACGGTTCGGCCGCTTCGGACAATCTTTGAAGCCTCAAGTCACGCGCGCCGGCATTCAGGATTGCTCCAACTTGATCGACCGACTCAATCTGCAATCTTGCCAAGGCTGTAGCAGCATCGCGCCATGAACTGACATCACATACTTGAGCAAGCATTGTGCTCCCGGCAGAAAGGCACAACCAAGCGTTCCACTTTGGCTTTTGGCCGATGATCTCGGGAAGGTACGAAGGAAACAGCCGAGCCAACTCAACGGTGATCGGAAATTCGCGCAGGTTTGGCTTTCCTACGGCTTTGAACCAGACATCGGGTCCATTTGTTTCAAACCGAACGAGGCTAAAGGATGGGCTGGCGTTTAATTGATAAAAAGATCCGGAGAGCCGTAAATGCCGAGGCCGGATAGCTTCGGCGACCCAATTCTGCAACTCACGAAACCAGCCAACCTGTACGAAGGGAGCACATGCATCATTTGCATAAGAGTCGAGTTCTGCGAGTGCCCGATGGAGCATCAAGAAATCCGCTTCATCGTGGAAAGAGTCGCGAGTGAGGCCCTGAATTGGGACTTGGACACAACTCGAATCTGTCCGAAGAGGTCGCAAGCACTCCATGACCTCGTAATGAGGATTGTCAGAATCTATGGATGGAACGAGGGTGGGCGTAAACAAACAAATCGCGTCGCAATGCCATGCTTGTCTCACAGCTTCGGTTAAGTTCTCTGCGATGCGCTCCCAGCGCGGAATTTCCACCGAGGGAAGACAGAACGTTGGCGACGTCTTATGGGCCATCACAACAATCTGGCTTCTGTGTTGGTCGAGCACAATTGAGCGCCAGGTTTCGCGGCCGGATTGTTCAATAGATGTCATGGTTCAGATTCACTTTTCTCCATTCGAACTCGTATCCACGACCAGCTGATGTTGCTTGAGACTTGCGACAAATTCCTGCACGTCACGCTCAACAACCGCGCGGTCCGCGCCAAATTGTCGGCTGATCTCGTCAATCACATCTGCTTCTGTGGATCCACTTTTGAGGAGTTCAAGGATGCGCGACCCGACGGGGTTCAGATTGAACATCTGGCCTTGCCGAATGTTCAACACCACCGCTCCATCCTGGTTATGTGTGCTGCGAATGGTGTCCGCAACTCTATACATCGGAACATCTCCTTTACTGGCGTGTCTGCGCACTTTGACATTCCTTCTCAATGGAAGCCAGAAAAACTTGAGAACTTTCGGTAAAGCAACCTATTCGGATGAATGTTGCTTGTAGAGCACGACATTGGAAGCACTTTTCGTGCTTCGACAAATTCGAGTTGTTCACTCTTGTGTCCTAAATCAAGCGAAAGTGACACGGAAGCCCCGCACCGGAATCGGCCAGCGGTTATTAGACTCGACCGGCAATCGGCTC
>JAOAPI010000091.1 GCA_025462865.1 Candidatus Sulfotelmatobacter sp. | reverse complement strand
CAGGTGATGAAATGGCTTTTAGTTCAAGCCAATCTGCGATTTTCGATCTGTGACATGATTCATCGGGAACGGCGAGCACGGGCCTATTTCTTCCCTTTCGATGGAACTTTCTTTCCGGCCATCGCGGACATCGTCGCATAGATTTGGCTGCTCGTCTCGGAAAGGTCTTTTCCTAATTCGAGGAGTGTCGAATCTTCCGGGTCGAAGCCGGTGACCATCGATAACGCCGTCTCCGCTTCCTGCTTCGCATTGACGAGCGCCCCTTCAAATCGAGCACCTTTCGGCTCAATTGAGGCATGAGCTTCGACAAGATTGTTTCGCGACATCATGATCGTTCGCGCTCTGGAGTTCGAAAGTACGGCTGCCAGATTCTTGATATCCGGATTCTGCGACGTAACGACGGGCTTTACCCCATCCGACTTCGAACCGTATAACCAACCGAGAACCAACTTCAGTTCGTCAAGGTGGTTCTTTGGCACTGGATTCGGCTGGGGATCGTCCAGCCTCCACTCGTCCGGCAGACCAAGGAAATTCCGGTAACCCGGCCGCGTCAACGCTGTGTAGAGGTGCGAAAATGCGAACCGCTTGCCCGGATACCGGTCGCTAATTTCAAAGATTTTGGCGTCCTTAGCCTGGTCAAGAACGAACATGCCGTTGACCAGCCTCGCGACAGTATCATGCCCGTCGCCAAGCCGCTTTGCAATCTTGTCGATGGTTACGCCGCTGGCCTTTTCATTCTTGTACCAATCGGCAGCGAAGCGAGCCTTCGCAAGGGCGTCCCACTTATGAGGCCCGTTTATATGCTTAAAACCGATGTATTCCCGCGCCTCTTCCTTATTGTTCACCGCGTAGACGGATACTTCCTTCAGCGTCTCCATATTCTTAGCGCTGATTTCGGGGACCGAAACGCCAGTGCCTTTGGCGAGAGCGGGGTTCTGGAGAATGCGGATCGCCGCGAGACGGCGATTGCCCTCCAGTACCCTCCATTTGTTACCCACGCGCTGACCAATAAGTGGCTCAATGTCGAAGTAGCCGTTTGAGGCAATCGACTGCACGACCTCTGAAAGATCGGCCATGTCGGCGAGCGCCAGAATGATATCCGAGTCATCAGGGTTCTTGATCCCATCTTCCACAAGGCGTGGGTTGTCGGGATCGAATTCGAGGTACTGGGTCGGCACCTTCTTTACGTGTTTTGGGGCGATATCAGGAACAGCCATCTTTTCCATTATGGCAGCAGCGGATAACCGGTCTCGTTCAAACTACAGAAATTGAGAAAGTTAAAGGTAACATGAGCTACCCTTGGGCACTTCAAGAGGTGACCCCAGATTACCCCCGGTGACAGTAATGTTGGGTCTACCCCCCTTAGGGAGTGCCGTTCAATGCCTGTGCGGCGGCGGCGAGCTGATTGTCGCGGCCGTCTACGGCCTCGGCAAAAGACCACGGCACATCAATGTTCGGGGTAATCCCGTTGCCTTCAATCTGCGTTCCCTTCGCGCTGACATAGGCTGCTACCGGCACAACTAAGCGATATCCGAAGCCTAGTTTGGTTGCGCTTCGGGATACCAGCCGTCCCGGTGTCTTGCTGCCTACAATCATTGCGAGGCTGTTCTCCTGAGCAAATTGAGCGAGCATTTCCGCAGCTCCCGTCGTGTGCTCGTTTACGAGAATCACGGTGCGTCCGTGGTGTGGGCGGCGGCCGAGAGCTTCCGTGTAGAGGAAAACGGAAGTCTTCGTGCCGAACTTGAGCGCCAGGCCGGGGATGGCGAGCTTTGAGCGAGGAACCTTATCAAAGATTGGAAGGGTGGAAGGGTGTTTCCCCGCCTGTGCCATCTTCCGGTCCCGGCTGTAGCCGACAGGAAGACGGTCGGGAGTGAGATAGCTCATGAGCGCCAAGCCGCCGATCCCTCCCCCGGGATTCCCTCGCAGGTCGATGAGGAGCCGGTCAGCACTCGCAAACTTGCCTCTGAAAACTGCGTCGACTTCATTCGCGAAGTCGATGCCGATCTTCCCTGGAAAAAGGCTGACTCTCAGGTAAGGGATTCCGCCTGGCTGCTCGCCGGTTGTGATAGCCGTGGGTTCGGAGTACGGATTGTCCTTGTATTTCGGTGCGCTCGTCTTGAGCACAAGCGAGAGTTCCTTGCCGCTGCTCGACCGCGCTACGGTGATCGGAATGCTGTGCTGCATCTCGAACGGTGGTTCCGCAGCCGGCGGAGCCGGCGGCGTCATAGGTTGACCTGAAACGGTGAGCAGCACGTCGCCTGAGCGTACTCCTGCGGCGTCTGCGACGCCGCCCGGAAGAACGTCTTGAAATACCCAGCGCCGCTCGCCCTGAAAAGCCTCGACGGCAAAGCTCGCATTGATTGCGTTGCGTGGTGTGATCGGTGTGTGCTCTGACAGGAGCCCGAGCCCCTTTGGCGACAGGTCCACTAACATCTTCTGTATCGCGCTCTCGAAGACCGCCGTGCTGCTGGCGTTCACGATTAAGTCACGGTGGCGTTGCACGATAGCTAGCCACGCCGATTGATCGAATGCGGGGCTGTAATACTTCTCTGAAACGGTCGTTTCGATCTTCTTGAGGATGGTTTCGCGCTGCGCTTGTGTGAGGGTCATATCGGTTCCTTGAGAAAATCAGAGATTGCCGTCCGCATCACCTACGATCTGGACACCTGCCCAAAAGTAAGGTGCAAGACCACGGTTAAGAAAAACCAGTTGTGCCGTGCGCAGCGCATCCACCTTACGCGTGTGGCGAGCGAGCTGCGCGTAGAAAAGGGACATCAAATATTCGGTGGAGTGATCCTCCAAGTCCCACAGAGTGGACACCACGGAGTCTGCTCCAGCCTCGATAAAGGCGTTGACGAGGTTCGCAACCCCGGCCTGGCCTACCGGACCAACGCCAGTATTGCAGGCCGAAAGCGTGACGAGCTTTGCATTTAGATGCAGGTGTCTTACCTCGCGGACCTGGAGCAAGCCATCCTCCGCACCCGTAGGGTCGGGCGCAAAAATCAGCGCGGAACGATCGGGATATTCCAAGTCTGCATAACCATGAAGTGCGAGGTGAACAACCTCTGTTTTGTTGAGCGCGAGTTTTTTGAAACGTGACTCCGTAGCATCCGCGCCCAAGAGTATCGTGCTGGGTTTCGGTAAATCGCCTGCGATTGTTTCGACTTCAAGCCTGCTGTCCGGGAGCGGCGCAAGCTGGCTGCGCTCCGGGCCGCTGATCGCCCGCACGATGGGATTGCGTGTATCCGCGGGCTGCGTCCATGCTGCGACTCCAACAAACGGTAAGGAAAGAGCAGCTTCGGGATTAACCCGCTTATCCAGCATGACGTAAACGGTCGATGAAGGCGCAACATCTACAGTGTGCGACTTCAGGAGATAAGAATCATGATCTGCAAGCGCGGCGAAAGGCAACAGATGCAATGAGCCATCGGGAACGACTATGAGGTCGCGTTTTGCCGGGTACTCCTTCACTGGACCCAAAAGGTCTGTGAATAGCTTCTGTGCGAGAGGAAGATCCACTTTGCGCGCGCGAATCTCGTTTCTATAGCGATCCGCCTCGGCCTCGATTGCTGTCTTCGATGGAAGCTGGTAGGACGTGACCGATTCGCGTGTCACTGCGAGAGCATATGAGTGCGGCTC
>JAOAPI010000083.1 GCA_025462865.1 Candidatus Sulfotelmatobacter sp. | reverse complement strand
AGTCCGATGTAATACATATGTCCGTGAGGAGCCTCCGTGGTTGTTCTCTGAATCAACGTTCCCGTTGAGTTCAGCTTTTTGTACACCACGCGCTCCTCTTGGACTTAGCATTCAAACAGTCAGCCGATTTCGGGCCGGTGGTAAAGACTGGAGGTACCCGGAAGACTTCGAGGCGGTGTATCAACGACTGGCAGGACAGTTTGAAGAATTTGGCCGCCCTGTCGAGGCAGTTCGATAACGGCTGGCGGCTGGTTTCAGCACTCGGGAAAGCCCTTCGTTCTGGGTGTGCTTGATTCCCTGGACAAAGGGACTGTTTTAGGACAAAATGTCCCCTGATATGCCCAGCGAATCCCTGTTCAATCTCACCCCCGATCCACTGGTCCTGCTTTCGCGGGTCCGTCAGCGTCTGAGCCAGCAGGATGTTGCATCCCGGCTTCAGGTGGCTCCAAAAACCATCTCCCGCTGGGAAAATGGTAAAACGGAGTGCCCCGCGTATGTTCAGTATGCGCTGCTCGACATGCTCCGGAGGGAAAACCGGTCTGAGACTGCCTCCACTTTTACGTTTATCGACTTGTTCGCCGGAATAGGCGGAATGAGACTCGGTTTCGAAAAGGCAAGGGGGCAGTGCGTCTTCACGAGCGAGTGGAATCCCTGGGCGCAGAAGACATATGTCGAAAACTTCGGAGCCGATCATCCTTTCATCGGCGACATCGTTCCTTACGATGAGGACAAAATCCCCGACCATGACGTTTTGCTGGCAGGGTTTCCGTGCCAGCCATTTTCGATTGCGGGCGTGAGCAAGAAAAACGCCCTTGGCCGTCCCCACGGATTTGAATGCACAACGCAGGGAACGCTGTTCTTTGACGTTGCGCGTATCATTGCAGCGAAGCGGCCAAAGGCTTTTCTGCTTGAAAACGTCAAGAATCTCCTTAGCCATGACAAGGGAAACACGTTCAGGGTGATAAGGGAAACGCTCGAAAAAGAGCTGAAGTACAAAATTCAGTCAAAGATCATTGACGGGCAGAGTTTTGTTCCACAACACAGGGAACGCATAATCATCGTCGGGTTTAACGAGCAGACCGGATTTTCGTTCGATGATTTTCGTCGGCCTGGAAAAGGGCCCAGACTTGACTCGATCCTGCATCCTGAGGACGGTACGGAGGAAGCAGAGGAGCCATACACGACCGGCCCAAAGGCAAAGGTAAACCCAAAATATGTTCTGACGGAAAAGCTCTGGGCCTATCTGCAGGCCTACGCTGAAAAACACAGAAAAGCCGGGAACGGTTTTGGCTTCGGTCTGGTGACACCGGATTCCGTCAGCCGCACGCTATCAGCCCGATATTACAAGGATGGTTCCGAAATCCTCGTGAGCCGGGGAAAGAAGAAATCGCCGCGTCGCCTTACGCCGAGAGAGTGCGCAAGGCTTATGGGTTATCCCAACACTTTCCGCATTCCCGTATCTGACACCCAGGCTTACAAACAGTTCGGGAACAGCGTTGTTGTTCCGGTCATCACCGAGGTTGCCCGGATGATGGTTCCCCATGTGAAAGTCCTGCAGGACTTCGAGGAGTTCGGCACGATGCAGATGCCGCTGGCAGCTGCCTCAAACGCGTGACCGACGTTCATTCAAGGGAACAGCGCAGCCGCAACATGGCTGCCATACGCGGCAGGGACACGAGGCCGGAGATTCGTGTTCGGACCGCCCTTCATCGCCTTGGATACAGGTTTCGGCTGCACCGGAAGGACCTTCCAGGAAAGCCCGATATCGTTCTTCCGAAATACCGTACGGTAATTTTTGTGCATGGCTGTTTCTGGCATTCGCACAGCTGCCGATATGGGGCTGTGAAACCGGCGACCCGATCAGCGTTCTGGTCAGCCAAGAGAACCGCAACGGTTGAGCGGGATCAACGGAAAGCACAAGCGCTTTCGGAACAGGGCTGGCGGGTTTTGACGGTCTGGGAGTGCGAGACGAAGGATTCCGAAACCCTCGGCCGTAACCTGTCCCGACGCCTGAAGCAAATTGGCTCCGCTTCCGGAGATAGCTGACATTTATGAGATTCCCGGTAGACTGATCGCCGACGGGTAACGGGAACGAATCGATGAAGGACGACCTGAATCTCAAACGACTGAAGCAGATGATGCGGGCTGCGGGCGCGACGCAGCTCTATCTCAAGCGTCTTGCCGAGAATGACAATTCAAAAAATCAGGTTTACCTTGGGCCGGACTTTACGGCGCTGAACGTTCTCCCCACAGGCACCCTGATTGGCGACCCTGAAAAGCCGTCCCGCCTCAAGGCAACGCTCGGTTTCAGCTGGCTCTCATCCGAAGGCGCCGTTGCGCCCGCGCCGAACGCTCAGCTCATCCTTTATCCGCAATATCCGGAAGTCCGGTTTTCGGGCTTTCTGAAAGGATCGGCGAATGCTCCGAGCGATGTGATGACCGTCAGGGAGAGTGGTCGGTTCCTGTTTTTCGGTATTACCGCAGCGGGTTTGATTCTCGGTTTTGCCGCGTCCCGTAATT
Organism: Candidatus Sulfotelmatobacter sp.; assembly: GCA_025462865.1. Classification (GTDB taxonomy): domain Bacteria; phylum Acidobacteriota; class Terriglobia; order Terriglobales; family Acidobacteriaceae; genus Sulfotelmatobacter. Next base: position 11,155 of record JAOAPI010000083.1, on the reverse strand, counting down.
CCGCGCTGGCGAAAGAGGCTGAGTCGCTGAACCTCGTGCCGGACACGGGCGTCCTTTCGCGGATTCCGCTCGAACGTTTCACTGATGACCGACATCTTCTGCTGACAGAACTGGCGCGGATCGCCAATCTTGGATGGATAGATTCCAAACGGCTCAATAGCAAGGGCGAGCTTTTGCCCTGCGTGGCTTCAAATTGCGGCGGCTACACCCTGGAGGCGGAACTCGGCATTCGTCCGAACGGTTTGTCGGATCCCGACTTTCACGGCTGGGAAATCAAGCAACACGCGGTGTCGAAGCTTTCCAATCCCGCGAGCGGGGGCCCGATAACGCTGATGACTCCCGAGCCGACGGGCGGCATTTACGTGGATGAGGGGATCAAGGAATTCATCAGACGCTATGGGTATCCCGACAGGGCGGTTGCCGATCGCAGAAACTTTGGAGGCACTCACAACACCCTCAGGGTATGTGCTGCGACGAGCCTCGCACTGACACTTGAAGGCTACGACCCTGCCAAACGGAAGATAACGGACTTCTCCAAAGGCATATCGCTGATCGGTACGAAAGGTGAGACGGCGGCCACATGGCATTACAAGGATCTGCTAAGCCACTGGACACGTAAACACGCTCTTGCGGCCTACGTTCCTTCGATTTCGAGAAAGGACCCGGTTAACCAGTATCAGTACGGCAATCGGGTTCGGCTTGCGGAAGGAACGGAGTTCTCGCTGTTTCTGAATGGCGTTGCGACAGGGGCGGTGTACTACGATCCTGGTATCAAAATCGTGGGCGTCTCATCCGCGCACCCGCTAGTGAAGAAACGGAGTCAGTTTCGCATTCGTTCGGCGAGCATACCGCTTCTCTATTCATCCGTCACGGAGACCGATGTGACTGCGTGAGGAATATCCCGGAGTGAGTCCGAGCACTAGGGGGCAGGGGCGTGGATTCGGTGCGCGCCACAGCCTTCCCGTTCGCATCCCAGATGCACCCGTTATAGGAAATTCGTCCCACAAGGCAGTTTCGGGAGTCGTAGATATTGCCGCATCCGGCCTTCATTGCCGATGCTCCGAATTCATACCGGTCGCGATACGCGCAGAATGCTTCCAATGCTTCGTCGGCAAACCGGACGGGCACGTTAAAGATGGGGGCGCCGGACGCCGCCAGGTGGATGTAGTGCTGTTCGCTGCGAAGGTCTGCAATATCGATGTTGCCGGCCTTCTGGTTCTCTGTCTGTTGTGGCATTCGGTCCCCCTCGCGGAATCATTATGCTGCCAGAGATCGGACGAGTCCAAGTCCGCGTGAAATATTCCCGGACGCGGCGAATTTGAAAAACTATCTAGCGCAGAGCAACGGGAAGGGTGGCTGTCGTTGCCAGCTCTGCAAATCGGCATAGTGCATTGGCGAGCTGCATTTGCCGTGGAGTATGACATTCGGGCTCAAGGAGTCGAGGGCTTGCGACTATGATGACCATTGCCTTGGCCCGCGAAGTCGCGACATTCAGCCTGTTGAGGCTATAGAGAAATTCCATTCCGCGCGGAGCGTCTTCAGGTGATGAAGTGGTCATTGAATAAATCACGATCGGTGCCTGTTGCCCCTGAAATTTGTCCACTGTGCCGACGTGGGCACCCGGGAGGCGAGCCGCGAGATCGAAAACCTGCGTGTTGTACGGCGCGACCACGAGAATGTCGGACAGATGTAAATCGCGGCCCTCTCCTTTGTCGTCGATCCATCTGACGCCTGCGTTTGTCAGCGTGTTAACGAGATCAGCGATGATTTCAACCTCTTCCGGCGCGGCATTCTGGTTGCCTTTGTGTTCGACCGGGATGTAGTAGAGGCCGGAATTGCCGAGCCACGAATGTCCGTTGATAGCCTGATTTTCAAGTCCGTCGCGCGAACTGAGGCGTCCTTCATAGAATGCTTCGGACGTGAACTGCGTGAGCTTCGGATGCATCCGCCAGGTCTTTGCGAGGAAGAGTCCCTTGTCAGCAGGAATTGTCTTCGCCCCTGCAAGCAGATGTTCTAGAGCTGAGGCGTCGGCACCTTCCGGATGACTGCCGCGAAGCGGTTGCTCCAGCTGTTGCGGATCGCCCAGCAACACGAGGCTCTTCGCGCCCTGAGACACAGCGATCACATTTGCGAGTGACATCTGCCCGGCTTCGTCCACGAAAAGCACGTCAACGGCTTCTGAATAGTCCTCCTGCGCCCAGAGCCACGCGGTTCCTGCAAGGACATGGGCTCCGCCAAGGAAAGCGGCGAGCGTCTCCTGCGTCTCGACGGTCGTCTGAATATGTGGCGGGTCGTGTTCCGGCTTGTCAGTATCCTTTACTTTCTGGACGCATTTGAGGCCAGTGAGATTCTCTTCGCCTGCGGCTTTCACAACTTCATCAAGAAGATTTCTGATCACCTTGTGGCTGGTCGCGGTAATCCCGACGCGTTTGCCCTGGCGAACGAGTTCACAGATCATGCGGGCCCCGGTATAGGTCTTTCCAGCACCTGGTGGTCCCTGGATGGCGAGCAATGAATGGTTCAGCTGCGTGCCCACACGTTTAGCCACGTCGAGGGTCTCTTCACCCGGAACCAGCAGAATTGCGGAACCGCCTGTCAGGCGAGGAGGGTGCCGTAGCAACAGATCACGGGCCGCACGATATGGCCCTGTCGAATCGAGCCCATTCGCTTCAACCCACGCACCGATACGTAAGAGAGAGTTGGATAGAACGTCTGTTGTAGGCCCGATGTTTTTTGCATAAACAGCAGTGGGATGGATTTCAGCCGTTTTCTTGGTCTTTTTTATATCGACGAGTCGAGCGGCAAGATCGATGTCAACGATTTTGCCAATCTTTTCCTCGTTCGCACATAATTCTTCGCCGGCGCGAAGATCAGTTTCCTGTTTCTCAAACGAATAACGATCCGTAGGTATCTTTCGCTCGATGCCCAGCCGTTCAACGAATGAGAGTCCTGCGAGACCCGAGCGTTCATCGAGGAGTTCCTCGTCGGACAGCGAACCGAGCCTGTAGTATTCCCAGTATTCGGATTTCACTTCGCGCCGATGCCAATCGAGCAGATGGGAAAGCAGCCATTGCGCGGTCTGTTCCGGATTGCGTTCAGCAGGGATGCCGTTACGAAGTGCTGCGCCAAGCAGGGCCGTGCGTTGCTGGCGCTCATCGAGCACGGCTGGCGGCGATCCATCGGCATGTACAGGCCTCGGGATTGACTGCCCGGCCTGTTCGAGCTGCCGCCTTTCGACCTCAAGCCAGTCACGCAATGCCCGCGTTGAATTGCAGTCGTCGGCGTTGTATTGGGCAACCGTATTTTGGAGTGTCGAGTCCAGCTTCGCGGCTTCGCCAAGTTCGAGCGCGTGCTGGACCCCCCGCAAGGCGACGCGCGCATCTTCGAGAGGCGTCTTTCTTTCGAATACGTAGAACGGTTCCAGCGCCTTGAGGGAATAATGCTCGACGCTCGCGCGGACAGCCCGTCTTGTGACCATATGCAGGTCCACGAGTAAATAGGCTCTCAGCATTCGGTCGATTTCATCTTCGCGGGTGGCGTATCGGCCCATCAGCCTTTTGAGCGCGCCGGATTCGTAGCCGGTGAAGTGATAGACATGCATCGCAGGATATTTCGCCCAACGGGCCATTACAGTATCAACAAACGTCTCGAAGGCGCGTTTTTCTTCCTCGGCATTGACGGTCCACTGGGAGCTGTAGACTGAATTTCCTGAGTCGTCGTCAGCGACAAAGCCAAACAGATACTCACGCCCGCCATGACCGATAAAGGGATCACCCTCCAGATCAAAGAACATGTCTCCGGGCGAAGGTTCGGGCAGGAGGAAAAGACCATGTTCGGGATTAAGATCTAGGATTTCATGGACGGGTTTCTGCTGCGTGCGTCCTGCGACCTGAACGCGCGCTTGTTCCCTGACGCGAACATAACTTACCGCAGACCCATGCTTTGGTCGCTCCTTGAGGGGCACAGGAAAGACTGCCAGACTGATTACGGCATTCACATCCCACACGTTCAATTGCTTCTGCTGGAGCCTGCTGATTCCAGCCACAAGCGAGAGGTGATCGTCTTTTCGTCTTTGTCCATCGCACTCGGCCCACCACCGGCAGATCGAACAATGGGGCGTTGGCTCCGGGTATGTTTCAGTCACGCTGCCTTTGTTTTCGATGGCATCTTCCAGACGGCGCTTTACGTATCGGTAGTATGCGGCGTAGTCAGAAACCCGGTATGGCTCGGATACGAATCCATCGCCTGGCGGAACGACGTGCATGTATTCGGGCCATTTACTCTGAATGGCAGCGAGGCATTCGGAATACAGTGATAGCTGAAGGATCGTGGTCGCCTTTGTTTCAAGGGCGAGCTTGCAATCGTATACCTCATAGGACCACGGCCCGAGTTTGCTCGGGCGCTCCACACGGCGGAGAACATCTGCACGTCCAAACCAGCGCTCATAGGCGAGGGGAGACTGAACGATGACATCAACACCCTTTTTCATCGCAACCTCGACAGCAGAAAGAGCGTCCTTCTCGCTCGTCTCCCGAAGATCAAGGACGGACAGGCCTTGCGTTCCCAAATGCTGTAGGTAGGCGTTCTCGTGTTCGAGGCCGCGCTTCTGAAGGACCCAGAGATCCGGGGAGTGCCACGTGGGTGCGGATTTGTTGCCAACTGCAACACCGAAGTCCAGAGAGGTCAGATGGCGACATGCCAGGTGATTGCTCAGGTCACTCGCGGACAAATGTAAATCGCCGGATGAGGCTTTCATATATCAGTAACTTTCTTCAGGTGCAGACCTAGAACGAAAGAGAACGGGCGGGGAATGTAAGGATAATACGCCAAAATAACGCAGCTCTATAGTTACAAAACCACACATGAAACGCTGACCCTTGTGGATTAATTGAAGTCTGCTGCTGGAATGATACTGCCGGTGAGGTCTCGAATGTGTTATGTAATGCCGGACCGATTCCATTTATTATTGCGAGGACCCCGACAATGCGTCTAGCCTACTGAGAATTGGGTATCTTTCGGCTTGCCCAGGGGAAAACAAGTAAGGTTCCGATGCGAGGATTGATATGAATAAAGACGACCAGATCCTCAAGTCTCGTGATGACAAAGCCCCGATTGTTTTTTCGAAAGTGGCGGAAGCGTCGGGCACGGAAGAGTCATTCAAGCTAGCCGATGATAGTGAGTGTTCATGGCAAAAGAAGGACGAAGCATTTGGTCCAGCAAAGTTGCGCGAACGGATCGAGCCTTGGTTGACCGCGCTGTTCCAATCTGAACATTTCGAGCTGCTCGTAGGGTCTGGGCTCTCCCATGCCGTTCACCAAATGGCGGCAAACCAAGCGTTGCCCGGCATGGGTACTGTGCAGTTTGCCGAGTTCGACACCGAGATAAATACAGAGGCAAAGAAATCTGCCGAAGCGGCAGGCCGCATGAGCGGCAACATCGAAGATCAAATTCGTGTCGCAAGCGAACTATTGCGCGGCCTCGAAATCATCTCGGAAAGTAAGGCGGAAAACACAAAGGAGCTGGGGAAGAAATCGGCCGCTCTCAAGAATAGTCTCAGCGAAGTTCTAAAGGCCTTCGCGGCGTCGGTTCTCAAGGGTGAAAACGGACTGATAACGGCAAAAACCAAGGAACGTGAAAAAGCATTCAACTACCTTGTAAGTTTCTTAATGAGCTTCGCCAGCAGAACGGGTACGCGGGACCGACTGCAAATCTTCACAACGAATTACGACCGCTACCTGGAAGCTGGCGCTGACGTTGCTGGCCTTCATCTGCTGGATCGGTTTGTGGGCTCCCTTTTGCCCGTCTTCCGTTCCTCACGGCTGGATGTTGATATGCACTACAATCCGCCCGGCATCCGGGGCGAGCCTCGCTATCTGGAAGGCGTGGCTAAATTCACTAAGCTGCACGGGTCATTGGACTGGGTGGATGCTGAAAAAAGCATCCGGCGTATGTCTCTGCCTTTTGGCGCTGAAAGCATTGAGCCGTACCTGAAGGCCCCCGGTCTGGCAGGCGCTGGGGCGCGCCAGCTTATGATCTATCCCAACTCCGCCAAGGACCGGGAAACGACCGCCTATCCTTACGTTGAACTATTCCGTGACTTTGCTGCTGCTGTGTGCAGGCCGAACAGCACACTGATCTGCTTTGGTTATAGCTTTGGCGACGAGCATATTAATCGGGTGATCGAGGATATGCTCACGATACCTTCAACTCATCTCGTAGTCGTTTCCTACGGTGATCCCCTTGGCCGCATCATGCAGATATACGAGAAAATGGGGAGGCACGCGCAGATTACTCTGTTGATTGGAAACCATCTCGGTGACCTGCAGACCCTGGTAGATAACTATCTTCCAAAACCGGCCATCGACAGGACCACCATGCGAATGGCCGAACTCTTGAAATCACGCTGGAGCGGGAGTCATGCGGCCGCTCCTCCCGCAGATGCAAAGGGAGAAGGAGAGCAATGAGTCACGCTCCTTTCGAGTACATCGAGAGCCTCCGCGTCGGCACGGTGGACTTCGTTTCGCCAGATGAAATCAAAGTTGCTCTGGACATCGAAGCGCCTGAATCCGTTGCGTTGAACGCTGGCGGGCCGCGCCCATTTCCCCGTGTTAACAGTTATGTACTGATACCGGTTGATGACGGCTACCTGGTGGGACAGATCGAATGGCTGATTGTGGAACGCTCAGCGTTTCCCAAGCGTCGCGGCATGCAGGATTTTGGGCTTGTTGATCTACCTTATCCGCTGCGAAAGATGAGCCTAAACCCACTAGGCACACTTCGGAAGATATCGACCAAAGCGGAACAAGAACAATATGGTTTCCGTCGCGGCGCGGATGCTCTGCCATCAATTGGGACTGGCGTCTTTTTGCCGACTGATGAACAGCTTCGATCCATCGTCGAGTCTGGAGAAAACAGAAGAGTAAAGATCGGCACCAGCCCGCTCGCTGGGAACGCTGAGGTTCGTATCGATCCTGATCGCTTGTTCGGTCGTCACTTGGCGGTGCTGGGGAATACGGGTAGTGGAAAGTCCTGCACTGTCGCTGGACTCATCCGCTGGTCGCTGGAACAGGCACAGAGTGAGGCAAAAAACAACGCGAGTCCTAACGCCCGGTTTATTGTTCTGGATCCGAACGGAGAGTACTCGCGTGCATTTGCCAATTCAGAGCCGCCGGCGAAGGCCCGAATGTTCAAGGTGAGTCCAGAGGCGGAGGAACTGGCGCTCAAAGTTCCCTTGTGGTTCTGGAACAGTGCTGAATGGTGCTCTTTCACCCAAGCTAGCAGCAAGACGCAAAAGCCAACGTTGATCCAGGCTTTGCGAGCTGTGCGGGACGGGCAGACTGAACCAGCAGAGAACAAGAGCCACGACATAAGACGATTCTTGAGAACGATGTTGGCGACGATCAGGCTTGAAAAGAACTCTGGCAGCCCGTGGGGTTCTTTCCCAAAGCCGAAGGGCTTTTACGAGAAGCTTGAGAAATGGAAAACGGGACTGGAGCCGGAACTGCCGTCCCTCACTGGCGACGAACTAACGAGGCTTACGGCGGTCGTTACCTCGATCAATACTCTGTGCATTCCGAGGCGGCAACAGCATCCACATTACGATTTTACAAGGCAAGAAGTTGATGGCCTATTCTCGGTTACGAGCGCCGCTCATTCCGCATTTAGCGGGGCTGATCTGGACACCGAGCCGCCAGATGTGGACGCTCCCCGCGCCTTCAAAGGAGATTCGTTTCTCCGCAGTGTGGAAGCGACAGCTGAGATGTTGAATGTTTCCGAGCACGCGGAAACGTTATTGATCCGAATTCGAAGCCTTCTTGCGAACACTCTGATTAAATCAATTATTTGCGACACGGACGATGTCTCACTGGAACAGTGGTTGAAGGACTACGTGGGAGCCGACAACGCTGAAAATGGCTGTCTTTCCGTGATTGACTTGTCCCTCGTTCCGACAGAAGTGGTCCATATCATCACTTCTGTTATTGCACGCATGGTGTTCGAGGCGCTGCAGCGTTACAGGAAAATCAACAAGATCGCCCTTCCGACGGTGTTGGTGATGGAAGAGGCGCACACCTTCATCAAGCGTTACAGAGATGATGTCGAAAACTACGACGCGGCATCTGTCTGCTGTCAGGTTTTCGAGAGGATTGCGCGAGAGGGACGCAAATTTGGACTGGGCCTTGTGCTTTCCTCTCAGCGGCCTTCTGAACTTTCGGCGACAGTTTTGTCCCAATGCAATACGTTCCTGCTGCATCGAATTAGCAACGACCAGGATCAGAAGCTAGTCCACAGCTTAGTGCCGGATAATCTCAAGGGCTTATTGCGTGAGCTTCCCTCGTTGCCGTCCCAAAACGCTATCCTCCTAGGTTGGGCCTCCGAGCTGCCGCTTCTCGTGAAAATGAATGATCTTCCTAAATCGCAGCAGCCGCGCTCGGATGATCCAGATTTTTGGGACGTTTGGACAGGCAAGGAAAAGAGGAAGGCTGACTGGAAGCCGGTGGCAGATGATTGGCAAGGCCTAGCCAAGCAAGCTGATTGAAGAAGGGTGATCGCAATGGACGCAATCCCTTGGCTGTGCGCAAAAGCACCGGGTTTTGAAGCCCTATCTCAAGAAGAGCGCGATGCAATCATGCATTTTGCTTTGCTCTGGAGCCTGTTTAAAGCATCTGTGCTTGGTACCCATGCCAGCGCAATGTCAATTGTTCAGACAGCCAAGCACTGGGAAGCAGAGGGGCGCTTAGATGCGGAAGCACTTGCTGATTGTCTGATGTACTTTCGCGACCGTCACTTCCAAAATAACGAATTTACAGACCATTTTGCGGATCTCCACTTTCGCAATAATGACAACCGGCAATTGGTCGAAACTGTGCTGAGGGGCGAGAACCATAACGTCGGAGACACTGCCGCTGCACTCTTGATAGTTGTGTATCGTCTTCGCAATAACCTATTCCACGGAGTGAAGTGGGCATACGAACTTCGGGAACAGTTGGGCAATTTCACAAACGCGAATGCGCTCCTAATGTTGGCGCTTGATCTGAGCGCGCCGTGGTCCTAAACCATCATTTCTGGATGGGAGTATTCCGACGTGAGTTCGCGCCTCAAGTGCGCGCGATTGTAGAAACCCTTGAGAAACGAATGCTCCCGGCCTTCGCAGGAATTGAAGACGAGGCCGAGACGGTAGTTGAAAAAGCGTGGGATGCGTTGATGTCCGCCCCTGGCACAGGGGACGAAGATCCGGGCGACTTTGCTGAAGCGGCCCAAGACGCAGGCATCTCCCACTATATGCTGCTTAATGGCATTCGCCAGGGCATGGTGAACCTGTTCGCGGCTGCTCTCTACCACGCTTTTGAGCAGCAGATCATGATGTTCCTGCGCCGAGAGGTTCTGCATCCACGAGAAGAGAATGACCCTAGACTGTTTCAAATGAGTGAGTTTCAGAAGCGCATGAATATCCTCGGAATCGATATAACGACATTCCTCGCTTGGGCCAAGGTGGACGAGCTCCGACTTGTGGCCAATACCGTGAAGCACGCTGAGGGATCCGCCGCTCATAAACTTCATGAAATAAGGCCCGACCTCTTTGTTCCCCCTCAGACTGCCGAACTTGGTCTTGCTTTAGACAAAATAGAACCTCGCGTATTTCTTCCTCTGGTAGGTGAGGATCTATTTGTCTCGGTCGCCGACGCGGGGCAGTATCGGGATTCATTGCTGGAATTCTGGCAGCAATTGGGCGATGCACTGGAACGCGCCTAAAGAGAGAGGTCGCAAGCTTAAGAGACATGTTTCTTTGGCATTGGCAGGCCGCACTTGCCGTAAGCTTGAAGGATGCGGATCGTATCGTAGCCATTGATTAAACAAAAGAGCCTTGGTTTTCCCATTTGTTGGGCGTACGCGCGCATCATACCCCGCACCGGTGGTGTGATCTCATGACAGTGCTGCAGAATCAGTAAATCGGCTGGTTCGGAGAAGAGGCGGTCAATCTGGTCACCGTTCTTGCCGAGGTCGGCCGCCGTCATCGGGTGAAATTGTGCGGGTCCTTTGAAAGCGAAAGCCGTCGAGATGCGCTTTCCGTCCAGCTTTACCCACGTCGTAAACAGGTCGGACCGTTCTCCACCCCAATCCTTTGGTATTGTGGGTTCCCCGATGATCTCGGCGAAAGCTTTCTTGATTTCTTCTTCGGGAATTGCGCGAAGTACATCAAGGTCTCGCTTGCCAGAGGGAGGCTCAATGTTTCGCACACGCGCAAAATTGTCAATAACATCGATAAAGACTTCCAGCCGAGTAGCCCAATGGGAGCCAACCGGGGATGGCTTTTCGAATAGGCCAGGAAGGGGATGGGCGATAACCCAAGGGATGGCATCAATCGTCTGATCCGTGATGCTGGTGGCTGCACCTAAAATCAAGAGCCGTCGCTGTCCAGTAAGCTCGGTCCACGCTGAATTGGAGGTCAAGTGCTCATGATGAAAACGGAATGTCACTCTCTGGCCTGGTCGATATTCGTCGAGCTTAGAATAGGCCTCCAGCTGTGAAATTATTGGTTTGCCCTTTCTCAATGCCTCCGTGGCCTGCCCAGAGCCTTTGCAGAAATAGTTTGAATAATGCGTGAAGAGCGCATTTGGACGGAGACTGCCTTGTATAAGCAACTGTCCCAATGTGGGCGGATTATTTTGGTGCAGCCATTGCTCAAGGCTGTCTTTTAGGGCGACAAGAAGCGCGGTCTTGCGAAGAGGGTCGTCAATCTCGCCGATTGCCGCAATTGTCTTCAAATCTGGAACAATCGAATTGACGCCGACGAGTTCCATTACACGTCGGGCATTTAGGTACCAGCACGTGAGGTCATAGTCGAGCAGCTCGGGATCGGTGTTCTATTGGCTCGTCATGCTTACAAGCATTTCGCTTTGAGGGGCTGTTGGGAAAAAAGTGTGACTAAATACAGGGTCACTTTGTGAAAAACGGATTATAGAGCACTGGAGGGTGCCAAATAGCGTTGCCGGGTTACTTGGTGAAAAACTGCTTCCGTGTCGTCCAGACTTGAGCATGATAAAGGACGTTATTGTTCTCAACGTACGAAGGGTTACAGCGACAGTGCACGATGGCTCCCCAATCCGGCGCACAGCTGGCACACAACAGATCCGCAACGCCAGGTTTAATGCGGCTC